>JAGOQB010000007.1 GCA_017991675.1 Phenylobacterium sp. | reverse complement strand
TCATGTTCGGCCGGCTCAAGGACTGGCGTCGCGTCGCCACCCGCTACGATCGATGCCCGACCGTCTTCCTGTCCGCCATCGCCCTCGCCGCTACCGTGCTCTTCTGGCTATGAGTCCTGAGCCTACGTGATGTTCAACACCGGGACCGGCTTCTACCAGATCAACAACCTGTTCAGCACCGGCAACCCGAACTGCATCGGCGCGGCGCCTTGCGTCTCTGTCGACCCGAACTACGAGCCGAACCGCGTCGGCCGCAACTACTACGACGCCTACGGCCCCTACGACCTGCGCTCGCACGCCTTCTTCGGCGAGCTCTACTGGCAGGCGACCGACACCCTGAAGTTCACCGGCGGCCTGCGCTACACGGTCGACGACAAGGAGGTCGAGAACCACCAGGTCAACCTGGGCATTCCGGGCGTCGGCATCGCCGGTCCGATCCCGGGCACGCCCGACATCCTGCACGTCGAGTTCAAGGAGACCACCGGCCGGATCGGCTTCGACTGGAAGCCGGACCTCGACTTCACCGACGACACCCTGATCTACGCCTTCTTCTCGCGCGGCTATAAGGCCGGGGGCCTGAATTCCCCCTGCAGCGGCGGCCAGGGCGTGATCTGCGGCCCGCCGACCTTCGATCCGGAGTTCATCAACGCCTACGAAATCGGCACCAAGAACACGGTGCTGAACGGCACGATGACCCTGAACCTGACCGGCTTCTACTACGACTACCAGGGCTACCAGGTCTCCAAGATCGTCAACCGCGCCTCGACCAACGAAAACATCGACGCCAAGATCAAGGGCGTCGAGCTGGAGACCGTCTGGCAGCCGCTGCAGGGCCTGCGCCTCAACGCGCAGATCGGCTGGCTCGACACCGAGATCAGCTCGGGCTCCTCGATCGACACCTTCAACCGCACCGGCGGCAATCCGAACCTGGTGCTGGTGAAGTCGAGCGCGGCGTCAAACTGCGTGGTCAACATGGCCGCGGCCCAGACGGCGCTGAGCGTCTCGAACGCCACCAACAACCCGTTCGCCCTGCTCGGCGTCTGCACCCCGGTCTCGACCGCCGGCGCGGGCACCAACATCGGCAGCGGCGCGCTGGCGGTGGGCACCAACGCCTTCGGCGGCCTGGTCAGCGACGGCGTCCCGATGTCGCTCGAGGGCAAGGAACTGCCGAACGCCCCGCACTGGACCCTCTCGCTGGGCGCCCAGTACACCTGGGAATTCGGCAACGACTGGTCGCTGACCGCGCGCGGCGACTACTACAAGCAGACCGAGACCTTCGCCCGGATCTACAACACCGAGCCGGACCGGATCGACGACTGGCAGAACGTCAACCTGACCCTGACGCTGAGCAACCCGGTCAACGGCTGGGAGGTCGGCGCCTATGTCAAGAACGCCACCGACGAGGAGGCGATCACCGACTTCTACCTGACCGACGACTCCTCGGGCCTGTTCCGCAACGCCTTCTACACCGAGCCGCGCACCTACGGCGTGTCGCTGCAGAAGCGCTTCTGACGACCTGATTTACCCAGCCGCAAGGCCTTGGCCGCCGCCCCCGGGACGGCGGCCTTTTTCTTTGGCGTGACAGCAGAATGTGAACGCCAGTTTGCGTTTCGGGTACGGCGTCCACGCGCCCGGATGCGCTCACGCCCCTTGTTTTCCTTTGATTCATAAACCCTCGAAGAACGTCGGTCATTTTTGTACGCGCGATTTGAAAGCGTGGTATTTCGGCCACAGAATTTCGAAAGCGCCGATGAATTGCGTTCGGTTATCGCGGTTCACATTGACGGCCACGTCAGCCGGGCGGAGGTTTCCGAGCCTGGCGCCTCCCCGCGCCGGACCACGCACATCATGCGGGCGGAAACGAAGAGGGCGCTCCAGGCCCCTCCGCCCAGGGAGGATACTTGATGGCTACCAACGCCCCGCGTCTGCGGACCCTGCTGGCCCTGAGCGCGTCAGTTCTGACACTTTCGGCAATTTCGGCGCCGGCCTTCGCGCAGGACGCTTTCCAGATCGAAGAACTGGTCGTCACCGCCGAGAAGCGCGAGCAGGCGCTGCAGGACGTGCCGGTGGCCGTCTCGGCCTACACCTCCGAGCAGCGCGACGTGCGCGGCATGACCGGCATCCAGGACTTCGTGAACTTCACGCCCGGCATGAACTATTCGGGCACCGACCGCGTGTCGCTGCGCGGCGCCGGCCGCAACACCTTCTATATCGGCAACGATCCGGGCGTGGCCGCCTACACCGACGGTTTCTATTCGGCCTCGTCCTCGGAGCTGTTCAAGAGCTCGCTGTTCGTCGAGCGGACGGAAATCCTGCGCGGCCCGCAAGGCACGCTGTACGGCCGCAACGCCATGGGCGGGGCGCTGAACACCATCTCCAAGCGTCCGTCGCATGAGTTCGGCGGCGAGATCCGCGCCGGTTACGGCAACTTCGACCGCACGAAGATCGAGGGCGTCGTCTCCATCCCGGTGGCCGACAACCTGCGCTTCAAGATCGGCGGCAGCCAGGACTGGCAGCGCGACGGCTTCATCGAGAACGTCGGCGGGGCCAACGACGGCGCCACCATCAAGCGCACCTATTTCGAGATCCAGGCCGAGGCCGAGCTGGGCGACAACCTGGACGTCTGGCTCCGCTACTCGCGTTCGAACTGGGACGACTCCACCGGCGTCGGCGACCGCCTCGCCAACCTGATCACCCCCTACGACACCACCCGCTTCTTCCAGCCGATCGGCGGCCTGGTCCCGAACCCGCAATACGGCATGACCACCCCCAATCCGGGCGTCGCCGATCCGTACAAGCAATCGACCAACCGTGACGGCTATGGCCAGCTGCGCGGCAACAACCTGTTCACGACCTCGATCACCTACGATCTGGGCTGGGCGAGCCTGAAGTACATCGGCGGCTTCCAGAAATATAACTACCAGACCGGCGGCGACTACGACTCGACCAACCGCACGACGTCGTACCTGATGAACGGCGTGCCGGTGTTCAGCGACCACACGACGGACTTCAACGAGCACAAGCGGTACTTCTCGAACGAAATCAACCTGTCGTCGAACGGCGAAGGCCCGCTGAACTGGATCGTCGGCCTCTACCAGTACAAGGAAGAGTACAAGCAGCGCATTCAGCTCGCGAGCCCGCTGCAAGCCCAGCTCGCCACGCCGCTGTTCCACTACGGCTCGGTCAACGGCGGCCCCGCCGGGGTCTCCGGCGCCGGCCAGCAGGCGGCCAACCCGTCGCGCAACTTCGCCGACAACTACGCCGAGCTGGAATCCAAGGCCTGGGCCGTGTTCGGCCAGGCGACCTATGAATTCAACGACCAGTGGGCGCTGACCGGCGGCCTGCGCTACACCAAGGACGAGAAGGACGGCTACGAGTCCCAGCGGCTGGTGCTGTTCAACCCGACCAGCGCCTTCGGCGGCGCGGCCGTGGACGTCTCCAGCGACATGGATCCGAACCGCCCCGGCGTTCAGAACTACCGCAACCTGTCGGACAGCTGGTCGGCGGTCACCGGCACCCTGAACCTCGACTGGACGCCGAACGACGACACCCTGGTCTACGCCAAGTACAGCCGCGGCTATAAGTCGGGCGGCTTCCTGCTCGGCACCCTGGCGCCGAAGCCGACCGCCGACGAAGAGACCGTCAACGCCTACGAGGTCGGCCTGAAGCAGACCATCGGCGGACGCCTGATCCTCAACGCCTCGGCCTTCTACAACGACTTCGAAGGCCTGCAGCTGAACCTGTCGCAGCTGAACGCGGCCGGCACCGCCTCGTCGAACAACTTCGTCAACGTCGACGCCGAAGCCTACGGCCTGGAACTGGAAGCCATGTGGCAGCCGATCGAGCCGCTGCAGATCTCGGCCTCGTACGGCTACCTGCACACCGAGATCACCAAGGGCTGCTGCTTCTACGACCCGGCCGATCCGAGCGCCCTGAAGTCGACGGCTCGTCCGTCGGGCGGCACCGCGACGACCAACGGCGTGCTGCTGGTGTTCCAAGACCTGGCCGGATCGAAGATCTACCAGTCGCCGGAAAACAAGTTCGCGCTGAACGCCAACTACACCTTCGACTTCGAGCCGGGCTCGCTGATCCTGTCGGGCAGCTACACCTGGACCGACGAGACCACCTACCAGCCCTTCGACAACCCCGACTTCGCCGTGCCGTCCTATGGCACCGGCGACCTGCGGGTGCTGTGGAAGGACGCCCAGGACCGCTACTCGCTCATCGGCTACGTGAAGAACGTGACCGACGAAGAGGGCTTCACCTCGACGTCCTCGACCAACCCGACGGCGGTGTTCGCCAATCCGAACACGGGCCTGGTGGTCGGCGGCAACACCTATCTGCGCCAGACCAGCACCGCGATCACCCGCGGCCTGATCCAGCCGCGCACCTACGGGGTCGAGCTGCAGTACCGCTTCTAAAGGCGGACCAGACCTGGAACGGAGAAGGGCGGCGGGAGAAATCCCGCCGCCCTTTCTGCTGTCGGGAACCCGACGCACCATTTCGACATAGCGTCAATTTACGCTAACCCTGGGTGGAATTTAACGTCTCCGCAAGCGCTTAGGCCCATGCTGAGCATAAGTTCCCTTTGGACCCTGGCGTTCATGTCTCTGCCCGAGTTCTTCTACGAGCGCGTCACGAGCGAAATCCATCAGCAGATGGAGGGCGTTCTGGCTCTCGCCGAACGCCTTGCCCGGCAACCGATGGGCGCCGATGCGCAGGCCTGCGTGGCCGGCGTCGCCGAGGCCGCCCGCGCGGTGCGCCAGATCCTGGTGTCGTCATCCGATCTGAAGGCCGCCGCCGCCGACGGGCTGTCGTTCGACCTGCAGCCGCGGCGCGCCGCGGAACTGGCCGACGACGTCCAGGCCCGCTGGGAAGAACGCGCCACTGACGGCGGCGTCACCCTGCTGGTCTCCTATGACGGCGACCCTGACGCCCTGGTCATGGTCGACAGCGGGCGCATCAACCAGATCTTCGACGCCTTCATCGCTCAAGCGCTGGCCGGCGTCCGCCGCGGCGCGGTCGAGGCGACGCTGAGGGCCGTGGCCGATGGCGACTCAACCCGACTGGAAGGCCGCATCCGCGGCGCCGCCGACCGGGTGATGGGCGACCGGGCGCTGGACCTGAGGGAAATCGAGGCGCTGTTCGGGCTGGAGACCGCGCTGGGCGTGGCGCTCAGCCGCCAGATCGTCGACGCCATGAACGGCCAGGTTCGGGCCGAGGCCAATGTCGGGACGGGCGAGACCCTGGTCTTCGAAGTCGCGGTGCCGACCGCCTACGAAGAGGTCCCGCCCGAGGAAACCCTGGGCCAGACCGAGCGCGCCGCCCACATCCTGGTGGTCGACGACAACGCCACCAACCGGATGGTCGCCGAAACGCTCTGCGAGATGTTCGACTGCACCTCGGAATCGGCCACCGACGGGGTCGAGGCCGTCGAGGCCGCCCGCACCGGGCGCTTCGACCTGATCCTGATGGACATCAAGATGCCGCGCATGGACGGGGTGACCGCCACGCGCGAGATCCGCGCCCTGCCCGGCGCCCCCGGCCGCGTGCCGATCATCGCCCTGACCGCCAACGCCGATCCAGAGGACGCCGCCGGCTATCTGAAGGCCGGGATGAACGGGGTGGTCGAAAAGCCGATGAAGCCGGAGCACCTGCTGCGCACCCTGCAGGAGAACCTCGGCGGCTCAAGCGGCGATGCTGCCGCGGCGTAAGGGCTAGGCGCGCCCGCCGACTGGGGTCATCGTCGGCGCATGGCCAATTTCTACGAACGCCGCATCCTGCCCAAGCTGCTGACCTGCGCGTGCGCCTCTCCGCCGATGATGAAGCAGCGCGCGAAGATCGTGCCGCTGGCGGAAGGCAAGGTGCTGGAGCTGGGCGTCGGCATGGGATTGAACCTGGCGCTCTACGACGCGGCCAAGGTCGCCAGCGTCGCCGGCGTCGACCCCGCGGCCGAACTGCGCGCCCAGGCCATGGCCGCGCCCCGCGATCCGCGGCTGAAGGTGACGATCGCCGACGGAACGGCCGAGGCGCTGCCCTTCGACGACGGAGCGTTCGACACCGTCGTCTGCACGTTCACGCTCTGCTCGGTGCACACGCCGGCCGCCGCCCTGGCTCAGGCGCGCCGGGTGCTGAAGACCGGCGGGCGGCTGCTGTACTGCGAGCATGGCCTGGCCCCGGACCCGGAGGTCGCCAAGTGGCAGCGGCGGATCGAGCCGCTGTGGAAGCGGCTGGCTGGCGGATGCCATCTGACCCGGCCGGTGACGCGGGCGATCGCCGACGCCGGTTTCCGCATCGAGCGCTCGGAGACGATGTACCTGCCGCGAACTCCGCGCTTCGCCGGGTGGAACGAATGGGGCGCAGCGACGCCTGCGTAAATTGTTTTGCAAGTTCACGGCGCTAGGAGTGAACACGCATCACGGCGACCTGTAGCCGGACCTGCCGCAGGCGCCCGTCAGAGGCGCTCGGAGCTTACCCATGTCGCTTGATTCCGCCCCGCAGCACCTCCTCAACGCAGACGCCCGCGGCGGCCTGGTCGACGGCAAGCAGAGCTACACCGTGGCGCAGGCGGCCAACCAGATCATCCGTGGCGAGCCGGGCTGGTCGGGCGCATTGGGCGCCCCGGCCACCATCACCTATGCGTTCCGCGCCAGCGCCCCGGCCACCATGCCGGACGACACCGCCGGCTTCTCGCGCTTCAACGCCGCCCAGATCGCCCAGGCCGAGCTGGCCCTGCACGGCTGGAGCGACGTGGCCAACATCCACTTCATGCGGGTCGGGGTCGCGACCGGCAGCGAGGCGGCCTATTCCGACTTTGCGACCATCCTGTTCGGCAACTATTCGAGCGGGGCCGACGACGCCGCCGCCTTCGCCTATTACCCGGGCTCGAGCGCCGCGGCCGCCCAGTCGGGCGACGTGTGGGTGAACTCGACCTCGGGCAGCAACACCTATCCGACCACCGGCAACTATGGCGGCATGGTGCTGGTCCATGAGATCGGCCATGCCATCGGACTGGCCCACCCGGCCGACTACGACGCCGAGGGCGAGCCCAGCTACGGCGCTGATGCGCTCTACTATGAAGACTCCCGCCAGTTCACGGTGATGAGCTACTTCGGCGAGAAAAACACCGGAGCCGATTTCGGCGGCCGCTATTCGGCATCGCCGCTGCTCGACGACATCGCCGCGGCCCAGTTGGAGTACGGGGCGAACATGTCGACCCGCACGGGCGACACGACCTACGGCTTCAACTCCACCGCCGGACGGCCGTGGTTCGACGCAGTCGCCTCAGGACAGAAGCTGATCTTCGCGGCCTGGGACGCCGGCGGCGTCGACACCTTCGACTTCTCGGGCTTTGCGGTCCGCCAGCTGATCGACCTGCGCGAGGGTGCGTTCTCGAACGTCGGCGGGCTGGTCGGCAATGTCGCGGTCGCGGTCGGCGCGACCATTGAGAACGCCATCGGCGGCAGCGCCGCCGACACCATCACCGGCAACGCCGCAGCCAACGCCCTGACCGGCGGCGCGGGCGACGACGTCGTCTATGGCGGAACCGGGAACGACAAGCTGAGCGGCGGCGACGGCCAGGACTTCCTGCGCGGCGAGACGGGCGACGACTACATCGTCGGCGGCGCCGGCTTCGACGACATCCACGGCAACCAGGGGGCCGACACCGCCTATGGCGGCGACGGCGACGACTGGGTCGTCGGCGGCCAGCACAACGACCTGCTGCTGGGCGAGAACGGCGCCGACCTCGTCTATGGCAACATGGGCGACGACACGATGTACGGCGGCGTCGGCGCCGACGTCATGCGCGGCGGCCAGCACAACGACGTCATGTACGGCGAGGCCGGCGACGACTGGATGTCCGGCGACCGCGGCGACGACACCCTGTCGGGCGGCGCCGGCGCCGACAGCTTCCACACCTGGGCCGAGGCCGGCGTCGATCGCGTCACGGACTTCAACCGCGCCGAAGGCGACCGGGTGCTGGTCGGCGAAGGCGCGACCTGGACCGTGAGCCAGGTGGGCGCGGACACCGTCGTCGCCCTGAGCGGCGGCGCCCAGCTGGTGTTGGTGGGCGTGGCGTCGGCCAGCCTGACCGACGGCTGGATCGTCGCGATCTAGAGCTGGTTGTACTCGCCGCAGCGGCACTTCACGACGACGTCGCGCATCTGCGCCTTGTCGCGGCCGGTCATCACCACTTCTTCGCACGCCCCGCAGAGGAACACCGAGCCCGCCTCGCTCTCCGAGACCACCGGGCTTTCGACCGCCTGGAGGACTTCCCGCCGACCGATAAACAGGCTCGGGAAAACACGAAGGGACGTCATGATCATCGGACTTGCCTCAATTTGACCCGTCGAGGGTCTACGCAACTGTGCACTTGCAAAAGTCGAGGTACCCCTATTCTGCTGCAGCGCAATGTCAGATTGATGTAGGCGCCCAGTATTTTTGCGCCCCGTGACGCCTGCGCCGCCGCGGCGCCTTTTCGCCAGGCCGACCGGAACCCTCGCTTTCCGCTCCCGTTTCAAGGGCTCACCCCCAGGAGAACAGGGCGCGGCGCGTCCACAGAGCGGAGAGGACCCATGACCAACGCCTATGGAACCCGCGGCGAGGCCCGCGAGGCCGTTCGCGAAGCGGCTGACACCTTCAAGGACGCCGCCGGCGACGTGCGGGCCGAAACCAAGCGCGCCGCCAAGCGCGCCCAGAAGAGCGCCGTGGCGGCGTCCGGCGCCCTGGCCGAGGCGGCCACCACCTTCGCGCGGGACGCCCGCACGGTGATGGAGGACAAGGTCGGCAAGGCCCGCCGCGAGGCCGAGGTCCAGTACGGCAAGCTGAAGGTCCAGGCCAAGCAGCGCGCCGAAGAGGCCGACGTGTTCGTGCACGAACGCCCCTATGTCGCCCTGGCCGCCGCCGCGCTGGCCGGCTTCCTGATCGGCCATCTGATGAGCGCGGCCCGCTCGAACGTCGTCTATCTGCGCGACGACCGCTGAGCCCTGCGCCGCGATGGCGCCGATCCTGCTCGCAACGGCCCGAACGTTGCGCGTGAGGATCGATTATGGACAAGGCGCCCGCGGCCTACGAACTGGAAATCGCCCCCGACGGCGAGCGCTGGCGCTACCGCAAGCGCTGGCGCACCGGCCTGCGCCGCTTCCTGCCCGCCCTCTGGCATGCGACCGACGCACACGGCGTCAAGGCGCTGCGCGAGCTGGAAAGCCAGCGCCCCGACTGATCAGGGGATGATCACCACGTACCGCTGCTGCGGCGGCGGCGCGGCGGCGGCTGCGTCCGCCGCGGCCTTCTCGGCCGCCGCCTTTTCCGCGGCCGGATCGGTCTGCGGCCGGGGATAGACCCCGCCCCCGCCCCCGCCGCTGGTGGGGAAGCTGTCGCCATAGTCGGCCTGGGATTCGGCGAAGCCGCGCTGGGCCCAGAGTTGGATTTCGCCGGCGCGGTCCTTGAACTCGCGCGGCGAACAGCCTGCCGCCGTCGCCGCCAGCACGGCGAACAAGAACCACGACCTCAACGCAATCGCCCCTCGTTTCATGCCGGCGATCATCGCTCACTGGCCCCCTGCGGGCAATGTGGGCGTTCACAACGAGCGAGCCGTCGCCAGTTGACGCCCCTCCCTGCCTAAGGCCAAGGTTGTTGCAATCGGGAGTAGTGCATTGTCCAACACCTATCCGGTCTCGCGCGTGGAAGCCGCGCAGGAGGCCCTGATCGCGGCGCTGGAAATTCACATGAAGGCCGGAGTCATCGAGCCGTCGGCCTGCGTGGTGATCCGCCAGGACATCTCGCGCTCACGTGAGGAGATGGCCGCCCTGAGCCGATGGGTCGCCGAAATGACGCAGTAGCGACAGGCGCCTATTGAACTTCGCCCCACCGATCCCAATCTCCTGTTCGACGGCGAGACACCTCCTCCCCGGTTCCCCCGCCGGAACTCGCGTCCACAGAGAAACGCCCGCGCCTTCCCCCCGGCGCGGGCGTTGTTCGTCCAGGCCCAGGCAAGCCCCATGACCCAACCCATGAAGATCGACTTCGTCTCCGACGTCTCCTGCCCCTGGTGCATCGTCGGGCTGGGCGGCCTGGAGGAGGCGCTGCGCAAGGTCGGCGACCTGGTGCAGGCGCAGATCACCTTCCATCCCTTCGAGCTCAATCCGGACATGCCGCCGGAGGGACAGAACATCGTCGAGCACGTCGGCCAGAAGTACGGCGCCACGCCCCAGCAGTCGGCCGCCAACCGTGCCGCCATCCACGCCCGCGCGGCCGAGACGGGCTTCGCCATGAAGACCAACGAGCAAAGCCGGATCTACAACACCTTCGACGCCCACCGGCTGCTGCACTGGGCCGGGATCGTCGGCGGGCAGCACGCGCTGAAGCGTGCGCTGTTCGAGGCCTATTTCACGAACAACCAGAGCCCGGCCGATCACGAGGTGCTGGTCGCCGCCGCCCAGGCCGCCGGCCTGGACGCCGACGCCGCGCGCGAGGTGCTCGCCAGCGGGCGCTACGCCGACGAGGTCCGCGCCGCCGAACGCCACTGGCATCAGGCCGGGATCAGCTCGGTGCCGGCGGTGATCGTCAACGACCGCTACCTGATTTCAGGCGGCCAGCCCGCCGCGGCGTTCGAACGGGCGATCCGGACCATCGCCGCCGAGACCGCGACCGCCGGATAGACGCTCGGCGGCGTCGCGGCGAAATCAATCGACGATGTCGACGACGGCGCCGACCGTGGCCCCGATCTGGGCCCCCTTGCCGGCGTCGCCGGCGAGAGCGCCGATGCCCGCCCCGACCGCTGCGCCCTTGGCTGTCGCGCAGGCGCTGATCGCCAGGGTCGCGGCGACAACGACGATAGTGCGAATGATCGTGTTCATGATGCCGCTCTCCTACTTCGAGTAGGCTGTCTGTTTGGCGACCTGGGACCAGAGGACCGAGATCACCGGCTTGTCGAGATCGGACGGGTTGCTGCGATAATGGGCGTCGAGAAAGTCGACCGTCGGCCCCAGTTGCGCGTTGGCCAGGCTGCGCTGGGCCCGCCGCGCGAAGCTATCGCCCGCGCCGGACTTCTGATCGTAGAGCGCCCCGACCGAGATCGAATTGGAGATGCCGATCAGGTAGGCCCGCCGCTCCTCGAGCGAGGAGCGCTGCCAATCGCGGCCGGTCGCCAGGTTCTGGGCGTGCGACGCCATGGGAGCCAAGGTCAGCGCCGCCGCCACGGCGAGCGAAACCACGATACCGGACGGGCGCATGGCCGGTCCTCCTTCTCGGCTGCGAAGACGGCCCAGTCTTCACCTCCCCGGAGGAACGCTGAACCGCCCGGTTCGGCCGTGACGGACGCCACGACCCCAGGCTGTGTAGCCCCGCACGCCTCGCCCGGCACCCGGGTGGATTACTGAACTAGCGCGGCCTTCGGACACTAGCCTCCCCACTCGTCAGGGTTTCACCCGATTGGCGGCCGACGGCCATTCGGCCCTTGTGCTGAGTCTGCCGAAAGATGCGGGATCGGAGGGAGCAGCAGGTGTCGCCGAACCACATCCAGGACGGCCATCGGACCGTCGAGCGCGCCTACGAGCTGGCCGAAAGCGGCCGCTATGTCGATGTCCCGGCGATCATCCGCCGGCTGCGCGACGAGGGCTACGCGACGCCGCTCACGGACCTGCGCGGACGCAACCTGCGCTACGACCTGCAGCGGGCCTGCGCGGCCTCACGGGTTCACAATTAAGGACGTCCACCGAGCGTGTAAAAAGGGTGGTGGCGGGGGGCGGGATCGAACCGCCGACCTGTGGGTTATGAATCCACCGCTCTAACCATCTGAGCTACCCAGCCGCCGGGCCTTTCGGCGAGGCGCGGGTTATAGATTGGGTTTTTCGCATCTTCAAGCGGGTAGGATGCGACCTGTCGACCAAAAGCGGATTCCGTTTTGCCGCGGCCCACACTAGGGTCGCCCCGGCATGAGCGTCCTGCATCTTCTGGGAACGGCCGGCGAAGGCGGCGCGGAGACCTATTTCCTCGATCTGATCGCGGCCCTGGCCGACGACGGGGTCAAGCAGGCCGCCGCTATCCGCGCCAATCCGAATCGCGAAGCGGCCCTGCAGCGCCTCAACGTGCCGACCGGCGTGTTCGGGTTCGGCGGCCCCATCGACGTGCTGACGCGGCCGAAGCTGAAAGCCTTCGCCGGCCGCCATGACGTGAAGCTGGCCCTGGCCTGGATGAACCGGGCCGCGCGGCACACCCCGCCTGGGCCCTGGGCGCGGATCGGCCGGCTCGGCGGCTATTACAGCCTGAAGTACTACAAGGGCTTCGAGGAGCTGGTGGCCAACACCGAGGACATCGCCGACTGGGTGGTGAGCCAGGGCTGGCCGGCCGGCAAGGTCCGCTACATTCCCAACTTCGCGCTAGCTCCGCCCGACACGGCGCCGGCTGATCGCGCCGAGCTGCGCACCCCCGAGGACGTCCCTCTGCTGCTGGCCATGGGCCGGCTGCACGAGGCCAAGGCCCACGACGTGGCGCTGGAGGCCCTGGCCCAGATTCCCGAGGCCTATCTCTGGATCGCCGGCGCCGGGCCGCTGGAAGCCAAGCTGCGGGCCATGGCCGAGGCGCTGGGCGTCGCGCCGCGGGTTCGGTTCCTGGGTTGGCGCAACGATCCCTCGGCGCTCTATCGGGCCGCCGACATCTGCGTCTTCCCCTCGCGCTACGAGCCGCTGGGCAATGTGGTGATCCAGTCCTGGGCGCATGGGCTGCCGGTGGTCGCCGCCGCCAGCCAGGGCCCCTCGGCGCTGATCCGCAACGAGGAGGACGGGCTGCTGGTCCCGATCGACGACGCCGGAGCGCTGGCCGAGGCGGTGAACCGGATGATCGCCGACCCGATGCTGTGCATCCGCATGGTCCAGAACGGCTCGGAGCGGGTTGAGGCCGACTTCTCGCCCGCCGCGGTGGTCGCCCAATGGCGGCGGCTGTTCGCCGACTACGGGGCCGTCTGATGTGCGGCATCGCCGGGATCCTCGGCGCGAACGGCTCGGCCCGACCGATGATCGAGGCCCTGACCCATCGCGGTCCGAATGGCGTGTTCGTCGAGGAGGCCGGCGGCCGGTCCCTGGCCCATGCGCGGCTGTCGATCATCGACCTGGAGGGCGGCTGGCAGCCGCTGCATGGCGCCGGCTGCACGGTCATCGGCAACGGCGAGATCTATAATTATGTCGAGCTGGCGCAGGAGTTCGGCCTTGAGGGCCGAATGGGCACCGGCTCGGACTTCGAACCGCTGCTGCACATCTACGCCCAGGAAGGCCCCGCCGCCTTCCACCGACTGAGGGGCATGTACGCCTTCTGCCTGGTCGGGAACGACGGCCGCACCTGGCTGGCGCGCGACCCGTTCGGCATCAAGCCGCTCTATCTGCTCGAACACGAGGGGTCGGTGGCCTTCGCCTCCGAGCCGCGCGCGTTCCTGGCCGCAGGGATGATCGGCGCCGAGCTGTCGCCGGACCGGGCGCGCGAACTTCTGGCCTTCAACTACACCCTGACCGGCGAGACGATCTTCCAGGGCCTGCGCCGCCTGGCGCCGGGCGAAATCGTCGAGGTGGTGGGCAGCAGGATCGTCCCGCGCGAAGTCCGCCCGGCCGTCGTCGCGCGGCCGCCGGCCCGGGGCGGCGACGAAGCAGACCTGATCAAGCGGCTCGACGCGGTGCTGGAAGACAGCGTGCGCGTGCACCAGCGCTCGGACGTGCCCTACGGCCTGTTCCTGTCCGGGGGAATCGACTCGGCGACCATCGCCACCCTCATGGCGCGGCTGAACGCGCGCCCGGTCACCGCCTTCACCTGCGGGTTCGACGCGCCCGGCGCCCGCGACGAGCGGGCCCAGGCCGAGCGGGTGGCCGCGGCGCTGAACCTCGACTGGCGCGAGACCAGCTTCGGCGAGGAGGACTTCTGGCGGATCCTGCCGCAGGTCGCCTGGGCGATGGACGACCCGACCGCCGACTACGCGACCCTGCCGACCTACAAGCTGGCCGAGGCCGCCAAGGGCACGTTGACCGTGGTGCTGACCGGTGAAGGCGGCGACGAGCTGTTCGGCGGCTATGGCCGCTATCGCCGCGCCCTGCGCCCGGCCTGGCTGGGCGGCCGCCCCGCCGAGCCGCGCCACGCGGACAAAGGCGTGATCGAGCGCTGGCGCGCCGCGGCCCAGGCTCCGAAGGGCCTTTCGGGCCTGCAGCGGGCGCAGTGGGCCGACATCGCCACCTGGCTGCCCAACGACCTGTTGCTGAAACTGGACCGCTGCCTGATGGCGCATGGATTGGAGGGGCGTACGCCGTTCCTGGACCGCCAAGTCGCCGACTTCGCCTTCCCCCTGCCCGACCGCATGAAGGTCCAGGGCCGTTACGGCAAATGGCTGCTGCGCAAGTGGCTGGAGCAGGCTTGCCCCGCCGCCGATCCCTGGGGCCGCAAGAAGGGCTTCACCGTGCCGGTCGACGCCTGGATCGCGCCGCGCGCCGCAGAGATCGCCGCGCGGATCGGCCAGGTCGAGGCGGTGCGGCGCATCCTGGGGCCGGAGGCGGGCGCCACCTTTGCGACGCAGGCGTCCGGGCGCTGGCCGTTGTTGTTCTTTGCGGTCTGGTCGCTGATCCACCTCGAAGGCGCCGCGCCGAGCGACGCCTTGGCCGCCGTGGCCGGCCGCCCTTGACCCCAGGAGTTCCGATGCGCCGTCTTGTCCTCACCACCGCCCTCGCCGCCCTGGTCGCCGCCTGCGGCGGAACCGAAGGCCAGGCGCAGTCCGGCGCGGCCGGCGCGCCGGTCGCCGCCAAGCCCGCCAATGCGCCCGACCAGAAGCCCGCCTTCGCCGGCCAGACCCGCGCGCCGGAGGTGAAGTCGAACCTCGCCCTGCAGGTCACGACGCTGGCCGAGGGCCTGGACATGCCATGGGGCCTGGCCTTCCTGCCGGACGGCCGGCTGCTGATCACCGAAAAGCACCTCGGCCAACTGCAGATCCTCGGAACCGACGGCAAGCTGTCAGGGCCGATCATCGGCCTGCCCGCCGTGGTCGGCGCCGACCAGGGCGGCCTGCTGGGCGTGGCGGTCGATCCGAAGTTCGCAGACAACGGCCTGATCTACTGGAGCTACGCGCAGCCGGCCGGGGACGGGACCAACAACACCGCCGTCGCGCGCGGCAAGCTGACCGGCGACCGGATCGAGAACGTCCAGGTCATCTTCCGCCAGACCCCGTCGTTGAACTCGACCAAGCACTATGGCGGGCGGCTGGTGTTCGCGCCCGACGGCACGCTGTTCATCACCACCGGCGAGCGCTCGATCCTCGAGGGCCGCGCCCAGGCCCAGCGCCTGGACGGCACCCTGGGCAAGGTGGTCCGCATCAATTCCGACGGCTCGATTCCGAAGGACAACCCGTTCGTGGGCAAGCCCGGGGTGAAGCCGGAGATCTGGTCCTACGGCCACCGCAACATCCTGTCGGCGGCGATCGATCCCAAGACCGGCAAGCTGTGGGAAGTCGAGCACGGCGCGCGCGGCGGCGACGAGCTGAATCAGCCGCAGGCCGGCAAGGACTACGGCTGGCCGACCATCACCTATGGCCTGGAATATTCCGGCAAGCCGGTCGGCGCCGGCCTGACCGCCAAGGACGGCATGGAGCAGCCGGTCTATTACTGGGACCCGGTGATCGCCCCGGCCGGCATGGCCTTCTACGAGGCCGACCTGTTCCCGGCCTGGAAGGGCAGCATCCTGATCGGCGGCCTGGGCAGCAAGGCGCTGGTGCGGCTGGTCATGCAGGACGGCAAGGTGGTCGGCGAGGAGCGGCTGCTGACCGACCTCAACGAGCGCATCCGCGACGTCGTCGTCGGCCCCGACGGGGCGTTGTACCTCGCCACCGACAGCAAGAACGGCCGGGTGCTGAAGGTCACGCCGAAGGGTTAACGCATTCCGATTGCTTCCAGCGAGGCAATCGTGTCGACCCGATCTCTGCTCGTCATCCCCGGTCGCGCATGCGTGCCAGGGATCCATACGCGCCGGAAATCCTCGACAAAGCTCGGCGTCTATGGATGGCCGGGACCTGCCGGCCCGGCCATGACGAACCATAGGATGGGCGAAAGCCCCGCTCCGAGCGGCGAACCTGAGACGCCTACATCCCCAGCCTGCCTGCGACCTCTTCGCCGATCGCCAGCGAGGAGGTCAGACCCGGGCTCTCGATGCCGAACAGCGTGACGAGGCCCGCCAGGCCGTGCGCCTCCGGGCCGTCGATGCGGAAGTCCGGCTGCGGCTCGCCCGGGCCATGCAGCTTGGGCCGGATCCCGGCGTAGTCGGGCGCCAGGGCGCCGTCCGGCAGCGCCGGCCAGAACTTGCGGATATAGGCGTAGAACTCATCGCCCAGCGCCGGGTCGACGCTGTAGTCCAGCTCGTCGACATAGTGCAGGTCGGGGCCGAACACCGCCTGGCCGCCCAGGTCGCGGCGATAGTGGGTGCCCAGCGCGCCCGGGATCGGCGGCGGATAGATCAGCCGCGCGAACGGCGCCCGCCTGCTGAGCCGGAAATAGACCCCCTTGCCGTAGTGCAGCGGCGGGATCGTATCCTTCGGAAAGCCCTCGATCTCGCCGGCCACAGCCTGGGCCGACAGGCCCGGCGCGGTGACCAGCAGGCGGGCCGTCAGGGTGGTCGGCTCGGCGCCGCCGGCGCGGACCCTGTAGCCGCCGCCGTCCAACGGGGTCGCGCCCTCGAACGGCGTCGAGGTCACCACCGCCCCGCCGGCCGCTTCGATCTCGCCCTGCAGGGCCAGCATGTAGCCGTGGCTGTCGAAGACGCCGCTTTCGGGCGAGATCAGCGCCGCCTCGCAGTTGAGCTGGGGTTCGAGCGCCAGGGCCTGGGCCTTGGTCAGGCGGGCCATGCCCTCGACGTCGTTGGTCTGCGCCTGCGCGAGGATGCCGTCGAGACGGCCCGTCTCCTCGGCGTTGGTGGCGACCACCAGCTTGCCGCAGCGGTCGTAGGCGACCTTGTGCGCGTCGAGGAAGGCGTAGAGCGCCCGCCGCCCCTGGACGCAGAGCCGCGCCTTCAGCGAGCCGGTCGGATAGTAGAGGCCGCCGTGGATGACCTCGGAATTGCGGGCCGAGACCCCCTCGCCGATGATCGGCCCGGCCTCCAGCACCGCGACCACCAGGCCGCGCTTGCTGAGCGCATAACCGCAGGCCAGGCCCACCGCGCCAGCCCCGACCACCACCGCGTCGAAATCGAAATCAACCATGGCCAAGGCCTAGCCGAACGACAGCGGTATGCAAACCGCGCGCCGCTCTCTAGCTTGGCCTTCAATCACAAATAGAGCGGGAGGGCGCCATGAACGCGAGCAGACTCACACTGATGGCCTTGGCGGTCGCCGGCGGATTGCACGGCGCGGCGCTGGCCCAGGACCCGGCCCCGCCGCCCGCCGGCGCCTCGATCCTGGCCTGGACGCCGGACCAGCAGCGCTACGGCTATCGCAATATGGAGAAGGTCACCCCGGTCGAGGTCGTGCCGCGCGGCGCGCAAGTGCGCGAGCTGCCGCTCGCCCCCCGCCAGATCGATCCGAAGTGGACCTGGAACGGCCAGGCCCAGAGCCTCGACGGCTACATGACCGCGATGAACACCTCCGGCGTGGTGGTGCTGAAGGACGGCCAGATCGTGCTCGAGCGCTACGGCCTGGACCGCAAGGCCAATGAGCGCTGGACCTCGTTCTCGGTCGCCAAGTCGGTCACCGCCACCCTGGTCGGGGCGGCGATCAAGGACGGCAAGATCAAGAGCCTGGACGACGTCGTCACCAACTACATCCCCGAGCTCAAGGGCGGCGCCTACGAGGGCGTCACCGTCCGCCAGCTGCTGACCATGACCTCTGGCGTGAAGTGGAACGAGGACTATACCGACCTCAATTCCGACGTCGCCAAGGCCGGAACGACGCCGGGCGAGCCGGGCATGAACCCGATCGTCAGCTACATGCGCAAGCTGCCGCGCGAGGCCGAGCCCGGCGCCAAGTTCGTCTACAAGACCGGCGAGACCGACCTGGCCGGGATCCTGGTCTCCAACGCCGTCGGCAAGCCGCTGTCGGCCTATCTCTCGGAAAAGATCTGGGCGCCCTACGGCATGGAGCAGGACGCCATCTGGGTGAAGGACGCGGCTGGCCACGAACGCGGCGGCTGCTGCATGTCGATGACCGCCCGCGACTACGCGCGGCTCGGGCAGTTCATGCTGGAAGGCGGCAAGGTCAACGGCCAGGACGTGCTGCCGGCCGGCTGGGTCGCCGACGCCACCCGCGCCCACCAATCGTTCCCGCCCGGCGGGGTCGAGACCGGCTACGGCTATTTCTGGTGGATCATCCCCGACGGCTATGCGGCCGAAGGCATCTTCGGCCAGCAGATCTTCGTCTATCCGGCCGAGAAGCTGGTCATCGCGGTCAACTCGGCCTGGCCGGCGGCGTCGAAGGACGAGCTCTGGCAGGCGCAGATGGCCTTCGCCCAAGCGGTGCGGGCGGCGGCCAAGTAACAGCTTGTAATTGCTGGGCTCCAGCGCCGAGCGTATTCTGGCCGCCGTATCTCGCCCCAAGGAGGGGATACGGTGCAGAAAGCGCATTCAGGCGATGTCCTCACCGGCGCCAGCGCCCTGGCCGCCGAGCGTTACGAGAGCGCCCTCGAGGCCTTCTACTGCTACGCGGGCGATCCTCTGGCCCTGCTGGAGGAGGCGCTCGCCGACAGCCCGCAGTTCGTCATGGGCCATGCTCTGATGGCCTATCTGACCATGATCGGAACCAACGCCGAGGCCGCCGCCCTCGGCGTCCAGGCGTTGGCCAGGGCCGAGGGCTTGCCGGCCAACGACCGCGAGCGCGGACACCTGGTCGCCCTCGCCCATTTCCGCGACGGCGAGCTGAAGGCTGCGGGGCGCGCGCTGGAGGATCTGGCCATCGCCAATCCCCATGACGGACTGGCGCTGCAGGTCGGACACCTGGTCGACTTCCTGGTCGGCGACAGCCGCATGCTGCGCGACCGCATCGGCCGGGCCCTGCCCTCCTGGTCGGCGGCGGCGCCGGGCTATCACGCGATGCTTGGCATGCACGCGTTCGGGCTGGAGGAGTCCGGCCAGTACGGCCGCGCCGAGGAGGCCGCTCGCCGCTCCCTCGATCTCAATCCCCGCAACGGCTGGTCATGGCACGCGGGGGCGCATGTGATGGAAATGCAGGACCGCCGCCGCGACGGCGTGGCCTGGTTCCGCGGCGACCTGCCGGCCTGGACCGGCGACAGCTTCTTCCAGGTGCACAACTGGTGGCACCTGGCGCTGTTCCACCTCGGCCTCGGCGAGGTGGACGAGGTTCTGGCCCTCTACGACGGCCCGATCTGGGGCGCGAAATCGGACATGGCCTTCGACATGGTCGACGCCGCCGCCCTGCTCTGGCGGCTGCACCTGCGCGGCGTCGACCTGGGCGAGCGCTGGGCGCCGCTGGCCGACGCCTACGAGGCCAAGATCGACAAGGGGACCTACGCCTTCGACGACGCCCACGCGATGATGGCCTTCGTCGGCGCCGGCCGTACCGAGGCGGCCAGGGCTCTGCTCGACCTTCAAAAGCAGGTGCTGGCCGGCGGCCGCGACAACGCCGGCTTCGTCCGCGACGTCGGCCTGCCGGTGATGGAGGCCCTGCACGCCTTCGGCGAGGGCCGCTACGCCCTGACGCTCGAGCGCCTGCGCGACGTGCGCAACCGCGCCACACGCTTCGGCGGCAGTCACGCCCAGCGCGACGTCATCGACCTGACCATCATCGAAGCCGCCGCCCGCAACGGCGACCTGCCCCTGCGCGACGCCTTGCTGGCGGAACGAGCGAACGCGCTGCCGGTCTAGGCGGCCGCCACCTCCCACTTGGCCCACAGCTTGGCCTCGTCGGCCTTGGCCGTCTTCACCGAGGCTTCCTTGATGTGCCCGAACCCGCGGATGGCCTGCGGGACCGCGGCGATCTTGGTCGCCAGCGGCAGGCGTTCGGCGTCGAGGCCCGCCAGCAGCTTGGCCAGGCCGGCCTCGTAGTCGGCGATCAGGCCGCGTTCCATGCGGCGTTCCTCTGTGCGGCCGAAGATGTCGAGCGGGCCGCCGCGCAGCCCCTTCATCCTGGCCATGATCGGGAAGGCGGTCTCCAGCATCCAGCCGCTGAACTCGATCTTCTTCGGCTTGCCGTCCGGCCCCTTGGGCGCGATCAGCGGCGGCGACAGCAGGATCTTGGTCTTGCCGCCCTTGAACGCCTTGTTCCGCTCCTGGGCGAAGCGGCCGTCGGTATAGAGGCGGGCGACCTCGTACTCGTCCTTGTAGGCCATCAGCTTGTAGAGGTTGACCGCCACCGCGCGGGTCAGCTTATCCGAGCCGAGCGGCGCCTCGGCCGCGGCGACCTTGGCCACCTGGTCGGCGTAGCGCCGGGCGTAGGCGGCGTCCTGATAGGCGGTCAGCTCGCGGGTGCGGTGGGCGATCAGCTCGTCCAGTGGCATGGTCTCGGGCGTCGGGGTGTGATCCTCAGCCGCTCGGGCCAGGCTCGGGTCGTGGGCGACGCGGCGGCCCAGCTCGAACGCCTGGAGATTGGCCTCGGCCTGGACGCCGTTCAGGCGGATGGCGCGATAGACCGCCCGGCTCGACAGCGGGATCAGGCCCTTCTGCCAGGCGAAGCCGACCATGATCATGTTGGCGTAGATGGCGTCGCCGAAGTTGCTCTCCGCCAGGTGGTGGGCGGGGCACTCGTCATAGGTCTTGGTCGCCGCCTTGATCTTGCGCGACATCAGGCCGGAGTCGAACCGCACGTCGCGATCGCTGACGAAGTCGGCGGTCGGGGCGAAGTCCTCGTTGCCTACCGCGGCGGTGCGGTCCTTGGCGTAGAGCGCCAGGGCGTCGGCGCCCGCCGCCGAGAGGATGTCGCAGGCGATCAGCACGTTGGCCGAGGCGGCCGGCACGCGGCCGCCGACCACGGTCTCCTCGGTCTCGCCGATGCGGACGTGGCTGAACACCGCCCCGCCCTTCTGCGCCAGGCCCGTCATGTCGACCACCGACGCGGCGCGCCCGTCGACGTGCGCGGCCATGGCCAGGATCGAGGCGACGGTGGTCACGCCGGTGCCGCCGATGCCGGTGAAGACGATGTTGCGCACGCCTTCCAGCGGCTCGAACGCCGGCAGCGGGGTGGAATCCGCGGTCAGGGCCGGCATCGCCTTGGACTGGGCGTTTTCGCCGCCTTCGATGGTGATGAAGGAGGGGCAGAAGCCCTGCAGGCAGGAATAGTCGGTGTTGCAGCTCGACTGGTTGATCTTCCGCTTGCGGCCGAACTCGGTGTTCAGCGGCTCGACCGAGACGCAGTTCGACTTCTTCGAGCAGTCGCCGCAGCCCTCGCAGACCAGCGGGTTGATGAAGACGCGCTTGGTGGCGACTTCCATCGAACCGCGCTTGCGGCGGCGGCGCTTCTCGGTGGCGCAGACCTGGTCATAGAGCAGGACCGTGGTTCCGGGCGTCTCGCGCAGCATCTTCTGCACGTCCATCAGCTCGGAGCGCGGCTTGACCTCGACGCCGGGCGCCAGGTCGGTGACGCCCTCGTAGCGGCTGGGATCGTCGGCGACGATCACGGTCTTGGTCACGCCCTCCGAGGCCAGCTGGCGGGTGATCTGGGCGGGCGTGAAGCCGCTCTCGGCCGCCTGGCCGCCGGTCATGGCGACGGCGTCGTTGAACAGGAGCTTGTAGGTGACGTGCGAACCTGCGGCGATCGAGGCGCGGATCGCCAGCGAACCGGAGTGGTTGTAGGTGCCGTCGCCGAGATTCACGAACACATGCGGTTCGGTCGTGAACGGCGCCGAGCCGACCCAGGTGAGCCCCTCGCCGCCCATGTGGCTGTTCAGGTCGGTCTGCGGGTCGTTGAAGCTGGCCATGTAGTGGCAGCCGATCCCGGCCAGGGCGCGGGTCCCCTCGGGCAGTCGCGTCGAGGTGTTGTGCGGACAGCCCGAACAGAAGAACGGCTTGCGCTGCTGTTCGGCGGCCAGGGTGACGGCGGCCATCGAGGCGGCCGACACCCGCGAAAGGTAGTCGTGCACCCGCTCCATGTGCGGGCCGGGCGGAAGCCGGTCGGCGATGGCGAGCGCGACCTCGGCCACCGACAGCGAGCCGAGCTCGGAGAGCAGCGGGTGGCCCTGCTCGTCGACCTTGCCGATGATCTTCGGGCGGGCGTGGGCCGGCAGATCGTAGAGCGCGGCGCGGGCCTGGGTCTCGATCAGCGGGCGCTTGTGCTCGACCACCATCAGCGTCTCGAGGCCGGCGGCGAAGGCGCGCAGGCCGGTCGGCTCCAGCGGCCAGGGCATGCCGACCTTGTAGATCGCCACGCCGAGGTCCGAGGCCTGCTTGGCCGAAACGCCCATGGCGGCGAGGGCTTCGATCACGTCCTTGTAGGCCTGGCCCTGGCAGACGATGCCGAGGCGCGGGCGCGAGGAGCCGAGCATCACCCGGTCGAGGCGGTTGGCGCGGGCGAAGGCCAAGGCGGCCGGGATCTTGAAGTTGCGGAGCCGGCGCTCCTTCTCCAGCGGCTGGTCCTTGAGCCGGATGCCCAGGCCGCCGGCCGGCAGAGCGAAGTTCGTCGGCGTGAGGATCTGGTGGCGGTCCATCGAGACGTCGATGGTGACGCCGGAGTCCATGGTGTCGGCCAGCGCGATCAGCCCGACCCACAGGCCCGAGAACCGCGACATGGCGATGCCCATCAGGCCGAAGTCGAGCACTTCCTGTACGTCGGCCGGCGACAGCACCGGCATCTCGAAGTCCTGGAAAGCGTATTCCGACTGCGACGGCAGGGTCGAAGACTTGCAGGTGTGGTCGTCGCCGGCCACCGCCAGCACGCCGCCCTTGGCCCAGGTCCCGGCGAAATTGGCGTGCTTGAAGGCGTCGCCCGTGCGGTCGACCCCAGGGGCCTTGCCGTACCACATGCCGGTGACGCCATCGAACTTGGCGCCCGGGAACAGGTTGGCCTGCTGGCTGCCCCAGACGGCGGTCGCAGCGAGGTCCTCGTTCAGGCCCTCCTTGAAGACGACCTCGGCGTCCTTGAGAAACTTGCCGGCGCGGTGCGCCTGCTGGTCCAGCCCGCCGAGCGGCGAACCGCGATAACCGGAGACGAATCCGGCCGTGTTGAGCCCCGCGGCCTTGTCCAGACGGTGCTGATCGATCATCACCCGGAGCAGCGCCTGGACGCCCGTGATGAAAACTCGACCTTCCGTGAGCAGGAATTTGTCGTCGAGCGTCACGTCAGCGTGCCGCATAGCAATATCTTTCCTTTTCGGCTCCCTAATGCCAATAGAAGATCATATAAGTGCGATGGAATTGCTTGCCAAAGGCGTGCCCCCGCAAGGTCATTTCGGGGCAAGATTGACGCCAAATTATGCGGTTTGATGGAGGAAAAATTGTCCGAGGCCCTCGACGCGGTCGATGCCAAGATTCTGGATCTCATCCAGCACGACGCCGGATTGTCGGTCGCCGAGATCGCTGAACGGGTTGGTTTGTCCTCCAGCCCCTGCTGGCGGCGGATCAAGCGGCTGGAGGATACGGGCGTCATTCAGCGCCGGGTGACCATCCTCGACCGCGATCTGCTGGGCCTGGGCTTCGAGGTCTATTGCACCGTCAAGCTGAGCCTGCCGACCAAGGACAATCTCGACGCCTTCGAAACCGCGATCACCAAGCTGCCGGAGGTGGTGCAGTGCGCCACCGTCACCGGCGCAGCCGACTACGAGCTGCGCATCGTGACCCGCGACATGCATGCGTTCGACGATTTCCTGCGCGACAAGATCCTGTCGCTGGGCCTGGTGTCGAACATCGAGAGCCGGATCGTGATCCGCTCGGTCAAGAACACCACCGCCGCGCCGCTCGGCCTTGTCAGCCCCTATGTGAGCGCGCAAGGCTAGCCTCGTTCCTGCGCTCCCTCGCAGGAACCTGCGCAGGGAGCCGGACCATGATCGACCTCGTCATCGACCAACGACGCAAGGACCTTGGCGGGTTCGAAGTCGGCCGCGTCCTGCCGTTCGCCAAGCGTCGGATGATCGGCCCCTTCATCTTCTTCGATCACATGGGCCCGGCCGAATTCCAGGCCGGCTTCGGCCGCGAGGTCGACGTGCGCCCCCACCCGCACATCGGGCTCTCGACGCTCTCCTATCTGTTCGAGGGCGAGATGACCCACCGCGATTCCGTCGGCGTCACCCAGCCGATCCGGCCGGGCGAGGTGAATTGGATGACCGCCGGCAGCGGCATCACCCATTCCGAGCGCTTCGAGACCCTGCGCGAGAAGGGCGGCCGGATGAACGGCATCCAGACCTGGATCGCCCTGCCGGTCGAGGACGAGGAGATGGCCCCCTCGTTCGACCACTACTCGCCGGACGTCCTGCCGACGCATGAGGAAAAGGGCCTGTGGGCGCGACTGATCGCCGGCCAGGCCTTCGGCGCCGCCTCGCCGGTGAAGACCCATTCGCCGATGTTCTATGTCCACTGGCACCTGAACGCCGGCGCCCGGGCCCAGCTTCCCGCCGAGTACCCCGAGCGCGCGGCCTATGTCGCCCAGGGCATGGTCGAGGTCGACGGCCGCCAGTTCCACGAGGGCCAGATGCTGGTCTTCGAGCCGGGCCAGCCTGTCCTGTTCACGGCGATCAGCGACGCCATCGTCATGCTGCTGGGCGGCGAGCCGATCGGCCCGCGCCTGATCGAGTGGAACTTCGTCTCCTCGTCCAAGGACCGCCTGGAGCAGGCCAAGGCCGACTGGCGGGCCGGGCGCATGAAGCTGCCCGACGCCGACGACCAGGAGTTCATCCCCCTGCCCGAGCCGCCGCCGGCGGCCAATCCGATGTCGTGAGGGCGCTTGGGGCTTGATCGCCCCAACGTAAACCGCGCCAAATGCCGGCCGCACAAAAGTCCAGGGAGGACGGCATGAAACTCTACACGTCGATGGGCCCCAATCCGGCCGTCGTGACCATGTTCCTGGCCGAGAAAGGCGCGCAGGTTCCGACCGAGAAGGTCGACCTGATGGCCGGCGAAAACCGCCAGCCGCCCTACGTCGCCAAGAACCCGGCCGGCCAGCTGCCCTGCCTGGAGCTGGACGACGGCTCGCACCTGGCTGAGATCACCGCCATCTGCGAATACCTCGACGAGAAGTTCGCCGGCCCGTCGCTGATCGGCTCGACGCCTGAGGAGCGCGCCGCCACCCGCATGTGGGTGCGCCGCATCGACCTCAACATCTGCGAGCCGATGGCCAACGGCTTCCGGTTCGCCGAGGGTCTGCCGCTGTTCCAGAGCCGCCTGCGCACGATCCCGCACGCGGCCGGCGACCTGAAGGAACTGGCCCAGGAAAAGATCGCCTGGCTCGACGGCCTGATGACCGGCAAGACCTGGGTGGCGGGCGATCGCTTCACCCTGGCCGACATCCTGCTGTTCTGCTTCCTGCAGTTCGGCGCGTCGGTCGGCCAGCCGATCAACCCGGACAACAAGAACATCGTCGCCTGGGTCGAGCGCGTGAAGGCCCGCGCCGCCGAGAAGGCGCCGGCCTGACGCGAGTGAGATGCTCCCCCTCTGGGGGAGCTGTCGGCCGAACGGCCGGCTGAGGGGGACTTTAGCTTCCAGTCCCCCTCCGTCTCGGCGCATGGCGCCGAGACGGAGGGGGAGGATTTGTTCGTCGCGCTACTTCCCGACCAGCGCCTTGCGAGTCTGTTCCCAGTACTGAGCGCCGGTGATCAGGGTGACGATGGTCGCCAGCCACATCAGGCCATGGGCGAACAGGGTGACCGGCTGCTCGATGGCCGGTTCCGGCGGCAGGCCGAAGGCGCCCCACGAGGCGACCAGCAGCTCGGCCGCCAGGGCGGTGAGCTGCAGCGTCGTCTTCCACTTGGCCAGCATGGTGACCGGCAGCTTCACGCCCTTGCCGGCGCCGACCTCGCGCAGGGCGCTGACCGTGAACTCGCGGAACAGCATCAGCCCGGCCGGCAGCACCACCGCCGGCTGGCCGCCCATGGCCAGCAGGCCGAGGATCGCGCCGCAGACCAGCACCTTGTCGCCGATCGGGTCGAGGATCGCGCCCCAGACGCTGACCGCGTCCAGCTTGCGCGCCAGCCAGCCGTCGAAGAAGTCGGTGACCGCGGCGATCACGAACGACCAAAAGGCCCAGCGCTGCAGCGAAAACTGCGCCTCGGGCGTCAGGTGCTCGCTGACATAGGGCACCGCCCCGGCCGCCGTCGCCAGCGCCAGAAACACGAAGAGGGTCAGGACCAGCCGCAGCGAGGTCAGGATGTTCGGCAGAGCTTTCATGGCGGCTTTAACGCAGAGCGGTCCTTTAAATGGCCGGCGTCAGCTCGACCTTCTGGGTTTGCTTGGCATAGACGCAGATTCGCTTGTCCGCGCCTTCCCCTAGCACGGCAAGCCCGTGTCAGGCCTCGCCTTGGCGACAGACTAACCGCAGACTTAGCTTTTGCGGAAGAAGTCGAAGATCCGCTGGGCGAGCGCCTCGCTCACCCCGTCCACCTTGGCCAGATCGTCGACCGACGCACGGCTGACCCCGCGCGCCGAGCCGAAGGCGTGCAGCAGGGCGCGCTTGCGGCCCGGCCCGACCCCGTCGATCTCGTCCAGCGGGTTCTTCTTCAGATCCATCGAGCGGCGGGCCTGATGGCTGCCGTTGGCGAAGCGGTGGGCCTCGTCGCGCAGGCGCTGAAGATAGTAGAGCACCGGCGATTTCGGCTCGAGCATGAAGGGCGTCTTGCCCTCGATGAAGAACCGCTCCAGGCCCGCGTCGCGGTCCGGCCCCTTGGCGACGCCGACGACGCTGATGTCGTCGACACCGATGTCGGCCATGACTTCCAGCACCGCGGCCAGCTGCCCCGCGCCGCCGTCGACCAGCACCAGGTCCGGGCGCACCGGGTTCTCGCCGGCCTCCTCCTCCTTGACCAGGCGCGAGAAGCGGCGACGCATCACCTCCTTCATCATGCCGTAGTCGTCGCCGGGCGTGAGGTCGGTCCCCTTGATGTTGAACTTGCGGTACTGGCCTTTCTGGAAGCCGTCGGGCCCGGCCACGATCATGCCGCCGACCGCGTTGGTGCCCGAGATGTGGGCGTTGTCATAGACCTCGATCCGCTCGGGATTGGTCTCGAGGCCGAACGCTTCGCAGACGCCGGCCAGCAGTTTCGACTGGGCCGAGCTCTCAGCCATCTTGCGGCCCAGCGCCTCGCGGGCGTTGGTCAAGGCGTGCTCGACCAGCTGGGCCTTCTCTCCGCGCTTGGGCTGGTTGATCTCGACCTTGCGCCCGGCCTTCACGGCGAAGGCTTCCGACAGCAACTCGCACTCGGCCGGCTCGATATTGGTCAGGATCAGCTTGGGGATCGGCTTGTCGTCGTAGAACTGGCCGAGGAACGCCGACATCACGTCGGGGTCCTCGTCGGTCTTGTCCACCCGTGGGAAGTAGGCGCGGTTGCCCCAGTTCTGGCCGGCGCGGAAGAAGAACACCTGCACGCAGGCCTGCCCGCCCTCGGCATGCAGGGCGAAGACGTCGGCCTCCTCCAGCGTCTCGGGATTGATCTGCTGCTCCTGCGAGACCGAGGCCAGCGCCCGGATGCGGTCGCGGATGCGGGCCGCACGCTCAAACTCCATCTCGTCGGAGGCCGCCTGCATCTCGGCCGACAGCCGGCCGATCACCGCCCGGCTCTTGCCGCGCAGGAAATCCTCGGCCTGATCGACCAGCCCGCCGTAGTCCTCCAGGCTGATCAGCCCCGTGCAGGGCGCCGAGCAGCGCTTGATCTGGTGCAGCATGCAGGGGCGCGTGCGGCTCTCGTAGACGCTGTCCGAGCACGACCGCAGCAGGAACGCCTTCTGCAGGGTGTTCAGGGTCTTGGTGACCGAATGGGCGCTGGCGAACGGCCCGAAATAGTCGCCCTTGATGGTGTGCGCGCCGCGATGCTTGCGCAGCTGGGCGGCCGGATGCTCGCGCCGGATGACGATCTCGGGAAAGCTCTTGTCGTCGCGCAGCAGCACGTTGAAGCGCGGCTTCAGCTGCTTGATCAGGTTGATTTCCAGCAGCAGGGCGTCGGTCTCGGTGCGGACCGTGACGAACTCCATCGACCGGGTCAGGTCGACCATCAGGGCGATGCGCTGGGTGTGGAAGCGGCCTTGCGCGTATTGCAGCACGCGCTTCTTCAGCGAGCGCGCCTTGCCGACATAGAGCACCTCGCCGCCCTCGCCCATCATGCGATAGACGCCCGGCGCGTCCGGCAGGCGGCGCACCTCGTCCTTGATGAGGGCCGCGCCCTGCAGGGGCGCGTCAGCGGTCGTTTCGGTCGGCATGGCGGCAATATAGGCGAGTCCGCGGGCCGGCGCAGGCCATGCAGCGCTAGAGCTTCACCCCGCCGGCCAGGATCTTGGCGTGGCCGGGCTTGGTCAGCTTCACATAGCCCTTGTTTGGATCCTTGTAGTAGACCGGCCCCTTGAAGCGCGCCGGGTCGAAGCCTTCGTCCACCAGGTCGATCTTGCGGTACTTGAAGGTGCCGGTGGTCTCGATGGCCGGCAGGATGCGCACGAACACCGGCTGGGCGTAGGACGGCAGCTCGCGGTTCACGACCTCCTCGAAGGCCTTGATGTCGAACTCCGGCTCGACCACCAGCCCGGCCATGCCGGCGCGGCCGTCCGCGCCCTCGACCGCGACGCCGTAGACATTGGCCTCGGCCACGCCGGGGATCGCCTGCAGATGGCCGGCCACCTCTCCCGTCGAGACGTTCTCGCCCTTCCAGCGGAAAGTGTCGCCGATGCGGTCGACGAAATAGAAGTAGCCGTCGACGTCGGTCTTCATCAGGTCGCCGGTGCGGAACCAGGCGTCGCCCTTGGCGAACACGTCGCGCAGGATCTTCTTGTCCGAGGCGGCCTTGTCGACATAGCCGGTGAACTCGCTGCGGGCGTCGTGGCCGATCTTGCCGATGCACTCGCCGATCTGTCCGGGGCCGGCCTCGATGCAGAGGCCGTTCACGCTGCGGACCTCCTCTTCCTTCTCGACGTCGAACTGGACGAGCCGGAAGTTGAACCGCTCCTTCAGCCACTTCGGCACCCGCCCGATCGCCCCGACCTTGCCGTCGAAGTTGAACATCGAGACGTTGCCCTCGGTCGCGCCGTAGAACTCGAGGATCTCCGGGATGCGGAACCGGCTCTTCATCTGCGCCCAGACGTCGGCGCGCAGGCCGTTGCCGAAGGCCAGGCGGATCTTGTGCGCGCGCTCGCCCTCGACCTCCTCGTGGTTCACGAGATAGCGGCACAGCTCGCCGATATAGACGAACATGGTGCAGTTCTCTTCGACCACGTCGTCCCAGAAATGGCTGGCCGAGAACTTCTTCTTCAGCACCACCGAGCCGCCGTTCAACAGCGCCGCGCCCAGGGCGCAGAGGCCGCCGGTGGCGTGGTAGAGCGGCAGGGTGACGTAGACGCGGTCCTTGTCGGTCGCCCCGGTCGAGCCGGCGAACCCGCGCATGTAGAGCTGGGCCCGGACATGGGTGATGCGCGCGGCCTTCGGCAGGCCGGTGGTGCCGCTGGTGTAGATGTAGAGCGCCGTGTCCTTGGCGGTCATGCCGTCGCGCACCGAGCGGTCGGGCGGCAGCTGGCTGCAACTTTTCAGAGCCTGGCTCAGGTCGCGCTGGTCGCCGTGCGCCAGGCCCAGCACCCATTGCTGCATGGGCCGTTCCAGCAGCCCCTTGGCCTGCTCGAAGGCCGGCGAGGTCTCGCCGTCGACAATGACGTGCGCCGCGCCGGAGATGTTCAGGCAATGGGCCAGCGGCCCGCCCGCCAGCTGGTTGTTGATCAGGGCGGTGACGGCGCCGATCTTGGTCAGGCCGTACCAGATCGGAAAGTACTCGATCCGGTTGGGCAGGAAGAGCGCCACGGTCTGGCCGCGCCGCACGCCGATCCCCTTGGCCCAGTGGGCGAAGCGGTTGGCGACGGCGTCCATCTCGCCATAGGTCAGCGTCTTGTGCTCGAAGGTCAGGGCCGGACGCTCGCGCCACTGCTCGACCGCCGCCTGGATGTCGTCGCAGATCAGGTTGTCCGAGGTCGGCGCAATCGACTTCACCCGCTTGAGGGTGCGTCTCAGGCTGCGAAAGAACCGCCAATCACGTTCCAGACGCGCCTTGAGTCGCATTCATTCCCTCCGACGTGACGCCACCTTGGAGGCGCCCGGTCGGGGGGGTCAAGCTAGGCCATGACCGCATCCGGTCACACACGCGTCAGGCGAACGCCAGCGTGGCGGAAAGGACTCACCCGGCGCCGGCGGGGCTGGAATCGCCCGGCTTTCGCTGGCATCCCAACGCGCCATGAGCAGCCTGCCCAAAGCGATTCTGTTCGACCTGGACGAAACCATCATCTCCTTCGGATCGCGTCGGCTGATCCTGCAGGCGGTGATCGAGGAGTTCGCCGCCCGCTTCGCCCCGGTGACGCCCGAGGACGCCGGCGTGATCATGGAGGCCGGGTTCCGACGGTTCTGGTCGGACGAGGCCCGCGCCGCCATCTGGCGCCAGAACCTCGGCGCCGGCCGCATCCTGGCCGTCGAGGAAGGCTTCGCCGAACTGCGCGCCCGGGCCCCCGGACTGTCCGCCGAGTTCGCCCACGCCTTCGGCGAGCGCTTCCACGTCTATCGCGAGCAGCAGGCCAAGTTCTTCCCCGGGGCGCTGGAGACAGTCCAGGCGTTCCGCGATCTGGGCGTGAAGCTGGCCCTGGTCACCAACGGCGCTGCCAAGCCGCAGCGGGCCAAGGTCGAGCGCTTCAACCTGGCGCCGCTGTTCGACCACGTGCAGATCGAGGGCGAGGCCGGCTTCGGCAAGCCGGAGGAACAGGCCTACATCCATGCCATGCAGGTCCTGAACGTCAAACCGCACGAAACCTGGATGGTCGGCGACAATCTCGAATGGGAGGTGGCTGCGCCGCAGCGCCTCGGCATTTACGCCATCTGGCACGACCATCTGGGCGAGGGCCTGCCCGCCGGCAGCCCGATCCGGCCAGATCGTATCGTGCGCTCCATCGCCGAACTCAACCCGCACCGGCAGGCCTGAAGGATCAGTCGCCTCTTTCGTGCAATTTTCCGGACCACACCCTCCTTTAACCACCTTGCCGCCACTGTTGCGATCTGTAGCGCCGAGTAAGGGGCCGGGGGCAAATGCGGCGGGAGTCCGAGTTTAGGTTGCTGGCGCCGCTGGTCGCGCTGGCCCTGGGCGCGATGGCCGTGTTCGTCGCCAGCCTGCTGATCTGGGCGCGGCAGGTCGACGCCGACGTCCGCACGCGCGAGATCGCGCTGGTCGAGCGCGGCGTCCTGACCAGCATCGCCGAGATCGAACGCTCGATCCTTCCCGAGACCAACTGGGACGAGGCGGTGGTCAACCTGGACAACCGCTTCGACGCGGCCTGGGCTGACGCCAATCTCAATGACTACGTCGCCCAGAACATCGACTTCGAGCATCTGTTCGTCCTCGATGGCGACAATCGCCCGCTCTATGCACGGCTGCATCGCCAGACTGTCGATCCGTCCAGCTACCAGCGCTTCCGCGGCGCCGAGCCGCTGATCGCCCAGGTCCGGCAGGCCGAGGCCGAGCGCGGCCCGATCGGGCGGCGCAGCCCCGGGGACCCGCGCGAGCCCGTTTCGCACGCGATCCAGTCCAGCGACTTCATCGCCCACGACGGCGCCGTCTACCTGGTCACGGCCACGCTGGTGCAGCCGGATTTCGCCACCGCCGTGCCGCGCCGCGCCTATGCGCCGATCATCGTCATGGCGCTGAAGATCGACCCGGCCTCGCTGGGCAAGCTGCAGGAACGGCTGCAGTTGCAGAACCTGCGCTCGGCCGTCGGCGCCTCGCGCGCCGGGCCGGGCGACGCCGAGCTGAAGCTGCCCACCAGCCAGGGCGAGACGCCGCTTTACCTGAGCTGGACACCGCAGAAGCCCGGCGCGGCCCTGGCCCGGGCCGCCGCCCTGCCAGTCGCGCTGGTGCTGCTGGTCTTCGGCCTGCTGGCCACGGTGATGATCGCGCGGATCCGCAAGGCGGCGCTGGAGTTCGTGGCCAGCCACCGCTCGCAGAGCGAGTTCCTCGCCAATATGAGTCACGAGATCCGCACGCCGCTGAACGGCGTCAACGCCATCGCCGCGGCGCTGGGCAAGACCTCCCTGACCAGCTCCCAGGCCGAGATGGTCGGCATCATCCAGGGTTCTGGCGAGTCGCTGGAGCGGCTGCTGTCGGACGTGCTGGACCTTTCGCAGATCGAGACCGGCGACGTCGAGGTCGTCACCCGGCCGTTCCACCTGGGCGAGGCGGTGCGCGCCGTCGCCGCTCTGGCGCGCGTGCGGGCCCAGGAGAAGGCCCTCGACGTCATCCTCGACCTGGACCCGGCCGCCGAGACGGTGGTGGTCGGCGACGCGGTGCGGGTGAAGCAGGTGCTCGTCAATCTGGTCGCCAACGCCGTGAAGTTCACCAGCGAAGGCTATGTCGCCATCGCCGTGCGCGCCGACGGACCGGGCCGCTGGCGCGTCGACGTTCAGGACACCGGCATGGGCTTCGATCCGGCCGACAAGGACCGGCTGTTCGAACGTTTCGAGCAGGGCGACCGCTCGCACACCCGCCGCCATGGCGGGGCGGGCCTAGGCCTCACCATCGCCAAGCACCTGGTCGGACTGATGGGCGGCGAGATCGACGCGACCGGCGCTCCCGGCGAAGGCGCGACCTTCACCGTTCGACTACCGATGACCGGGGTCGCCGCGCCGGTCCGGCTCGACCCCGAGATCGAGGCGGAGGCCGCGCCGGACCGGCCGCTGCGGGTGCTGCTGGCCGACGACCACCCGACCAACCGCCGCGTCGTGCAGGTGCTGTTCTCGGGCCTGCCGGTCGACCTGGTCTGTGTCGAGAACGGCGAACTGGCCTGCGAGGCCTTTGCGTTCCAGCCCTTCGACCTGGTGCTGATGGACATGCAGATGCCGGTGATGGACGGCCTGACCGCCGTGCGCGCCATCCGCGAGCGCGAACGCCTGCGGGGCATGTCCCACACCCCGATCGTGATGCTGACGGCCAACGCCCTGCCCTCGCACCAGAGCGCGAGCCTGGCCGCCGGCGCCGACCTGCACATGGCCAAGCCGATCGAGGCGGCCAAGCTGTTCGGGGTGCTGCAGGCCGTCGCCGATCGCCAGACGGTGGCCGTCGCCGCCTAACGGTCAAGCGACCCCTTGCCGCATTCCCGAACGCCGTTCTCTGTGGCTTTTGCCGGCCGCAGTCGCGATCGTGAGGTCTTGTTGATGCTGAAGCTGTTGTTTTCGAGCTGGGGCGCCGAGTGGGGCACCGCGGCCCTGGTGTTCTTCGTCAGCGCCGCCGTCGGCCGTTTCGCCGCCGAGGGCATGAACACCCTCCAGTGGTGTGGGGCGATCACCGCCGTCCTCGCCTCGATCACCGCCGCCGTCGCCGTCCGCGTCTGGAAGGCCGAGCCGGTGAAGGTCCGCGCCGACCGCGACTGATCACTCGGCGTGGACGTCCACGCCCATCGCGTTCAGCAGCCGGTACTGCTGGTCGACCGTGATCTTCATCCCCTGCAGGGTGGCCAGTTCCGTCAGGTTCAGGCCGCTCACCTCCGCGCCGCGCAGATCGGCGCCGGCCAGTTTTGCGCCGACGGTCAGGGCCTGGAACAGGTCGCACTCGCGCAGGTCCGCCCCCTCCAGGTCGGCGTCGACCAGCACCGCCTCGCGGAAGCTTGAGCGATTGAGGTCGCCCTTGGGCAGCCGCAGCTGGGTCAGGTCGGCAAGCTCCAGGTTGCAGCCCTTCAGCGCCCCGGCCCACTGAACGACATTGCGCCCGAAGGCGCGGCCGAAGTCGGCGCGGACGAACGCCGATCCGCGCAGGTTGCAGCCCTCCATCTCGACGCCCCAGAGACTCGATCGCTCGAACCGGGCGAACGACAGGTCGCACTTGCGCAGCCGCGCCTCCTCCAGCCGGCAGAAGGCGAAGACGGACCCGACGTGGCCCTCGTCGTCGGCGAAGCTGCAGCCCTCGAACACCGCCTCGCGCAGGTCGGCGTGGGTGAACCGGCAGCGGATCAGGCGGCAGTCCTTGAACTGCGCGCCCTGCAGGACCGTCCCTTGCAGCGGCGCCTCGCGCAGGGTGCAGGCGTCGAACACCGCATCGGTGAGATCGGCGTCGGCGAAATCGGCGTCCGAGAGGTCCACGCCCGAAAACTGCGCGCCCGCCTTGAGTTCCATGCCTGCCTCCGCTCATCCCGGCGAAGGCCGGGAGCTAGGGCTGACTATGCCCCATCCACGTCGAAAACGGTCGCAGCGCCTGCCCGCTCGTCCCGGCGAAAGCCGGGATCCAAGCTGGCGATCGACCGGGCAAACAGGGATGCCCGCCATCGTCCCCTCTCCCCCGTGGGGGAGAGGGGAAGCTGGCTACTCGGCAGGCGTCGCCGGCACGTAGATCTCCCCGCCCTCGGCGCGGAACTTCTCGCTCATCTGTTCCATGCCGGCGGCGACGTCGTTCTGCTTGGCGGCGGCGTCGCGGATGTCCTGGCTGATCTTCATCGAGCAGAACTTCGGACCGCACATCGAGCAGAAGTGCGCGGTCTTCATCGCCTCCTTGGGCAGGGTCTCGTCGTGGTACTGGCGCGCGGTTTCCGGATCGAGGCCGAGGTTGAACTGGTCCTCCCAGCGGAACTCGAACCGCGCGCGGCTGAGCGCGTCGTCCCACATCCGCGCCGACGGATGGCCCTTGGCGAGGTCGGCGGCGTGGGCGGCGATCTTGTAGGTGATCACCCCTTCCTTGACGTCCTCGCGGTCCGGCAGACCCAGGTGCTCCTTGGGCGTGACGTAGCAGAGCATGGCGGTGCCGAACCAGCCGATCATCGCAGCCCCGATGGCGCTGGTGATGTGGTCGTAGCCCGGCGCGATGTCGGTGGTTAGCGGGCCGAGGGTGTAGAACGGCGCCTCGCCGCAGGCCTTGAGCTGCTTGTCCATGTTGGCCTTGATCTTGTGCATGGCCACGTGGCCAGGCCCCTCGATCATCACCTGGACGCCGTGCTTCCAGGCGATCGGCGTGAGCTCGCCCAGGGTCTCCAGCTCGGCGAACTGCGCGGCGTCGTTGGCGTCGGCGATCGAGCCGGGGCGCAGGCCGTCGCCCAGCGAGAACGAGACGTCGTAGGCCCGCATGATCTCGCAGATCTCTTCGAAGTGCTCGTAGAGGAAGTTCTCCTTGTGGTGCGCCAGGCACCACTTGGCCATGATCGAGCCGCCGCGGCTGACGATGCCGGTGACGCGCTTGGCGGTCAGCGGGATGAACGGCAGGCGGACCCCTGCGTGGATCGTGAAATAATCGACGCCCTGCTCGGCCTGCTCGATCAGGGTGTCGCGGAAGACCTCCCAGTTCAGGTCCTCGGCGATCCCGCCGACCTTTTCCAGCGCCTGGTAGATCGGCACCGTGCCGATCGGGACCGGGCTGTTGCGGATGATCCAGTCGCGGATGTTGTGGATATTCCTGCCGGTCGACAGGTCCATGACCGTGTCGGCGCCCCAGCGGATCGCCCAGACCATCTTGTCGACCTCGTCGGCGACGGTCGACAAGACGGCCGAGTTGCCGATGTTGGCGTTGATCTTCACCAGGAAGTTCCGGCCGATGGCCATCGGCTCGAGTTCGGTGTGGTTGATGTTGGCCGGGATGATCGCCCGGCCGCGGGCCACCTCGTCACGGACGAACTCCGGGGTCACGAAGTCGGGGATCGAGGCGCCGAAGTCCTCGCCGTCGCGGATCGCCCCGTCGTTCTCCTGGCGGCGCAGGTTCTCGCGGATGGCGACGTACTCCATCTCCGGGGTGATGATCCCGCGGCGCGCGTATTCCAGCTGGGTGACCGCCGCTCCGCCCTTGGCGCGGTAGACCCGGCGCGGCGCGGAGAATTGCGGGGCCAGGTGCTCGCCCTTGGCGAAGCCGTTGTCCTCTGGCTTCACTTCGCGAGGATTTTCAACCACTTCGATGTCGCCGCGGGAAACCACCCAGGGCTCACGCACGCGGGCCAGACCCTGGTCGATGTCGATCTTCGCCTTGGGGTCGGTATAGGGGCCGGACGGGTCGTAGATGGTCACCGGCGGCTCGTTCGCCGACGGATGCACCGCCACCTCGCGGAACGGCACGCGGATGTCGGGCCACAGCACGCCGGGCTGATAGACCTTGCGCGAGCCGGGGCGCTCGCCGGTGGGAATCGCGTCTTTGACGGGCGTCTGAATGTTCACCGGCGCAAGCTCCTTCACGGCCAAGGGCCGCCGGCGACCGGGAATCCGGGCATGGGCATGCTCGGAACGCCTTCCCTTCGCCGGCATGACCCGGATCAGGTTCTACGGGTCGCGGGCTCGCCCGCCTCTCAGCCGCCTGTGCGCGGCCCCCCGAGGACAAGCGTCAGTCATAGGCGCGAACGCCGCCGATTGAAAGCGCCGCCGTCCAGCCGCAATCTGGCGCCTAGACTGCGCCCTTGAAGGAGGATCGCCATGCAACGCCTCGTCCTCGCCGCCGCCCTGACCGCCCTAACGGCCGCCGCGCTCGCCGCGCCGGCCCTGGCCCAGGAGCCCGCCAAGCCTGCGGCCACATCCAACCCGTGCTTCCGGATGAGCCAGATCGACAACCACACCAAGGGCGACGACCAGACGCTCTACCTGTCGGTGCGCCATCGCGACGTCTATCGCCTGGGCATGTCGGGCAACTGCCTGGCTGGCGCGAGCTCGAACGACGCCCTGGTCATGCAGCCGACCGCCGGGGTCGACCTGATCTGCCGCCCGCTCGACCTGGACCTCAAGGTGCGCACCAGCCCCGGGATGCTTTCTCCCTGCATCATCAAGGACATAACCAAGCTGACGCCGGAGCAGGCCGCCGCCCTGCCGCCCAAGGTGAAGCCCTAAAGGGACCTTGCGAATCTGGGCTCGCGAGCGACCTTGGGCGCGTGCTAGGCAGGCGCTCGAGGAGCATCCCATGCAGCTTGCCAGGTTCCCACGCGCGCGGTCCGCGCACCTGCCCGCCCCGCTGGAGCCCGCCCCGCGGCTGGAAGGATCGCTGACGTGAGCCTGGTCTTGGGCGTGCTGGGCGGGATGGGGCCGGCGGCGACGCTGGACTTCCTGGCCAAGCTGCAGGCGCTGACCCCCGCCAAGCGCGACCAGGACCACATCCGCACCCTGGTCGACATCAACCCCCAGACGCCCGACCGCAGCGACCCGGTGAACCGGCCCGGCCCGGTGCTGGCCGAGATGGCCGGCGCGCTGCGCGGGGCCGGGGCCGACGTGCTGGCCATCGCCTGCAACACCGCCCACGCCTATGCCGACGTCATCACCCGCTCGAGCGGCCTGCCGCTGATCGACATGATCGGCACCGCCTCGGCGGCGGCGCGCGACAGCGGCGCGCGGCGGGCCGGCGTGCTGGGCGCCCGCGAGGCGCTGAAGCTCTATCGCGAGTACCTGGCCGCCCAGGGCATGGGCATGGTCACCCTGGAGCCCGAGCGCCAGGAGGCATTCATGTCGCTGCTCTATCGCATCAAGGGCGGCGAGCGCGGCCCGGACGTGCGCAACGGCATGGCCGCCCTGGCCGCCGACCTCGCGGCCGGCGGGGCCGAGGCGGTCATCGCCGGCTGCACCGAGGTCCCGCTGGTGCTTGGAGCCGACGACATCCGCCTGCCGTTCATCGACGCCGGCGAGGCCCTGGCCCGCCGCTGCGTGGCGGTCTGCCTGGGCCTCGAACCGGTTCCCGCGCTCTAGCCGGCGGCCAGCGTCTCGGCGGCGGCGCGCTCGCCGGCCCGGATCGCGCCCTCGACATAGCCGGTCCAGATCTCGGCGGTCTCGGTGCCGGCCCAGTGCACCCGGCCGACCGGCGCGCGCAGCGAGGGCCCGTAGGCCGACAGCACGCCGGGCGGCGCGAAGGCCCCGTAGCAGCCGCGCGACCACTGGTCGGTCGACCAGTCCTGCTCCACATAGTCCAGCGGGGCCGCCGCCTGCGGCCCCAGCCCCTCGACCAGCAGGCGCAGCACCTCGGCGCGCCGCTCGGCGGGCGTGCGCGAACTCCACTTCCTGGCGTGGGCGCCATCGAAGAACCCGGCGATCAGGCCGCGCGGCTGTCCCGGCGGGCCGACGTCGAAGGCCGGGCCGAAGGCGAAGGCGTCGCTGAACAGCGAGCCGTTCAGGCCCGCCTTGCGCCAAAACGGGGCCTCGTAGGCCACCCAGACCTTGATGCACGAGCCCATCGGCATCCGCTGGGTCAGGGCGTCGCGCGCGTGCGGCATCATCGGCGCGTAGTCGATGCGGCCGGCGAGCGGCGGCGGCAGAGCGACGATCACGCGCGGGGCGGTATAGCGGCCGTCGTCGCAGACCACCTCCACGCCCGAGGCGTCCTGGCGGATCGTGCGCACGGCGCTGTTCAGCTTCACCGCCGGGCCGAGCTCGGCGGCCATCCGCACGGCGACCTGATGCAGCCCGCCGACGAACAGGAAGTTCTGCGCCCCGCCCGGTCCCGAGGAGATCAGGGTCGCAAGGTCGCCGGCCGACTGCAGGTAAAAGAGGACGAACAAGAGCGAGACGTCGTGCGGCTGCGCGCACAGCAGGGCCGGGATCAGCATCTCGAACACCCCGCGCCCGCCCTTGGTCTTGGCGTGGGCGTCGAGCCAGGTGGCGAAGGTGATCGCATCCAGCTTCTCGGCGTCAGGCGCGGCCCAGGGCGCCACGCCCTTGAGCTTGCCGGCCATCTGCTCCAACTCGCCGACCATGGCGGCGAAGTCGGCCAGGGCGTCGGGCAGCAGGGCCGAAAACGAGTCCTCGCCCCGCCCGGTCCCGCGCACGCCGTTCACCTCGAACAGGTTCTTGCCGTCCAGGAAGGTCGGATACGTGGCCACGCCGTAGCCCTTGGCCAGGTCGGCCAGCCGCGTCTGGGTCGGGCCCAGCCACATGCCGCCCAGATCGATGGTCACCCCGGCGATACGGCCCGGCTTAACCCGCCCGCCGACGCGATCGCGGGCCTCGAGCACCAGCACCCGGCGCCCGGCGGCCTTGAGCGCGCGGGCCGCGGCCAGGCCCGAAAAACCGCCGCCGACCACGATGACGTCGGCGCTCCGGGCCGCCGGCGTCGTGGCCGCAGCCGATCCGCCGACCGCTATGGCCCCGGCCATCGACGCCGTCAGCACCGCGCGCCGATCAGGTTGGTTCTGCATCCTCGCCTCCGACTTATTTTATTTTACGCGTATATTTAAATTGGCGAACGGCGATCGTGCAATAGGGTTCGTGCGGCCACGGAGGACGGATGACGCAGGCTCGGAGGGGACGGCCCCGACGCTCGCCGGAGCAGGTGGACGCCATGCGCGAGCGCATCATCGCCACCGCGCGCGGCCTGTTCGCGGCCGAAGGCTTCCAAAGCGTGTCGATGCGCAGGGTCGCGGCGCAGGCCGGCTGTTCGCCGATGGCGCTCTACGGCTATTTCCGCAACAAGAGCGCGCTGCTGCGCCATATCTGGGAGCAGGTCTTCGACCCGCTGTTCGCCTCCGTCGCCGCGGCGGGCGCGAAGGCGACGACGCCGCAGCAACGCCTGCGCGGCATGTGCCAAGCCTACCTCGCCTACTGGCTGGCGCATCCCGACCACTACCGGCTGGTCTATCTGAACGACGACCGGGTGGAGGACGGCGAGGTCTTTTATGCGCACCGGCCCGAAACGGCGAACCGCCACGCCGTATTCTCCGAGGCCATCGCCGCCTGCCAGGCCGCCGGCGAGATCGCCCCCGGCGACAAGACCGCCAAGGCCGAGGCGCTGCTCTGCATGATGATCGGCGTCGCGCACAACCTGATCACGGTCAGCGAACATCCCTGGTCGCCGGGAACGAAGCTGCTGGACGTCATGCTGGACGGTCTGTTCGCCCAGCGCGGCTAGGCCGACAGCCAGGCGAAGGCGGCGGCGATGAAGGCGCGGCCGTCGCGGTCCACCGGGGTTCCGTGCGCCATGACCACCTTGTCGCTCGGCCAATCGAGGATCCGCGCCAGGCTGGCGCGGGCGGCGCGGCGGTCGGTGAAGGCCAGGCGGAACTTGCGGGGGACGCTCGCCTGCGGCTGCGTCATCAGGTCCAGCCGCGCGACCAGCGCCCGCCAGCCGGTGAACCAGCCCGGCGGAAACTGCTGCAGCAGGTCGGTGAACAGCACCGTGCGGCTGGGGCGGTGGAAGAACACCGCCTCGGTGGTGATCGCATTGCCCGCCATCAGCACGTAGTCGAGGTCGGCCGGCCAGTCGCCCGGCGGGTCGTCGCCCAGTTCGGCGTCGATGCGCAGATCCGCCCGCTTCGCCGCCAGGCCTGGCGCGGCGTACAGACGAGCGGTGGGGAACGCCGAGCGCCATTGCGCCAGGTGCAGGTCATGCAGCGAATTAGGCGCGACCAGGACGGCGACCTCGCCCAGCGCCGCAAGCTCGCCGGCCAGGTCGTCGTCGAGCCCCACCGGCGACCAGACCAGCAGGCCGCCGCCGGTCAGCCGGACCACCGCCATGCGCGTCGGATAGCGAAACCCGGCGACCTGCGCCTGGCCGCCATCGGCCAGCCAGATCTCAGGTCCGAACGGCCGCAACCTCGAAAAGCTCATGGTTCGCCCCCTTGGTCGCCTAGTCTTTGACGACGATCACTACGCCCTAGCGGAAGTCTTGCCAGTTTCCGTGGAGCAATAGGAGGGATCAAGCATGTCCCGGACCAAACCGGCCGACACCTTCCCGGGCGACGTCGTCGCCTATCGCCGCACCCCGGAGTTTGACGCGGCGACGACGCCCGCGGGCCTGCTCGGCGAGCACAACACCAAGGCTGGGGTCTGGGGACGGATCCAGGTGCTGGAGGGCGCCCTGCTCTACCGCGTCACCGACCCGCGGCGCGAGGCGAGCGAGCGGCTGCTGACCCCGGAGAGCCGGCCCGGCGTCGTGGAGCCGCAGATCAAGCACCACGTCGCGCTGACCGGCCCGGTCCGCTTCTACGTCGAGTTCCTCAAGGCGCCTGATTAGGTCAGAGCCGTGCGGCGCGGAAGGTGTCGCAGGCGGCCGGGTCGCCCTTCTCCACCCCGATCCGGAACCAGCGCATGCGCTGCTCGCTGGAACCGTGGGTGAAGGCGTCGGGCATGACGCGGCCCTGGGACTGCTTCTGGATGGCGTCGTCGCCGACCGCAGCGGCGGCGCGGATGCCGTCCTCGATGTCGGCGGGGTCGAGCGCAACCTGGCCGCCGGACGCGGCCGGGGCATGGGCGACCCAGACGCCGGCGAAGCAGTCGGCCTGCAGCTCCAGCCGCACGGCCGAGGAGTCGGCGCCGCGCGAGCCGCGCTGGACGTTGTTGGTGGCGCCGGTCAGGTTCTGGACGTGGTGGCCGACCTCATGGGCGATGACATAGGCGCGGGCGGCCTCGCCCTTGGCGCCGAAGCGGCTCTCCAGCTCGTTCCAGAACGCCAGGTCGAGATAGATCTTCTGGTCGGCCGGGCAATAGAACGGCCCCATCGCCGACTGGCCCATGCCGCAGCCGGTGCCGGTCGCCTGGTCATAGATCACCACCGCCGCCGGGCGGCGGTAGCGCTGCCCCTCGGCCGCGAAGATCTGGCTCCAGACGTCGGTGGTCGACTGTTCGACGACGTCGACGAACTGGCCGCCGGCGTCCTCGGTCGTGCCGCGCACGCCGGCCTGCTGTTCGGCCTGGCCGCCGCTGTCCTGCACCACCGACATGGTGGTCGACGGGTCGATGCCGAACACGAAGTAGCCGATCAGCGCCAGGGCCAGGCCGCCCAGCCCGATGCCCCCGACCCCGGCCGCGCTCATTCCGCGGCGATCTTCGATGTTGCCGCCTCTTCGGCCGCCCTGCCAACGCATGTCCTGATCCTTCCCGTGACGCCTCAACGCCCCAGCCCGGCGAGAGGATGCGGCCGAATAGCGCCGCTGTCAGCGCTTGTTTTGCGAAGCTTCGCGGACCCGGGCGTTCGAGGCGGCCAGGGCCGCGTCGGGGATCGAGGCGTAGCTGCCCATGTTGAGGGGCGGCGGCCGCACCTCGGACTCCAGCGGCGCCAAGGTCGGACCGCGCTGGGCCTGCAGCCCCAGCAGTCGCTCCTGGCTCTGCACCCGCGCCTCCAGGCTGTTGAGGTCGTTCTCCAGCGCCACCGACCGCTGCCGGTCGAACATCTGCTGGGCCTGGAGCTCCTGGTTGCGAACGGTCAGGTCGCGGGCGACGGGATCGCGCGGCGCCTGGGCCGGGGCCGGCGAGGCGGACGCAGCGAGGACAGCCAGGGCGAGGAGCATCGGTCGCATGGTCAACAAACGTCCGAACCGGCCGCCTGGCTCCGCATCAGCGGCGTGAAACCGTGAAGCGGCTCAACTGCTGGCGCGGAGCGTCCCAGTCGGGGGCGATCTCCAGCGCCTTCTGGTAGTCGAAATAGGCCGACTTCGGGTCGTCGAGACCTTCGTGGGCCAGGGCGCGGTTGTAGTAGGCCTTCTCCGGCTCGCTGACGCCCAGTTCGAGGCTGCGGTTGATGTCGCTGAGCCCTTCGGCGTAGCGCTTGCGGCCGATCGCGGCCGCGCCGCGGTTGACATAGGCCTCGCCCATATCGGGCTGCAGGCGGACGGCGAAATCGAAGTCTCGGGCGGCGTCCGAGAAGGCCGCGCGGCGCAGCTTCAGCACCCCGCGATTGACGAAGGTGCCGGCCCGGTCGCGCGGAGCGAGCAGCTCGGTCTCCAGCGCCAGGGTGCAGGAATCCTGAAACTTGGGATCGTCCTCGCCGCGGATGGCGGCGTCGGCGCAATCCTGGGCCAGGCCGCCGCCGAACACGCTGACCGCGCCCTCCGCCGTCGTCGCGACCGCCAGCATCGCCAGCGCCATCATCGCGAGCATGACCCCCTTGAACATCGTCAGCCTCCGTGTGTCCGCGACGGCCGAGTCAGGCTGGGAAGGGCCCGACGCGCGTTCGTCCGGCGACAGGAAGAGTCCTCCCGTAACACCGGTCTGTCAATGTCAGGCTGGAGCGACCTCAGACGCCGCGGCGCAGGCGGCGGGTTTCGCGATAGAGGATGTAGACGCCGCTGCCGGCGACGACGAGCGCGCCGGCCACGGTCGCGGCGCGGGGGATCTCGTCCCAGACCAGGTAGCCGATGATCCCGGCCCAGATCAGCTGGCTGTAGTCGAACGGCGCCACCACCGCGACCGGCGCGCGGCGCAGGGCCTCGGTCAGCAGCAGCTGCCCCGTGCCGCCGATCAGGCCCGCGCTGACCAGCATGGCCAGGGTGGTCAGGTCGGGGATCGTCCAGCCGCCGAACGGCAGGCTGGCCAGGCCCAGCAGCGTGCCGGCCAGGGTGAAGTAGAAGACGATGGTCGGGCCCGGCTCGGTGCGGCCGATCTCGCGGATGGCGATCATCGCCCCGGCCGCGCCCAGCGCGCCGAGCAGCGCGAAGGCGGTGCCCAGATTGGCCATGTGGCCAGGATCGGGGCGGACCATGATCAGCACCCCGACGAAGCCGATGGCGACCGCCGCCCAGCGATGGACGCCGACCACCTCCTTGAGGATCAGCGCCGACAGCGCGGTCATGAACAGCGGCGAGGCGAAGGACAGCGCCGTCGACTCGGTCAGCGGCAGCATCGAGACGGCGGTGAAGCCGCAGACCATGCCCACCAGCCCCACCCCCGCGCGGGTGGCGTGGCCGCCGAGGCGGTTGGTCTTCAGCACCGAGAACCCGGTCGTGCGCGAGACGTAGAGCAGCACCGGCACGAAGGCGAAGGCGTTGCGGAAGAAGACGATCTCCAGCACCGGCGCGCCGCGCTCGGCGCAGGCCTTCACCAGCGCGGCGAGCACGGCCATGCAGGCCATCGCCGCCACGCGCAGGGCGATCCCGGCGCCGTTGCTCTGCGGGACGGCGTGGGACGGCGGGTCGGCGGGCACGGCTCTCTCCTTGGAAGCGCCGTGCATAGAGGCCCTGCCTGCCCAGCGCCATAGCCGCCGGACCCGGCCGGGGCGGTTGCGACTCGCCGCCACGGGCCCCAGGCCCCACAGTGGGGGTCAAACTCGGGGAGATTCGGCATGACGATCGGTTTGATGATGGCGGCCTGGACGCTGGTCCTGGCCTTCGCGCAGATCCTGCTTTTCGACATCGCCAGGACCGCTCAGTACGGCCTGAAGTGGAACACCGGCCCGCGCGACGGCGAGATGCCGCCGCTGAGCGACCGGGCCCAGCGCCTCAAGCGCGCGCAGGACAACCTGTTCGAGACCCTGCCGCTGTTCCTCGGCGCGGTGCTGATCGCCCACGTCGCGGGCAAAGAGAACGAGACCACCGCGCTCGGCGCGCAGATCTACTTCTGGGCCCGGGTCGCCTATGTGCCGCTCTACGCCTGGGGCGTGCGCCACCTGCGCTCGCTGGCCTGGATCGTCAGCATCGTCGGCCTTGGCATGATCGCCCAGGCGATCCTGCTGCCCTAACCGCGCGAAGGCCGCTTGACGCCGCACGCCGGGCGTGCGGCAACAGAGCCGATGTTGCGTCGATCAGTACTGGCCGCGTTTGTCCTGGCGTTGATCTCCGCCCCGCTGGCGGGCTGCGCATCGTTCTCGCGCGAGGACTTCACCGCCGACGAGGCGCACCGCGCCTTGCCGCCGACCGCCGCCGACATCCGCTTCGACGCCTCGGACCAGGCCTCGGCCCTGGCCTTCACCAACCGCACCCAGCGGCAGCTGGCCGGCGCCGGCGACCGGCGGGTCGACGTGCTGGCGATCTCTGGCGGCGGGGCCGACGGCGCCTATGGGGCCGGGGTGATGGCCGGCTGGACCAAGGCTGGGACCCGGCCGAGCTTCGAGGTCGTCACCGGGGTCAGCACCGGGGCGCTGATCGCGCCGTTCGCCTTTCTCGGCCCGCGCTGGGACGCCACCCTGCGCGAGGCCTATGCCGGCGGTCGGGCCAGCACGGTGCTGAAGGGCCAGGGCCTGGGGGTGCTGTTCTCGTCCAGCCTCTACAGCCCCGAGCACCTGCGCGGCCTGGTCGAGACCTACTGCACCTCGGTGATGCTGCACGAGATCGCCCAGGAGCACGCCAAGGGCCGACGGCTGCTGATCGCCACCACCAACCTCGACAGCCAGCAGACCGTGGTCTGGGACATGGGGGCGATCGCCTCGCGCGGCGGTCCCGACGCGCTGACGCTGTTCCGCGAGGTGCTGGTCGCCTCGGCCGCCATTCCCGGCGTGTTCCCGCCGGTGGTCATCCCGATCGGCGACGCCGACGGCCACCAGATCGACGAGATGCACGTCGACGGCGGGGTGACCGCGCCGTTCGTCTCGATCCCCGAGGGGCTCTATTTCTGGGAGGCCCCGGAAGGCCAGGCGATGACGCCCGGCCGCATCTTCGTGCTGGTCAACGGCAAGCTGGACCCCACCTTCGCGGTGGTGCGCGGCCGCGCCCCGACCATCCTGGGCCGCACCTTCGACACCATGATGAAGACCAACCTGCGCGCCCACATCGCCGCCAACCGCGCCTTCGCCGAGCGCAACCACATGGAGTTCGAGATCGCCGAGGTGCCGCGCGACGCCGAGAGCGGCAGCCTGAACTTCGAGCCCGAGAGCATGCGCAGGCTGTTCAAGCTGGGCGAGGAAAACGCGATGGCCGGCAAGGCCTGGGCCCGGCCGGAGTAGGGAACCACCGTCAGCGCGCGCCCGTTCGTCTCCACGGGACGGCGTAACCCAGAGAGGTTCGCGATGACACTCAGTCTGAAGACCGCCGCGGTCGGTTCGGTCCTGCTCCTGGCCGCCTGCGGCACCACCACCACCGAGCGCGCGGCGACCGGCGGCCTGGCCGGGGCGGCGATCGGCGGCGCGGTCGACAGCTCCTGGACGGGCGCCCTGATCGGCGGCGCGGCCGGGGCGGCGCTGGGCGCGGCGACCACGCCCAAGCACGACAGCAACGTCAACCGCCGCCAATACTATGACGAGCGCGCGGGGCGCTATTACTACTACGACCCCGGCGCGCGCCGGTACTATTGGGAGGACGGCAGCCGCCGCAACTGACGGCTAGGCCGCCGCGACGCTGTAGCCCGCGTCCCTGATCGCCTGGGCGACGGCGTCGCGGCGCTCGCTCCCCTCGACGGCGACCCGCCCGCTGGCCAGGTCGATCGCGACCTTGGCCTGGGGTTCGACCCCCTGCACGGCCTTGGTCACCGACTGCACGCAGTGGCCGCAGGACATGCCTTCAACCTGGAAATTCATCATCCGACCTACTCCTTGAGGATCATTCTGGAGCGGTTCTGCACCTTCCCACGACGGGAAGGTCAAACTGAAAATCGTCGCTTGACCCTCCCATGATGGGAGAGTTCATGGATGGCGGGCATCAAGAGTTCGAGGAGCCCGTCATGTCGCAGATAACCCTGAAGCCGCTGGACATCCCCGTGTTGGGCATGACCTGCGCCTCGTGCGTGGGACGCGTGGAAAAAGCCATCGCCGCCGTGCCCGGGGTCGCCGCCGCCAGCGTCAACCTGGCCGCCGAGCGGGCGCATGTGGAGCTGACCCCGGAGGGCGACACCGCCGCCGTGGTCGAGGCGATCCGCAAGGCCGGCTACGAGCCGCTGGACCGCACCGTCGACCTCAAGATCGAGGGCATGACCTGCGCCTCCTGCGTGGCCAAGGTCGAGAAGGCGCTGAAGGCCGTCCCCGGCGTGCTGGACGCCCAGGTGAACCTGGCGACCGAGCGGGCCCATGTCCGCGCCCTGGCCGGCGGCGCCGAGACCGCGCAGCTGATCGCCGCGGTCGCAGCCATCGGCTATGGCGCCGAGGACATCGACCCGGCCGCCGCCCCCGACCTGGCCGACCGCGAGCGCGAAGCCCGCGAGGCCGAGATCACCGGCCTGAAGCGCGCCGTCGCCGTCGCCGCGGCCGGCACCCTGCCGCTGTTCGTGATCGAGATGGGCCGCCACTTCATCCCCGGCGTCCACCACTGGCTGGCCGGATCCATCGGCGAGCAGCCCTGGCGGCTGGCCAGCTTCGTGCTGGCCGCGATCGTGCTGTTCGGCCCGGGCCTGCGGTTCTTCCGCAAGGGCGTGCCGAACCTGATCCGCCGCACCCCGGACATGAACTCGCTGGTGGTGCTGGGGACCAGCGCGGCCTTCGCCTATTCGGCGGTGGCGACCTTCGCGCCGTTCCTGCTGCCGGCCGGCGCCGACCACGTCTATTACGAGGCCGCCGCGGTCATCGTCACCCTGATCCTGCTGGGCCGGCTGTTCGAGGCCCAGGCCAAGGGCCGCACCAGCGAGGCGATCAAGCGGCTGATGACCCTGCAGGCCAAGACCGCCCGCGTCGTCCGCGGCGGCGAGGAAGTCGAGGTCGCGATCGCCGAGGTGGTCGCCGGCGACGTCGTCGCGGTGCGCCCGGGCGAACGGGTCGCGGTCGACGGCGAAGTGGTCGACGGCGCCTCGTTCATCGACGAATCCATGATCACCGGCGAGCCGATCCCGGTGGAGAAGACGATCGGCGCGACCGTGGTCGGCGGGACGGTCAACAAGACCGGGGCCTTCCGCTTCCGCGCCACCAAGGTCGGTTCCGAAACCATGCTGGCGCAGATCGTGCGCATGGTCGAAGCCGCCCAGGGCTCGAAACTGCCGATCCAGGCGACGGTGGACAAGGTGACGTCCTGGTTCGTGCCGGTGGTGATCGCCGCCGCGCTGCTGACCTTCGCCGCCTGGATGGTGTTCGGGCCGAGCCCGGCGCTCGCCTTCGCCCTGGTCAACGCCGTGGCGGTGCTGATCATCGCCTGCCCGTGCGCCATGGGCCTGGCGACGCCGACCTCGATCATGGTCGGCACCGGCAAGGCCGCCGAGCTCGGCGTGCTGTTCCGGCGCGGCGAGGCGCTGCAGGCGCTGCGCGACGTCAAGGTGGTGGCCTTCGACAAGACCGGCACCCTGACCGAGGGCCGCCCGGCCCTGACCGACCTGCAGGCCGCGAACGGCTTCGGCGAAGACGAGGTCCTGGCCCTGACCGCGGCGGTCGAGGCCCGCTCGGAGCACCCGATCGCCGAGGCCATCGTCGAGGCGGCCAAGACCAAGGGCCTGGCGGTCGCCGAGCCGCAGGACTTCGAGGCGGTTCCCGGCTTCGGCGCCCAGGCCCGCGCGGGCGGGCGGCTGGTGCAGGTCGGCGCCGACCGCTTCATGGCCAAGCTCGGCCTCGACGTCGGCGCGTTCGCCGCGACCGCCGAGCGGCTGGGGGCCGAGGCCAAGAGCCCGCTCTATGTCGCGCTCGACGGCAAGCTGGCCGCCATCCTGGCGGTCGCCGACCCGATCAAGCCGACGACGCCGGAGGCGCTGGCCGCGCTGCACGCCATGGGGCTGAAGGTGGCGATGATCACGGGCGACAACGCCCACACCGCCCGCGCCGTGGCTGCCAAGCTGGGCCTGGACGAGATCGAGGCCGAGGTGCTGCCGGACGGCAAGGTCGCGGCGATCAAGGCGCTGCGGGAACGGTTCGGCGCCATCGCCTTCGTCGGCGACGGGGTCAACGACGCCCCGGCCCTGGCCGCGGCCGACGTCGGCATCGCCATGGGCGCAGGCACCGATGTCGCCATCGAGAGCGCCGACGTGGTGCTGATGCGCAGCGACCTGCGGGCCGTGGCCACCGCCGCCGCCCTGAGCCGGGCGGTGATGCGCAACATCGGCCAGAACCTGGTCTGGGCGTTCGGCTACAACGTCATCCTGATCCCGGTCGCCGCCGGGGTGCTGTTCCCGACCTTCGGCCTGCTGCTGTCGCCGATGGTGGCGGCCGGCGCCATGGCGCTGTCCAGCGTGAGCGTCCTGACCAACGCCTTGCGACTGAAGGCCTTCCGGCCTCCGGTCGCCGCCTAACAGAGGAGATTCCCATGAACATCGGCCAGGCTTCCAAGGCGTCCGGCGTGACGACCAAGATGATCCGCTACTACGACGAGATCGGGCTGGTGCGGCCCTCGGCGCGGACCGACTCCAACTATCGCGAGTACGACGAGCGGGAGATCAACGAGCTGCGCTTCATCCGCCGCGCCCGCTCGCTCGGCTTCTCGATGCCGGAGATCACCCAGCTCCTGTCGCTGTGGCGCGATCGGGTGCGCCCCAGCCGCGAGGTCAAGGCGATCGCCGAGCGGCACCTGGCCGATCTCGACGCGCGCATCGCCGAGATGCAGGCCATGGCCGACACCCTGCGTCACCTCTCGCATTGCTGCGCCGGCGACGACCGTCCCGACTGCCCGATCCTCGCCGACCTGACCCAGGGAACCCTGCCGGCCGATCCGAAACCGAAGGGCGGGCGGGCCCTGGTTCACGGAAACTGAGGCGCCCCGAGACTCTCTCCACCACGTCTCGACGGCGTCTCGACGTGGACGCGGCCAATCCCGCGGCCCATTTTTTCGACGCCGAGAAGATCATGACCGTCGCCGCCGCGTTTGAAGTCAGCCTGCGCCGCGTCACCGCCGAAAGCGTGACCGACATCTGCGACCTGAGCGAAACCCTGTCCGAGGCCCAGCGCGGCAAGGTCGCCGACAACGGCCAATCCATCGCCGAGGCGCACTATTCCGAAAACGCCTGGTTCCGCGGGATCTATGCGGACGAGGAGCCGGCCGGGTTCGTCATGCTGCACCTGGGCGGCGACTGGCACGACGGCATCGAGCACGACGGCGCGTTCCTGTGGCGGCTCATGATCGCCGGCCCCTACCAGGGCAAGGGTGTCGGCCAGCGCGCGCTCGCGATGGTGGTCCGCGGCCTGCGCGCCAAGGGCTACACTGAGCTCTACACCAGCTACGGACTGGGCGAGGCCAGCCCCGCCGGCTTCTATGCGCGCTTGGGCTTTCGCCCGACCGGCGAGATGCTGGGCGACGAGGCCGAGGCCTTGCTGACCTTCGAGACCTGACATGCGACCCGACCTGCACGAAGCCAACCGCCGCTCCTGGAACGAGGCGACCCGCGCCCACAACAGCCACAAGGGCGATCAGGCGGCGTTCTTCCGCGCGGGCGGATCGACGCTCTATCCCGAAGAGCTGGAGATGCTGGGCGACATCGCCGGGCGCAGCCTCGCGCACCTGCAGTGCAATTCCGGCCAGGACAGCCTGAGCCTGGCGCAGTTCGGCGCACGCGTGACCGGCGTCGATATCTCCGACGAGGCGGTCGCCTTCGCCGCCAGGCTCTCGGCCGAGAGCGGCGTGGCGGCCCGGTTCGAACGCTCGGACCTGTTCGACTGGTTCGCCAAGGCGCGGGCGGAAGACCGCCGCTTCGAACGGGTCTTCACCTCCTACGGCACGATCTGCTGGCTGTCGGACCTGAAGGCCTGGGGGCGCGGGGTCGCCGATCTGCTGGAGTCCGGCGGCCGCTTCGGCATGGTCGAGTTCCATCCCTTTGCGATGGTGTTCGATCCGCAGTGGACGCCGCGCCACGACTACTTCGCCGAGGGGCCGATCGAGGAGCCGGACGGCGTCGGCGACTATGTGGCCGATTCCGGCGAGACCCTGGCGCTCGACGCCTATCACCCGGGGGTCGAGGGTTTCCGCAATCCCAATCCGGCCTTCGAATTCTATTGGGGCGTGGGCGAAGTCGTCAGCGCCCTGCTCGAGGCCGGCCTGACGATCGAGCGGCTGGTGGAGTACCCCTATTCGAACGGCTGGGCGGCGTTTGCGGACATGCAGGACCTCGGCGGCGGCCGCCTCGCCCCGCCCCCGTCCGTGCCCCGGATTCCGCTGATGTATGGACTTTCCGCCACCCGGCCGGGCTAAGCGCCACAAGGCCTTGAGCAGTTGGTGCGGGCGGTCGGGCTCGAACCGACACTCCTTTCGGAACCGGATTTTGAGTCCCCTCCGATTCCACCAATCTTTTGATTCTAATATATTTTATTTCCGCGTCAAGCGAGCTGTGTAACCGACTGTGTAACTCGTGCGGTACGGCGACATATGCGGCGGGGTCCAGCCGCTTCGATGCGGCAGCACTGTCACGGCTTCACCACCTGTGGCGGCGGATGGAGTCGAGCTCAGCCCAAGGCCGCCACCTCGGACGCAACGTCGATCGCCGCCCAGCCAATGGCGCCGAGGCCGGGGAGCACCGTCATGGCGATGCCGAAGGCGCGACCGCCCGCGCCATGCGGATAGCCGCGCAGGAAAGTCACCCGCCCGAGGCTGAAGAGCACGACGGTCGCAATAACGTAGGCTAGCGCCGCTTCGCCGCCGACCGTAGCGAGTGCGAGGATTGCGACGACCGTGATGAACGCCTGTTCGAGGGTGTTCTGGAGGAAGGCTCTTGGCACCGCTAGGCGAGGACTTGGCCGGCTGTAGGCGGAACCTGCATTGTCCTCCGCGGACTCAAACCGCACCTTGGCGACCATCCGCACGCCCAGCACGACCCAAAGCACGACTACGAGTCCGGCCCTGAGTGCGAAGGCCAGTCGCTCCACCAGGGGCTCGGGAAAGGTGAAGATCCTGGGCAGGCCCAGGCTAGCGATCACGAGGATCGGGGCGCAGACGGCTAAGGCCAGGAGCGACTGCTGAAGCACGGCTCGCTGCTCCTTCGGAAGGTCGACGTGCGGCGACACAAGGGGCTGTCTCACCTCGATGGCCTCCTAGGACGGGCCCAGAGCCGATAGGTGTCCCCGAAGGTCTCGGGATACTGCAGCTCGTACCGATGCAGACGCTCGAAATCGCGCAGGGCGGCCGTTCGCTGGTTCTCCGCAAGGTAACGCGCCTGATCGGCCGCATGGCCGAACTGCACGCCGAGGAACTCGAGCCCGGCACCGCCCAGCAATTCGCCGACCTGCAGCAGGGTGAAGCGATGCTCGTTCACGTGGAACAGTAGGTCCCGACAGTCCGAGAGCGTCCAGAAGTCGGAGGCCGGGCTCATCACGCCCTCCAGCTCCGGCGGCTCGCCGTCGAGCATCAGGTCCCGCCGCAACGCCCGTATGCCTTCGGCGTCATCCCGATAGCCGGACCGCGCGATGTGCGCTCGCGCCGCCACCACCGCTTGCCTGCCGATCTCGCTGTAGAGACCAACGAGAAGGAATCCTTCGGGCTTGAGCAACTCGGCGACAACCTGCAGCGCCTTGGCCGGATCGGCCATGTGGTGCAGCACTCCGAAGCTGTCGATTAGGTCGAAGCGCTCGCTGAGCGCTGGCAGGTCGAGGATGTCGGCCTGCAGGTGCTGGACCTCGGTCAGCTCGTATTCCCGGGCCTTGCGCATGGCGTAGCCGAGGCTCGTCGCACTGAGGTCGACGGCAAGGATCGAGGCGCCGCGGTAGATGTTCGCCACGCGCAGGGTTTCGAGGCCCGTGCCGCAGCCGGCCACAAGCACGCGCGGCCGCTCAAGGTCAGGAACCTCGCAGGCCGGCAAGTCCGGGACAGCGCTCTGCACCGCCGAGCGGAAGGCCAGCGGCTCGTCAAGGCTGCCGCGGGTCCAGCGGGGATAGGGATTCTGCTCGTACTGCGCCCGGACCGCGAGCGAGACGGCGTCGGTTGGAGACTTGAGAATCGGAAGGGCGGCGCGCAGCGCCGCCTCCTCGGCCGGCTCGGCTAGCTGTTCGCGCAGCAGGTCGGCAAGCGCCGGCAGGGGCCTGGCCCGGAGACGCGCGGCTAAGGGCGTCGACGCCAGCGGCCGATAGGCGGCCACGATCGCGACCCGCGCCGCGTCTCCAGCGTCCAGTTCGCCGTGGTCGAGGGCGGCGATCTGGGCGTCCACCCGCCGTTGCTCCTCCGCTTCGGCGAAGTGGGCGTACTCGTTGAGGAACGCCTGCCGGGCGAGCGCAACCGCGAGGCCGAGCTCCCCTTCGAGCGCCTCGGGTTCTCGGTCTGCAAGCACCAGAAGATCCGCCCGCAGTTGCACAAGCAGCAACTCGATCCCGACGTCCGGGATCGGCGCTGAGGCCAGGAGGCCTCGGAACAGCGGATCCGCCACCAGCCGAGTGGCGGCCGCGGCCTCGCGCTCCAGCGTCTTCGCCAACATCCGCGGGGCAACGGCGATCGATCCGAGGAGCCGATCGATCTCCGGATCCTGACGCAGGACGGCGATGGCCGCGGTCGCCAGGTTGCGGGGATTGACGTCAGTGCGATCGAACAGCTGGAGAAGGAGCGCGCGAAAGACGGGCGTCGCCGGAGCCACGCGCGTGTGCCGCAGCGCCCGGGCCAACCGCCGCCAAGCCCCGTCGTCGTCGGGGGCTGCCTCCACGGCCTGCGCGAGCGCGTCGAGCCCCCCAACACCTTGCCCGAGCTGCAGAAGCGCAAGGCCGAGGTTCGTGAGCAGGGCGGCTCGCAATGGATGGCCGAGCGACGTTGCACTCAGGCCCGCAGCGAAGAGGTCGGCGGCGCCGGCCGGATCGCTGACGCCGAGGCGCAACAGGCCATACCCGCTCAGCGCCGCGGCCAAGGCCGGTGCGATTCGAAGCGCCTTCTTGTAGTGAGCCTCGGCCTCGCCGCTTCGGCCGAGCCGCCGAAGCGTGTCCCCGGCGGCGGCGAAGGCCTCGGCGAAATCCGGCTTCAGCCGGCCGGCGCGTACGAACGCCGCGGCGGCAGCCTCGTAAGCTTGCGCGCGCCGGTGGGCCTCCCCCAGGTTGTACTGAATGAACGGATTTTTCGGCTGCCCTGTCGCCGCCCGCTCGAACCACGTGATGGCCTCCCCGGCGCGCCCCGTGTTCAACGCGACCGTGCCGAGCACATTCATGGCCGACGGGTCCCGAGGCTGCACGGCCAGGACCCTCTCTGCATAGCCCCGGGCGTCCGTCCAGCGACCGGCGTTGGCGTGCGCCACGGCCTGATGCAGATCTTTGACCGCCCGCGCCGGCAATCCCAGCGGCGCCCTGGGAGACAATGGCGTTGGACCGCGTCTCATCCCCGCACTCATGCCGCCGCCAAGAGGCGCGCCTCGCGCAGGTCCGTCCGCGCATGGCGGACGATCGACCAGGAGGATTGAAGGAAGAGGCCCGCGATGATCACGGCCACGACGAGGTCGGGCCAGGCCGTGCCGGTCCAGGCGACGAGGCCCGCGGCGATGACTACGGCGAGGTTGCCGAGCGCGTCGTTGCGCGAGAACAGCCAGACCGCCTTCGCGTTAGCATCGCCGCTCCGGTGCGGCACGAGCAGGAGCGCGGCGATCACGTTGGCGACCAGGGCGATCACGCCGAAGACCCCCATGATCTCGGCCTCCGGACGGTTGAGCACCAGCACCCGATAGGCCGTGTTGAGCAGGACGCCGGCGCCCAGCAGCCCTAGGAATACGCCCTGCATGAGGGCGGAGCGCGCGCGCCAAACGAGCGACCAGCCGATGGCCAGGAGGCCCAAGAAGGTGATGGTCCCGTCGCCCATGAAGTCCAATGCGTCGGCCTTAAGCGCCTGCGAGCCTGCCACAAAACCGGCGGCCATCTGGACCAGGCCATAGCCAGCGTTGATCAAAACGACGAGCCAGAGCGCCCGCTTGTAGGCCGGCGTAACATGACTGAGGTCCGGCAAATCGTCGTCGTCCGTAACCGCTTCTCGCAGCCGGTCGAGCCGATAGCCGAGCGACTCCACCGCCTGCTCGACCGTCGGCGCGCGGAGCGCCGGGTTGTCAAGCTTCAGCGTCATCAGCGACGTGGCGATGGAGACGCGTGCTTCCTCTACGCCGGGCAGCTTGCCGACCGCCTTCTCGATCTTGGCGGCGCAGTCGCCACAGTCCATGCCGGTGATCCGGTAGCGAACCACGTCTAGGGCGCTAGCGTCGGTCTTCGTCATCGTGGGCGACCTTGTTTCCAAGCCGACCCTAATTGCTCTAGCTGCTAGAGGATCAACCAGAAAAATGCGCGCCGGACCCACTCGCCTCCCACCGCCAAGCGCACACGCTGCCGGGCTTCTTTAGCCCTCGATCTGCCGCGTCGCCCTTGCGTGTCACGAAGAGACCTAGGTCTCGCCGAACTCGCACGCGTGAATCATGAAAGCGCCTCCCTGCACGTTCAGGCGCTTCGAACTATGCGAGCGTGATCACCGGCGCAAATCCGCCTCCCGGCGTCCGGAAGTTGGTCGTCTGGCCCTGATAGAGACGCGCGGCGGCGAGCATCGTCTCGCCGGCATAGGTGTAGAGGCGGACGTCCATCTTTCGGGGCTGCGGGTCACCGTCGACCTGGACGTGGCGCTCGCTGGGCGGCGCAAAGTCCTGAGCGATGTAGCCGCCCCGGACGATCGTCTCCCAGACGCCGCGCGTCAGCTTGTCGCCGCGATAGACCGCCTTCCCGGCATGGCCGTTCGCCGGCTTGAAGAACAGCGATTTTCGCCCCCGCCAAAGCGCGTCGGCGTTCTCGGGCGTCACCAGGCGCGCATCAGGTAGGCGAGCCAACGCGCGGCGGAGGCCCGTTGGAACACCCAGCTCTTCCAACCGCTGTGGGTCCGACAGTATCGTCAGGTTGCGCTTGTCAGCCAGCAGGGCGTGATTGCGCGGGTTGGGAGTCACGACCACGTCGCCGGTCGAATAGGCCTGCCGAAGGACGGCGTGTTCGGGCCGGCAAAACGAGAAGTCGACCAGGCGATTGTAGACCATGTCGATGGCCACGCCGCCCAGGCGCAGGCGCCCGCCTTCTAAGCGCAGGTCTCGGGGATCCGCGATCAGCGCCTCCACGCCGTGGCGCTCAAAGAAGGCCTGGGCCAGCAGGAACTCGGGATAGAGATACTGCTCCTCCGGCCGCTCATCGATGATGGCGACAACGCGCGAATGCCCTGCCCTTCCCTGCAGTCGCCACTCGGCCTCGAACATGCGCCAGGCGGCGGCCTCGAAATCCTCCAACGGCGTCGCCGCCGGCACGAGCGCCCGCACCTGAGGGCAGCAGGCGACCTGGGCCTGCGCCAGCAAGGCGTTCAGGAAGGCGCCTCCGGCGTTTGTGTTGACCTCGATGAGCTTGGGCCCCTCAGGGGTCAGGTGGAAGTCGTAGCCCATGAAGGCGCCGCGCGGCCCAGGGTCAGCCTTCGCGATCTCTGGCGCCCAGCCCAGCACGAGGTCCTGGAAGGCAGGCAACTCTGCGACCGCCTCGATGGCCGCCACGACGGCTTGCATCGCCGCCAGGTCGGCGGCCGACAGGAACACCGGGGCCTCGGAGAAGAGGTGCGGACGTGCGGCCTTCAGCACGTCGAGCGGGACGACGCCGCCCCCTGCCCGGTCGACAATCGACCAGACGTGGTCCGGATCCACGTCGATACAGAAGCAATCTCGGTTGAGCTGCTCTTCCTGAGTGAGCGGCCGCACTAGCTGGCCTTCCGCTCATGAGCCATGGCGATGGCGCCCAGTTCGTCGCCGACCGTCACCCGCCCCTCGGCCTTCCGCTCGCTATAGCGGTCGACCAGATAGTCGGAGCGGCCTCGGGTCAGCAGAGTGAACTTCACCAGTTCCTCCATCACGTCGACCACCCGATCGTAGTAGGCCGACGGCTTCATGCGGCCGGCCTCGTCGAACTCCTGATAGGCTTTGGCCACCGAGGACTGGTTCGGAATGGTGATCATTCGCATCCAGCGTCCCAGCAGGCGCAGCGTGTTCACGGCGTTGAACGACTGTGAGCCGCCGCTGACTTGCATGACCGCCAGCGTGCGTCCTTGCGTCGGGCGAACGCTGCCGACCTCCAGAGGAATCCAGTCGATCTGGGCCTTCATGATCCCGGTGACCGCGCCGTGGCGTTCGGGACTGCACCACACCTGGCCTTCCGACCAGAGGGACAGTGCGCGCAGTTCCTGCACCTTGGGGTGATCGGGCGACTCCGCGTCCGGCAGAGGCAAGCCGGTGGGATCGAAGATCTTCGTCTCTGCGCCAAGGCGCTCAAGGATGCGAGCGGCCTCCTCGGTCAGGAAGCGGCTGTAGGACCGTTCGCGCAGCGAGCCGTAGAGCAGCAGGATGCGCGGCGGGTGCGAGGAGACCTTCGGCGGCTCCAGCTTGGCGAGCGTCGGGGCGTCAAGGAACTGCGGCTCAAGGGCCGGAAAATCGGTCATCGGGTACTCAATTTTGCGAAGCAGCTAGCGCGAGCGTCATTGAACGGTCGCATATTTCATGTATGTTGGAAATATGGAAATGAAAGCCGCCGTCACCAGCCTCGCCGCGCTCGCCCACGAAAACCGCCTCGCCGCCTTCCGCCTGTTGGTTCAAGCCGGCCCGTCTGGTTTGGCGGCCGGAGAGCTGGCTCGCAGGCTTGAGATTTTGCCGAACACGCTTTCGGCGAGCCTCACCGTCCTGAGCCATGCCGGCTTGGTCGGCTCGCGCCGCGAAGGCCGCTCGATCATCTACACCGCCCACTACGACGCCATGAGCGCGCTGCTGGCCTTCCTGATGGAAGACTGCTGCGCCGGATCGCCGGAGATCTGCGCGCCCTTGGCCGACATGCTCAGCCGCAGCGCCTGCTGCGCGGACGACCTCGTCAAAGCCTAGGGAACGCGCCATGCTCCACCCCGAGAAGAAGCTGCCCTTCAACGTCCTCTTCCTCTGCACCGGCAATTCGGCGCGATCGATCCTCGCGGAATCGATCATGAACCGGGTCGGGGCGGGCAAGTTCAAAGCCTACTCCGCCGGCTCCATGCCGGCCGGCAAGGTCAATCCCTACGCCATCACGCTGCTGCAGAAGCTCAACTACCCGACCGACCAGTTGCGCTCGAAGCCCTGGGACGAGTTCGCCGCGCTCAACAACCCCGAGGCCCCCGAACTCGATTTCGTATTCACCGTCTGCGACAACGCCGCTGGCGAGGTCTGCCCGATCTGGCCGGGTCAGCCGATGAGCGCCCATTGGGGTCTGCCTGACCCCGCAGCGGTCGAGGGTAGCGAGGCCGAGAAGACCCTCGCCTTCGCCGACGCCTACCGGATGCTGAACAATCGCATCAGCATCTTCGTGAACCTGCCGATCACCTCGCTCGACAGCCTCTCGCTGCAGAAGCGCCTGGACGACATCGGCAAGACCCAGGGCGAGCCCGCCGGGACCGAATGACTTTGAGAGGATGACTGTGTCGCGTGAACAGACGGCGCCCGAAGCGCCGAAAGCCATGTCGCTTTTTGAGCGCTACCTGACCCTCTGGGTAGCGCTCTGCATCGTGCTCGGCATTGGTTTGGGCCACTTCTTTCAGCCTGCCTTCCAGCTGATTGGCTCGGCCGAGGTCGCCAAGGTCAATCTGCCGGTCGCCGTCCTGATCTGGCTGATGATCATTCCGATGCTGATGAAGGTCGACTTCGGCGCGATGCGCCAGGTCGGCCGCCATTGGCGCGGGATCGGGGTGACCCTGTTCATCAACTGGGCGGTGAAGCCGTTTTCGATGGCAGCCCTGGGCGCCTTCTTCATCGGCTATCTGTTCCGCCCCTACCTGCCGGCCGGCGAGATCAACAGTTACATCGCCGGGCTGATCCTACTCGCGGCTGCGCCTTGCACCGCGATGGTGTTCGTCTGGAGCAACCTGACGCGCGGCGAGCCGAACTTCACGCTCAGCCAGGTCGCGGTGAACGACGCCATCATGATCGTGGCTTTTGCTCCGATCGTCGGTCTGCTGCTGGGCATTTCCGCGATCACCGTGCCCTGGGAGACCCTGATGCTCTCCGTCGGGCTCTACATCGTCATTCCGGTGATCATCGCCCAGGTCGCCCGCAAGGCCCTGATGACCCGCGGCGAAGCTGCGCTGCAAGGCGCGCTCGCCACGCTCGGCCCGGTCTCGATCATCGCGCTCCTGGCGACGCTGGTCCTGCTGTTCGGCTTCCAGGGCCAGCAGATCATCGCCCAGCCGGCGATCATCGCCATGCTGGCCGTTCCGATCCTGATCCAGGTCTACTTCAACTCCGGGCTGGCCTATCTGCTTAACCGCGCTAGCGGTGAAGCCCACTGCGTCGCCGGGCCGTCGGCCCTGATCGGGGCCAGCAACTTCTTCGAGCTGGCGGTCGCCGCCGCCATCAGCCTGTTCGGCTTCACGTCGGGCGCGGCTTTGGCGACCGTCGTCGGCGTTCTGATCGAAGTCCCGGTCATGCTCTCGGTCGTCGCGATCGTGAACGCCAGCAAGGGTTGGTACGAGCGTGGCGGCGCCGTGCGCCGGGTGGCCGCCCGCGAACAGACCCCAACTCCGAAAGCCTCGCCGGTGAAGTCATGAGCTCATCCGAATTTCCGATCGCCATCTTCCACAATCCGGCCTGCGGCACCTCCCGCAACGCCCTGGCGATGATCCAGGCGGCCGGCTACGAGCCGGCCGTCGTCGAGTACCTCGAGGCCGGCTGGACCCGCGAACAGCTTGTCCATCTTCTGAGCGAGATGCACGCCGCACCGCGCGACATCCTGCGCGAGAAAGGCACGCCGGCCGCCGAACTTGGCCTCCTAGATCCCGATGTCAGCGACGATGCGCTGCTCGCGGCAATGGTCGAACACCCGATCCTGGTGAACCGGCCGATCGTCGTGACGCCGAAGGGCGTCAGGTTGTGCCGGCCTTCGGAAGCGGTTCTCGACCTGCTCGACCGCGCACCGGAGACTTTCACGAAAGAAGACGGCGAGGTCGTCCGCCTCTAAGTCGCGCGGAAGCTCCGCCCGCCAGTGACACTTCAGCCAATCGGGCGGATAATGTCCGTATGGCGCGACTTCTAATCGCCATCCTCGCCATTCTGGCCCTGGTGGCCAGCCCGATCACCGCCTCGGCGGCGACCATTGAGTGCGGCGTGGAGGCATCAAGGCCAAACGCCATGGCGTCCATGGATGAGCCTCCCGGCGAACAGCCGAGCGCCCCGATCACTCCCTGCTGCGACAAGGCGCTGAAGAACTGCGCCGCAACGTGCGCAAGCATCTGTGCCGGCGCGGTCGCAGTGCTGTCGGCGACGCCGAGTGGGGCGGCCCTAGCCGCTCAAGTGGCGCCTGAGCCTGGAAACGGTCCCGCCGTGCATCCCCATAGGCCTCCCGGCCCAGATCGGCCCCCGAAACTGTTGGCCTGAGGCCGACGACGAAATCGTCGGTTCCACCGCGCCTGCGCCGGCCGCTCGCGAGCGAGATCCGGCCCCAGCCCAGGCGCCGTCTCGCCGGGACGGCTCACCGCCCGGCGGATCCATCAATCTTGGGGAAGACCCATGACCATTCGCTTCACCATCACCGCCTTGGCGCTCAGCCTGCCGCTGGCGACCGGGGCCTGCGCCGTGTCCGGACAGTACGCCTATCGCACCGCGCCGCCATCCTCGAACCCACACGACTACTTCCGCACGGTGACCCGTGAACCGCTCGCGGCCGAAGGCGAAAAGGCCGACGCCGTCGCGGTCGAGCGGCCTCGCTGACGCACCTAGTCTGCGTCGATTCCGAGGGATCGGCGCAGGCGCCGCGTATTGCTCAATGACGGCCCGGTTGATCGTCCAGGCCGTCGCCGCCGAACTGTGACCTTGCGCAAACCGAAGCTCGGGCATACCCCTATCGCCTCATGTGGAACCTGATCCGCATCGTCGTCGCAGCGCTCGCCCTGGTCGGCTTCGTCGGCCAGACGACGGCGCGTGCTATGCCAATGATGGCGATGGTCGAGGCGGCTGCACCGGCTGACCACGTTGCAATGGCTGGGATGGACTGCGCCGATATGCCTGGCATGTCGCAAATGGCCGATGCGCCCAGGCCGGTCTCCAAGCCGACACCATGTAAGGGCGTCACGCTCGATTGCATTGGTAAGATGGGCTGCGCCACGGTGCCGCCGCCAGTTCCGGCGATTGCGAGCATCCCGCATACGTTCACCTACGAGGGCGTGCACTTCGCGCTCTCCGACCTAACGCGCGAGGGCGTGCTCGCCCCCTTGCTCTTCCATCCTCCTAGACCGCTGGCCTGACGCGCTGGCGTCAGCGTCTGCAGGAGCTCTCAACGAGCGACCGCGGACGCGCGCATGACGCCGCTCAATCAGATCAGCCCGTCCGTCGGACGGGCGCCATCGGCATGGAGAAGGATCATGACCTTCCGAACACTCACTGCGATCAGCGCTGCGGCGCTGACGCTCGGCCTGTCAGCCGCGGCCCATGCGGCCGCCGCTGAGCCGCAGGGCGACTACCGCCTGCGGGTCGCCCCGCCGTCCTCGAACCCGCACGACTACTTCCGCACAGTCGAAAAGGTCCCAGGCTCGCCCGCTGCGGGTGACCAGGCACGGGCGGCGGATTGCGACTGCCCGATGATGAAGAGCGACGCGGCCATGCGCGACATGTGCATGAGCATGGGCCGCCACAGCCCGCAGCCGAAGGGCTAGCCGACTGCCAATCCCCGCGCCGTCTATCCCCTGGCGCGGGGATGCAGGGGCGCCGGCGGTGATCAACCGTCGGCGCTACCGGCCCTCGTTTCATCATGATCACGACCGGAACTCCGATGCGTCTTGTCTTGACCCTGGCCTGCGCGGCGTTAGGCGGCGCGGCCCAGGCTGCGCCACTAACCTTCGATGCCGCGCTCAGGCTCGCCGACACCTCAGCGCCAAGCCTCTTGAGCAAGGACGCCGATGTCGCCGCGGCGCGCTCCGCAGCCGTATCCGCTGGCCGCCTACCCGACCCGAAGCTCGCCGTGGGTCTCGGCAACTTCCCGATCTCAGGACCTCCAGCGGGGACCTTCGACCGCGACAGCATGACCATGGCCACGGTCGGTGTGAGCCAGGACATGCCCAGCTCCGCCAAACGCCGCGCGGACCGTGAACGCGCCACCGCAGACATAGAGGCAGCCGAGGCCGGCGCACGGGTCGAGGCGCGGGCGGTCCGTCTTGCGGCCTCCCTGGCCTGGATCGACCTCTTCTACGCCAGGAAGCGGCTCGCGGCGTTGGATGAGGTGGAGCGCGCCCTCACGCCCCTGCGCGCCAGCGCGCCGTCGCAACTGGCGTCCGGATCGACGCGGCCCGCCCAAGCCCTCGAGCCAGACCAACTCAGCGCCGCCCTCGACGATCGGCGCGCCGAACTGGTCGCCGCGGTTGGCAGGGCCCGGGCTGAACTCGTTCGTTGGACTGGCGAGGCCGATGCTGATGTGGCTGGCCCCCCGCCGAACTTCCAAGTCGATCCGGCCAATTTGCGCGCCGGCCTCGAGAGGCTGCCCGCGCTCCGGGCCTATGACGCCGCCGGCCGCCAAGCCGACGCCGATGTCTCGGCCGCAAAGGCGGAGAAGCGGCCGGATTGGAGCTGGGATCTCACCTACCAGCACCGCGACCCGATGTATGGCGACATGGTCTCGCTTGGTGCGTCGGTCAGCCTGCCGCTGTTCGCCGCCAAACGACAGGACCCGATGGTCGCCGCTCGCGCCTCCAGCGCCACCCGCGTCCGCTACGAACGGGAGGCGGCGCGCCGGGCGCTGGCCGCAGCGCTGGAGGCCGACCTCGCCGACCACGCCATGCATCACGACCGTCTCATGCGCGGCCGCACGACCCTGGAGCCGCTGGCCGCCCGCCGCGCCGACCTGGAGACGGCGAGCTATGCCGCCGGCACGGCGGGGCTGTCGGACGTACTGGGCGCGCTGGTCGCCCTCGCCGAAGCCAAGATCGACATTCTCGACCGCGAGGCCGCCGTCCAGCGCGACGCGGTCCGCATCGTCCAGACCTACGGAAGCGACGCCCAATGATCGCCCTCTCCCGCACTCAGCTCGCCGCCGCCGCGGCCGTGGTCGCCCTCGCCGCCGGCGGGCTCGGTTATGGCTTGGCTCACTTGCAGAGGCTCCCAGCCCCATCGGCCGGCACGCCCGGATCGGAGGGGCGCAAGATCCTCTACTGGTACGATCCGATGGTCCCAATGGAGCGCTATCCGGGGCCCGGCAAGTCGTCCATGAATATGGACCTGATCCCCAAGTACGCCGACGAGACCGAAGCGGGCGGCGGCGTGCGGATCGACCCAGCGGCGGCGCAGAACCTCGGCGTGAGGTTGGCCCGGGTCGAGCGCAGCGCGTTCGCCCAGAGCGTCGAGGCGACAGGCGTCCTCGACTTCAACCAGCGCAGCGTCGCCATCGTCCAGGCCAGGGCCGACGGTTTTGTGCAACGGGTCCATGCCCGCGCGCCTGGCGATGTCATCGCCGCCGGAGCGCCGATCGCCGACCTGCTCGTGCCGTCCTGGAGCGGCGCCCAGGCCGAGTACCTCGCGGTGCGAAAGTCTGGCGACGCGAGGCTGGAGGCTGCCGCCCGCCAGCGACTGGCGCTGCTGGGTATGCCGGATCCGCTGATCGACCAGGTCGCTCGCACCGGTCGCCCCCGCAACGTCATCACGGTCAGCGCCCCGATCGGCGGCGCACTCCAGACCCTGGACGTGCGCCAAGGCATGACCGTCAGCGCGGGGCAGACCCTTGCGCAGGTGTCGGGCCTCTCAAGCGTCTGGCTCAACGCGGCGGTCCCGGAGGCCCAGACCAATCAGATCAAGATCGGCCAGGCCGTCACGGCAACTCTCGCTGCATTCCCCGGCGAGACCTTTAGCGGCCGGATCGCAGCCATCCTGCCGGCCGCCCAGGCGGAGAGCCGGACGCTCACCGTTCGGGCGGAGCTGCCTAATCCTAGCGGACGACTGCGGCCTGGGATGTTCGCCACGGTCCATCTCGGCGGCGAGGCGCAGACGGCCTTGTCCGTGCCGTCCGAGGCGGTGATCCGCACTGGCAAGCGCAGCCTCGTCATGGTGGCCGGCGAGCAAGGCCGGTACGCGCCGGTGGAGGTTCGGGTCGGCCGCGAGAGCGGCGAGCGCACCGAAATCCTGGCCGGCCTCAGCGAAGGCCAGCAGGTCGTTGCTTCCGGCCAATTCCTGATCGATTCCGAAGCGAGCCTCGCCGGGCTGCAGGCGCGGCCGCTCGCGACCGGTGCGGGTACGCCGACCACGGCGCCGGGCGCGCTCCATGAGACGCGGGGTCGGATCGAGGCTCTGTCGGCCGAATCCATCACCCTCAGTCATGAGCCCGTGCCCGCGGTTGGCTGGCCCGCCATGACCATGACCTTCAAGCTGGAGCCGGCCGCCCTGGCCAAGGGCCTGAAGGTCGGCGACCAGGTGGCGTTCGGCTTCGAGCAGCGGCCGGATGGAGCCGTCGTGCGTCGTATCGCCCGGATGGGGGCGGCGCGATGATCGCCGCCCTGATCCGCTGGTCGGTCCGCAATCGTTTCTTCGTTCTGCTCGCCGCCGTGGCGCTTATCGCGGCCGGCGCGCTCGCGGCGCGCACGACACCAGTCGACGCCCTGCCCGACCTATCCGACGTGCAGGTGATCATCCGCACCCCCTATCCCGGCCAGGCGCCGCAGATCGTCGAGAACCAAGTCACCTATCCGCTGACCACTACGATGCTCTCGGTACCGGGCGCCAGGACCGTCCGCGGCTACTCGTTCTTCGGCGACAGCTTCGTCTATGTGATCTTCGAGGACGGGACCGACCTCTACTGGGCCCGCTCGCGGGTGCTGGAGTACCTGAACCAGGTCCAGGCCCGCTTGCCGGAAGCGGCCAAGCCGGCGCTGGGGCCGGACGCCACCGGGGTCGGCTGGGTCTACGAATACGCCCTGGTCGACCGCACCGGCCGCCATGACCTGTCGGAGTTGCGGTCCCTGCAGGACTGGTTCCTGCGCTATGAGCTGAAGAGCCTGCCGGGCGTGGCGGAGGTCGCCAGCATCGGCGGCATGGTCAAGCAGTACCAGGTCGTGCTCGACCCGGTGAAGCTCGCCGCCTACGGCATCACCCACCGCCAGGCCGTAGAGGCGATACAGCGGGCCAACAGCGAGACCGGCGGCTCGGTGCTGGAGCTGGCCGAGGCCGAGTACATGGTCCGCGCCTCCGGCTATCTCACCAGCCTCGACGACTTCCGGGCCATTCCGCTGAAGACCGCCGCCGGGGGCGTGCCGGTGCGGCTGGGCGACGTGGCCATCGTCCAGCTCGGTCCGGAGATGCGCCGCGGCCTGGCCGAACTGAACGGCCAGGGCGAGGTCGCCGGCGGCGTGGTGATCCTGCGTTCGGGCAAGAACGCGCGGGAGACCATCGCCGCCGTGAAGGCCAAGTTCGCGGACCTGAAGAAGAGTCTGCCGCCCGGCGTCGAGGTTGTGACCACCTATGACCGATCCCAGCTCATCGACCGGGCGATCGCCAATCTGCGCGAGAAGCTGGTCGAGGAGTTCGTGGTCGTCGCCTTGGTCTGCGCAATCTTCCTTTGGCACGCGCGATCGGCGCTGGTGGCGATCCTGACCCTGCCGCTGGGCGTGCTGTTCGCGCTGATCGTCATGCGCGCCCAGGGCGTCAACGCCAACATCATGTCGCTGGGCGGCATCGCCATCGCCATCGGGGCTATGGTCGACGCCGCCGTGGTGATGATCGAGAACGCCCACAAGAAGATCGAGCGCTGGGAGGAGGAACACCCCGGCCAGCCGCTCGAGGGCGAAACCCGTTGGCGGGTCATCACCGACGCCGCGGCCGAGGTCGGCCCGGCCCTGTTCTTCAGCCTAGTGATCATCACCCTCTCGTTCGTGCCGGTCTTCACGCTCCAGGGGCAGGAAGGCCGCCTCTTCTCGCCGCTGGCCTTCACGAAGACCTACGCCATGGCTGGAGCAGCGATCCTGTCGGTGACCGTGGTCCCGGTGCTGATGGGCTACCTGATCCGCGGCCGCATCCCGCGCGAAAGCGACAACGCCCTGAACCGGTGGCTGACCGCCGCCTACAAGCCGGCCCTGGACTGGGTGATGGACCGTCCGCGGACCACCCTGATCATCGCTGCATTGGTCTTCGCCACCACGGCCTGGCCGCTCAGCCGGCTTGGCGGCGAGTTCATTCCGGCCATGGACGAGGGCGACCTGCTCTACATGCCCTCGGCCCTGCCCGGGCTCTCGGCGCAAAAGGCCGGCGAGCTGCTGCAGCAGACCGACCGGCTGATCAAGACCGTGCCGGAGGTGAAGACCGTATTCGGCAAGGCCGGCCGCGCCGAGAGCGCCACCGACCCCGCGCCGCTGGAGATGTTCGAGACCACCATCCAGTTCAAGCCGCGCAGCGAGTGGCGGCCCGGCATGACGCCCGACAAGCTGGTCGAAGAGCTGGACCGTGCGGTGAAGGTCCCGGGCCTGGCCAATGTCTGGGTTCCGCCGATCCGCAACCGCATCGACATGCTGGCGACCGGCATCAAGAGCCCGATCGGGGTGAAGGTCTCGGGCGCTAACCTCGCCGAGCTCGACCGCATCGCCCGCGAGGTGGAGACGACCGCCAAGAGTGTTCCCGGCGTCAGCTCGGCCCTGGCCGAACGGCTGACCGGCGGGCGCTATGTCGATGTCGACATCGACCGCGCCGCCGCGGCCCGCTTCGGGCTCAACATCGCCGACGTACAGGAGATCGTCGCCGGCGCCATCGGCGGCGAGACTGTCGGCCAGACCGTCGAGGGCCTAGCCCGCTATCCGATCAATGTCCGCTATCCGCGCGAGAGCCGCGACAGCCTGGAGGGGCTGCGCAACCTACCGGTCCTCACTCCGGCCGGGCAGCAGATCACGCTCGGGACGGTGGCAAGGATCGAAATCGCCGACGGACCGCCGATGCTCAAGACCGAGAACGGCCGGCTCTCGACCTGGGTCTATATCGATGTGCGAGACCGCGACCTGACCTCCGTCGTCGCCGACCTGCGGGACGCCGTCGCCAAGGACGTGAAGCTCTCGCCCGGCGTCTCAATCGCCTATTCGGGCCAGTTCGAATATCTGCAGCGGGCGGTCGAACGGCTGAAGCTTGTCGTGCCGGCGACGCTCCTGATCATCTTCGTCCTGCTCTATGTGATCTTCCGGCGCTTCGACGAGGCGGCCCTGATCATGGCGACCCTGCCCTTCGCGCTCACAGGCGGCATTTGGGCGCTCTATCTGCTCGGCTATCACCAGTCGGTGGCTACAGGCGTGGGCCTCATCGCGCTCGCCGGCGTCGCCGCCGAGTTCGGCGTCGTGATGCTGATCTATCTGAAGGATGCGCTGAAAGACCGGGGCGAGCATCCCTCCCCTGACCAGGTCAAAGCCGCCGTCCGCGAAGGGGCCCTGCTGCGGGTACGCCCCAAGGCCATGACCGTGGCGGTGATCCTCGCCGGCCTCGCCCCGATCTTGATCGGGCATGGCGCCGGCTCAGAGGTCATGAGCCGGATCGCCGCCCCGATGATCGGTGGCATGCTCACCGCCCCTTTGCTCTCCATGCTGGTCATCCCGGCCGGCTATCTGCTGCTCCGCCGCAGATCCTCGCACACGCCCTTCCCACCCGCTTCCAGACAAGGAGATATCCGATGAAGCGCACCACCCTGACTGTCATGGGCCTCGGCCTGACCCTCGCGCTGGCGGCCTGCGGCCAACCGGCCGAACAGAAGGCCGCGGAAGCTCCTGCTGCCCCCGCTCCGGCAATGCCGGCTGGAGACAATATGGCCAGCATGGCGTCCGATGCAGCAGCCGCCAAATCTGTGAAGGCGAAGGGCGTCGTCACAGCCGTCGACGTTGCGGCCGGCACGATCACGCTCGACCACGAGGAGATCCCTGAGGTGAGCTGGCCGGCAATGACCATGGGCTTCAAGGCCACGCCAGAACTGGCTCAGTCCGTGAAGGTCGGAGACAAGGTCGCCTTCGACCTGACCGTCAAGGATGGAGCCGGCGAGATCACCGCGATCCAGAAGCAGTAAGCTCAGCGTGGGCGACGAAAGTCGCCCACCACTCAGCCGCGCTGTGAGCACCAGCGTTCGCGCAACGCCCGGCGACCATTCTGGACGCACGGCCGCCCTACAACGCGACCGAAGCGAAATGGAGCAATCGCCCGTGTCCGGCCTCCCTTACGACGAGGCACGTACGGACGCGGTTCGGCTGTTTCGAATGAAACCGAACACCATCACCAGAAGTGTTGCAAATTGGGCGGCGACACCTTGCCAGGTCGGATAGAGGCCGAGGATCTCGATCCGCGGCAGTCCTGCGATAGGCCGAATTCCCAAAAGCCCGGCCTCCTGAAGCCCGGCCACGCCCTTGCCCGCGAGGATCACCGCGAGGATGGCGATGAGAATTGAGCTGAAGGCGAAGAACTGGGTGATGGGGAGCTTGCGGCTGTAGCGCAAGAGCGCCCAACCGACCACCGCCAGCACGACCGCGCCGGAGGCGGCGCCAGCCAGCATCGCCATATGTCCACCCTGGCTCCAGAGCGCGGCGTAGAAGAGGATGGTTTCGAAGACCTCCCGGTAAACGACCAGGAAGGCCAAGGCGAAAAGGAACCAGGCCGACTTTCGCGACAGGGCCTTGGAGAGCTTATCGCGGATGTAGCGTTGCCAGACATCAGCGCGGCTCTTGCCGTGCATCCAGATTCCGACCGAAACCAGCACTACAGCGGCGATGATCGAGCCGAAGCCCTCCATCAGCTCGCGGCTCGCGCCGCTGATCGAGATCAGATAGGTAGCGGCCGCCCAGGTCAGTACCCCGGCGCCCAGGGCCGCGCTCCAGCCGCCATGCACATAGGGCAGGACATCGGCCCGCCCAGCCTTGCGCAAAAAGGCGACCATCGCCACTACCACCAGCAGCGCTTCTAGGCCCTCGCGCAGCAAGATCGTGAAGGCGCCCAGGAATGCAGAGGCCTGACTGGCCTTCTCGGGCGCAAGGGCGCGCTCGGCGGCGTCCATGTAGGCGGCGAGCTGTTCGGCCTGGCCTTGCACCGCAGCCACGGGCTGACCGGCTGCTATCGCTGATCGATAGGCGCCCATACCGCTCTCTATCCGGCTCATCAGCGCCGGATCGCGCGCCTTGAGAAGCGGCTCGACCGGCTCGAAGCCGTCGAGATAGGCCGACAGCGCCAAGTCAGTCGCCCGTCGCGGGTCGCCCCCCGCATAGGCCGTGGCGCTCTCTGCAAGCCGCGCCCTCGCCAGATCAAGATTGGGGCCCTGTCCCGAGAGCGCCTTCGGCGTCTTACGAAGGTAGGCGGTGAGCGCCTGCGCCTTTTCGGGGCCGAAGTCGGCGGCCAGGGCCTGCGGCGTCGTCTGGGTCAGCGCCGCAAGGGTGCTGAACCGAGCGCGGACTTCCGCATCTTGGCGCCAGAGCCGCTCGCCAGCCTTGGTCTGAGCGTCTTCATAGGCGAGGCCTCCGACGTAGAACGCGAGCGCCCAGCGGTCCGATTCTGAGAGATGTGCGTAGCTGGCCATGGCCGTGCCGTCCAAGCCCTGCCCGATGACCTGATAGAGACCGAAGAGGCTCCGCTGCTGCGCTCGCGCCAAGTCGGTGAACGCGATCGGGGGCGGGTCGAGTCCTTCGGCGTTCGGCCCGTCGCCGGCGCCGTTGGCGCCGTGGCAGGCCGCGCACTGCTCGGCGTAGAGACGCGCGGCGCGGTTCAGGTCCGGAACCATGCGCGGAGCCAGAGGCGTTGGATAGGCGGCCAGCAGCGCGCTCGCCAAGTTGTGGGCGTCACGGCTCACTTGGGCCGGTGGAGCCTTGGCCAGAACCGCCGCCTCCAGCGCAGCGGCGTCACGTACGAGCTGCGGGCGAGCCGGAGTCGCCGGCAAGGTGGCAAGGCGCGCGCGGACCGCCCCGGCGAACTCCACCATCTCCGCATACTCGGCTGGGCTAATGACCTGCCCGTTGTCGACGGCGCCGGCGTAGTCGACCGCGACATAGTCCAGCAGTCGCCACGCGGTCTGCGCCGAACTGCTCTCCTGCGCCATGGCCGGCAACACGAGGAATGACAGGGCCGCAACGACAGCGGCGACGAAGTTGGACAGGATGCGCATGGAGAACCTGATGCTATCAATTCTCCTTATCAGGGCATTGCGCCGCTTGGCGAGCCACGACCTCAAGCCTGCCAGTGACGACGGCCGCTTGATCCTCTAGCGACTTGAGGATGTACCGTCGCGCGATCGTGTATCGGAGGAGAGGTCAATGATCACGGTTCGGCGAGAGGTAGCCTCCACCAGATCGGGAGGCGCATCGTGAGCACAGCTCTGACCCTGCGCGTCGACGGGATGGACTGTGGCGCCTGCGCGACGAAAATCGAGAACGCGCTCAAGCGAGTCCCGGGCGTCAGCGATATCGACGTGAACTACAGCCTGCAGCGGCTGACGCTCGCCTATGACGCCGATCGCACGTCGCCGATCGTCATTCGGGAACGCATTCGCGGACTGGGCTACACGCCGAGCGACGATGGCGGACCCATCTCCGAAGTTGGCGCGCCCAGCGACGAAATCTGGTGGCGATCGCGCAAGGCGCAATTGGCGCTGGCCTCGGGCCTGGCGTTGGCTGTTGCCTTCGTGATCGCGCGCTTGGCGCCGGAATGGACCACATGGGTCTACGCGATCGCGACCCTGGTGGGCCTAGTGCCCATCGCCCGACGCGCGATCGCCGGCGCGGTGTCCGGCACGCCGTTCAGCATTGAAACCCTGATGTCGGTGGCCGCCGCCGGCGCGATCGCCATCGGCGAGGCTGAGGAAGCGGCGGTCGTCGTCTTTCTCTTCACGGTCGGCGAACTGTTGGAGGGAGTGGCTGCGTCGAAGGCCCGAGCGGGTATTCGCGCTCTTGTCGATCTCGTCCCCCGCTCGGCCTTGCGCGAGCGCGACGGCGTCATTGAACAGGTCGCCGCCGCCGAGTTGGCGGTCGGGGATATCGTGGTGATCCGCCCCGGCGATCGCGCGCCGTCTGACGGCGAAGTGATCAGCGGGACCTCGGAGGTCAACCAAGCCCCCGTTACGGGGGAGTCCGTCCCGGTGACGAAGGAACCGGGAGCAGAAATCTATGCCGGGAGCATCAACGGCAACGGCCAACTGCGGGTCGCCATCACCAAGGCCGCCGCCGACAACACGATCGCGCGGATCATCCATCTGGTCGAGGAGGCCCAAGGCGCCCGCGCGCCGATGGCCCGTTTCATCGACCGCTTCAGCGCCTGGTACACGCCCGCCGCGATGGCGGTCGCCGCCCTGATCATCGTGCTGCCCCCCCTCCTCTTGGGCGCGGAATGGCATACGTGGATCTACCGTGGCCTGGCGGTTCTGCTCATCGCCTGTCCTTGTGCACTGGTTATCTCGACCCCAGCGGCGATTGCGTCCGGCCTCGCCGCGGGTGCGCGCAAGGGTCTGCTCGTGAAAGGCGGCGCGGCCCTGGAAACGCTCGGCAAGGTCGCCACGGTGGCCTTCGACAAGACCGGCACGTTGACCCTCGGCCGCCCCCAGGTCAGCGACATTGTCGCTTTCGAGGGCGAGCCAAGCGATTTGCTAGCTAAAGCCGCAGCCGTCGAGAAGGGGTCGAGCCATCCCCTTGGCTTAGCGATCATCGCCCGCGCCGAAGCCGATGGTCTGACGCTGCCTATCGCCTATGGCGTGACCGCCACACCGGGCAAAGCGGTCACCGGCCGCCTGAAGAGCGGTTTTGTTTCGGTCGGCTCGCCACGCTTCGCCGCCGAGCAGGCGCAGTTGAGCGCCGAGCAGGTCGCACGCCTGCAGGCGCTTGAGAGCGAAGGCAAGACCGTGGTTGTGGTGCTGGAATCCAAACGCGCGCTCGGCGCCCTGGCTCTGCGCGACGAACCCCGCCCCGACGCCGTCCAAGGACTGGCGCAACTGCGCGCGATGGGCCTGCGCACGGTGATGCTGACCGGCGACAATGCCCGCGCCGCTCGAGCGATCGGCGAGGCGCTGCAGATCGAGGCCGAAGCGGAGCTGCTGCCCGACGTCAAGCTATCGCGTATCCAGGACCTGCGTGCGCACGGTCCCATCGCCATGATCGGCGACGGCATCAATGACGCGCCGGCGCTCGCCGCGGCCTCGGTCGGCGTTTCCATGGGGGGCGGAACCGACGTCGCCTTGGAGACCGCCGACGCGGCCCTCCTCAACGACAAGGTGACTGGCGTCGCAGATCTGGTGCGCCTGTCGCGCGGCACGCTGCGTAACATTTGGCAGAATGTCGCCATCGCGCTCGGTCTTAAGGCGGTCTTCCTCGCAACGACCCTGATGGGAACCACGCCGCTCTGGATGGCGATCCTTGCCGACACGGGCGCAACCGCCCTCGTGACTGCCAACGCCCTGCGCCTGCTGCGCTTCGAACGCAGCCGCTCGTCAGACCTCTAGATGGGCGGCCTCTGGTCCGGCGCGTTCGAGGCGGGCGATCACTGGGCGATCTGGCGCGGAGCGGTCGGCGACAGCCGCCTCCACCGGCACCTGGCGGCGCAGGCAGTGGTCGCCCCGGCGCCCGTGACGGTGATCGACGCGGCCGGGCAGCGAGCGATCGGGCGTGTCATCCTCATCGATCCGCTGGTTCCGCATCGGCTGGAGCCGGCGGCCGAAGCCGAGATCGTGTTTATCGAACCGACCCTCGCCTCGCTGCCGCTGCAGTTCGCCCGGTCGTGGTCGGCCGCCGCCTCCCCCCCTCCGGTTATCGTCGCACGAGCCTTCGCTGGGCATGACGCATGGACCTGGGCGCGCGTTCTAGACACCCCGCTCCCACCGCGGCCGACCCTGACGCGACTTCAGCCGGCCCTGGCGGAAATCGACCGCCTGCTGCCCCTAGGCGCAGTCCCGCTTGAGGCGGCTGCAGCGAAGACGGGGCTGTCGGCGGAGCGCTTCCGACACCTCTTCGTGGACGCCATGGGCCTGCCGTTTCGGCGATATGTGCTTTGGCGGCGGATCGGCTGGGCTGCCCAGGCCCTCAAGGCGGGCGACGACGCGACCACGGCCGCGCACGGTGCGGGCTTCGCCGACGCAGCGCATTTTTCCCGAACCCTGCGGGCGATGTTCGGCATCGCGCCCAGCGCCTTGCGGCTACCCAGGCCGCCGGCCCGACGCAGCCGCTATGTTCATGCGGGTTCGTCAGGCGAGGCCTAGGCGATATCGACATTCAGGATTCTCACGATGTGAGATGTCTGATTCATAGGGCTCGGTTCGATGGACGGAGCCCTATTGATGTCGGTGAAGCGCTACGAGTTGAGCCAGGTCCAGTGGGAGCGGATCGCCGGCCTGTTGCCGGGCAAGGCGGGCGATCCTGGACGTACGGCTGCTGACAACCGGTTGTTCGTCAACGGCGTGCTGTGGGTGCTGCGCTCGGGCGCGCACTGGTGCGACCTACCTGAGCGCTATGGGCGCTGGAAGACGCTGCACAAACGCTTCAGCAGATGGTCCAAGGCCGGGGTCTGGGATCGGGTGTTCGCCGACCTGATCAAGGACCGGGACAATCAGTACTTGATGATCGACAGCACCCTGGTTCGCGCCCACCAGCAGGCGGCGACCGGAAAAGGGGGGCCTCGGATCAGGCTCTGGGGCGCTCCCGAGGCGGACTGACCACCAAGATCCACATGGCCGCCGACACCTTCGGACGGCCGATCCGGTTCATCCTCACCGCCGGCCAGAGCGGCGACGCCTTGGCCGCACCAGCCCTGCTCGGCGGCTTCCGCCCCAGCGCCGTGCTCGCCGACAAGGCCTACGACTCCAACGCCCTGCGCCAGCTCATCGCCGAGGCCGGCGCAGAGGCGGTCATCCCATCCAACCGCACCCGCAAGGTGCTCATCGCCCACGACATAGAAGCCTATCGCGCACGCAACCGCATCGAGCGCTGCTTCTCAAAGCTCAAGCACTTCCGACGCTTCGCCACCCGCTACGACCGCAGGGCCATCCACTTCCTAGGCTTCGTACACCTCGCCGCCACCATGATCTGGCTGCGCTGAATGTCGATTCCGCCTAGAGCGTTCCCCACAACGGGAACTGTCATGACCAACACGCGCGACTTCACTCCGGCCCTTGGCCGCCATGAGTTGACCCAGACCTACGACAGGGCCATCGCCCTCATGACGCGTGAACGACGCTGGCGGGCGGCGCTGCTGAAGCTGGTCGCTCCGCGCGAACATGAGATCATTCTCGATGTCGGATGCGGGACGGGCACCTTCGCGCTCATGCTCAAGGCCGCCTGCCCCGAGGCGCGGATCATCGGCGTCGATCCTGATCCGAACGTCCTGGCGCTCGCCAAACAGAAGGCAGACGAGGCCGGGCTGGCTGTTGAGTGGCGGGAAGGCTTCGGCGACGCCCTCGGCGAGGTCACGCCGGAAGGGACTGTCGACAAGGTCGTATCCAGCCTCGTGCTCCACCAGTGCTCCCTTGAGGTGAAACGCGCGATCCTGGAGGCCATGCGGACGGCGCTGAAGCCCGGCGGCCGGGTCGTGATCGCCGACTACGGTCATCAGCGTACCCCGCTGATGCGCCTGCTGTTCCGACAGGTGCAGATGCTCGATGGTTTCGCTCACACCCAGCCGAACGCTGACGGCGTCCTGCCGGGTCTGATGTCGGCGGCGGGCCTGGCGGACATCGAGGAGACGCGCATCGTGCCGACCCCAACGGGGTCTATCTCGCTCTATTGTGCGACGGCCCCGTCGCGCTAGCGACCAGCCTCAGCGGGCGGGTGTTCCTACGGCGCGCCTAGCTTGGGCTCAACCGCGACGTCGCGGGTCGGAATGTCAACGCCGTAGTCCGCCGCGCTCGCAGGCTGACCCGCGGCCTTCGGCTCGGCGAAGGTCTCCCGTGGCTTCGTGGCGCACCCGGTCAAAACCAACACCCCGAACAGCGCGATCGGCAACAGCCTCATGCGTTGGCCTCCTTGATAGAGAGTCAACGCTAGACACCGGCGATGGCGGACTGAGGGCGGCCGGGGCTACAGCGCATTCACCGGCAACTTGAGGAACACCCGGCCTTCGGACGACGGGGCGGGCAGAGCGCCGGCGCGGATATTCACCTGAAGGGATGGCAGGATCAAAGTCGGCGCCGCCAGTGTGGCGTCGCGCGCCTCGCGCATCGACACGAACTCGGCCTCGCTGACACCCTCACGGACGTGGACGTTATCCCGGCGCTGGGCCGCCACAGTGGTTTCCCAGACGACGGTGTCGCGGCCGGCGGGCAGATAGTCGTGACCGACGAAGACGCGGGTCTCAGGCGGCAGGGCCAGGATCTTGCGGATCGACCGGTACAGGGTCGCAGCGTCGCCACCGGGGAAGTCGGCCCTGGCGGTGCCGTAGTCGGGCATGAACAGGGTGTCGCCGACGAAGATCGCGTCGCCCACGTGATAGGTCACACAGGCCGGGGTGTGGCCGGGGGTGTGCAGGACGCTGATCCGGAGGTCACCGAGCGGTAGGGTCTCGCCCTCCCGAACCAGCCGGTCGAAGACCCGACCGTCGGCCTCAGCCTCGAACAGCTCGCCGAAGCTCTTCTGCACGGCCTGGATATCGGCCCCGATGACGACCTTTGCCCCGGTCTTGGCGCGCAGGTAGTCGGCGCCGGAGAGGTGGTCGGCGTGGGCGTGGGTTTCCAGGATCCAATGCAGTTGCAGTCCCCGAGCCTGGACGGCGGCTAGCAAGGCGTCCGCGGAGGCGGTCGAAACGCGCGCGACCTTGGGGTCGAAGTCGAGCACAGGGTCGATGATCGCCGCAGCCTTCGTTGCCGGGTCAGAGATCAGATAGGAGATCGTGTGTGTGGCCTCATCGAAGAAGCCCTCTACGCTAAGGATCATGGTCGGAGCCTCCTGGCTTTCGGCTCTCTATATATTAGCTATTGCTAATTTAGCAACTTCGCATATATGGCGACCATGTTCGATCTCGCGAACTTCGACATCACCCGTTTCGAGGCCAGCGCCGGGGAAGCCGCCAAGCTCCTTCGCGCGCTGGCCAACGAGCGTCGGCTGATGGTCCTCTGCCAACTGGGGGACGGCGAGCTGTCGGTCGGGGACTTACTTCCTCGGGTCGGCCTTTCGCAGTCGGCCCTTTCGCAGCACCTGGCGGTGCTTCGCGAGGAGGCGATCGTGGCCACGCGCCGCGACGGCCAGACCATCTGGTACCGGATTGCCAATCCCGCCGCGGTGCGGGTGGTGACGACACTCGCCGAGATCTTCTGTCCCCCGGACACGAGGAAGAGCCATGACCGCCAAGCTGACGCCCCTGACGCCGATTGACGCCGCAGCCCGCCTGAACGCCGGCCAGGCCATACTGGTGGACATCCGCGAGCCCGACGAATTCGCCCGCACCCGTGTGAAGGGCGCACTGTCCCGACCACTCACGGCGCCTGGCGTAGCCCCAGCTGGCCGCCAAGTGATCTTCACCTGCCGCACGGGCATGCGCACCGACGCCGACGGCGACCGCCTAGCCGCGGGCGTGACCGGCGAAGCCTTTGTCCTTCAGGGCGGACTGGATGGCTGGATCAAGGCGGGCTTGCCGATCGAGCAGGACCGGCGTGCGCGTTTAGAGATGATGCGCCAGGTCCAGATCGGCGCCGGTTCGCTGGTGCTGCTGGGCGTGTTGCTCGGCCTGCTGGTGCATCCCGGCTTTTTCGCCGTCGCGGCCTTCGTCGGCGCGGGACTGACGCTCGCGGGCGCCACCGGCTTCTGCGGCATGGCTCGCCTGCTGGCCTTCGCGCCTTGGAACCGCCGCTTGCTCTAGGAAGTAGGCGGAGCTGTTATCAGGCCCCCCGATCGCTGTAGGCCAGCAGCCGCAACGCGTTGAAGACGACGACCAGTGTGGAGCCTTCGTGCATCGCCACGGCCGGTCCGATGCCAAGCCCCAGGATCGTCGCCGGCACGAGGACCGCGACCACCCCCAGACTGATGAAGACGTTCTGCCGAATGACTGATCGGGTTCGGCGGCTAAGCCCGACGGCGAAAGGCAGGTGACGCAGGTCGTCCGCCATTAAAGCGACGTCGGCAGTCTCAAGCGCAACGTCCGAGCCCGCAGCGCCCATGGCGATGCCGACCGTCGCGTTGGCCATAGCCGGCGCGTCGTTCACACCGTCGCCGACCATCGCGACCTTGTCCTCCGCCCGGAGTTTGCGGATGGCCTCGACCTTGTCCTCTGGCATGAGATCACCCCAAGCCTCGTCCAAGCCGACATCCTTGGCGATCGCCTCGGCGACCTTGCTGTGGTCCCCAGAGATCATCAGCATGCGGGTGATGCCGAGCCGCCGCAGCGCAGCCAAGGCTTCGCGCGCAGCCTCTCGGGGAGTGTCCATCAGGCCGATGACGCCCAGGTCGCGGTCCCCCTTGCGCACCGCCATGGTCGTGCGACCTTGGTCACGAAGGCGAGCAATGGCCTGCGCGGACTCAGCGCCAAGCGGCGGCACGCCATCCACGCCGAACATCTCGGCCTTGCCGATCCAAACGGTTTCGCCGTCCAGCCGGGCGACGACGCCGCGTCCGATGAGGTTGTTCAGTTCGCTAGCCGCACCGATGGCCTTGCCCGCTGCCCCGAGCCGTTCACGGCCGTCGCGGGCGATCGCTTCGGCAAGCGGATGATCGCTGAGCATCTCGACCGCGACCGCGACACGCAGAAGTTCTTCATCATCCACCGCGGGCGCGGCGATGACGTCCGTGATCCGCGGCCGCCCTTCAGTGAGCGTCCCGGTCTTGTCAAAAGCGATGGACCGCAGTGAGCCCAGATCCTCCAGCGGCGCGCCGCCTTTGATGAGAACGCCGCCCTTGGCCGCTCTTGCGACGCCAGAGAGCACGGCGCTGGGCGTAGCGATAGCCAGCGCGCAGGGACTTGCGGCGACGAGCACCGCCATGGCGCGATAGAAACTGTCCGAGAAGGGCTCGTCGACGACGACCCATGCAAAGAGCAACACGAACGCCAGCACCAGGACGACGGGCACGAAGATCCGCTCGAACTTGTCGGTGAACCTCTGCGTCGGAGACTTTCGGGTCTCGGCCTCGCTAACCAAGCGTACGACCTTGGCCAAGGCGGAATCGGTGGAGAGGCGCGTGACCTCCACCTCAATCGCGCCGGCCCCGTTTATAGTGCCGGCGAACACCCGAGACGTAGCGTCGACGCCATCGGGCCTAGCGCGAGCCAGAGACGGATTCTCGACCGGGCGCTTGTCGACCGGCATGCTCTCGCCGGTAACCGGGGCCTGGTTGATGCTGGACGCGCCTTTCACCACAAATCCATCGGCGGGCAGGCGCTCGTTCGGGCGGACAATCACCACATCCCCAAGCACGAGGTCCTCGACCCCCACTTCGGTTGTTCCGCCCTGGCGTCGGACGGTCGCGGTGCGTGGCGCAAGTTCGGCCAATGCTTCGATCGCGCGCTTGGCGCGCCCCATGGCGTAGTGCTCGAGCGCATGGCCTAGACTGAAGAGGAACAGCAGCAGCGCCCCCTCAGCCCACGCCCCCAGCGCCGCAGCACCTGCGGCCGCAACGAGCATCAGGGTGTCGATTTCAAAGCGCTTAAGGCGAAGGTTGTCGAAGGCTTCGCGGAGCGTGAAGAAACCCCCGAAGCCGTAGGCCCCTACATAAAGCGCGGTCGGCAACCAGGCCGGCGCGGCGGGGACCAGCTTTTCGATCAGGAAGCCCGTCGCCAGCAGCCCCCCGCAAAGCAGCGAAAAGATCAGTTCGCTATTGGCCCCGAGCGGGCCGCCATGAGCGTGCCCGTGATCCTCACCTTCCTTGTGAACATGGCCCGGCTTTCCGTGCTCATCGTGAGCCTTCGCCTCTCTCGCCGGGGCCTTCGTGACAGGCGTCACACCAAGCCCAGCGAGGACCTTCAGTACCTCTTCCTGCGATACGAAAGTCCGATCGAACTCGATCCGGACGAGACCCGCGGCGCTGGCGTCGGCCTCAAGCACGCCAGGAGTTGCGGCAAGACGCTCTGTGATCGTCCGCGCGCGGCGCTCATGCTGGATGCCCTGAACCTGCCAGACAGCGTGACCAAAGCGTTCTGTGATCGCCGCGCCCGATGCGGTGACGAGTTCTCGTAGCCGCGATAGCGAGATGACAGCGGGATCATAGTGGACGCAGAGGTGAGGCTCCTTGGCCTCAGCGCCGTCCACCACATGGGCCTTGGTGACGCCAGGCCGCCCTGCAATCTCGTCGGTAAGCCGCCTGACGCAAGCGTCCGAACTGTCGTGCACCTCCGGCAAGATCAGCGGGATGTCGAGTTGAAGCGTCTGGATCATGCCGAACCTCTTGATGAGGCCAGAACGTGCGGCCTCGAGACTGGTTGGACGAAGCAGGCGACGGCTTCCCGCCGCCTGCCGTTGAACGCCGGGATCGAGCTAGTCTTCGATCCCTTCACTCTTGCGGTGCCTAACCGCCTGGGCCGCGAAGGTCGGCAGCACCAGGAGGGTCAGCGCCGTCGCCGTCAGCAGCCCGCCGATGACCACAGTCGCCAGCGGCTTTTGCACTTCGGCCCCTGCCCCGCTGGCGATCGCCATCGGGATGAAGCCAACGATCGCCACCAGCGCAGTCGTGAGCACTGCTCGTAGGCGGCTCGATGCACCTTCGATCGCCGCTGTACGCGGGTCTAGGCCGCCGTCGAGCCGCTCCCGGATCGACTGCATGAGCACGAGCCCGTTCAGCGTCGCGACCCCTGAGACGGCGATGAAGCCGACGGCTGCGGACACCGAGAACGGCATGCCGCGCAACAGTAGAGCGAGCGCCCCTCCGACGAGGGCCAAGGGAACGCAGGCGAACACCAGACCAGCTTCAGCAAACGAGCCCAAGGCCATGAAGAGCAGGATCCCGATCAGCACGAAAACAATCGGAATGACGAGCGAGAGCCGCTGCTCGGCGCGCTGCAGGTTCTCGAATTGGCCGCCCCAGTCGAGATACACCCCGGCCGGAAGGTCGACCTTGGCCACCCTTTCCTGGGCATCGGTGACGAAGCCTCCGAGATCGCGACCGCGAACGTTGGCCTGGACCACCATGCGACGACTGCCATTCTGGCGACTGATTTGGTTTGGTCCCTCTCCGGTCTGGATGCGGGCGACTGACGACAGCGGAACGACTGTGCCGTTCGGCCCGCTAATCGGGAGAGCGGCCAACGCCGCCGGGTCGTTGCGCGCGTCTTCTGGAAGGCGCACCACCACATCGAAGCGGCGATCGCCTTCAAAGATTCGCCCGGCCTCTGCTCCGCCGATCCCCGCAGAGACCGCCTCACTGATATCGGCTGCCGACAGCCCGTAGTTGGCGGCGGCAAAGCGATCGACGGTGATTGTCAGGGTCGGCAGGCCTGACGCCTGCTCGACCCGGACGTCCGCCGATCCGGACGTCTCGCGCAGGACGCCGGCGATTTGGTCGCTGACACGCTGCAGAGTGGCGAAGTCGTCGCCGTAGACCATCACCGCAAGGTCGGTTCGAACCCCGGAGATCAGTTCATTGAAGCGCAGTTCAATGGGCTGGCTGAACTCGAAGTTGTTGCCGATCTGTCCAGAAGCCACCTTCTCGAACCGAGCAATGAGCTCCTCCTTCGGCAGCTTCGGGTCGGGCCAGTCCTTGCGGTCCTTCAAGACGATGACGCTGTCGGAGATATTGGGCGGCATCGGGTCGACTGCGGCCTCGGCCGTGCCGGTGCGCGAGAACATCGTCTCCACCTCCGGCTGGGCTTTGATGACCTTCTCCAGCGCCATCTGCATGGCCAGGGACTGTTCGAGTGAAGCCGACGGCACCCGCAGAGCCTGCATGGCGATATCGCCCTCATCGAGGGTTGGAATGAATTCTCGGCCAAGGACAGTGAAGGACACCGCCCCCAACACAAGGGCGGTGATCGCCGAGATCAGGACCACCTTTGGCCGAGCGACCGCCGCCACGATGGCAGGCTGGATGAACCGGCGCGCGAAACGCAGGATCTTGGTCTCGTGTTCCTCGACCTCTCCATCCGGACCGGTGTGGACCGTCTTGGGATCGCGGACGAGCAGCGCCGTCATGGCCGGCACGAAGGTGAACGAGAAGATGAAGGCGCCCACGAGGGCGAGCATCACCGTCGCGCCCATCGGCTGGAAGGTCTTGCCTTCGACCCCCTCAAGGGTGAGCAGCGGGGCGAAGACCAGAAGAATGATCAGCTGTCCGAATGCGGCCGGCTTGACCATTTGCCGGGCCGACTGGATGGCGACATCCAGACGCTCGTGACGGGTCAGAAGGCGTCCAAGCTCAGCACGGCGCTTGGTCAGCATCAGCAGCGTGTTCTCGATCACCACGACGCCGCCATCGACCATTAGGCCGAAATCGAGGGCGCCCAGGCTCATCAGGTTTCCGCTGATGCCGAACCGGTTCATGCCGATGACGGCGAACAGGAATGAGAGCGGGATCATCAAGGAGGTGATGATCGCGGCGCGGATGTTCCCCAGCAGCAGGAAGAGGATCACGATCACCAGGAGCGCGCCCTCGGTAAGATTGCGCGCCACTGTAGCGATGGTCGAGTTGACCAGCTCACTGCGGTTCAACACCGGTACGGCGACGATGCTGGGCGGCAGGGAGTCGTCGACCACCGAAAGACGCTCGGCGGCCGCCTGCGCCACCGTGCGGCTATTGCCGCCCGCGATCATCAGAGCCGTGCCCAGCACGGCCTCATGCCCGTCTCGGCTTGCCCCGCCCAGCCTAGGCGCTTGGCCCGCCTCGACCGTAGCGACATCCGCCACGCGAACGACCAGGCCGCTGCGGTTGGTCACCGGCGCTTGGGCAAGGTCCTCCGCCGTGGCCGCGAGGGCGTCGGTACGCACCACCAAGGCTTCCCCGGCACGCTGAATGTAGCCGGCGCCCGATTGGATGTTGGCTCGATCGAGAGCCAGGACGAGATCGTTCAGACTCAGTCCGTAGCCGGCGAGCTTGGCGACGTCTGGCCTGACCGCGAACTCCTTGACGTAGCCGCCGACCGTATCGACCCCCGCCAGCCCCGTGGTCGTGCGCATCTGCGGCGCGATGATCCAGTCCTGAACCGTGCGAAGATAGGTCGCCCGCTGCTGCGGAGTGGTCAGGCGTTCTCCCTCGGGAGTGAGATAGACGCCCTCCTCCTGCCAGCCCGGTTGCCCTGGCTTAGCCAGCGTCTTCTGGCTGTAGGGCTCGTAGTCGACGGTCCACATGAGGACCTCGCCCAACCCCGTGGTGATCGGCGACAGTGCAGGCTCCACCCCTTCGGGCATACGCTCCCGCGCCTGGGCTAACCGCTCAGCCACCTGCTGTCGGGCGAAGTAGATATCGGTCTGGTCGGTGAAGATCGCAGTGATCTGGCTGAAGCCGTTGCGCGACAGCGACCGGGTGCTGGTAAGTCCCGGGATGCCGGCCAACGCCGTCTCAAGTGGATAGGTTACCTGGCGCTCGATCTGCTCAGGCGCCAGAGCAGGAGCGACCGTGGTGATTTGCACCTGACGGTTCGTGATATCCGGCACGGCGTCGATCGGCAGCCGGGTGAGTTCGAAGAGGCCGACGGCGCAGACCAGCGCCACCGCCAGCACCACGAACCATCGAAAGCGAACGGATGCTTCTATGAGAAGTTTGAACATGCGCGCCCCCTAGTGCCCGTGCTCGGCCTGGCCCTTGGCGAGCTCGGCTTTCAGCAGGAAGGCGTTGGCGCCGGCGATCCGTTCGGACCCGTTCAGCCCTCGCAGAATCTCGGTTCGGCCGCCCGCCTGGCGACCGGTGAGGACGGGCACAGCCCTGAAGCCCCCAGCAGTTTGGAGGAAGACGACGCTTCCACCCTCGACCGTCTGCACGGCCTCGGACGGCACCGTGACGCCCCCAGTCGCACCGCCGGTGACGACGGCCGCGGTTACCGGTGATCCGACAGGGGGCGCTGCGCCCCCGCTTGGCCGTGCGCGGACCACGGTCGCGCCGGTTGAGGCGTTGGCGGCGGCGGCGACCCCGGTCACCACAGCGTCAAACTCGCCGGCAGGACCGTGGACACGAATGGGCGCACCAGCGCGCAAACCCGTCGCGATGGCGGGCGGCGCATTGAACACCAACTCCACGCGCGCAGGGTTGGTGACCTCAGCGACAACGCCGCCCTGGGCGACGAAGCCGCCCGGCCCCACCGCGACGCTGGAAACAACGCCGGAGATCGGCGAAGTCACGCTGGTCCGGCCAGATGCATTGGGGCCGCCGGCCGCGGCCGACCGCGCACGCGCAGCTCGAGCACTGGCCTCCGCGCTCATCGCTTGAGCACGGGAGGTTTCCACCTCTTGCCGCGCGACCACGCCCTGTTCGCCAAGGCTCCGGTCACGGTCGTAAGCGCGGCGGGCGGCGTCTGCCGCAGCAACCGCCGCATCGGCTTCAGCGCGATAGGTCGCGGCGTCGCCGCTGACCAGAACGATCAATGGTTGCCCGGCGCGCACCGACTGACCGGGAGCCACAAGGACCTGCTCGATGCGACCGGCGACGGCAGCGCCGACACTGGCCCGCGCATCGATGACGGGCTCCACCCGGCCCGAGAGCCGCGTCTCGCCACCACCACCCTGGCCGACCGCCACGATTTTGATGCCAGCTGCCTGCAACTGGTCCGGCGTCAGGGCGACGACGCCCTCTTCATCCTTCTCGGCGCCGCCTTCGGCGTGACCACCCTCTTCAGCGTGACCGGCTTCTCCGGCTTTGCCATCCTCAGCGTGCCCGGCCTCGCCTTCCTCCCCATGGCTGTCAGAGGTCTTCGCCGCCGCGGGGGCGTCGTTGCGATTGAGCAAGGCGGACAGGCCAAAGCCCGCGCCGCCAGCGATTACAGCGGCCGCAGCCACCGCGCCAAAGAGGCGCTGCTTGTCTTTGGTCATTGGGGTACTCCGGTCTCGGCGACGCCCGTCAATCGGACAAGGGCGGCCTGGGCGCCGATCCGCTCTACGGCGGCAGCGATGGATTGGGCCCGCGCGTCCGTCAGAGCGCGGCGGGTGTTGAGAAGCTCGGCGAGATCGATCTTGCCGGCTTCGTAGCCGATGCGGGTCAGCCGGTAGGCTTCCTGGGCGACTCTTTCGCCCTCAAGGGCGGCCGAAAGTCGGGCTTCGGCTGCGGCGATCCGGGCCGTCCCCGAACGTACGGCGGCGGCGGCGTCCAGACGTGCAGCGTTGAGCCTTGCCTCGGCCGCGTTCACGTCGGCCCGAGCCGCACGGATATTGCCCTTGTTCCGGTCAAAGAGCGGAAGCGGCGCTGAGACCCCAGCGACCAATGCGGTCGAATCTGACTCAGAGAAGCGCCGTACGCCGACCGAGACGGATAGATCTGGAACAGCCTGGCGGCGCTCCAACGTCACCCGCCGCTGCGCTGCCTCGCGCTCGGCCTCGGCGACCAAGATCGCAACGCTGTGCTCCGGATCCAGCGACCGCCGCCCAAAAAATGAGGCGCCCTGGTCGAGCAGGCTTGTGGGGATCGAAGTGAACGGTGTGGCTGCACCGGCTAGGGCGGTCAGGTTCGAGAACGCCGTCGCCCGTGCCGCTTGCGCCTCGTCGAGCGCAGCGAGCGCGCTCTGCAAGGACGCCTCGGCCTGGAGCCGACGCAATTCCGGCTCCCGCCCCGCCTGCACGAAGGCTCGCGCAATGGCGGCATCCTGCTTGGCGGCCGCCAACGTGTCCTCAGCGAGGATGAGGCGCCGGTCGCTAGCTTCGGCTTCGGCGTAGGCGAGGGCCAAATCGAACCGGAAATCGGTACGCGCCTGCGCTTCGCGCCTCCGGGCGGCGTCCAGTTCGGCCCGCCCGACCCCGATGCGGGCGGCCCGCTTGCCGCCGAGCTCCAGGGTCTGGCCTAGGGTCGCCGTGGTCTCGGCGACGCCGGACCCACTGTATGGCCCGGTGCCGGAAAAGTTCTCCCGATCGATACCGATCGTTGGGTTTGGAAAGGCGCTGGCCTGCAGCGCCAGGCCTTCGGCCCGGGAGACCGCGGCGCGGGCTTCGGCAAGGCGCGGCGCGGTTGCATCAGCTTGCGCCACGAGTTCGGCGAACGGCGGAACAGGCTCAGCGGCGGGCGCGCCGACAAAGAGCCCCAGGGCCGCCAGCCCTGACGCGGCCGCAAGCAGCGGCCCTCGATGATAAGACACGATAATCCTTCTCGATTGTGATGACGGAAGGCGCGGGGAGGCGCCGGGTCATCACGCGCGAGGCGGACGTTCTAGGCTGGAAGGGTCGAAGTCGGGATGCAGGCGTGCGAGCGCCCAGCTGTGCGGCTCCGAAGAGCGGCGCGCACTGACGTCCTGGCCCTGGGCGAAGCCCAGCCCTAGGTGGTGGCAATGGCCGTGGGCGCAGGTTTCGACTGCGCTGTGGATCGGATCGGGTTCGGAGTCGTCAGCGACGAGGACATAGTGCAGATCGCCAGCTACGCCGACCGGGCTGCCTTCGTCCTGGCAGGCGACGGCGTCGATCGCCGACCCCGCCACAAACGCCATGGCGAAGGCGACGACCATCAGGCCGCCGAGTGTCCGCCACCATGTGCGTAGAAGCGCCATTGGTCGCCCTATAGACGCGGGCCTGCGCCGTGGGAATGCGTTATAAGATCACGTTGAGGCACAGTTTGAATGTGCTCCCGCTCGGTACGTGGCAGGGGTGTGGACGATGATCTGCCAAGCTAGGCGAAGATGCGGGACGGTGACCAAGCCGCCCTCGTGCGGCCTTCGCGAGCCGACTGCTCCCGACTAGTTGAAGGCCAGCCAGGCCATGCTCGCGGTGAATGTCATCGATACGATGAACAGAAGCACCGCCCACAACGACGGGCGTCTGTCACGGCCATCCCTCCTTTCACTCGTCACAACACTACGCCCCTTGCCGTAGCGCTGCTTCGTTCACCCGTCATGCTCGGCAGGATCACCAGAGGATTCAGCCGTCCGCCGCTGCGTCCAGTGAGTTCCAAGTGGACATGATTGGTCATGCCTGCGCCGTAGCGCACGGCAAGATCTTGCGCCCGGCCGATCAGGTCGCCCGCGGCGACCGTTGTCCCCGGTGTGACTTGGGAGCCGACATAGAGGACACGCGCTACGTAGCGTGTCGCAGGGTTGGCGATCTCAACATATGTCAGTGCGGCGCTGTCGCTGTAGGCCGCGCCAACGCGGGTCACCCGGCCGGAAATGGGTGCGCGGACCGGCGTCCCGGGAGCGGCCACCAAATCCACGCCACGATGCTGACGGCGGCCGCCATCGCGGGCCGCGCCGAACGCCCCAGAGCCAAACGCATCGGTTCCGCGTAGATTGCTGTCCACGGGAGCCGCCACGTCCAAGCGGCCATCGGCGTCGAGGTCGAGCCCACCCGTCGCGGACATAGGTGGAAGAGCCGCAACGACAGGAAATGTCGACCGCGATGGCGTCGTCACTGCGCCTGCGTTCCGTCCAATGGCCAGGCCAAGCGCGAGTCCGACGACGATGATTGCCCAAGGCGTCGCACGACGGAGCCGCTCCAAGCGGCGCTCCAACCGCCGCAAGGCTTCCGCATGATCGAACGTGGTGGTCACGCTGAATTCTCCTTCGTCCAAGGCAAGTTGGGTAAAAACGACGCCCCCTCGGCGTCACGATCGAGGCCGCATCCCAGGCCATGCCTGCAAGCAGCGCCGGGGAACGAGCCCTAGCGCTTCAGGGATGGCGTCCCTCCTTCAGGTCCGCGGCTCAGCGCGGTGGCCGCCATAGCGCAGCACCTCGACCTTCTCGAAGGTCACGAGCCCGATGTCAGTGAGGTCAGCGAGGGTGGCGAGGAACGACCGCAGTCGGAACTCCTCATCGACGATCTCGACCACCACAGGCAGGTTGTCGCTGAGGTCAAAGGGGCGGACCTCGTGGAGCCGCGCGGATTCGCCAAAGCCCATCCGGCCACGGAGCACCGTGGCGCCCGCAAGGCGAGCCGCCCGCGCACGTTTGACGATGACGCTGATGAGCGATTCCGCGCCGCTGAGCGCGTTCTCGTCAGTGTAGATGCGGAGCAGGACCGCTTGACCAGGAATCTGCATTAGGGGTCTCCTCTAGTGTTGGGCGAAGGTGCGGGTCCGGCCAGCAGGCAGGATCACGAGCGTGGCGTACGCCTCGCGGTCGTCGTTGGGCGTTTCCATTCCAGGAGAGCCGAGGGGCATCACTGGCACGGCCAACCCGACGGCTCTGGTCGGTCGCCTCGCGAGCAGGCTGTTGACGTCGCTCGGCGGCACGTGGCCTTCAATGGCGAAGCCGGAGAATATGGCCGTCTGACAAGCGTCCAGCGCATCTGGCGCCCCGAGGCTTCGGCGGACGGCAACGAGGTCATCGGAAACGACGCTTTCCAGGCGATACCCGGCCCGAGCCATGTGGTCGATCCAAGCCCCGCAGCAGGTGCAGGAGGGGGAACGAAACACCTGTCCGCTTGCCGCTGCGGCTGGGAACGCCAACCCAGCGCCGGTAACGCCGAGCGCCAAGACGGCCAGCGCGCTGCGTCTGGAGAAGCCGGTCATCGCCGAGAGACTCCAAGAGGCGGCTGAGCGTCCGCGGGATGCACATTCAGCTGGAAGTCGTGTCGATGGTCGGCCTCCACGATGCTCAAGCGATCGCCGTCGGCGGGCGCCCCTGCGATATCGCGCGAGCGCCAGTTCAGTCCGATGGGCTCGAAGTGAGCGCGAACGCCGTCCGTAGCCGACAGAGTGATCGCATTGGCGGGCGGTGGAGCGACGGGTTCGCCCCCCGCGCCCAGGAAGGCAATCGTCAGGCGGCCGTCTGTCTCCTGGCGGATCTCGATGGCGAGGCCGCGTGCGTCCGCGCGCCATGTTCGGCCGGCGACCTGTTCGAGCACGAGGGTCGTAGGCGGCGCCGCGACGCTTGGGCAGCCGGCCAGCCAAAAACCGAGGACCAGGACTAGCGCGGCGGTCCAGCGCCCCTGAAGGCGGTCAGTGCGTCGCATCGGACGACCTCCTGGCTGGGGGGGCGGTGATCGCCGGGTCGTCGGCCGTGTTCAGCGACGCAGCCGTCCGAACGAGTTTCAGGATTGAGCGACCGTTGAGCGCCATGGCTCCGGCGGCCAGAGCCAGGTAGCCCCACGCGACCAGGGTGAGCGCAGCGATGTCGCGGGATGCGTCGCCCCGCAGAGTGAAGGCGACTGCCAGTTGCGCCACGAACAGGACAAGCAGCGCGACAGCGCCCGGCAGGGAGAGCCGCCCCCGGAGCAGCAAGGCGAGCCCGAAGAGGGATTGCGCGGCCGTGAGGAAGAACTCCTCGTGCTGGCGCGCGTCCAGCGGCATCGCCATCAGCCTGCCGGCGCCAAGGCTCATGGCCAGTGGCAGCATGCCCACCAGCAGGGTCCACTGATTGATCTTGTCGCTGATCATCGCGACCAGGCCTGCGGCCGCGCGGCCTGCGAGGACGAACAGCACTGCGATTACGACAGCGGGAGCCTCGCTGGTGATCGGAGCAAGCCATTGGATGAGTAGGAACTGATCGATCCCGAGCGCGCGCCCGCCATCAATCATCGACTCTGCGAATGGTTCGGCGACGGCGAGGATGACTCCTGCAGCAATGGCGGTCATGCCGATCATCACTGGCCAGCGCAGAGCCGGCCGCATCTGAGCGATCACGGCGCCAGGGCCCGGCTCGTCCTCCTCGTCCTCATCCGCCGCCTTGGGGACGCGGCTGACACGCCAGAGGTAGGCTCCGAACACGCCGATCAGCACGAGCGAGTCCCACGCGCTGATCGTGTTCTTCCAAACAATCAGGAAGGCATAGGCGCTGGAGACCGCCAGCGCGATGATCTCCACGGCGTTGGCACGCGCCAGCTGAATGCTCTGCTGGCGACTCCGCCACCAGTGCAGGAGCACCATGGCCGGCCATGCGAGGCCGATCAGCAATCGGTTGGCGCCGGTCATATTGGCCGCGGCGAAGGCGACATATCCCTCGTCCGGCGCCCGCCCCGCCTGAAAGGCGTAGTAGATGTCGACTGCGTACTCCGGCAAGACCGTGACAAGGGCGACCGCGGCCAGGATCAGGCCCTGTGAGATGTATTTCTCGGCCGCCTCCGCGCCCCAAGACAGCAGGAAGCCCGCCGCTAGGATCGCCGCGCCAAACACCGCCATGTCGAGCACAGCGTTTGGTCGCCAGCCCTCAATGCGGAGCGCCACGGCCGGGAGCATTGCGGCCACGGCGATGGCTACTGGAATCCACAATTGGCGAGGCTGAACTTTGGAACGGGTCACGCGAACTCCTTCCGATGATCGGGCCTGGTTGGCGCCGGCGCGGAGGTGGGCCACGCCGGCGCCCCCAGTCACGGCGCTATGGGGGTGAGCGCCGCCGGGCTCTCCGCGGGGTCGGCTCGGCGTCGGCCCAGGCGGAGGATCAGTTGAGAGATGGCGGGAAGCACCACCAGGGTGACCGCGGTGGCGGTGATCAGGCCGCCGATGACCACCATGGCCAGGGGCTTCTGCACCTCAGCGCCGGTCCCGGTAGCGAGCGCCATCGGGATGAAGCCGATGGCCGGCACCAAGCCGGTCATTAGGACAGGCCGAAAGCGCTCAGCGGCGCCCTCATAAATCGCCTCGGAGACCGGCATGCCCTCGTCGAGCCGCTGCCGGATCGACGACATCACCACCAGGCCGTTCAGCACCGCGACCCCAGCTAGGACGATGAAGCCCACAGCCGCCGAAATCGAAAAGGTGATCCCGGTGAGCGCCAGGGCGAACACCCCGCCCGACAATCCGAGCGGAATAGCCGCAAAGACCGACGCGGCTGGCGCCAGGCCGCCCAGGGCCATGTAGAGGATCACGAAGATCATGATGAAGCAGATCGGGACGACAAGCCCGAGACGAGCCGTCGCGGCCTTGAGGTTCTCGAATTGGCCGCCCCACGTGATCCAAGAGCCGGGAGGCAGGGCCACGGCCTCGACCTTGGTTCGAGCTTCGTTGACAAAGGAACCGATATCGCGGTCGCGGACGTTGACTTGGATCACGACACGCCGCTTGCCGTCTTCGCGGCTGACTTGGTTCAGACCGTCGGCGAACCGGAACTGCACCAACTCACGCAGCGGCACCGAACGCTGCATGCCGCCATTGGCGGACGGCAGCATCACAGGCAGCGCACCAATCGCTTCCAGGTCGTTGCGGTTCGCCATTGGCACACGGACAGTGATGTCGAAGCGCTTGTCGCCTTCGAAGACGTCCCCCGCCTGGCGACCGCCTAGGGCGGCGGCCACGGTCTCGGCGACCTCTTCGACAGTCAGGCCAAACCTGGCGATCGCGGGCCGGTCGAACCGAACATCCAGGGTGGGCGCGCCGGCGGTTTGCTCGATGCGAACTCCGTCGGCCCCCTGGATGCTCTCCAGCGCGGCGCCAATCTTCGCCGCCGCGAGGCCCATCTTGTCGAGGTCGTCTCCATAGAGCTTGATGGCGACGTCGCCCCGAACCCCCGCGATGAGCTCGTTGAAGCGCATCTGGATCGGCTGACTGACCTCGTAGCTGTTGCCCAGCAGAGGCGCGACCTTGGCCTCGATCCGCTCGACAACTTGCGCCTTCGTCTTGACGCCTTCAGGCCACTCCTTCTGCGGCTTGAGGATGATGAAACCGTCCGACTGGTTTGGCGGCATCGGGTCGGTAGCGACCTCGGCGGTGCCAGTCTTGGAGAACATCATCTCCACCTCCGGCAAGGAGGTGACGGCGCGTTCCACCAGCTGTTGCATGCTCTTGGATTGCTCAAGGGATGTGGACGGGATCTTCAACGACCCCATCGCGAGGTTCTTCTCGTCGAGCTGCGGAATGAACTCCTGGCCGAGCGTGGTGTAGACGCCGCCCGCGACCAGGAAGAGGGCCACGCCGGCGCCGATGAAGGGCCATGGCCGAGCGATCGCGCGCTTGAGCACCGGATCGTAGTGGCGCTTGGAGTAGGCGATGATCCTCACCTCCTTCTCCGAGACCTTGCCTCGCATAAGGATGGCGACCATCGCCGGGACGAAGGTCAGGGACAGAATGAACGCCGCGCCGAGGGCCAGCATGATCGTGATGGCCATGGGGGAGAACGTCTTGCCCTCGACTCCCGTGAAGGTGAGCAGCGGCGCGAACACCAGGAAGATGATCGCCTGGCCGTAGACCGTCGGCCGGATCATCTCCTGGGAGGCGTGCAAAACCGTCTCGAGGCGTTCGGGGAGTAGTAGCAGCCGGCCTTCCCGATGCTGGCGCTCGGCCAGCCTCAAAAGGCAGTTCTCAATGATGATCACGGTGCCATCTACGATGAGGCCGAAGTCGAGCGCGCCAAGGCTCATCAGGTTGCCCGGCACGTTCAGCTTGTTCATGCCGATCGCCATCATCAGGAATGACAGCGGGATGATCAGCACTGCGATGAGCGCCGCTCGCACGTTGCCGAGCAGGAGGAAAAGGGTCGCCGCAACGAGGATCGCCCCCTCGGTCAGGTTACGCTCCACGGTGGCGATGGTCGCGTTGACCAGCACCGAGCGATCGAGAGTCGTGTTGACCACGACGCCAGGCGGCAGCGACTTGCGGACATCGTCGAGCTTCTCGCCAACGGCCTTGGCCACCGAACGACTGTTCTCGCCAATCAACATCAAGGCCGTGCCGACGACGACTTCCTCACCCTTCTTGGTGGCCGCTCCGGTGCGCAGATCACCGCCCACGCGGACCGTGGCGACGTCCTTGACGGCGACCGGGACCGTGCCGCGGGTCGCGATCACCGCGTTCTGGATTTCGTCGAGGGTGCGGACCCGGGCGTCGGCGCGCACGAGGTAAGCCTCACCGGCTCGCTGGATGAAATTGGCGCCCACCGAGAGGTTAGAGGCCTCCAGCGCCTTGGCGAGCTCGGTGTAGGAGACGCCATAGGCTGCGAGTTTCGATGGGTCGGGCTCGACCACGTACTGCTTCTCGAACCCACCGATGGAGTCGATACCGGCGACGCCCTTGACGCTGCGCAGCTGCGGTCTGATCACCCAGTCCTGCACGGTCCGAAGATAGGCGGCTCGCGCGACGCTGTCGGTCAGCCGCTCGCCTTCGGCGGTCAGGTAGGAGCCGTCGCTTTGCCAGCCTGGGCTGCCGTCGCGAACCTTGGCGCCCTTCCCGTCAGGATTGGCGAACTCCACGGAATACATGAAGACCTCGCCGAGCCCGGTCGTGACCGGCCCGATCTGCGGCTGCACGGACGCCGGCAGGGTGTCGCGAGCCTGGGTCAAACGCTCGGCGACTTGCTGGCGGGCGAAATAGAGGTCCGTGCTCTCCGAGAAGATCGCCGTGACTTGGCTGAAGCCGTTGCGGGAGATGGAGCGAGTGGTCTCCAGACCCGGGATGCCCGCGAGCGCCGTTTCAACGGGGAAGGTGACGCGCTTTTCGATTTCTACCGGCGAGAGCGCACCGGCGACCGTATTGATTTGAACCTGCTTGTTCGTGATGTCGGGCACGGCGTCGATGGGCAGCTTGGTGAGCTGCCAACCGCCGTAGATGGCGATGATGAGAGTCAGGAAGAGCACGTACCAACGCCCCCTCACCGACATGGATAGAATTCGACCGATCATTTCGGCGTGTCTCCAGATGCGGCTTTGGGGTCAGTCTTCTTCCGCGCTCTTTCCGAGCTCGGCCTTGAGGAGGAAGGCGTTCTTGACGGCGAGCGTCTCCCCGCCTTTCAGCCCCTGAAGGATGACCGCGCGCCCGCCGCTGCGCTGGCTGACGCTTACTGGCTGCACACGGAAACCGGTCGTGGTCCGCACGAACACCGCATCGCGGCCCTCGATGACCTGGACAGCGTCTTCAGGCACCACGATCCCCGCCGAGGTCGACTGCCGCGACGTAATCCGCGCCCGCACCAGCTGACCCAGCTGCAAGGCGCCCGGGCCATCTGTGAGGGTCAGGACAACAGTCGCCGACCGCGTCTCCTCGCTTACCCCAGGCGTCACCGCCCGAACGACAGCGGCCCGGGTTTCACCGCCGCTGGTTTCGACGATGGCCCGATCGCCAGGCGCGATCCGGCGCGCGTCGTTGGCCGTCACCGCCGCATCCACCTGGATGCGGGCCGGGTCGGAGACCCGGAAGAGTTCGGTCTCAGGTTGGACATAGGCGCCGAGGCTGGCCGCCATCGCGGTGACGCGGCCGTTGATCGGACTGGTTACCGCCACGTAGCGCCCATCGTTCGACACGGCCGCGGCGCCGGCGGCGGTAGACGCCCGGCGCGCCTCGGCCTCGGCGGTCGCCAGCTCCGCCATCGCCGCTTCGTAGTCCTGTCGCGGACTGACCTTCTGTTCGTAGAGCCGCTTCTCCCGGGCCATCATGCGGCGAGCAAGATCGACCTTCGCGCTAGCGACACTGCGGTCGGCCGAAATCTGCGCGGCCTCGCGGCTCGACACCAGGGCCAGGGTTTCCCCCGCCCGTACGGGATCCCCAAGGCGCTTGGTGATCTGAGCGACCGCACCTGCAGCGCGCGCGGTCAGGACCGCCTGGCCGGTCGGCTCGGCTTCCACCGTGGCCTGGGCGACCACTTCCGACGCCAAGCCGCCCGCCACCACGGTCTCCAAACCGACGCCAGAGGCCTGGATGCGCTCAGGCCCCATCGTCAGTGTATCGGCGTCGTGAGCCGCCGCCGGCGCCTCGGCGGCGGCCTCGGTCGGCGTGGGCTTGGGCGTGGTCAGCTTAGCTATGCCGAAGCCAACGCCTGTTGCGACGACGAGGGCAGCGCCGCCGAGCAGCCATTGCCGCTGGGAATTGGAGGAAGAGGTGCGGGGCATCAGAGGTCTCCGAGGGGTCGGCCTTGCAGGCGCGCCAGGCCAGCTTCGGCGCGCAGACGCGCCAGCTGGGCTTCGATGGTCTGGGTGCGCGCTTCGGCCAGGGACCTGCGCGCATTGATGAGCTCAAGGAGGGGCGCCTTTCCGGCCTCGTAGGCGACCCGTGTGAGCTGGTAGGCCTCTTGGGCGGTCTGTTCGGTCTCAACCGCGGCGCTGACCCGAGTCTGGGCCGCATCGACCTGAAACAGCGCCGTGCGCAATTCGGCCTGGGCGTCCAGGCGCGCACGGGCAAGCCTAGCCTCGGCGGAGAGCAGTTCGCCTTGCGCCGCGGTGATGTTGCCGCGGTTCTGGTCGAACACAGGGATGGGCACGGATATCCCGGCGACGACGGCTGTCGAGTCATCCGCGCTGAACCGGCGGACACCGGCCGACAAGGTCACGTCGGGCACCGCCCGCGTGCGTTCGACCCGCACGCGGCGAGCGGCGGCCTCCCGTTCAGCTTCCGCGGCGATCACTGCGGGCGTGGTCAGAAGATCGACATTGCGCGCCGCAGCCGCAGCCTTGGTGAGCAAGCTCTCACCCAGGCTCGTGAAGGGCGCCGGAGATCCGGCAAGGGCGGTAAGCCGGGCGAAGGCGCCGGCCCGCGCCGCCTGAGCCGCCTCCAGGGCCGCGCGGGCGCCGGTGACGGCGCTGCGCGCCTGCAGGCTGCGGAGCTCCGCCTCCCGGCCGGCGTCCACCAGCGCTTGGGAAATCCGAAGCACCTCCTCGGTGAGGGAAAGGCCCTCTTGGGCGAGAGTGACTTGCCGCTCGGCCGCCTCGGCCTCGGCATAGGCTTCCGCAAGAGCGAAGGCGTAGTCGGCTCGCGCCAGACTGAATTGCGCGCGCGCCGCCTCGAGGCCCGCGCGACCGGCGGCCACCCTGGCGCTACGCTTGCCGCCGAGTTCCAGCGCCTGTCCGAACGAGAGCGTGCTCTCGGCCTCGGAGCTGCCCTTATAGGGGCCGCTGCCGCTGAAGTTCTCCACATCCAACCCAAGGGTCGGATTGGGGCGGGCGCGGGCTTGCTGGGCAAGACCTTCGGCCTGACGAACCTCGCCTGCCGCCTCTGCCAGTTGGGGTGCCGCAGTTTGGGCCTGAGTCAGTAGCTCGCGAAAAGAAGGCGCGGGATCGGCGGCCGCGCTGGACCCGGAGGCCAAGGCGGTAAGGATCGCCACGGTGCTGGCGGCCGCAAAACGCAGCCCGCCACGCATGGAGAGTGACATGGAATTGGGTATCCCTGAGTTTCTATGCAGTCCTGCGCGCCGATCGCCGGCGCCGCTGACGCATCAAACTCGGGGTGGTCGCTCCAGCAGGGCGGGTCGCGTGACCTGAGCGACCAAGTCGTTGGTCGCCCACCAACTCGCGCGCAGGAAATAGAGGACGAACACCGCCGGCGAACTCGCCGGCAAGGTCAGGATATGGGCCGTGCAGTGGCCCGTGCAGAGCCCGAGAACCCGACTCTTGACCGGGGCATCAGGTGTGTCCGGCGACTTCGCCGCAACTTCAGTTGCACACTGAAGAGCAGGCGCGTCGTTGTCGAAACTGAGGTGCGCAGCGGATGTCGAAAACATCGCGCCGAGCAGAACGGCCAACGCCACCATCAAACTGACGACCAGGTGCGCCCCGCTAGAGACACCCACGCGTGCGCGTATCGCCTTGTTCGCGACGCGCTTCTTTGCGTGCTGAGGGAATGTCCCCATCCCAGTCATGAGCGACCTATACGTGCCCCCGGAAGCCTTGGGAACACGTTACAAAATCACGATTCCGGCTCGCCGCCGCGGCACGCGCGACCGCCTGGACGCCGAGGCGGCCTTGCAGTTGCTTTGCTCCGAAGAGCGAATTGCGGAGGCGGATCATGTAGCGAGGCTACATGCTCCAGCCAGTGGAGGAGCAAGATGTTTTTTGCACTTCTCACACACCGTCTGCCCCTTACCCGCTCTCCGCTCGATGGGCTCGCACCATCGCTGTAACGCCGGGATGATCGCCTGATCGATTGCGACGCCCCCCCGAGAGCGTCACTCTGTCGAGGCAGAGATTGAACAGTCGCGCGCGCGCCCGGGGCGGCAGCGCTATCAGGTAAGGCAAAAGGTCGTCGGAGGCGGCTGGCAGTCGCCGTCGCCAGATCGCATGCCGCCGATCGACTTCGCTCGAGGGGCGAGCCGCCTCGGGCCGATCCCCGTCGAAGAACACCGTGACCACGAAGGCGTGGAGCGTGGCGACTAAGGCAGTCTCCGGATCCTGCGCGAACACCGCCTGAAGCATGGCCGAGGGCGATGCGGCGAGCCCGGCCGCGACCGACGGCTCCTGAGCGCGGACCTCCAAGCTCGCTAGGACACCAGGCTCGCCAACGCGGCCCGTGTCGTCGGGCGTCTCCAACTGACAATGGACGGGATGGGACGTTTTGATCCGCCCATGGAACGCTAGGCGTCGAAGGGCAAGGCGGATCTCCTCCCCCTCCTCAACCCACCAAAACCCCGTACCGTGGCCTTCCGCGTCGCGCTCCGGCGAAACCCCTAGCCGCGGATAGCACCGTGTTCCGACAATCTCCGAGCTCAGACGAGCGAGTGTACGCTCATCCACCTTAGGCGTGCTCAACGCCCGAGGCGCCGGCTTCAGACGGTTCAGCGGGACTGTCAGACACTGCTGCTGAAGATTGGTCGGCGGACGTCCCTGCCTCATGGCGCCCACCGCCATGCGCCGCGGTCGGCGTCCTGAGCGTTCGTCGTGGGCGCGTCGGGCCCGACCGCCCGCTTGGCGACGACGCCAGGGACGGGTGATCTTGGGCCAGCGATCAGGAACAGCAAGATCAGGCCTAGCACCAGCGCAAGAGCCAGATGCACCAAGCGCCACATCGTGGCGCGGCGAGAACGGCGCCGTCGGTGGCGCCTTTGGAAAGTCCGCATGCAGCGGTTCCTCGAATTCGAGCAGAACTAGAGAGGCCACGCCAAGGCGCTGACGCGTCTGGTCGACACGCCGATAAGCCGAACGTGGGATGACGAGCGCGCCTGATCGAGCGACGCGCTACCGGGTCCGCCTTCAGGCCGTGTCGCGCAGCGAACGCCCTACACTCGGGCGTTTGGGCGCTATTGGCGGGCGGCTAACCGTCAGGCCCGGGGAGGGCGTTCCAGGCCGAACTGGCGGTTTGTGGAAGCCACGCGGCTTCGATCCAAGGCGCGTCTATCCCCCGCCGGGATCAGTGCGACGGAGACCGAGGCTAAGGCTAGGTTGGAAACTCCGCCGTGGTCGCAATGCGCATGGACAGCGGCGCCAGGGTCGATGTCCCCGGTCGGCGTCTGATCAGTGGACGTATCGCTAAACTGATGGGCGGCGCTGGCCGAAGCGGCGCCATCCGAGCAGACTAGGTTCTGGAGACCCGGACCAAGGGTGAAGAGCAACAGGAAGCCGGAAAGCAACGCAATCCCGAGTCCGCGCCAGCCTGGCCATGCCCTAAACATCCCGACCGCTATAGCCGCCGTCCTCAGGTTGGGGAACGCGTTACAAAATACACTCTCGCCATCCGATGGTCCCCGCCCCGAACACGCGGCGTGAGCTCTAGGCTCTAGAGGATCGCCACACTATGTTCGTCAGATACTCGGGAGCGAACTTCCAATGTCGCATCTGTCCATCGGCGCGCTGGCCAAGGCCACGGACGTCAAGGTCACAACCATTCGGTTCTACGAGCAGATTGGCCTGCTGCCCGAGCCTGTTCGCGCGCCAAACGATCGGCGCGTGTACGATGACCAGACGCTGCAGAGGCTCGCTTTTATCAAGCACGCTCGCCAGCTGGGGTTCTCCGTCGACGCCATCCGCACGCTGTTGAAGCTCGCCGACGACCCCGAACAGCCTTGCGACCAAGCCAACGCCTTGGCCGCAGAGCAGCTTGCGGCCGTGGAGAGCAAGCTCGCCCGGCTGGAAGCGCTGCGTGGGGAGTTGCAGCGGGTCGTCGCCGCCGCCTGCCATGGGCATGTTTCCGACTGCCGGGTCATCGAAGTGCTCAGCAACCACGAGCTTTGCGAAAGCGATCACTCCGAACCTGAGGCCGCCACCGTCGCGTGAGCCCGCCCTGCCCTCACAGCCACCGCGCTCCTACCGACCCGGCGCTCCTGGAACAGGCGCTGGTCGAAGCCCGCGCGAGATGTGAAGCTGCTGGCGAGAGTTGGACCGAGCCGCGCCGCCGGACATACGAACTACTGGTGGGCGCGGGACAGCCCGTGAAGGCCTACGACCTGATCCAGCGATTTGGTGAAGGCGGGTGCCCGACCAAGCCGCCGACAGTGTATCGGAGCCTCGACCTACTCATGGCTATTGGCCTGGTTCAGAAGGTCATCACCCTCGGCGCCTATATGGCGTGTCCCGACAGTTCCGGGACGAGTGCAGCGGGCTTGCTGGTCTGCACCTGCTGCGGCGCCGTCGAACGCTTGCCCGATCCAAGCCTAGCTGCGACCTGCGCTGCGCCGGCCGGCTTTCTCGTCGAGCGGGTCATGCTCGAAGCCAGCGGCCTGTGCCCTCGCTGCCATTGAGAGCGCCTGTCTAGGCAGGGCGCCAACGGAGCAGCCGGATCGCATTCAACGTGACGAGCACGGTGGCGCCGGTATCGGCAAGGATGGCGGGCCATAGACCGGTCACGCCGATCACAGTCGTCACCAGGAACACCACCTTCAGACCCAGCGCGACGGTGATGTTCTGATAGATGTTGCGCATGGTCGCCTTCGAGAGCGCGATCATGTCGGCGACGTCCGAAACACGTGCATGCAGCGCGGCTGCATCCGCCGTCTCGAGCGCCACATCCGTACCGCCGCCCATGGCGATGCCGATATCCGCAGCCGCAAGGGCCGGGGCGTCATTGATCCCGTCGCCGACCTTCGCCACCGTCAGACCTTCAGCCTGGAGCGCTCGGACGATGGCGAGCTTGTCCTGGGGCATCAACTCAGCGCGCGCTTCCACTCCCAGTTCGCCGCCAACTGCTGCGGCGGTCCGAGCATTGTCTCCGGTCAGCATCACCGTCCGGATGCCTCGCTCGGCGAGGGTCGCGAGAGCTCTGCGCGCGTCAGCACGCGGCTCGTCACGTAGGGCGATCAGTCCGATGGCCTGGCCATTCACCACCAGGACCGACACGGTCTTGCCTTCGGCGTTTAGAGCCTCAATACGCGCGGCATGGAGACGATCGATGGGCGCCCGTTCGACCGCTGCCTTCGGCGAGCCGAAAAACGCCGGTTCCCCGGCGACATTGCCGGATATGCCCTCGCCGGCAATCGCCTGCGCCATAAACGCTGGGGGGATCGAAACGCCCTGCGCCTTCGCCCGGTCGAGAATGGCCATGGCAAGCGGATGGCTCGAACCGCGCTCTAGGGCCGCCGTCATCGCCAACACGGTCTCTTCGCCACGCTCGAAGGCCACGACATCCGTCACCACGGGCCTGCCTTGTGTCAGGGTTCCGGTCTTGTCGAAGGCGACAGCCGTCACATGACGTAGCCCTTCGAGCACCGCGCCCCCCTTCAGCAGCAGGCCGCGCCTCGCGCCGGCCGACAGGCTGGCGGCGATCGCTGCGGGGGTCGAGATCACCAGAGCGCAGGGGCAGCCAATCAGCAGAACGGCAAGACCACGATAGATCCACATCTGCCAATCCGCGCCGCCCACGAGCGGCGGGACGATAGCGACGAGTATCGCGATCAGGACGACGAACGGCGTGTAGGCTTTCGAGAACCGATCGATGAACCGCTCAGTCGGCGCCTTACTCTCTTGTGCTTCCTCCACAAGACGCACGACACGGGCGATGGTGTTGTCGGCCGCCGCCGCTGTCACGCGAACCCGCAGTACGCCGGTCGTGTTGATCGTCCCAGCGAATACCCCATCGCCGGCGGCCTTCAGCTTCGGAACGCTTTCACCGGTGACCGGCGCTTCATCAATGTCGCCCGAACCTTCGACAATTTCACCGTCGGCGGCGATCCGTTCTCCGGGCCTGACGAGAAGGATCTCGCCGACTTCTAAGAGCTCAGCCTGGACGACCCGCGTGTCTCCGGCCTCCTCGACCAAAGCGGTCTTGGGAACGAGGTCGGCCAGATCGGAAATGCTCCGACGCGCGCGGCTGGCCGCCAGCCCTTCGAGCATTTCGCCGACCAAGAAGAAGAGAACGACGGCAGCGGCCTCTTCCGTGGCGCCGATGATGACGGCGCCGACCGCGGCCACCGTCATCAGCATTTCGATGGAGAATGGACTGCCCATGCGGGCCGCAGCGAAGGCCCGCCGCGCCACTGGGACAAGGCCGACCAGCAGAGCCGCAATGAAGGCGTAGCGCTCGGCTTCGGGAGCCAACCGTCCGACACCATAGGCGATCGCAAGCGCCAGGCCGCACAGGAGCGTCGCTCTCGTCTTGGCTGATCGCCACCACGATGCCTGCGCCGAGCGCGCCTCCTGCCCGGCGCCTGACGCCAGCGCAGTAGCTCCGAACCCGAGTTTGCTCAGTGTTTTGGCGACGGCGGCGTCATCGACTCGATCATCGTGCGCGATCGAGAGCACGCCAGATTGGAAGCTGACCACGACCTCGGAGACACCCGGCACTCGTCGAAGTGCAGTGTCGATCTTCGCAGCGCATGCGCCGCAATCCATGCCCGTGACGCGGTAGCGCGCCTGCGTAACGCCTTCGCCCATCGCTCGCGCCCTAGGCCGCCGCGACTTCGAAGCCCAGCGAGGTCACGGCATCCCGGAGGATCTCCGGCGTGACCGCAGCGCCATGGAGGACGCCCACCGTCGTATCGGGATAATGAAGCGAAACGTCTTGCACGCCTTCGAGACCGCGCAGAGCGGTGTCGACTTTGCTCGCACAGCCCGAACAGGTCATGCCCGTAACCGTGAGCGTGGTGGCCTTCAGTGCTTCGTCCATGTGCGGCTCCTCTATTCTGAGAAGCAGCGTACTTCCTCCAGCCAATCGAGGATCAAGCGATAAATCCGCTGTTAGGCCCCGCAGTCAGCGGCAGAGATCAGCGAGATCATCGGGCAGCGGCATCGGCTGTTCGGCAGGCACATTCGCGCCACCCGTGTTGCCTGCGGGCAGCCGCCCCATCCAGGACAACAGTCCGCCAGCCGCCAAGCGAACCAGTTGACCGCTCACCTCGCGAGCATCCCTCCTGCGCCATCCGATTTTGAGCATCTCAAAATGCGCCCAGCTATGGGGCCCTGCCCAGGGCTGACCCAAGATGTGGGCCCTCTCAAGCAGGCGAAACGCTTCATCGAGGTCGCCGACGGCCAAGGCGCGCTTTGCGGCCGCAGCCTCGCGTTCGAAAGCCTGGCGACGCATCTGAGTTTTCATCAAACCTGCCCCATTCGTGGCGCCGCGTCAGCGACCTCCGCTTGAATGCACATAGGATCGGCCGGGTAACTTGAGAAGCGTCTCCACGAGCACGGTGATCCGCAGGGCCTGAAGGCCCGAGCAGACGCCGGCCGAGGGACGCCCACCGCGCGGTGGGCGCCGGGTAGCTCGCCGCCGATGGCGTGCTATGGCTGAGATCGGCCGGGTGGCCGGCGCGGATGTCCAAGCCGAAAGGCCAAAGGCGTCGGCGCGTGTCTCAAGCACGTTCTCAACACCCGGCTCTCCAAAAACCGGCCTGCCCGGGAGAACACGAAGCGCCCGCTGTCTGCCGTCTCCCTCGCGGTCGAACCACCCGACAGCGCTATTCTACCTGCAATAGGGCTTGCCAACACTGCCCCGCTTTGGCGAGACTCGAACGGAATGAGAACTGACCCCGATCACCTCCCCGCTCTGCAACAGCGCGAACTTGAGCGCGTGGCCCAGACACTGCTCACCGAGTTCGACGCAGCAGTGGCGGGCGGCACGCAGCCGTTCCGCAAGCAGGGCAAGGTGCTGAAGATCATCCTGTTCGGCAGCTACGCCCGCAACGACTGGGTCGACGAACCGGAGAACGGCTACCAGTCTGACTACGATCTGCTGGTCATCGTCAGCCACGAGAAGCTGACCGACATCGCCGACTACTGGTACGTCGCCGAAGACAAGATCCTGCGCGACCCGGAGGTCGGCCGCACGGTCAACATCATCGTCCACACTCGGCAGGAGGTGAACGACGCCCTCTCCAAAGGTCAGTACTTCTTCACAGACATCGCCCGCGACGGCGTCGTCCTCTACGAGCTGCCCGGCCACCCGCTCGCCATGCCTGCTCCGCCGACGCCGCGGGACGCCTACGACCTGGCGAAGGGGTACTTTGAGAGGCAGCAGACCTCGATCGCGTCGTGGCTCGAGTTGGCGGAGCACGCCCGCTCAAAAGGCCAAGTCGGCGATTGGCCTAACAAGGCAGCGTTCAATCTCCACCAGGCCGTCGAAACCGCCTACGCCTGCTTCCTGCTAGTGCGGACGCTCTACTTCCCGCGCTCCCACAACATCAAGTTCCTCCGGTCCCTCGCCGAACAGAACGAGCCGCGCCTGATCGCCGTCTGGCCGCGCGAACATCGCGCCGACCGCAGCCGCTTCGAAACCCTCAAGCGCGCCTACGTCGAGGCCCGCTACTCCACCAGCTACGATATCACTGCGGAGGATCTGCAAGCGCTCGCCGCCCAAGCCACCCGCCTGCGCGAGATCGTGGAGGAGGTTTCGCAGGAGCGGCTTGAGGCGCTCAAGAGAGAGGCTGGAGCCTAGTCAATGACCAGTTTGACCGAGGCCTCAACGAAACCAATCAGACGCCTTGCCTATCTGTTGCTGCTGATAGTCGGCGGGGTCGGATTGGTTACTCATGCATGGTGGTTTGAAGCGACCCGGGACGTCGTTGTCCTGCAGCGAGCTGGGTCATGGCTGACGGTATGGGGCATCGCTGTCACCGCGCGGCCCATCTTGACCGACGGCGTCGCCAGCACGGTGCAGCGCCAAATGCCTCGTGTGCATGCCTTCTTTCCGATGTCCGATCTGGCCGATCGCCTTAAACGCGCGGAAGCACGGCGCCCCGAAGTTCGACGCTCCGTGATAGCCGAACGCGTGGCTGGCGTCGTGATGATCGTCTGCGGCACACTCCTTAACGGGTATGGCGACATGTTCGGTCGATGGCTCCTGGCGCTGTAGGCCTGCGTTGACCGAGCGCACGATTCGATTGGGCGACGTCCAGTACATTGGCAATCGCCCCTATCGCACCGGGTTCCTACGGGCCCAATTCTGGCCAGTGGAACGGCATGACGAAGCTGCGATGAAACGCGTGGCTCGCCGCGAGAACATCCTCGTGTGGGGACCGCCGCTCTACCACTACACCAGCCTCAGCGGCTTCAAGGGCATCATCGAATCCAGGGGATTTTGGGCGAGCGATAGCCGCTTCCTGAACGATGCGCACGAGATGCGTCATGGCGCCGAACTCGCGGCCGAGGTGCTGTCACAGATTGTTCGTCGCTCTCGCGTGCCCGCCTTCCGCCCCATCGCCAAGGCGGTTCGCGACAACATTCTGCGCCCCCCGAAGGTCGGACACCTGATTGCGTGCTTTTCCACTTTGCGCGACAGCCTGGAACAGTGGCGCGGCTACGGCGGCAGTGGCGGCGTGTGCATCGGCGTTGGCGTGAACCACCAGAAACAACGAGCTCCGATGTTCTACGGATCATCGATGCTGCCGCATCGTGTCTTCTATTCCGCCCGAGCCAAGCAGGCGCTCGTGCTGTCGCTCCTACGCCGCTTCGAAATCGAGTACCGCACGGACATGGAGGCGATGCGCGGTCATTGGCCCGACGATCATGACCAGCACTATGTCGAGCGCCTTACCTCCACGCTGTCCGGAGCCATCGTCGGCTTTAAGAATCTGGCCTTCGGCCATGAAGCAGAAGTCAGGGTCGTTCTCTCGCACGCCGAAGCAGACGACTTTGGAGGGTTGAAGTTCCGCCCCAGTCCGCTGGGCTTGGTACCCTACCTATGCACGGGAGATCGCCTGGAGAACGCGGTCAGCATTGAGAACGTGATGGTCGGCCCATCGCCACACCAAGAGCTGATCGCCAGCTCCGTCCGAACCTTTCTCGACCACCACGGATACACGGATATCCCGGTCGATTTGTCTACGATCCCGTATCGCGGCCCGGGCTTCTAGGGCTACCTAACCGGACTTCGCAGAGGCCAATTCGCGAGGCCAGCGCGGATGTCGTTAGCCAAAAGTGCCCAGCGCTTAATCGTCCTGTAAGGTGGGCGGATCATGCCCCGTCCACACTGTCCAGGTTCCATCCTCAGCGGTTCTGATCGTCATCACAGTCGGAAACTCTGCCGCGACAAGGCGCATCAGGTTGGTGAGGTCCGGCAGCTCAACTTCGTAGAGTCCGTGCCTCACGGTACGGTCCGATGCGACCAAGACTCCCTGACAACGCCCGCGGGGTCCGAGGACTTCGACGAACACTGCACTGTGGATCAACACGTTCAGCAAGCGACGACGCGTCAGCGATCGCGCTTGCGGCTGCTCCATTGCAAAGAAGCGCTCAAAGTCCGGATGGCGGATCGGTGAGTAGCCACTCCGGATCACCGGATAGTGCTTCACAGTGATTGGCTCATCGAGGAACGCTGACGACAGTCTGAAAGACTCATCGAGCTTCCGAATGGCATAGGCCCCGACAAAGACATTCCGCTCAATGAGGAGCGAACGCTTGGCCGAGGGGCGCTTAGCTGCGGACGCATCGATCTCTGCGGCGTCTTTCGCGAGTTGAGCTTTCCAAGGGACGCTGTCGAAAATCATCGCGGCCGAAGCTAAACAAGCTGGGCTGGGCGAAGCAACTAGGGCAAGCACCACCCGGAAGTTCGCAGCGCAAATTTGAAGGACTGCCTTGCGTAGCAAGGGATTACTGCCACGAGGGGTTGCGCAGATGCGTGCGGACGTCCGCGACCCTATTCTGGAGGATCGCCCGGCGAGCTATCGTGACCTCGGCCATAGAAACGGACCGGACCAATGATGTCCGCATCGGTGATCGTAAGCATTTGATGCTTGAGACCGGCCGTCTCGCGCACTTTGTTTGCGAGCGCGACTAGGGCGTGGAGAGTACCGTGCGCATAGGTCAAGGCGTCGCCGCTTGTGTCGACGAAGCCGCGATACTCCTCGAGCCGCTCCTTGAGGATCGCTTCTTGCTCAAAATCAACCGGCGACGGGCGTGGCCTCAGTCCGCCCTCGGCTGTTGTCAGAGGATAGTGGACGATTGGCGCCGAGCCGCCTCGTAGCGGCCGCAACCGTACTTGCGTCGAGTGTAGCTCGTGCGAATTTGCGAGCGGCGCGACATGGGTAATGGCGTTGCGAAGGTCCGTCAGGGCCCTGAGCCAGCCGCCGTCGGCGCCCGCGGCATGGATTTCAGTCAGCAGCGGAGCCGCATTTGAGCGCGAACGGGTTCGACGGAGCAATGAAGCCAGTGTCGTGACGTCTTGCGAGGCCTCCTTTAGCACGAGACGCCAAATGGCTTCCGCGATCAGATCGCGCAGCCCTGCGGCATCGGCGAGAAATGCATGGATCGCCGCCTCCATGTGGACGAGGTAGCCATTCGCGAAGAGCGTTCGGTCTTGCGGTCGTTTGTATGAACCATCCAAGTCAATGAGCTTCGACCGGAGGCAATTTCGATAGGCATCGCTGAGTTCGCGGACCCGTAGGTTGAGCAGGCGAAGATAGGTCGCAAATCGCCCCGCTATGTCGACGATCTCCGGCCCTCGTTGCTCTGGCACGTGGCGCACCTGCGACCACGCTCGCTCGCACGCCATTTCCGCGAAACCGGCCTGGGGCCAAAAGACCTGGAAGTCTGGAGGTTCGCCAGCGACCAGCGCACTTCTATGACTGATGAAGTCCACCCCGAGTATCTCAAGCCCAATGTCCTGTAGGACAGCGTAGGTCCGCGCATAGGGCTGTGTCGGGAACTGCAGGAGATGCAAGCCGTAGTCGGGCCCAACCCGAACGTCGGCATCGCCAATGTCGAACGCGCGAAGCCCCCCCGAGAGATGGATAATGCGGAGGGACGGCCGAGGTGGGGCCACTGGAGTGCTCATGGTGAGGGCCCTGCCTTGCAAGGGGCCGCCACCGTGATGCCTTGCTGAGGCAGCGCCCTACTCCACCCTCAGGTTCGTCGCCGCCAGCTTACCGCTACGCCGGTCCTGCTCCAGGTCGAAGCTGACCTGCTGACCATCATCAAGGCCACGCAGGCCTGCACGCTCGACGGCGGAGATGTGCACAAAGATGTCGGTGCCGCCGTCGTTCGGCTGAATGAAGCCAAAGCCCTTCGCCGGGTTGAACCACTTCACGACACCAGCGCCCGAACCGAGGGTCTCGCGGCTCACCCCCCGCGGCGGCGGCGACGCAGAGCGGCCGGAACCGCCGCCGCGGCCACGACCACCTCCCGCCGGCGCATAGGCCAGAACTGAGAGCGCCACGGCCGATGACTTGCCAGAGCGCCGATCACGCTCGACCTCGAAGCTCACTTCGTCGCCTTCGTTCAAGCCTTCGATGCCGCTGTCGTGCAGGGCGGAGATATGCACGAAAATATCAGGCGTCCCGTCAGACGGACTGATGAAACCAAAGCCCTTCGCGGCATTGAAGAATTTGACGACGCCTTGCGACATGGCGGCCCCTTCCGTTGTGAAGCCACGGATTTAGCCCGGCTGCGCGCCGCCTGGCTACGGGATTGCAGCCAGATGTTCTCGCGCTGAGCGGGAGTGGGGCGCCGCCGCCACAGCCGGAACGGAGTCGCCAAGCGCCAAATGTTCTGCTTTTGTTCGCGCGGGAGCGCAGACATGGCAGACGGATCAACTCTTCAAGAAGAACGCACGAAGCTGGCGGCCAGCCAGGCTCTCGGCGATGCGCTGGCGCGAGATCGACACATCGTCGCTTTGTGCTTGTCGCCGCCGTGCCGGCGTAGCGCCGTTTGCGACCCGAGCCCTTGGCTGCACCAGCACCTGGAGCAGCTCCCGCTGACAGCCCTCGCATCCCGCGTTCGGTGCATCTGCGGCTCCAGAGCCGCACGGCTAGAAATCCGGGCAGGACCGGCGAAGGCCGCCTCAAGCCCTGCCCTCTTCATTTTTCGCTAGGAGCCCATTTTGACCAAGATCCGATATCTCGGCGTCACCGATCCGAAGGCCGCCTTCGAGACCTTGCGCCCATATCATCGCGCATTGATCGCCCTGCAGACTAAGTGCCGACCGTTCGGGACCGACTACCTCATCCTGGCCGCGGCACAGAAGGCGCTTGAAACCGCCGCCTACCATTTCACGCGAGACACGGCCTTCTATTCTGGAAAGCCGCACGGCTGATGCTTTTGCCGATCGCCCATGCTCGCGACGCCCGGCTGGAGGAGGCGCAGAAGTATCCCGGCTGCCGGCTGATGCTGGCCTGCGGTCGGTGCGGCTGGTCCAAAGGCTATGACGTGGCGCGGGTCATCGATCGGCTATACGCGCGCGGCGACGGTGGCTTCACGACGCCTGTCGCCCGCGTCGCGAGCCAGGTGAAGCACGCCTGTCCGAAGTGCTGCGACCATCAGTGGAGCACCCGCCTCGCCTATCCGGACGACCTTGACGAGCGCGAGCTCCGAAGACTGCGCAACCGCCTCAGGAATTAGGCCCCCCTCGCGCCCCGCGAAGCTGAGCCTTAGAATGCGGCTCCGCACCGAATGCGTCGCAGCAGGACGGGGCGCCTCGGACGTTTTAGATTCTTGCGTTCGGTGAACCTCGCGACTTAGACTCAGGGTTGCGCCGCGGCCGCGGCGCCGAGGCGTGAGAACCTCGCTTGAGAAGTCCACGACGCCCTCTGTCCGGCGTGGCCGACGCGCATGTCCAGGTCGCCAGCGGCGGCTAAAGGCGTCGGCGCATGGTCAAGCATGTTCTCAACACCCGGACATCCGGGCGTGCGCCTCGCAGCATCAAGGCGAGGCCATGGCCCACCAACCCACCTCGGGCGAAGTCCTGACGCCAAACGGCGTGGACACCGACCAACGCAACGTCGAGAGCCTGTCGGTCCTCTATCGACGCTATTCAGGCTGGCTGAAGGCGATGCTTCGCCGACGCTACGGCATCGATGGCGAAGACGTTGTCCAAGAGACATATATTCGCGTGGCCCCCTTTCATGCCGCCCAGGAAGTACGCCATCCTCAGGCGTTGCTGTTGCGGGTGGCCACCAATCTCGCCCGCAATCAGATCCGCGCCGAGGCGACCCGCAGGCGGCTGGCCGAGACGCTCGAACGGGAGACGGTGGATGGCGTCGATGCGCCCAGTCAGCTTGAATCCCTTGTCTTCAAGCAGGCCGTTCTATCCCTCCCCGTCATCTTCAGGGATGTGATGATCCTCAGCCGCTTCACCGGAATGACCAACGCCGAGATCGCCGAGCGCCTGGGTCTCTCGATCAAGACTGTCGAGTGGCGCCTCGCCAAGGCGCTGGTTCTCTGCGCCCAACAGCTCGCGGACTAATCGTCATGGCCGCCAACTCACACGAACAGGTGCTGGAAGACGCCGCGACCTGGTTCTCCAGGCTGCGCACCCATTCCGTCAGCGCCGAAACCCTCGACGCCTTCTTCGCATGGCGCAGCGACCCCGCAAACGAAGCGGCCTACATTGAGGTCGAGGCGTTGTGGCGCAGTGGCGACGCCCTGCACTCAGATCCGGACATCCGGGCCGCCGCTAACGAGGCGCTCAATCGGACGACGACTCGGCGGCCTGAACCATCACGCCGCCTCTTCGCGCTCGCCGCGGCGACCGTCCTCGCGCTCTCAGGCGCCCTGACCGCCGGATGGTTGCTGCACGCCCCAGTCTATCAAACCGAGATCGGAGAGCAGCGCGCCGTCCGCCTTGCCGACGGTTCGACCTTGACGCTCGACACCAACAGCAGAGCGATCGTGAGGATGAGAGGCGACGAACGGCGGGTCGAGCTCGCTCGCGGCCAAGCGATGTTCGCGGTTGCTCGCGATGCGAAGCGTCCGTTCGTCGTGTCGGTCGACAAGGTCGAAGTTCGAGCCCTCGGCACACAGTTCGACGTTCGACGCGACGCGGACAAGGTCCGGGTGACCTTGCTCGAGGGCAAGGTTCGCGTGAACGACAGCTCGTCCCGAGCCTGGACGTTGAGGCCAGGAGAGCAGATCACCACCGGCCAGGACGGGCCGCGCGTGCTGGCCGACACCAGCGCCGTCACTAGCTGGACGAGCGGCCGCCTTGTCTTTCGGGACCTGCCGCTCTCGGCGGCCGTCGAGGAAGCCAACCGCTACAGCCGTCGCAAGATCCGGCTCGCCGCGTCGAACGACATCGCCGCTGCCCATGTGAACGGCGTCTTCCACACGGGAGATATCGACGCCCTGGCCGAGGCCGTCGCGCACCTCTATGCGCTGGACCTCAGCACCGAGCAGGACGGTGATCTGCTGCTTCGCGCCCGAATGGAGTGAAGCCATAGTTTTCTTTGCGGTGGTCGTCAGGGTTTGCCTGGGGCCCGCGTGTCTATCCCTCACAACGCATCGCGATCAGGCCGGCTCGCCGTCTGACAACGCGCTGCACAAGTGGTGAGGGAATGAATGTCGTTCAGTAAGTCGTACGCCCCCCAGGCGTTTCTGCTCGCGTTGTGCGCCAGTGCAGCCCCCGCGGCTGCGCTCGCCGCGCCGGCCCAAATTACCTTCGATATCGGCGCCGGACCGCTCGACCAAGCCCTGGTCAGCTATTCGCACCAGAGCGGACGCCAGCTTCTCTATTCGGCGTCGCTGGTCAGCGGCCGAAATGCGCCAGCGGTAAAGGGGCGGCTGACGGCCGATGAGGCCCTCAAGCGCCTGATCGCCGGAAGCGACCTCGTGATCGATCGAACCACGCGCGGCTCCATCGTCTTGCGCGCAAAGGCGGCTCCCTACCCCGCCGGCCGGCTGACGCCACTGTCGTCGGTCGAGCCACAAGGGGCGGTCCAGTCAGCGGAGGCCATCATCCCCGCGCACCGCGCTTCCGAGGAAATCGCCGAGGTCGTCGTTACTGGTAGCCACCTGCGTGGCGTCAAAGATGGCCCCTCGCAAGTCGTGGTGCTCGACAGCGAGGCCATCGCCAAGCGCGGATTCGCCACCCTCGACGAAACGGTCACCAGCCTTCCGCAGAATTTCGGCGGCGGTGGCGGCTCACCGACCACCTTGCTGACCGGCGCAGATCCTCTCGGCACCAATAGCTTCGCCTCCACCGGCGTGAACCTCCGCGGCCTCGGAACCGACGCTACATTGGTGCTCGTGAACGGCAGGCGGATGGCCGGCACAGGCTCGAAGGGCGACTTCGCCGACCTTTCCGCCATCCCCGTGGTGGCTGTGCAACGCGTCGAGGTGCTGGTGGACGGCGCATCGGCCCTCTACGGTTCTGACGCCGTAGGCGGGGTCGTCAACATCCGGCTGCGCCGCGACCTGGACGGCGCAGAAACCCGGCTTCGGTACGGCGTCGCCTCCGGCGGCGAAGCTGAGGAAACCCAGTTTTCGCAGGTCTTCGGCAAAACCTGGGCCGGGGGCCACGGCCTCATCGCCTATGAGAGATACCACCGGCAGAATCTGCCATCCGCCGCGCGCGATTACGCTGCCTCATCGGACCTGCGCCCATTCGGCGGAACCGACCACCGCGTGATTTACAGCGCTCCAGGCAATGTCGTGCAGCTCGACCCCGCGACCTCGAACTACACGCCGATCTACGCCATCCGACCGGGCGCGAACGGCGCCGCGACCTCGCCGTCCGACTTCGTCCCCGGACAGGTCAACCTGGAAAACCAGCGTCAGGGCCTCGACCTCCTTCCCGACGATCGGCGCGACAGCCTCTACGCGTTCGTCGGCCAGTCGCTCACGCCGTGGCTCGAGGTAGAGGCCGACGCCCGCTACACTCGCCGTCGCTTTGACTTCCGCACTCTCGCCTCGACCGGAGTCATCACCGTGCGGGCGACCAATCCCTACTATGTGGCGTTGCCCGGCCTGACATCCCAGCAGATCGCCTATGGCTATGGCGACGACCTCGGGCCCGTCAGGAGCTCAGGCCTCGCCGAGAGCCTCGGCGCCACGCTGGCGCTCAAGGCTGACCTCTGGGGCGATTGGCGCTCGGAGGCCTACCTGGCATTCGCGCAGGAGGTCGGCACCCGGCGTTTCAGCAACACCGTCAATACGCGCCTCCTCAGTGAGGCGCTGGGAGCGATCCCCGACGATCCCGCGACCAGCTACAGCGCCGCGCGCGACGGCTATTTCAATCCCTACGGCGCAGGCGGCGCGAATGGACGCGCCGTTCTCGACTTCATCGGCTCCGGCTTCTCCGAGCAAACCAGCCGCAGCCGCGTCGAAACCCTGGCTCTTCAGGCCGATGGAACCCTGTTTAGGGCGCCTGGCGGGCCGGCCCGGCTCGCCGTTGGCCTCCAACTGCGCAATGAGTCCTTCGACCAGAAGAACTTGATCTTCACCTCGACCGCGACGCCGCGTGGCGCAAAGCGGCCGGGGTCGGAACGACGTGTCAGCGCCGCATTCGCCGAACTGCGCATTCCGCTGATCGGCGACGCCAATTCGCGCGCTGGCCTGCACCGCCTTGACCTCTCTTTGGCCGGCCGCATCGAAGACTATGACGATGTCGGCTCGACCGCCGATCCGAAGCTTGGTCTCATCTGGAAGCCAAACGAGGATCTCAATCTGCGAGCCAGCTACGGGACGAGCTTTCGCGCCCCGACCCTCGTCGAGGTCTTCGAGGCAGGCAGCATCGGCGCTAGCTTCCTGCCTCAGGGCCCAGGCCGGACGCTGTCGGTGATCCGATACGGCGGCAACCCGTCGCTCAAGCCCGAGTCCGCGACCTCCTGGTCCGCCGGCTTCGACTACGCGCCGGCCGCACTGGCGGGACTTCATGTCAGCGCCACCTGGTTCGACACGACCTTTGAAGACCGGATCGCCCGGCCTGCGCTCGATCACGTCAACACCGCGCTGAGCGACCCGACCTACGCCCCCTTTGTTCGCTTCGTCGATCCGCGCAACCCCACGGACCTGGCCCTCGTCACAGCCCTGATCAACGACGCCACGTTCGCGTTTCCTGGCGCCTTCCCTCCTGAAGCCTACGGCGCGATTGTCGATGCGCGCTACGTGAACACCGCGTCGACACGCGTCAGCGGCCTGGACGTCTCAGGGAGCTACAGCTTCGAGCGAGACGAACATCGCTTCGAGGTTTCGCTCAGCGCGACCTGGCTCGGGCGCTTTGAACAGACGCTCACGCCGACATCGCCTCCGATCGAGACGCTAGACACGCCAGGCGAGCCCGCAGACCTGCGCGGCCGGGCAAGCTTGGATTGGAACCGTGGAGCCTGGGGGGCCACGGTTAGCGCCAACTACGTCGATGGATACAGCGACGGCATGGGCGGCTCGGTCGCATCCTGGACGACGGTGGACGTCCAGGGGCGTTGGCGCACGTCGGAGATGATGCGGTCTCCCTGGCGGGGGCTGAGCTTGAGCTTGGGGGTGCGTAACCTCCTCGACGAAGCTCCGCCGTTCTATGACGCCTTCCAGGGCGTCGGCTTCGACGCCGCCAACGCCAGCCCCATGGGCCGGGTCGTGTCACTTCAGTTGAGCAAGACCTGGTAGGCCGCGCTCAGCGCGATCCCCCGCAATTTTGCAGTGAGGACTTCATGCGCGTCTTTGCGCTCGCGGCTGCATGCATGCTCGCCATCACGGCCGAGGCTTCGGCGCGTGCACCGACGGTTGACGACCTGCTCATGTCTGAGCAGTGGGGAGATGCCTCCATCACCCCTGACGACCGCTGGCTCATCTTCGAGAAGCGCGGCCCATACGCCGCTGCGCCCAGTTTCCAAGGCGACTACTATGCACACTTGGCGACGAGCCGGCTCTTTCTAGCGGATCTCGATCACCCAGGCCCAGCCACACCCCTTTTCCCGCAGGACGACGCGGGAGGATACGTGGCCGGCCCGATATCGCCAGACGGAAAGGCCGTCCTCGTCTATCGTTTCGAAGGCGAAAGCTGGCGAGCCGGCATCGCCCAGGTTGGTCGCGGCGAGGTGCGTTGGCTCCCGGTGACGCCCGAGTACGGCATACTCGGCCGGCTGGCCCAGTGGCGCTCCAACCGGCAGCTGGTGTTCATCGTCCGACCCGGCGGCGGCCTACCCGACCGCCTGCGCCTTGGCTGGGATGCGATGGCGAAATTGCCTGAGCTTTGGGCCAGGGCCGATCGCGGCCAACCTTCGGTCACGGTCATCGGAAGCGGGCCCTTCAGCGGGCTGCGTCAAGGTCCGGCCAAGCAGCAGCTCGTGCAATTCGACGCCGAAACCGGTGAACTGAGGACCATCGCCGCCGGCGCCTTCGCCGATCTCGAACTCTCAAGCGATGGCCGCTATGCCGCCGTCCTCGCCGTGGGTGAGCAGCTGAGTCCGGCCTCGGTCCGAACGTTGCGAGACGGCGATACGCTCCAACGACACAACGTGCTCCTTGTGGACCTGGAAAACGGTCTCACCAGGTCGCCCTGCTCCGATTGCGACGTACTGCCGGGGCTGCTGGCCTGGGCCCCGACGGCGAACAAGCTGCTGGTGTTCGCACGCGCCAGGGCGAGCGCCTGGACCGATGGCGAACTCTACGTCATTGCCGCGAACTCAGGCGCGCTTGCCTCGATCGCGCGCCACGGCGTGGTCCCGACAGTCGACGTCGGCCGGGACGGGACTGTCACCGTCCAGGCAGCCTGGTTGGCCGACGCGCCCGTCTTGCACGGACGGCAAAGCCAATCGCGTCGGTCCGACTGGTATGCATTGGGCCGGGTCGGCGCCACGAACCTGACGGCTGACTTCGCGAACGCGCCAGCGACCCTGGCGGCCCAAGATGACCAAGGCCTGTTGTTAATCGCCGATGAGAGGGCATGGTCGGTCGATCGCCAAGGTCGCCCATCTCTGATGAGCGGTGCTGCCTCGCTTTCCAAGATCGCGGTCGGCGCGCCCTTGCGGCTCGCCATCAATGCTCCGTCACGCCAGTCATGGCTACCAGCGCTTCAAGAATCCCCGCGAGGAGCCGCCGTCGTACGTGTTGCGAGAGCCGGTCAGTTCAGCGTTCAGGATCTTCCCTCTGGCGCGCGGGTCGTTGCGATGAGCGCCAGCACGATGGTCGTGACCACCACGGATCGGCACGGGGTATCGCGTCTCTCGGTGCACCGGCGGGGGCTAAAGCCATTCGTGGCGCGCACAATCAACTCGGGGTTCGCCGAGCTCGAGTTCGCTGATGTCCGAGCCCTGCGCGCCAATCCCAGCGCCCGTGGCGCCCACTGGCTGTATCTGCCCCCCGGCCGCCAGGAAGGTGCGCGGCTGCCTTTGATCGTAGTCCCCTATCCGGGTGCGATCTATCCGGCCCCGCCGTCGAAATACGCGCCAGGAGCCCTGACGCTCTACACCAATCCCCAGCTACTGGCCGCGCGCGGCTATGCGGTCCTTGTTCCCAGCCTGACCGAGCCAGTCGGCACATCCGAGCCGGCGTCGGGTCTCACCGAACAGATCAGCGCCGCGGTCGAGACGGCGGTGTCCAGCGGCTTTGTTGATCCCCGACGAATCGCCATCTGGGGACACAGCTACGGCGGATACGCAGCTCTGGTCGCCGCGACGCGCTCGGAGAGGTTCGGCGCGATCATCGTCTCGGCGGGCATCTCCGATCTATCCGCTCATTGGGGTGCGATACCGCCAGACTTCGCTGTCAGCGCCGACCTCGGCCCTTCGACCAACTGGGGACAGGGGTGGGTCGAGAAGGCTGCCGGCATGGGGGGGCCCCCCTGGACCGATCCGGAGCGCTACGCTCGAAACAGCCCCTTCAGCCAGGTCGATCGGATCTCTGCACCGGTCCTGCTGATCCAGGGCGATCAGGACTCGATCGCCCTCGGGCAAGCCCAGAGCGTGTATTCGGCGCTCTATCGCCAGGGCAAGCCGGCTGCCCTGGCTACCTATTGGGGCGAGGGCCACGTCATATCGAGCCCCGGCAACGTTCGCGACATGTACGATCGCGTGTTCTCCTGGCTCTCCGCGACGATCGGAGCTCCAGGACTCGACGCATCTGGCTCTAGGCCGAAGTCCGTAGCCGCCGCTCCCAGCCGCGCGCCCATCCCTCCATCGCCGCGGCCTGCAGCACGTCGCCGGCGCCGCCGCTCCAGATGAGGCGGTCGAGGGACAAACTGCGCTCCAGGCGGCGCCGATCGAGAACGCCCTGGGTCGCTAACAGGCCCTCAAGCAGATAGCTGCGTAGAAACTGGAGATGTGCTGCGACAGCTCGGCCGAAATGGGCAGTCGCGTCCCCTTTTCCATGCCGCCAGGCGATCTCCGGCGGCAACCGCGCCTCGAAGCAGGTCCTCGCATATGCCCGATCGCGACGGCCTTGGGTGAGTTCGAAACTTGGGCGCGAAAGGCAGTGTTCGACGACTGGCTGCGCCAACAGCGGGTGGATGAAATGAGCCGCGCTGGCCCGACGCGAGGGCCCAGCGAAGCTCAAGCATTGGGTCAAGCTCCGCAGATGCAGACGCTTTCCTGGCGGAAGATCGGAGATTTCGCTCAGCCAGGGATGATCGCTGACGCGGCGGCCCGTGACATCGCAGAAGAGAGCCGAGCCAAGCACAGACCAGACCGACCGCCGCGTCCAGCGCGCCACGCTCGGAAGGATAGGCTCAGTCAGGCTCGCCAGGCCGCGGGACCTCAGGCGATCGGCGAACACCATCGGTGTCGGCATCTGAAAGAAGACGCTGTCACCACCTTTCCCACTCAGAATGGCGTCCGCGCCGAGAGCCCTGCACTGATCGGCGACATCTCGATCATAGCGAGCGTCTACGCCCCATATCGCCGGGCCTACTGCACCCGAAAACTCCCTGAGGGACGCCTCATCGAACGCAAACTCCGGCTTCCGGCGCTCGATCAGGTTCAGCCCGGTCCTGTCAGCGACGAGCCGGGCATAGGCGCGCTCGTCGCCCTCGATCTCCTCGGTATGGTAGTTGATGAGATCGGGGCCTTCTCTGGAAGAAGGGATCGCGCCAAGGGCGCTGGCCACGACGGCGGAGTCGAAGCCTCCGGACACCTCAGTGAGAACGCGACGGCCGCTCGTCAGCGCCTTGATGCACATATCGACAAGGCCGACGAGCGTCTCATCTGCCGTCGGCCCACGCCGCGCGATATCTGCGGGGAGCCAGAGCATTTTCCCCTTGCCCACCGTGTCCAGGTACTCGCCAGGCGCGAGCGCTTGAGCGCCCCAAAGCGCTGCTCCGCCAGCTATGCCTCTGCGGCCGAACTGGCGATGCAGGAAGCTCCAGTCGATCGACAGCTTCGGCGAGAGCCCTACAATCAGCCAGTCTGGCAGAGTCGAGGCGACCACCTGCGCCCCGGCGGCGTCGAAGGTGATGCACTCCAAACCACCCATTGGGTCCCGAAGGACCGCGGCTCGACCGGCCTCCGGCGGTCCAAGAGCAACGTATCTCCCCCAAGCTTCTTCGACGAGCGTTCGGCAGACCGCGGGGAAGCCCGCGGCGCCCCCCGGCGGCCAGCTAGGGTCGCCTCCGTCACGCGCAAAGACGTCGCCGATGACAACTGCACCGTCCGACATCCGGCGGACATTCAGAGCGGCGGGCGCCGATACGGCGACAAGCCGCCCCGGTTCGTCGATGGCGAGCCGCCAAGTCTCGTCCTGCGATATCGCCCGCTGGACCCAGCCGATCCGATGGGAGACTTCGCAATCGACATTCCAATGGAGTGCGACGTAGTCCGGCATAGGCCTACACCGCCATGATCGGCGTATAGCGGGTCAGGCGGCCCACCTGATCATCAAGCGCCGCGCTGCCGATCTGCAGCCAGCAGTGCGCGGAAAACGGCCAGGTCGCGACACCGAACACCCAGCGGATCTCGGCGTGGCCTCGTCGACGCAAGAATTCCAGTAGAAGAAACGAGCGGAGCAGACAGCGTCCTTGGAATGGCAGCCAAGGCAAGCAGACCTGAAAGAGGCGGACATCTTCGAACAGGTCGCCGGCCCTGACTTGCCTTGTGCAGCCACTGCGCCGCGCCCATTCGACGACAGCCCCAAATGATCGGACCCGAAAGCGCCACGTTGCGCTGAAGTAGACAATGAGTAGATCGGCGATCGCCGGGATGGTGAACCGCGCGGGCCTCCCGTCGGGCAGATCGCGTTCCGGCCGATCCGGCGGCGCCGCGAGCGAGCGGTCGTTGCTGCCCGGATGGGGCGACGAGAGCATTCCGGCGTTGCTGAGCCGCTCCTGAAGCGATGGCTCGTAAACCGCCATCTCACCGTCGCGGCCACGAACGACGCTGCCGGCGGAGCCCGGAAGGCAAAGGTAGACGCCTCGGCGTGCATCCAGAAACACGAGGTCGTCCGCAACGACGGCTAGATGGCAGTCTGGGGAAAGGTGCATGGCGGCGAAGGGCGCTCCTCTGACGTCGCGAACGCCCGGCGCCGGCGAGCCGGCGCCGGGTTGGTCACGGCGAGGTCTCAGACCTCGTCGTAGCGGTCGCCAGCCAGCTCGATGAACTCACCGTCGGGATAGCCCTTGGTCAGCCTTTTGGCGTCGCCAAAGCAGGTGAGTCCATGGCGAAGGAAGTTACGGAAGTAGAGCATTTCGCCCTCCGCTTGCTTAACACCACTCATTGTGGCGAATAGAGCAGGCCCGCCGTGAGAATTGCATTCAAGATATATTCCCTAGATACGATAATATATTTGCCCTGACGCCATATGCTTCAGTGTTTCCGCCGCGTGATCACGCCGCACTCTGTGATATCGCGTCGTCCAGGCGCTCAACGCCTCGCAGTTCCAATCGACTGCCTCGAACGCCGCAAGCTCGCCGTGCTGATCGAGCAAGACTGCGTTTTCGGCGCGCCGGATGTTTCCCAGCCTCACCGTCAGGGCGCCATGGGCCTGGAACAGCGGCATATTGCCGGACGCGGCGACCAGACTTCGGAAGGTCCGTGCGGCCTGGCGTATTGGCTCAGCGCCTGCTGGCGCTTCGCCACTCTCGATCAGCACGCCCAAGTCCCGACGAGCGCCGAGGCTCTGCAGCGCCAGCCTCACATAGGCCTCATGTAGATCGTAGAGCGACAGCAGAAGATCGTACTCAACCCGCCAGCAACTGAAGCCGGCCCCACGCCGCTCCTCAATGACTTGCTCTCCCGCGAGCCAGCCAAGAGCCTCTCGAATGGGCGTCGTGCTGAACTCGAACTCCTGGGCCAGTTCAACGATCGCCAAGGCTTCACCAGGCGCATAGACGCCATCGGCTAGCCGGCTTCGCAGCGCACGCAACACGCTACCGAATGGATCACGCGTTCGAGGCAAAACGAGCCCCCAGGGCAGTCGCGCGCTGTAGGAACATCGGAAATACAAGCCCGGGCCAAGCCAAACCAAGGCCCGATCATCCCACAATCAATACGATGCAAGAATGTGTCCGAACGCGACATTCTGCGATCATTTAAGCTATTGGATTGACGGGCTTTCCGACAAAAAATGACGGCATATTCTCTCGAATAACGTCAGTATACCTCCACTTTTACCTATTGATTACAGCCGATACCGTGCGCAATCATCCCTACCGTAGGACGCGTCGCAGGCGCTGTTTCCCGCATGGGTTTAAATTATCGACGGCGGCGGCTGAATGTTCCCCCGACCTCCCGACCGGGCGACGCAGAGCGATCTCCTGGCGTCCATGCTTCGCTCCATCCGCCGACGTCGCGGATGGAGCGTACGGCAGGCTGCTCGCGCGATGGCGATGTCCATGCGCTCCTACGAGCGCTTCGAGGCCGGCGACGGCGAAATCCGTCTCGAGCGTCTTTTTCGCTTTGCGAACCTCACGGACAGCGATCCCCTAGCGATCGTCGCGGGGCTCTATCTGGCCGACCCCAATCTCGCGGTGCGCTGCGCAGACCACAAGCTGACGCTCATTCACGCAATGGCGTTGAAGCGATTTCACGGCCAGGTCGGAGAGGATCTCGGCCAGCTCGACGTCGTGACGCTGATCGGCGCATTCACGGTGACTTTCGAGAAGCTCGCATCCTCGCTGGGCGACCGGCGAGCTGCAGCAGAGACATGGCTGAGCGCTGAATCAGCGCCCAGCCGCCCCGCTGAAGACGAGGACCTCCCCTAGAGCAAGGCGAACATCAGATGACGATAGACGCTGTGGATTCTCAAGGCGCTTTGATCGAGGCGAGGAGCGCTTCCGGTCCCCGATCCCGTGAGGCGACACTGACGGCGGACCTCTCCGCTATCGAGTTGCGTGCGATCACTGATCGGCAGCTTCAATGCCTAGCGTGGGTTCAGGAAGGTAAGAGCGCCAGCGATATTGGCGGCATTCTCGGGATTTCCAGCCGGACGGTAGAGGGGCATCTGTCCAAGGTGTGTGCGCACCTGAATGTCAGAACACGCTTCCAGGCGGTCCTCAAAGCGCTCGACCTCGGTCTGCTCGCTCGAAGGCCGTAAGGCTACCTGCCCATAGCGAGTAGCCTTACGGCTCTCCTCCGTCACCGCCTCCCTGCCAAGGTCAAGTCAGGAGGCGCTGATGACCCACCTTCCTTCGTCCATCGTCGGCCGGGCTTGCGAGCCATGATGCTTGAGCTTGCGGAGATGCGAGCGCTCATCGAGCGCTGCGCGCCAAACGTCGCCCACGCGACGCTGCTCGGCATCGCCGAGGTGGAGAGTGGCTTTGATCCGCTGGCGATTGGCGTCAACGGCCCACCACATCGCCAGGTGCGGTCCACCAACGCCCCCGACGCGATCGCCGCGGCGAAGCGGCTGATTGAAAGCGGCGCGAGCATCGATCTCGGACTCGCTCAGATCAACAGCCGCAACCTCGATCGATTGAACCTCTCGATAGAGGCCGCATTCGACCCATGCGAGAACCTGGCGGCGTCGGCCGCTGTCCTTCGCGAGGGCTTCGACCGCGCCCGGGCCGCCGACCAGGCTCCTCAGACGGCATTGAGAACAGCGCTATCCCACTACAACACCGGACATCCCGAACGCGGCATTCGAAACGGCTACGTCGCCAAGGTCGTGGCTGCGGCCGAACGCTTCGGCCAGCAGGACCCCGCGCCCGAAGAGGCCGAGCCCCCGGCGCCGAGCTGGGACGCCTTCGCCGTCGCACGCGAAGTCAAATGGCGCACCAGCTTCGTCTTCTCCCCTCAACCGGAACCCGCCCAATGAATCGTTCCCGCAACACCTATGTCCTGCTGCTGGCCGCGGTCGCGAGCGCCGCCGCAACGCCGGCTTTTGCGCAGGCCAGCGGCGTGGGCGGCGATATCGGCGCCTTCATCCAGAACATCATCGACCTGCTGAGCAGCGGCATCGTTCGCGGACTGGCCATCCTGGCCGTCATCGCCACCGGCATCGCCTGGATGTTCGGCCACCTGGACCTGCGCCGCGCCGGCACGGTCATCGTCGGGATCATCGTCATCTTCGGCGCGGCCACCATCGTCGACATGATCACGGGGGGCTGACATGAGCTCGGTCCCAGAACGCCTGACCGAGGACATTCTCTTTCTGGCCTGTACAAGGCCAGCGACCGTGCTCGGCGTTCCAATGGAGGCGGTGGGCGTCAACCTGCTTGTCTCTGCGGTGGCCTTCCTCGCCGCGGACTCGATGCTCTACCTTCTCATCGCACCGGGTCTGCACCTCGTCTTTCAGGCGGTCTGCCGAAGCGATCCCAACGCCTTCCGGGTTCTCTATCTTCACCTTGAGACGAGAGGTCGGGCCCGCAACACCCAGGCGTGGGGCGGCAGCTCGGCGACCCCGTTGCCGCTCACGCGCCACGCGGCTCTGAGGCGGCGTCGTGCCTAAATCCGTCCGCCCGATCTCAGCCAAGCTGCGCAAGCGCGAGCAAGAGCCTGACGCGGCTCTTCCATTCGCCCGTCACCTTAACGACCAGGTAGTCCTCCTCGACACAGGCGCCTTGATGCTGAGCTTTCGGCTGGAAGGGACGAGTTTCGAAACAGCGGATCCACGCGACCTCAACGACCTCCACGCCAAGCTCAACAACACCTGGCGTAATCTCGCCGACGACCAGTTGGCGATCTGGCACCACGTCGTCCGAAGGGCTTCCGAGGACTACCCCAACGGTCGCTTTCGCTCACGTTTCGCCGCCGAACTCGACCACGCCTACCGCGACCGTCTCCAATGCGAACGGCTTTTCATCAACGAACTCTACCTGACGCTTGTGCTTCACGCCGGGCGCGCCCTCCCAAGCCGCCTGCAGGCCCTGTTCGGACGCCTCGATCGTTCCGCTGACCAGGCCGCAGAGAGCAACGCGATACGCCGCATCGAAGACGCTGGGCGCAATCTGACTCAGCACCTCGGTCGGTACGGCCCGACGCCGCTTGGCCTGCGAACGCGCAATGATCTGGTCTTCTCAGAACCCATGGAGCTCATGCGCCTCATCCTCACCGGGCGCAGCGAACCGGTTCCGCTCGTGCGGGGCCACCTGGGCGCGTCGATCTATTCGGCCCGCTTGATCTTTGGGCGCGAGGCGCTGGAAATTCGCGAGGCCTCGCGAGAGACCTTTGCTGGGGTCCTCGGCGTCAAGGAGTACCCCGCCTCGACCCGTCCCGGGCTCTGGAACGACCTGCTCGCAGCGCCCTTCCCGCTCGTCGTGGCCCAATCCTTCAGCTTCCTCTCCAAGCCGGCGGCTCGCGCTCTCCTCGCGCGCAAGCAGAACCAGATGGTTTCGGCCCGCGACCGCGCCGCTTCCCAGGTGTCGGGCCTCGAAGAGGCCCTCGACGATCTCGTTTCCAACAGGTTCGTTCTCGGCGACCATCAAGCCTCGGTCCTTGTCTATGGCGCCGCGCCGGGGGAGCTGGCGAACCGTCTGGCCAAGGCCCGCGCCCTGATGGCCGACAGCGGCCTGGTCGTCGCGCGCGAGGACCTCGGCCTTGAAGCGGCCTTCTGGGCCCAATTCCCTGGCGCATTCCGCTTCCGACTCCGGCCCGCCGCGATCACCAGCCGCAATTTCGCGAGCTTCGCCCCCCTGCACACCCATCCCAGCGGTCGGCTGGAGGGCAATCATTGGGGACCGGCCGTCGCCCTGCTGCGCAGCTCGGCTGCATCCCCGTTCCATTTCAGCTTTCATGTCGGAGACGTCGGACACACCTTCGTCTGCGGCCCGACGGGAGCGGGCAAGACGGTCGTGCAGAACTTCCTGCTCGCCCAACTGGAAAAGTTCGGCGCCCGCCAAGTCTTCATCGACAAGGATCGCGGGGCGGAGATTTTCGTCCGCGCCTGTGGCGGAACCTATCTGGCGCTACGGCCTGGGGAGCCGACAGGCTTTGCGCCCCTGAAGGCGCTTGGCGACACGCCTGCCGACCGGACGTTCCTCAGCCGCCTGATCCAGCAGCTGGCGGCGCCCGACGGGCAGATCACGCCGCGGGAGGCGCGTGCGATAGATGCGGCGCTCGCGGCCCTCAGCCCCCTTCCACCGAGGCAGAGATCCATCTCAGCGCTTCGAGCGCTGCTCGGCCAACGCGACGCCGACGGTATCGGCGCCCGGCTGGAGCGTTGGCGACGCGGCAATCCCCTTGGCTGGGTCTTCGACGGCGAGGCCGACGCACTCGACCTGAGCAACCGCTTTCTGGGCTTCGACATCACCCACATCCTCGACGTCCCGGAAATCCGTACGCCGGTAATGATGTACCTCCTGCATCGACTGCAGGTGCTCGTCGATGGCCAGCGCCTCGTCCTCGACATCGACGAGTTCTGGAAGGCCTTGGGCGATGAAGCCTTCCAGGGCCTGGCGCAGGACGGCCTGAAGACCTTTCGCAAGCAGAACGCCTTCATGGTGTTTGGCACCCAGTCGCCTGCGGATGTCCTTCGCTCGCCGATCGCCCACACCATCGTCGAGCAATGCGCGACCAAGATCTTCCTGCCCAATTCCAGCGCTACCGAGCGCGACTACAGGGAAGGCTTTGGCCTGAGCGAACGCGAGTTCGCGCTGGTTCGTGATGAGATGTCGCCGGAGCGGCGGCACTTCCTGGTGAAACAGGGTCACAACTCCATCGTCGTCGACCTGGACCTGACCGGCCTCGACGACGAATTGGCCGTGCTGTCGGGCCGGACCCAAACCGTTGAGCTGCTCGATCGCATTCGCGGCCTGCACGGCGACGATCCCGATCGTTGGCGTCTGCCTTTCCAGAATGCTCGGAGAAACCTCCTATGAAACGCGCGCTACTAGCTTCGATCGCGAGCGTGTGGCTCGCCACCCAACCTCAGCCCGTGTCGGCGCAGGTCATCGTCCACGACCCGACGGCCTATGCGAACCTGCTCCAGCAGGCGCAGACGGCCCTCAACCAGTTGAACGAGCTGAAGTCCCAGGTCATCGAGGCCAAGCGCCTCTACGACGGATTCAATCAGATCTCGGACGTGAACAGCCTGGCCGCCGCCCTGTCCACGCCAGCGCTTCGCGCATTCGTCCCGCAGATCGAAACCTACGTCGCCGCGTCGAATGGCGACTTCTCAGGACTGGGGGAACTCGGCGAGACGGCCGACCTCATTCGCCAGACGCACCGGCTCTTCTCGGCCAAGCCTGGCGACGTGCTTGGGCAGGAGCTCGAGCGCATCGGCGACCGCGCAGCTCGCGATCTCGCACTTGGCCGCCAAGCGGCCGATGTGGGGTCCGAGCGCTTGGACGGCCTGGCCGAAATCGCGAGTGCGCTCGACACCGCGACCAACGCCAGAGCGGTCATGGACATTCAAGCGCGCCTGGCCGCTGAGCAGGCGATGATCGCGAATGATCAAATGCGCTTGCAAGGCCTGGCCATGGCGCAGGCGGCCGAGGAGCGGCTGCAAACGCAACGCGATCACGAGCGCAGCCGGACAGCGGCCGACGCGCGCTTGGCGCTCTATCGAGAGGCCTTCCAATGATCCGGGTGCTGATCCTCGGGGCGGCCCTGGCCGGGTGTTCGCCCCAGGGCCACGAGGCCCGAGCCGAGCTTCTCAAGGCCTGCAGGTCCGGCGAGCGATCCGGCGAAGTTTGCGAGCGGGCGCTTGCGGGAGAGCGCGATGCACGCGCCGCCGCTCGGCGCACCCTCTACAAAGAAGCACTCTGAGGACGCCATGCCATTCGCCGTCTTCGGTCCAGCCTACGCCTTCATTGATGATCGGCTCGAGCAGTTTCTGACCCAGGGCGCTTCTGGGATGGTGGCTGAATTGGCTGGCCCCATGCGGCTCGCCTTGGTCCTGTATGTGCTGCTCTACGGGTTTGCGATCCTGCGCGGCGCTATCGCCGAGCCCTTCATGGACTTCGCCGTCCGCTCCCTGAAGCTCGCCGTCATCTATATGCTCGCGACCAGCGTCGCGTATGGCGACTGGGTCGCAGAGCCGCTCTTTCGGACGCTTCCGGAGGCCCTGGCGCAAGCCATCAGCGGCGGCGCGGCGCAGGAGCCCGGCGCGGCCTTCGACCAGTTCTTCGCCCGCGGCGCCTATCTCGGCCAGAAGATCGCCGACACCGGGAGCGCGATCGACATCGCACCGTGGCTGATGGCCGCCGCGGTCTTCCTGATCGGCGCCGCCGCGGCGGCGCTGGGGTTTGGCATCGTCATGATCGCCAAGATCGCGCTGGCCCTCCTGATCGCGCTCGGGCCCATCTTCGTCGCCTGCGCCCTCTTCGACGGAACAAGGCGCTACTTCTTCGGCTGGTTGAGCCAGGCGGTGAACTACCTTGTGCTCTTCGCCCTGATCATCAGCGTCTTCCAGCTGGTGCTCTCGCTGGTCGGCGATCAATGGTCTGCGATCGACGGACACGATCCCATGGTGGGGGGCCTCCTGTTCGTCGCGCTGTGTTTCCTGGCCGCCATCTTCTTCCTGCAAACCCCCGCCATCGCCGCCGGCATCGCGGGCGGCGCCAGCGCGGGAATCGCCGACTTCGCGACCGCCGGCGCCAGCGCCTTCCGCTCCCCGGCCGCCGCATTGCATTCCGCGCCCTTCACGACCCGCCCGCCGACCGGCGGCGGGTCCATTCGCCCAGCGAGGAGCACATGATCAGGCGCACGCTGATCTGCATTGTGGCCGTTCTGCTCATGGCCGCCTGCCAGGGCGCGGCCTCGGGCGCCTGCCAAGGGCAACGGCGCCCGGCAAACCCTTACGGCTCGGTGTTGAACCACGGCCCAGCGCCGACAGAATCTGCTGCTGCCGCCTGTGGAGGCGGCCGATGAACGGCGTGCCCGCCGCCGACCTCCGCGCCTACTTCGCGGAAGCCACGAGCTGGGACGCCGACCGATTGGCCGCCGCCCGCCGGTCCGCGCAACTGGCCTGGGGGGTGGCCGGCCTGGCCGGCCTGCTCGCAACGGCGGCGGTCGTGGCGCTCGCAGCCCTCACTCCGCTGAAGTCGGTCGAGCCATATGTCGTGCGCGTCGACCGTGCGACAGGCGCCGTGGAGGTCATGACAGCGCTCAAAGACGTGCAGCAGCGTGCCTATGACGAGGCCGTCACCAAGTCGTTTCTCGCGACCTATGTCCGAGCCCGGGAAGGCTGGCTGCCGAGCGCCGCCGAAGCCAATTTCCGGCAGGTGTCGCTGATGTCCACGCCGCAAGAGCAACAGCGTTGGGCCGCGGCGTTCCGGCCCAGCAACCCGGCCAGTCCGCAGGTGGTGCTGGGCGAGGCGGCGGAAGCGCTCATCGAGATCAGGGCGATCAGCTTCATCGCCCCCGACGTCGCGAACGTCAGATTTCATCGGATCAATCGTCGCGGCGCGCAGGTCGAGGAAAGCGATTGGATCGCAACCGTGGCCTTCAGCTACGCCAAGGCGCCGATGCGCGAAGCCGACCGGCTCGCCAACCCCCTGGGCTTTCAGGTTTCGAGCTATCGGGCGGACGCTGAGGTGGCGCCATGAAACGTCGAGCGTTGATCTTCCTACTGCTCGCCGGACTTCCGCTCCCAGTCGCAGCGGCGGACCCGGCGTCCGCGCCAGACCCAAGGATCAGGATCGTGGACTACGATGCGAACCGGGTCGTGCGCCTGGCCGCTTCGCCGCGGGCCGCCCTTCAGGTCATCTTCGGCGACGGCGAGGCCATCCAACACGTCGCGCTCGGCCAGCCAACCGCATGGGAGGTCGCCGCCGAAGGCCCGGTCCTGTTCATCAAACCGCGGGGTACGCCAGCAACGTCGAACCTTTTGGTGTCGACCAACACGGGCGCGGGCCGAGGTCGCCATTACGCCTTCGAACTTGCACCGCTCTCGACCAAGCCGGCTGAGCGCGCCGTCTTCGTCCTGCGGTTTCGATACCCGTCTGAGGAAGCCGACCGACTGAGCAAGACGCTGACTGCCGAGGCCCTCGCACTGGAGCAGAAGATCCTTCAGCTGAAACTCGAGCGGGGCGCGATCGAAGGGCCAAGAAACCTCGACTACGAGCTCCAGGGGGCCTTCTCTCTCGCGCCTTCGGAGGTCTCCGACAACGGCCGCTTCACGGTGATGCGGTTTCCGGCGTCTCAGGCGCTCGCAGCGATCTACGTCGTGGATGAAGACGGCGGCGAACGGCTCGCGCAGTTTGATGTCCGCGGTGAGTTCGTAGTGATCCACGAGAGGGCGGCCCTGTTCCGGCTTCGCCGGGGTCGCCAGGTCCTCTGCATCCGCAATCGTGCGCCTGGCCCCGCGGGCGCCGCCACGGGGACGCTGACGGCCTCGCCGGAAGTCGAACGCAGCCTGGCTCCCAAGCCATGAACGAGGATGTCTCCGACGTCGCCGCCGCGAGCACCTCTCCTGACGCTCGCGCCGATCTCAATCGCACGATCACGCCTGTCTCTGGACGCGCCGACGGGGCCCGCGGCAAGGCCATCGCCTTGGCTGGTCTCGTCCTGGGTTGTGCGGTGTTCGCGGCCGTGACCTGGCGTCAGGAACACCCACGCGCGCCGCGGCCACCGCCGAAACGGCCCGTACAGCAGATTGTCCCCTTCGAAGCGGTGCGCGCGGAGGCGACGGCCGACAGCCCCCGTCCCCTCGCTGATCCATCGACCGCGACGCCAACCGAACCCGCGTCACCGGGGCGCCAGCGGCCATCCGGCTCGTCCATCCCCGCGCCTGGACCAGACACGCCGCCGGCGCCTTCGTCGATGCTCGCCTACTCGCAGCCTTCTTCCAGAATCGACCCCGTCATACGCCCGGCGAGCACCGCCACGCCGACGCCCGAGACGGAGCTCGACCAGCTTCGGCGCGGCTCTGACATCGCCAGCGTCAAGGCCAGCCGCCTTGCCCAACGCGATCTGATGCTGGTCGCAGGAACCCTCATTCCTTGCGTTCTGGAAACAGCCCTGGACAGCTCCACGCCCGGGTATGTCAGCTGTCTCATCACACGTGATGTCTACTCGGCGACCGGTGTGGTCGTGGTGCTGGAGAAGGGATCTCGCGTGCTCGGGGAGTATCGCGCGGGCATGCGCCAGGGGCAGCGACGGCTGTTCGTGCTCTGGACCCGAGCGCTGACGCCCAGCGGCGTCGCAGTTCAGCTCTCGTCGCCCGCGAGCGACCCGCTTGGTCGCGCCGGCTTCGACGGCGATCTGGACACCCACTTCTGGGACCGCTTTGGCGGGGCGGTCGTCCTGTCCATTCTCGACCTGGGCGTCGCCGAGGTCGGAAGCAACGAGTACGGGTACCTTGTCCGCGAGCCGTCCGCGGCAGCAGCCGTCGCAGTCGAAAAGTCGATCGATATCCCGCCCTCCCTGCGCAAACGCCACGGAGAGGAAGTCGCGATCTTTACCGCGGTGGATCTCGACTTCGGCCCCGTCTACCGCCTGAAGGCCCGATAAGGGTGCCCGCCGGCGACACCACCGTGCTCGAGCACTATCTACATCCGTTCCGCGCTCACCTGGACGACGAGCGGGTGACTGAGATCGTCGTGAACAAGCCCGGCGAGTTCGCAGTCGAGCGCGAAGGACGCTGGACCTGGATCGAGGCCCCCCAATTGTCGCCAGATTGGCTGGGTCCGCTCGCCATCGCGGCGGCGGCCGCCACGGCGCAAGATGTCCAGGATCAGCATCCGATCTGCACCACCGTGCTGCCAACCGGCGAGCGCTGCCAGATCGTCCTGCCGCCGGCTGCGGACTCCATCTCGCTGACCTTTCGCAGACCTTCTCGCCGCGCCGCCGATCTTGAAGAGATGATCGGCGAGGGACTGTTCGACGAAGTCTCCGCCGGGTCCAATTCCGCCGACACGCTCGACCAGCGCCTGCTGGACCTGCATCGCGCCCGTGAGTGGCGCGCGTTCTTCACGCTGGCGGTGGAAAGCCGCCGCAACATTCTCATTTCCGGAGCGACCGGCGCCGGCAAGACGACCCTGGCCAAAGGATTGATACGACTCATTCCGCAGGCCGAGCGACTGATCACGATCGAGGACGCCCGCGAGCTGCAGACGCCGCATCGGAACGCCGTCCATTTGCTCTATGCAAAGGATGGACAGGGCCTGGCGCAGATCGGCCCGAAGGCCCTGCTGGAGAGCGCGTTGAGGATGCGACCTGACCGCATCCTCCTCCAGGAGCTCCGCGATGAAGCCGCGTACTTCTACCTCCGCAACGTCAATTCCGGACATCCGGGCTCAATCACGACCATCCACGCCAACTCCGCCCGGCTAGCCTTCGAACAGCTGACCCTGCTCGTGAAGGAGAGCCAGGGCGGCCGCGACCTGCCCCGCGGCGACATTCACGACCTCCTTCGTCGGCTCGTCGACATAGTCGTCCAGGTCAGGCGCGTCGGGGGGCGCTTTCAGGTTGTCGAAGTCTGGTTCGAGCCCGATCGCCGATGCGCCGGCTAGGGCCGCTCCAGCTTGTCGCGCTGGCGAGCGCATCAAGCCTGATCGGCGTTTGGCTAGGGTGCCTCGTCACCCTCGCGGGCCTGGGCGGCCTCAGCAGCTCGACCGACGTGTGGGCCTCGGGGCTATGGATCTGGGACAACCGGAGCGCCCCGCAGGTGCGGGCTTGGTTGATGATCGGCGCGGCAAGCGGCGCTGGCGCGGCGTTCGTCCTGGCAGGCGCCATGTTGAAGCGACCGCGGCCGCCGTTGCACGGCTCAGCCCGCCTTGCGACGGAAGCCGATATCCGGCGCGAAGGCTTCAGGAACACCTATGGCGTGATCGTGGGGAAGAAGAACGGACGCCTGCTGGTTTTCGGGGGACCTGAACACGTGCTGCTCTACGCCCCGACACGGTCGGGCAAGGGCGTCGGCGTCGTGATACCGAACCTGCTGAGCTGGTCCGGCAGCCTCGTCGTCCTCGACATCAAGCGGGAAAACTGGGCGGCGTCGGCAGGATTCCGTGCGGCCCACGGCCAGCAGGTCACCTGCTTCGATCCGCTGGATCCGGAAGGCCGGACCGCCCGCTACAATCCGCTTGGCCACATCGACAGGGACGATCCGATCGCGGTGCTCGACGAGCTGCAGCGTATCGCGGTGATGCTCTTCCCCTCCCCCGACCGCACAGACCCGTTCTGGGCGGAGGCCGCGCGCACAGGCTTCATCGGCGTCGGCGCGCTGATAGCGGCCACCCCGGCCACACCCTTCACGTTCGGGGAAATCTATCGCCTCATGACGGCGGCCGACCTTCGCAACCGCCTCTCGGAATGCCTGAGGCGGCGTCGCGCCGAAACGCCCGGCCTATCAATCGGCGCCGCCGCGGCGCTGACCGATTTCTGCTCGGCGTCCGAAAACACCTTCGCGGGGATCAAACAAACCATCACCGCGCGGTTGAACCTCTGGCTCAATCCCCGGGTCGTGGCGGCCACCGAAACCAGCGATTTCGACCTGAGGCAAATCCGCGACCGACAGATGGCCGTCTACCTCTGCACCTCGCCCGACAACCTCGATCGCGTCGCCCCGCTCTACGGGCTGCTCTTTCAGCAGCTGATCGACCTCAACACCCGATCGCTACCTTCCAGCGGCCGCCATCAGGTTCCGGTCCTGGTCCTGCTCGACGAATTCGCGCGCCTGGGTCAGGCCAGCGTCCTCGCTCACGCCTTTTCGTACGTCGCCGGCTACGGCCTTCGCCTCCTCCCGGTCCTGCAAAGCCCTGCCCAACTGAGGTTCGTCTATGGCGCCGAGCTCGCCGAAGACATCATGGCCAATTGCGGCGCCGAGATCGTCTTCGCACCCAAGGAGCTCAAGGTGGCCCGTGAGCTGTCGCAACGGCTGGGGACCTACACCTTCGAGGGGCGGGCCCGCAGCCGTCCCGTCGGGCTTTCGCCCGGCGCTCGCTCCATGACCGTGACGGATCAGCCGCGCCCCCTGATGCTGCCTCAGGAACTCCTGCAAATGCCGCGTGATCGCCTCCTCGTGTTTCGCGCCGGCATGGCGCCGATCAGCGGGCACAAGCTCCGATACTTCCGTGAAAGCGCCTTCCGTCGGCGGGTCAGTCCGCCGCCAACCGTCGTCTCGTTGTCGGCCCGCGACAGCGTTCTCGTCGAGCCCGCCCAGCGATCGCCGGACGACCCAGTTGTCCCTTCTGTCGCCGCGCCCGATCCCCTGACTATCGGCATGCCCCCCCTCAGGGCCGAGGCGAGTGAAGAAGAACTTGTCGCTTGGGTGGAGATGGTGATCGACGCCGGCGTCATCCCTGCAGAGCGCGTGGAACGGTCCAGGAGCCCGAAAAATGGCTGATGACCAACCCTCCCCGGACGTCGTTCTGCGACCAGTTAGTCGGGGCGGCTCTCGAACCGCAGGCGATGTTCCCGACGCTCTCCGTCGCCGCTACCTGACCGAACCGGAACGGGGCGGGATCGCCTTCTACGTCGACCGTCTCGTCAAACAGCCCGCGTTCAGGGACCGAGGCGGCCGCCTCATCGCCGCTCGCGCCGATCCGGCCGCCCTGCGCCATATGGCGGAGATCGCGCAGCACCGCGGCTGGGAGACTGTCGTCATTTCAGGTGATCCCTCCTTTCGGCGCGAGGCGTGGCTGGCGATGCGGACCGCCGGCCTGGAGGCGAAGGGCTACCGTCCGAGCGCACGGGAGATCCAGGCTCTCGAACGCCGGCTGGAAGCCAAGGCGGGCCGTGCGACGGCGACCAAGGACAAGGAAAAGTTCAAGGCTCCCGCGCAGCAGGCGGATCCCGACGGCCGCTTGCGCCTGGCGATGATCGAGACGGTCGTTCGCAGCCGGGTCGCCGACCCGCTAGTCCAGAAGCGCGCGCTCGACGCGGCCAAGGCTCGGATCGCCTATTGGCTCGAACGCGGCGCCCGGTTCCAGCCGGCGCCGACCAAGGTTGGACGCGATCAGGGCGAGCGCCCAGTCGGCAAGGAGCGCAGTCGAAACCGCTAACGGATGACCTGCAACGCCCCACCGATCCGCAAGGCGATTGTGGCCGAGCGGGCGCGCGCACTATCCTCCCTGCGGGAGGGGCACGATGGCGGAGCACAATCGTCGGCGCGAGTTCGACGACATCATCACCCTTCCCACGAGACCGCCAGAATCTCCATCCGCTTAGTGCGGCCAGACGCCCCGCCCTCAAGGCCAAGGCGACCAAGACCCCACGCGACGCGTCCTTGGGGGCAGAGCGTCCGCCAGAGCTTCAGCCGGAGAGCCGCGTAGCAGCCTAGCTACCGGTCGCGCCCCTTCTCCTGAGGCTGCGGCTCCAAGCGACCGCTGAGATCCCTTAACGCACGCGCCAGAGCCAACCGCCGGCTATCGGGCGCCGGCATCTCCTTCACGAACGCCCGCACGAGCGCGGCGAGCTCGCGATCACCGGCGTCCGGCGAGCGATCGAGCAAGGCGGCCTGCTGGAGATAGAGGCTACGCACACGAGCCTGCTGGCGCCCGATCATCTTCTCCCAGGGGCGCAAGGCGGCGTCAGCGCCGAACGCGGCGGCGGCGGCCTCCTTCATCGCCTCGCGGTGCGCGCGGCTCGGGCCAGCGGCCGCGGCGCGCGAACGATCTGCCATCTGTCGCAACGCCTGGCGTTCAGCCCGCCGCGTCACGCCGCGCGCGCGGCGCGGTGTCGCCTCGGCTTCGACGCCACGCTCGCGCAGCACCTCGGCGAAGACCTGGCGCCAGAGCTCCAGGTCGGGCTTCTTCGGATTGAGCCGCTCGCCGTGCACACCGGAGCTGCGGACGCTCAGGTGCACGTGCGGATGATCGGCGTCCGTGTGGAGCGCGAAGACATACTCGAAGCGGTCCTCAAAAATCTCCCTGGCGAAAGCTCGCGCCGCCAGACGCAAGGCTTGAGGGTCAGTGCCGGCCGGCATCGAGAGGATGATCGAATGGCTCATCGGAGAGTTGGACCGGCGGGTCCGATCCAGTTCGGCCTGAGCGGCCCAATCCCGCGCGAGATCGGCGACGTCATCGCGCCCCTGAAGCCGCGCTCCCTGGTCGTCCTCCAGGTCCAGCATTCCGTTGCGCGAGATGTAGTCCAGGTGCGCCTTAAGGTGCGGACCGCTTCGGGTTCGGCCGGTGACCTTGACCATGACTTCGGGCGCGCGTCGCGCGATGCGCGACAGCCGCGCGCGCGCATCGTCGCGACCTGGCCGCAGCACCCGAGCGGGGGTCCGTCGGGGCTGGGCCACCGGCCGCCATACGTCTTCAAACCCCTCGACCGTCCGAAAATCGCTCACCACGCCGCCTCCCAGTAATCGAGGTTGCCGGCCAGCGCGGCGCGGAGGTCGGAAAGCCGCCCCCGCAGCTCGTCGCGGAAAGCTCTGACCTCGGTGAGTTGCAGGTCCAGCACCCGCCCCTCCATCACCTCGGTGTTCAGGGCTCTGGCCATCTGGTTGAGGTTCACGCCGATCCGGCGCAGCTCGGTCTGGATGGCCATCAGCCCGCGCTCGCCCTCTCGGCTGAAAGCTGGACGATTCGAGAGCCGCCGGCGGATCAGGGCGGCGGCCCAGGCATTCGGCGTAAGGCCAAGTTCCGCCGCTGCGGCGGTAAGCGCCGCCAGGTCGGGATCGGCCAGGCGCACCGTCAGCTTGGCCGGACGACCGCGTTCGAGCAATTGGACCCCGGCCTGCGAAGCCCCGGCGGCCTCATGGATCAGGCGGCGCAGCACCACCGAGCGACCGCCGTGCGAGGCGGCCGCCTCGTCGAACCGATCAGCGAGATCGTCTGGCAGTCGGACGTTGAAGATCGCCACGTTGCGCCTCGCGTAAGACACCGCCGCCGGCAAGGCTATCCTGCCCTCGACCACGGCTCTTACCCTGCCCCCTCCCCTCGGCAGGCGCGACGCGTAAGCCTACGCATCGCACCTCCCCCCCCCCGCCCGCCCAACCGGGCGCCCCAGCCGGGTGCAGAGGGTTCGCCCCAATTCACGGAGTCTTCGCGACAGGCGGAGCAAGCCGCCCGAACGCCGCAACCGCACGCGGCTCTTCAGGAGAGGACTCCCACCATGACCATCGCCGTCGATCATCACGCAGCTCACTCAGCGCCCACGACGCCCGCCGTCCGCCAGCGCTGGCGTCGTCCGGCGCCTGGCAAGCCAGCCCAACGCCAAGCGCTCGCCGTCGCGTGCGAGGTCGAGCAGATGGCGGTCGAGGCGGCTCAAATTCTCCGGACCCGTCGCTGGCTGCACGAAGGCGCAGATTGCGACGTCGAACTCGTGGCGGCTCTCGACGCGCTCGAAGCTGGCCCGTCGGCGGACGAGCTGCATCAAGCCTTGATCGAGCGGCAGCGGGGCCTGGAAGAGACCGCCGGCCATCGCCGCGCGACCTCGATCAAGGGCGCGCTCTTCCAGCTCTACCTCGCGGCCAGCCGCAGCCAGTACCCGCAAGGCCATCTGTTGACCAAGCTGACGCCGCATGAGGATCGCATCCTGGCCGCCAACGACCGAAACGTCGGCCGATTGCACCAGAGCGCCGTTGGGTTCCTGGAGACCCTCGCCTGGGATGACGACCTGGCCCAGCTGCGCGCCTGGTACTGCGCGAAGACCTCCGATCTTGGCGCGGCCTGCGACCTCGCCATGACCGACCGCGAACGCCTGCTCGCCGAGGCCAGGGCGCAAGCGGCGGCCGAGACGGCCGCACGCGGTTAGGCGGTGCGGAGCGTGCGGAGGGGTCCGCACGCTCCGACCGTCGCTAGTCTGCTCGCGGCTGCAGCCCGTGCAGGAAGTCGCAGGCCTTCTGGGCATGGGCGGCGGCGGTGAAGATGAAGCGCTTGTCGCCCTTCAGCACGTCCAGCCAGCTGGCGAGATAGGCGGCATGGTCCTCGCGAGCTGAAAGCTCGAGGCCAAGGTCGGCGCAGAGGAACGCCGCGCCGAGTTCGGCGACGAGCTCTTCGCGGGCATAGCCGTCATCGCCCCAGCGCTTGCGCCCGAAGTCGCGGTCGAGCCGGGTCGGATGCCGCGTCCAGTGGGTGCACTCGTGCGCCAGGGTCGCATAGTAGCTCTCCGGGTCTTCGAAGCACTCGAACGGCGGGACCTGCACATGGTCTGGTCCCATCGCGTAGTAGGCTTGGTCGCCACCGTGACGAACGACGGCGCCAGTCGCTGCAAAGAAGGCGTCGGCGTGAGCGATCCGCTGGGCAGGGTCCAGAACCGGCGCAGCCAGAGCACGGTAGTGCGCGGGCAGTCCCTCGATCTGTTCGACGTTGAAGACGGTGTAGGCCTTCAGGAACGGGAATTGACGTTCGACGTCCTCGCCGCCATCGCCAGCTTCGGTGCGGGTGATGCGGTTGGCGTAGACCACCGTTGCGCCGCTCTCGCCTTTGCGGACGTGGGCGCCCAATTCTAGGGCCTGGCGAAACGTCATCCAGATCGGAGCCGAAAAGCCGCTGGCCGTCGCCTCGGCCCAGAGCAGCAGGACGTTGATGCCGCTATAAGGCTGGCCGTTGTGGCGCAGCGGGCGGCTGATCTTGCCGGCGAGATGTTCGGCGGACCAGGGCTTGGTCCAGGGTCGGACCCCGTGTTCGAGGTCAGCGATGATCTTGGCTGTGACCCGGGCGTAGAGGTCCGGGCGAGCGGTCTCGTTGGGGCGCGCCATGGCGGCCTCCTCAAGATTGTCTTGTTGGGGAGCGGCGCCCCGCCGAAGCGGGGCGCTGGCGGGGTCAGTCGGCGGCGCGGCTGCGCGACCAGATCAGGCTGTAGCCCTCGTCGGCGTCGACCAGACTGGCGTAGATCGGGGCGGCGAAGCTCGGATCGTCCAACTTGACCGAGAGGTACTCGCGGTTCTCGCGGGAAACCTTCTTCCAGGCGGCGCCGAACTCGGTCTGGCCTGCGAAGATGCGGAAGTCGGGGGCCTTGTCGTTTTCCTTCTCCGCCGGTCGGAACTGCGCCGCCTTGACGTTGAGGGTGAGGGTCTTGATGGCGCCGCTGATCGAGCCGTCTTCGTGCTGGGTGAAGGTGCCGATGGTGGCCATGGGGAAGTCTCCTGTCTGCTTCTCTCGGGCCGCGCCCATCGCGACCTCGATGGCGATCGGCAGGTCCGGAGGCGGACGGCCGCGCAGCCCGCAGGGCCCGCAGCGCGAGCGGAGGACGGCGCTGGCGAGATTTTCTTGTCTCGCGAGGAATGGCGGCGAAGCCGGCAGGGGAAGAAAACTCGCCAGCGCCGTTGCGCCAGGACGGCCGGCGGCGCAGCCGCATTTCCTCCGGCCAGATCGGGCCATCGCAGGCCGCGCTGGGCGCGCGCGGAGGGGAACGTGGAGATAGCCCTTGAGCACCGAGGCCCTGGCCCGGCTCACGGCGGCTTGGTTGCAGCGCGTTGAGCCTCACCCCATCGACATGCGGCGCGGATCGGCGGGAAAACCGGCAAGGCGCGAACGCCCGCTCCTGAGCGACAGTCCGGCGCCGCCTGGAAGAAGGAGGGCCGCGCAGCGGCGGGGAATGCGCGGCCCAAGCAAGACGATCCGGACTCTAGGCCGCTATCGCAGCCTCCTGGTCTGGCCCGTCGTGGGCGGCGGCGTCCTCGGTGCGCAAGTGGCGAGGCAGCCAACCGGTCCCTGCCAGCAAGCCTTCGGCCGCCTCCACCATCTGCGCCTTCTTGAGGCCCGCAAGGCGCTCAGCGGCTTCGGCGCCCACGGCCTCTGCCACGGCGTCGAGTATCCGCGCCTTGGTCACGCGCCCGAGATAGCTGCGGGCGTCGGCCTGCCAGTCGCCGCGCATGTCGAGCGCCAGCCGTCCCGCCAGAGCATCCGCATGGGCCAGCGCCAAGCTACGGCGCTGCCAACCCTGCACGGCGTCGAGGGAGAGGCCCACGCAGTGGGCCAGGAGCGCCATGCGGCTGTCGGTGTCGAGGTCGGTCACGAAGGCCCAGACGAGGGCTGGCTGATCGGGAACCTGCCGCGCCCAGGCGTCATGCCGCTCGCTGATACGGCGTCCGGCGGGGCTGTCCTCGACGCCCTGCACCTCGCTGGCCAGCGCGCGGGACGCACTTCGGATGTCGAGGCAGCTGGCCGTACCTGCGCCGCAGAAGGTGTGCAGCACCAGGGCGTGCACCACGCAGAGCAAGGCCGTCTCGGGGCTTTCGGCCAAGGCGTCGCGCAGGCTGGCGCTCCGATAGGCCGTCAGCTCGGCGACCAGCCGGTCGGAGAGCGGAGCGCCGCCGTCCTCATCGTCCTCCGCCTGGGCGCCGCCGTCGCCCTCGCGCTCTGGCGACACGGCGTCCTCCCCAGCCTCGACTTCGGGCTCGGGGGCCATGTCCTCGGGACGGATGAAGCCGCGCTCGATCCGGACCGATCCATCCCAGGCCAGTACGACGAACACCCCGCCGCGCGCCACGTCGCCCGGGAGGTAGGCATAGCCATCACCGAAGGCGTCCAGCTCGGCGTCGATCTCGGCGAGCCGCGCCTCGACCTCCTGCGGCAGGTCCTCCACCGCCGCCCACTGCTCGGTGAGCGCGTCGTACTCAGCGCTAATCGCGGCGATCTTCTCGGTATCGTCGGCGCCGCGCTCGATCTGAACCGGATAGACACGCGCGAGGCCGTGGCCGGAAGGGTAGTCGAGATGCGCCTCGGCCCATTTCCAACCTTCCGCATCCCGTAGCGCCTGGGCCTGCGCGGCCAGCTTCTCGGCCACCAGCCGGTCGAGCAGCGCCACGTCCTCCAGCCAGCCGCCGCCGTCCTCGGTGAAGAGGTCGCGGAGCACCATGCCGCCTGCCTCGGCATAGGCCTCGACGCCGACAAAGACCGCGCGCCGGTCCTCGGCCCGCACCTTGGCTTCCGTCATCGCCTGCCGGATGAAGCTGGCCGAACGGTTGTAGGATAGAGCCTCATAGACCTGTTCCTGGCGCTCGTGATCTTCGCTCACGGCGAACGCCATGAGCTGATCGAGGGTCAGGCCGCCTTCGCGATAGACGCCCATCAGCCTGGGACTGACTGTGGCGAGCCGCAGGCGTTGGCGAACAACGTGGGCCGACACCCCGAACCGCCCCCCGATCTCCTCGGCGCCCCAGCCGAGCCGTTCGTTTAGATCGCGGAACGCGTCGAACTGGTCGGCTGGATGCATGGCCGAGCGTGTGACGTTTTCGTCTAGGCTGATCTCTTGCGGATCGAACTCCGTATCGATCACGCACGGGACCAAATGCGCCTTCTTGATTTGACCCCGCGCGGCCAGCATCCGCAGCGCCAGCCGCCGCCCCTCCCCGATGGTCACGAGCCAGAACCCGGTGAGGCCACCGGCGTCGTCGCGTTCGGGCTCCACCACCGGCTTCTGAAGGAGCTTCTTGGCGCCGATGCTCGCCGCCAGCGCTTCGATGGCTGCGTCGCTGTGCGGAACCTTGCGCGCGTTGCGCGGCGACTTCTTGAGCTTGTTGAGGGGGATTTCGATCTCGGTCCCAGTGACGATCTCGCCGTTCGTGGTCATGACGACCTCCTTTTGGGGTTGGGCTGCGAGGCGCAGGGCGCGCCTCGCAGCCCTGCCCGTCGGCGAGACCGGGTGTGCAAGCGGAGCGGGCGCCTTCGCGGGGACCCGGCTGCAGGGGCATGCCGATGCAGCCGCCGGTCTTGGCCAGCGCGAACCGAAGCTGGGCGGAAGGCGCCCCGCAGCGCGCCGAGGGCGGAGCCCTAAGCACGGCGGCGAGCTGGCTCGCCGCGAACAAGGAAGATCCCATGGGGCGGGTAGTGCGCTCCGCTCTGGCTCCAGCAGAGTGAGGTCGCCGAACCCTCACCCCTTTGGAGCCCGACCCATGCACGATCACTCCCCGCCCGAGCACAGCGCCATCCGCACCGATCTCGGCGCGATCTTCGTATCTCTCGAACTCAGCCGATCGACCTGGCTGATCACGTCCCTGTCGCCGGGCGCTGGGGAGAAGCTGTCCAAGCACGTCGTGCCGGCCGGCGACCTCGCGGGACTGCTGGGGCGGTTCGCCCAGCTCAACGAGAAGGCCAGCGCGCGGCTGGGCCGCAGCTTTCCGATCATCGCCATCCAGGAGGCCGGGCTGGACGGCTTCTGGATCCACCGCGTGCTGGAGGACGAAGGGATCGAGAGCCACGTGGTCGATGCCGCCTCGATCCTGACCTCCCGCCGGCGGCGGCGGGCCAAGACCGACCGGATCGACGGCGAGACGTTGGTCCGAACGCTGATGGCCTACAAGCGTGGCGAGCCGCGCGTCTGCTCAATGGTGCGGGCGCCGACGCCAGAAGAAGAAGACCGCCGCCGTCTCTGCCGCGAGCGCAAGACGTTGGTGATCGAGCGGATCGAGCACACCAATCGGATCAAGGGCCTGCTCTGCGCCCAGGGAATCTTCGACTACGATCCCCTGCGCCGGAACCGCCGGACCCGGCTGGAGGAACTGACGACCGGCGATGGCCGACCGATGCCGGCCCGCCTTAAAACCCAGATCAGACGCGAACTCGACCGGCTCGAGATCTTGCTGGCCCAGCTGAAGGCGGTGGAGGCGGAGCGCGACGCGCTCGTCGAGCCAGCGAGTTCAGAGGCGCCGACGCCGGCGACAATGCTTGCCCGGTTGAAGGGCATCGGGCCGGAGTTCGCCGCCGTACTCTGGTCGGAGGCGCTGTATCGGCGCTTCGACAACAGAAGGCAGCTCGCAGCTTACGCAGGGCTAGCCCCAACCCCTTGGAAGAGCGGGTCGATCGACCACGAACAGGGTGTATCGAAAGCGGGCAATCCCCGACTGCGGACCACGATGATCCAGGTCGCCTGGCTGTGGCCGCGGCACCAGCCAGGCTCGGCGCTAAGCGTCTGGTTCCTAGACCGCGTTCAGCGCAACGGCGGGCGCATGCGCAAGTCCGCGATCGTGGCGCTGGCGCGCAAGCTTCTGGTGGCGTTCTGGAAGTACGTGACGCAGGGCGTCGTCATCGAGGGAGCTGTCGTGCAACAGGCCTAGAGACGACGCTCTCGACGAAATCCGCAGGGCTAGTCGACCCTGACGGATCCAGGCGGACGAACCGATTGCAGCCATGGCCTAATCAGCCGGAATGAAGAATGGTCTCGTCCTCTGAGCCCGACACCTGCGAATGCGGGATATGGGTGCAGCCGCGGTGACGTGGCGACCGAATGTGAGGTTGATCTGGCGCGGTAGCGGCCAGGTCGTGGACCGGGCTTGGACTTGGATTCCAAATGTCGATGCCAAACTAGCGCCGCGGCGCCTGTCAGCCACAGCATGCCTTGCCGCCGTCCTCCTGGATCGGCGGACATGGCACGTCGCCGTAGGAACAGTAGACGCAGCAGTCGCCTGCCTTGGGCTTGAGGACGGCGCCGCAGCCCTGGCAGTCGTAGAAATATTGGCAGGCATCGGTCGGCATGGTCTCTGTCGCCTTATGGCCGCAGTGCGGACAGGTGAGCGTGGAGCGCGCCAGGATCTGCACGGCGTCCATCACCGGGCGCTCCTGATCAGCGTCAGAGCCCAGGGCTCGATGATTGGCTGCCAGATCAAGGCGAGGAGCACCAGCACGGTGGCCGCGCCGAGCAGGCCGATCCCGAGCCGCGACGGCGCAGCGCAGGCGCTGTCGACCCGGCACCGCCGAGCCCGCCGCCAGGTAAGGGTCCAGCCCACGCCGATCACCGCCAACGCGGCGAAGGTGATCCAACTGCGCTGCTCCGCGATCAGGCTCATGCCCCCCAGGCCTAGCCCCGCCAGCGCGAGCGACATCGGCAGGACGCAACATGCAGCCCAGGCGAAGACTGCGCCGGCCCCGGCGGCGACCGCCGTCCAGCTCAGAGCCGTCTCGGCGGGCGTCCGACCCTGTCCATCTCGTCGGGCTTGAATCCCGCTGCTCGCCGTCATGGGATCGTCTCCTGGTCCAACAGGAACCATCATGCCATCTGTAGTGACTACAGACTCAAGCCCTAATCGAAAGCTGCGCTCCATGGCTGAACAGGCGATTCAGATCGGCGAACTCTCACGCCGCACGGGCTGCAACATCGAGACGATCCGCTACTACGAGCGGATCGGCCTGATGCCGCCCCCACCGCGACGCGGCCGCTACCGCAGCTATGACGGTGAACACGTTGGCCGGCTGGGCTTCGTCCGGCGAGCCCGTGAGCTAGGCTTTACGCTGGATGAGGTTCGCGCCCTGCTGGGCTTGGCCGGTGGTGGGCAAGCCTCCTGCGCCGAGGTGAGAACCCTCGCCGCATCGCACCTGACGGATGTCCGAGCGCGGATCGCCGACCTTAGGCGTATGGAGCGGGTTCTGGCTGACTCCGTGCGGGCCTGCGACGCTGGGCAGGACCCCGGCTGTCCGCTGATCCAATCCCTCTATGCGGAACATGGGCCGTCGCGGGACTGCCTTGACACTAAAATCCCCATGTGAGGCTGCAAGGAGCCGCGCATGCGCGGCGGGACGCGCCGTCGAGCGGCCCGCGGCGGCCAAAGCCGCGCGAAACGGCGCGCCCGTAGGAGCAGCGTAGCTGCGGGACCGAGCGCGACCGCCGGCCGCTCTCCGAACTTCTCTGGGGCGTTGCGGGACTCCCCCGCTCGAAGGGGCAGGCCGAGACATCTTTGGCTCGGGCGCAGGGGAAGGCCTTCCCCTAACCAATAGAGCATCACGATGCTCTGAATGCTTATGAGAAGGTGGTGCGGGCGGTCGGGCTCGAACCGACACTCCTTGCGGAACTGGATTTTGAATCCAGCGCGTCTACCAGTTTCACCACGCCCGCGGGTGAGGGCGACCCATTTATCAAGCCTCCCCCCCGAACGCCAGAGGGCGAAGCGCCCATGACAGGGGAAAGCCAGAACGGCGACATCCCAGGAAGGGACCTGGCGGTTTCCGAGGCCGCTGCCGCACGTTCTGGGCGGTCGCACAGAGTGTCGCCGACGGGTCCGTTGATCAGGCGAGACAAGCGCCGGTCGATCGTGCGCGACGACGCCTATGTGGCGAGCGTCGCCTGGTGCGTCAACGTCCAGGCACGGGACGTTCGCCACAGCTTAGATAGCTTCGCTGGTCGGCTCGGCTCGTCGAGACCCGTCCCAGCAACGATCGGAGAAATGAACCGGAATATCGCCTAGGCGACGCCAAGCACCGAGGTTCATGGCAGCGAGACATAGTCCGATGCCATTTTGGGATTAAATGCGATGTGGCTGTTTTGGTGAGCGTTTTAAGAGCCGCACGAACCGAATTCGGTTAGCGCTTTTATGCCGAATTCGGTGGGCAATTCGATTTGCGATTAAATGGCGATCCCTTACGCAACAACGGTTCGGCGTAATTTCGTTCGCGAATTCGGCTTAGCGCTTTAAAGGCGCTACGCCCAAAACGGCAGGTAGCGCGCATAGCGACGAGACTCGCCGGCGGTTTCGTCAGCCCGCAGCTGTTCTTCGGCGTGAGCGACGTGACCGGCGTCATTCAGATCGCCGGCGACGCGAGCGTCCAGCCGGGCGACCGCGCCGAGATCGCCTTCGAGCTGATGAAGCCCGTGGGCATCGAAGCCGGCGTCCGCTTCGCCATCCGCGAAGGGGGCCGGACGGTCGGCGCGGGCCTCGTCACCGAGGTCGGCTGAAACCGTAGGCTGGTGCTGTCCCGATCACCGCCCCGTCGGGGATCGGGAAAGTCATCGCGCAAGAGCTGGGATGCGCGATAGGATCGCGGCCAGAAGGTCTGCGCCTACACGGCTTCGAGGCCGCCCACTTCCAACGTCAGTTCAGCAAATCGCAGCAGTTCGCGATAGGATCCGCCGTAGATTTGGGCCCTGCCCGAGTCATCGACGATCAGGCCGGCTTGCGCCGCCGTCGCTAACTCATGAACGCGGGCCGCGATCCCGGTGGGCATGTAAAAGGCCACAAGCGGATAGGCTTCCTTGTGCTGGCCGCCCAGGACCCCGCCATTGCAGCTTGCAACTGGGGTGGCCCCAAGCGCCGACAGGGCGATCGTGGCCGAAGCCACGCCCGGGTCGAGACCCCAAAGCGCGTCGGCCCCAAACTCCGCATCCAGCTCCTCGATGACCGCTTCTTCCTCCTCATCGAGATCCGGAGCGCGCTCCAGACGGTCTAGAATCCGGCGTTCGATCTCAAGCGTCTCGGAGAGGTTGGCCCAGCTCATGCCGCCCAGGTCTACGAAGGCCTGGTTGCCGTCGAGGTAGCGATCCTCATGCGCGGCCTCGATCTCCGCGGCGTCAGGCGGCGCGGCAAGGTCATCGAGGCTCAGTTCACGCTTGATCGTAATGCTGATTGCGCGGCTCGCCATTGGCTCCCAGTTTGAAGATTAGGCCCCAAGAACAAAATGGAAACTCTTCTCGACGGGGCGCCGTTGTGGCGCCACCCTGGCGCCATGCTTCCCGATTCGAAACCCACCAATGTCCGCTCACTCGATCGCATCAATCTGCGGCTCAGCGCTGATACCTTCGAGGCGATCGACGCCGCCCGCGCTGCGCGGCCTGGCGCGATCTCGCGCAACACCTGGATAACCGAAGCCATCGAAGAAAAGCTGGCGAGGATGCCGGCGGAAGACAACGCCGCGGAGGGCCTTAGGTCACATGCCTAAGTTCTACGAGTTCTTCGCCGGCGGCGGCATGGCGCGCGCGGGGCTTGGCCAAGGTTGGACCTGCCTGTTCGCCAACGACTTCGACCACAAGAAAGGCCTGACCTACCAAGCCAATTGGGACTGTACAGGCGAGCTTAAGATCGGCGACGTCCGGGAGGTCGCTCTGGACGATCTCCCCGGCGTTGCCGACCTCGCCTGGGGATCCTTCCCTTGCCAGGACCTGTCCCTGGCAGGCGGCGGCGCCGGCCTCAAGGGAGAGCGCTCGGGAACCTTCTACCCGTTCTGGGACGTGATGAAGTCGCTGATGGCGGATGGCCGCGCGCCGAAGATCATCGCGCTCGAGAATGTCTGTGGCACGCTGACGTCGCATGGCGGCCGGGACTTTGAAGCGATCTGCAAGACATTCGCCGACGCCGGCTACCGTTATGGCGCCCTGGTCATCAACGCCGCGCTCTTCGTTCCACAGTCGCGCCCGCGGCTCTTCATCATCGGCGTGCATGAGGACGTGGTCGTAGACGACGCGCTGCTGTCGCCGGGGCCGATCGCGCCCTTCCATACACCAGGCCTCTGCCGGGCGATCGAGGGGGTCAGCAAGACGGCGCGACGCAGGATGGTGTGGTGGAACATCCCCTCACCTCCCCGGCGCAATTCCACCTTCGCCGACGTCATCGAGGAGGCGCCGACCAGCGTCGAGTGGCACTCGCCGGCCGAAACTCGGCAGGTGCTGGGCATGATGTCGCCGATCAACCTGGCGAAGGTCGAAGCCGCCAAGCGCGCCGGCCGCCGGATGGTGGGCGGCATCTATCGCCGGACGCGCCAGGATGAGGCGGGTGCCAAGGTGCAGCGCACCGAGGTCCGGTTCGATGACGTCGCCGGCTGCCTCCGTACGCCGGCCGGCGGCTCCAGCCGTCAGGTCATCATCGTCGTCGACGGCCCCAAGGTTCGGACCCGCCTGATCTCCGCACGTGAAACCGCCCGGCTGATGGGGTTGCCCGACGAGTACAAACTGCCGCGCAACTACAACGAGGCCTATCATCTGACAGGCGACGGCGTGGCGGTCGATGTTGTGCGGCACCTGGCCGAGCACATTTTTGAGCCCTTGCTCGGGCTCGGCGAGACGGCGCGGCGGGCAGCGTGAACGTCATCCCCTGCGAGCAGGACCCTCAGCTCCGAGCCGAGATCGAACGGTTCGCCGAGGTCCTCAAGACACAGGCTCACCTGCTGGGCGACCATGGCCTGGGGGAGAAGGACTTCTATCGCTCGCCCATTTTTCGCGGCGCCATCGAGAAGGTGCGCGGCGAATTCTCGGCGACCATGAGGGGGAAGCGGGAGTTTGTTCAGCACGTCCTCAACCACATGGAGGACGGCGGCCATATCCAGGGCTGGGATCGGACCAAGGCTGGCGCCCGCAACGACTACTATGTGCGACTGAAGAGCGGACGCACCGCGGTGATCGACCTCAAGGGCTGCCTGGACGGCGCCAACACGACCATTTTCGAGCGACCGCCCGAAGCCGACGAGTTCATCACTTGGAGCCTCTGCACCAATGTCGGCGCAGATCCGCGGCGGAACGCCTGGTCGGGCCTGCACACGCGTCTGGGCGCCGAGATGATCGCCCGCAACCAGCGCGTCGATGGTCTCGTCATCTGGGACATGATTTGCGGTACGATCGGCCGCCCCTGTCCGAAGCTCAAAAGCCTTCCGGAAGCCACACGACTGACGCGCCTTGGCCCCTTCGAGACCCCGCCGCCCTGTCTCTACGTTCTCCCCGCTGACATCCCGACGCACGAGAAGCCCCTCGCGACGGCCCAATCGCTCGACGGCGTCGAACTGCTCGCGGCGTTTCATGCCGCGTTCGGCGGCCTCGACGAGGAGGTCCATTACGTCGACTTCGAGCTATCCGGCTCTGACGAAGAGCGCTTCCGCCGCACGACCATCCGTCGCGCAGGCGTCGTGCAGCACGCGTCCGACATGACCGCGATGCGCCGTGTCTGACCCCCGCGAGCTCTTTCCCCGGGATCCGGATGCGACCAATGTCCCGCCGTTCGAAACCGACGACCTTCGCACCCAGCTAGCCCGCTTTCTCGACTCGCCCTTCGCCGATCCGAGCGGAGGTTCCATGAAGGTTGGCGACTACCAGTGGGGCGTTTACGCCTTCTTTGACTACGATGGGGAGCCGATCTACGTCGGCCAGACCCGGGAGCGGGTTCGTGTGCGCATCCGCCGGCACCTGACCAATCAGCGCACCGACGCGGTGGCGATGTCGGTCTTGGATCCCTTCGAGGTCCTTGACATAGAGGTCTGGCCGCTCCCCGAGCTCGAGGGCGTGAACAAGAAGGACGCCGCGGCCAAGGCCAAGCTGAACGCCCTCGAGCGGCTCATCACCGAGGAGGCCGTCGAACGCTCACGCTTCAAGGCGATCTTGAACGAGAAGGACCCGCCTGTCGGCGCGGTGACGGTGACCGCGCCGCCCTCGTTTCGCGCCCGCGTGGTGTCCGATCGGGTCTTCGAGCTTCGGCGGCACCCCGACTTTCGGCTGGCGCGCCGGGCCCTGATCATTTCGCGCCTGGCCCAGGTGATCTCGGAGCGAGAGGTCCAAGGGGGATTGCGGCGTGTGCTGCTGACCCAGGCCAAACGCATGCAGTGGCTCTCGGAGCGGCGATACCAGGCGCTCGGCGGCGCCGCCTCCGTCGCAACCGAGGGCGACGAGGACGCGGAGAGCTGATGGCCGCCGCTCCCCAGCAGGTCCCTTCCGACGCGGAGGTTGAGCAAGCTGTCCGTAATTTTCGCGCCGCCATCGACGCCGCAGGGCCAAAGCCCTGGGCGGAGAAATTCATCCCCTTTCCGCGCGGGGCCTGTGGGCACGCCACTGAACTCCTGGGACGCTATCTAATCGACCATCTTAGCATCAGGCCTGACTACGTGAGCCAGGACGCTAACGAGGACATCGGAGGATGGCAGGCCTCCCACGCTTGGCTGGAGTGGAACGGGCTGACCATCGACATCACCGGTGACCAGTTCGGCTGGGCGCCGGTGATCGTCACCCGCCACCCCGTGAATCATGGGCGGGGCGTCCAAAGAGCCAGGCATCCGGTCTGCCTCAGGCATCAGCAGGATTGGTGGGCGCGCGAGTGCGGCCCGCTCTGGCTCGCCATCGCGCCGCACCTAACGCCAATTCTGCCGGCGCGGCCTCGACAGCATTCGCGATGAGCATCTGGCACGGTCCGCTCCTACGATCTGACGGCGACCTTCGGCCTTAGGGTTGGGCTGCCGACGGCGGAGCGCTACGGGCCCGGACCTCAACGACGAGGACCAGGGGCGACCTTCGCGCAGCAGGCCGCCCGTGAGCGCCAAGGGAATCGCGGTAATCTTGAGGGCTTTGGGGCCTGACCAAAGGGGCGGCTGGGTATGGATGCTGCCACTCGCGCGCGCGCAAACCTGATCGGAAAGATGGACGCTGACCTGGCAGCGATGCTGCCTCAGGTTCTCGAAGAGACAGAGATCGCGTCCCAGGCTTCCCTGAACGCGACAATCGGTGGCAAGGCGGCTCAGTTCATTGATCTCCACCACGAGGTGATCCTTTCGCCCGAGCAGTACGTCATGCTTTATATGCGTGGCTTCAAGCGGGCGATGTCGCCAGTCGATGCGCCTCGCCCGGATGCGAACCGCCGCAACTTCGAGAAGTTTCGGGCCTCGAAGGCGGCTCAAGCCTACTTCCTGTTGTTCCTGAAGCGCTCCTATCTGAAGCATTTCGCTGAGTTGAGCCGGAAGCGGCCGCCCCTTGAGGAATCGGAGGTCTGGATCGGTCAGAACCGCGCCCACTACGGGCTGTTGGTCACGCCGATTTGGCGTGAAGACCGGTTGGAGTGGTGCAACGACCGAAGCGAGATCCGCCACTTCCCGAAACTCTACTGGACGATCGGCCACGTCCTGCGGACCGGCCTGGTCGTGCCTGGCGACCCGGATAGGATCACGTTTCGGCAAGTCGACGACTACCTCACGTTCTTCAAGAACGTCCTTGTGCGCGCCTCGTTCTCGCCGCACGAGCGTGGGATTGCCGAGCGCTATGTCGCATACGTTCGCGCGGCGGCCGTGCCCGAGAGCGTCCCGCTTTTGATCCCGGAGTTCCGATATGGCGGCACTGCAGCTGCGCACCGCTACCGCCTGGACTTCTGCATCGTAGACCCGTTCACGATGCGCAAGGTCGGGTTTGAGCTCTCTCCATGGTCGACGCATGGACGCCTCACCGGCATCGCCGCCCTGACACAGGCAGAAGTGAACGATATCGCGCGAGGCAATTTTGAACGCGAGATGGCGAAACATAAGGCCTTCTTCCGAGAGCACGGCGTCTACGCCCTGATCTACACCGATGCCGACCTCCTGGATCTCGACAGGGTCTTCGACGGCATGAAGCAGTATCTCGCTCCCGTCGACGCGATCGCGCCGCTTGATCATCACCTGCTGGATGGCTTTTTTGCCTAGCCCACCAGCTTGGTCAGCACCCGCGGGCGTTCTGGGCGTCTCTGACGAAACACGTCAGACATCGTCAGCGTCGCGTTCGCATCCTGGCGCTTAGGCGTTCGCCAGCGCCCTGGCCGCGGAAGGTCCCTTCCGCGGTTTGGGTTTCTTCCGCACATTGATCGCCGCTGCATCAAGGGTGTTCTTGATGTGGGTTGCGTAGAACTTCTCGATCATCTCCACGCTCGTCCGGCAGTTCTTGGCGATCTGGTAGATGTCGGCGCCCTCCATCAGCCGCAGGCAGATGTAGGTGTGGCGCAGACTGTAGGCCGTGCGCGGATTGCCGTCGCGATCGGTCTTCAGGGCGAGCTCGTGAAGGACGGCGTTCAGTAGCTCGCGCTGCACCTTCCCGAACACTAGGTCGGTCGGCTTGCCGTCTTTGCGCTTCTTCACCCGCTGGAACGGCAGCACCGCGCCCGGCATGCTCTTGCAGAAACCGACGCCGCGCTTGCCGCGCACCTCGATCTCGAGGATGCGCTCGCCGGTGTTGTCATCCACCACGACCTGGACGTCGCGAAACTCCAGGCGGCAGGCCTCATCGGGCCGCAGCCCGGTGTTGACCATGAAAAGCACGTAGTCGTGGAATTGCTCGCACTCGCCGCGCCAGCGCTCGTTCTTCGGGTTCCTGGCGCGTTCGCGCGTCGCCTCGTAGAGACGTTTGTACTCCTCGGGCGAAAACCAGGCGCGGTGCGAGACCTTGCCTGAGGCCTTGTAGGGCGCCGACATGTCCGGCAGGGCCGAGATCCAGCCCTTTCGATTGGCGCTCTTCAGCACCTGGCGAAGCGTCACCAGTTCCTTGTGCAGGGTGCTGCGCGCCGGCCTCTTGAAGACGCGCTTACGGCCCTTGGGCGCGCGAGCGCGCCCCTCAGGGCCGGCTGGCGGCTTGAGGCGATGGACCCTGTATTCCTGGATGCGGCCGGCGGTCACCTCGTCCAGGCCGCAATCGCCGAAGAACGGAAGCAGGTAGAGGTCCAGGTGCCTGGACTTCGAGGCAACGTGCTCGGCGTTCCGCTCGCCGAGCGTCATGATCTCGTATTCCGAAACGAAGGCGCTGGCCGCCTCTCGGAAGGTCCGAACACCAGCGCGCCGACGCACATGGGCGGTCCGGCGATCGGGTTCGGCAAGCGCAGGCGCCGCGTCAGCAGCCTCCACGACCTGCCCGCCGCGCCGTCGGACGCGATCCTCAGCGAACCGATCGAGCGACCAGTCCCGTGCGAACTCCAGCGCGAGCACAATGTTGTCTTGCCGGGTCGTGACGCGATGATTGCGGCCGCCCAGGAACACCGAGCACTGCCAGTAGCGGGTGTTGGGCCGCCGATAGACGTGCACGCGCCCGTCCATGATCGTGTGGCTCTCGGCCGCGGCCGATGGGGTCCGCGTCGTCATCGACCTGCCCTCCGACGAACGAACAGGTCTACCGCGGCTCGATCGAGAGGCCGGGCGCGTAAGCCTACGGCTCGGCGCCCGGCCGAACGGCCATGTGCAACAAACTGTGCAAGCGCTCGCTCAAGCCAGCCTGTTTCCTGCCAAGCACTTATGCGTCGAAAAGTCCGATACGAGAGACGCAGCGGCGGATTATCGGACTTCTGCGCCCGCTTATCGGACCTTGAGCCGATCAGGCCGCGAAAAGCGGCAACATGTGCAAGACATGTGAAATGCCAAATTCCGCATAAATGTTTGATTTTAAAGCATTTTCCTGAAGACATCGCCTTTTGAGTCCGGCGCGTCTACCAGTTTCACCACGCCCGCACGCGTGAGGGCGAACCGTTTATCAAGCGGCGGCGGCGAAGGCTAGCCGCCCCCCGCGCGAAGCCCGCGCCCCTGCCCGTGAAATCGGCAAAGCTCTCGACGGGGCCGCGGCCAAATGATAATCATTCTCAAGAGTGCGCGTAGGGATCTCTGGATGAACAATATCTCGACCCGGCCGGTGGCCGTTGGAGCCGCCACGGCGGGCGCCGTCGTGCGCCTGAGCGATGCGTCCGTCGGGGACGCCGGGGTCATCTTCGAGGTCCGCGCCGAGCAGAACTCGACCGCGCACGGCGTCGGCGTCGAGGAGCTGCAGCGTCGGCTGCTGGAGTTCGGCTTCGTCGAGGGCGCCCACATCGAGGTGATCCACGAAGGCGCCATCGGCCGCGACCCGATCGCCGTGCGGCTGGACGACATGCGCGTAGCGTTGCGCCGCCGCGACGCCGAGGACGTCTATGTGCTGCTGGGCAAGCGCCCGGCATGAACCAGACCCTGTCCCCGGCCCGCGTCGCTCTGGTCGGCAATCCGAACTCGGGCAAGACCGCCCTCTTCAACGCCCTGACCGGCTCGCACCAGAAGGTCGCCAACTACGCCGGCGTCACCGTCGAGCGGAAGGAAGGCGCAGTCACCTCGCCGGCCGGCCGCCAGCTGATGGTGCTGGACCTGCCCGGCACCTACTCGCTGCGCGCCCGCAGCCCGGACGAGGCGGTCACCCGCGACGCGGTGCTCGGCCGCTTGGCCGGCGAGATGCCGCCCGAGATCGTCGTCTGCGTGGCCGACGCCACCAATCTGCGTCTGGTGCTGCGCCTGGCCATGGAGCTGAAGCAGGTCGGGCGGCCGATGGTGCTGGCGCTCAACATGTACGACATCGCCCAGCGCCAGGGGCTGCGGATCGACATCGAGGGCCTCTCGCGCGAGATCGGCGCTCCGATCGTCACCACCGTAGCCACCCGCAAGCGCGGCATTTCCGACCTGCTCGCCCAGGTCGACGCCCTGGTCGAGGCCGGCCACCTGGCCGCCGACAACGTCTGGCGCGAACCGAACGCGGCCGAAATCCGCCAGGCCCACGCCGAAGCCCAGCGCCTGGTGCGCACCTATGTGCGCCCGCCCGAGCATCCCGACACCTGGACCGGCCGGATCGACGCGGTGCTGCTGCACCCGGTGGCGGGCCTCGCCATCCTGCTCAGCCTGCTGTTCCTGATGTTCCAGGCGGTGTTCACCTGGGCCACCCCGGCCATGGACGCCATCGAGGCCGCCTTCGGCTGGATGGGCGTCGCGGTCGGCCAGTACATTCCCAACGAATTGCTGCACAGCCTGGTCTCGGACGGCCTGATCGCCGGGGTCGGCAGCGTGCTGGTGTTCCTGCCGCAGATCCTGATCCTGTTCTTCTTCATCATCATGCTCGAGGACCTCGGCTACATGGCCCGGGCCGCGTTCCTGATGGACAAGATCATGGGCGGCGCCGGCCTGCATGGCCGCGCGTTCATCCCGCTGCTGTCGTCGTTCGCCTGCGCAATCCCCGGGATCATGTCGACGCGGGTGATCGACTCCAAGGCGGACCGCATCACCACCATCCTGGTCGCGCCGCTGATGACCTGTTCGGCGCGGATCCCGGTCTACACCCTGATCATCGGGGCGTTCATTCCCAACACCCAGGTCTGGGGCCTGTTCAGCCTGCAGGGCCTGGTGATGTTCGGGCTCTACGCCACCGGCATCCTCAGCGCCCTGCTGGTCTCGTTCGTGACCCGGCGGATCTTCTGGCGCAGCACCGTCGAGCCGTTCCTGATGGAGCTGCCGACCTACAAGCTGCCCGAGCCCAAGAGCGTGCTGCGCAACCTGCTGCTGCGCGCCAAGATGTTCATCAACCGCGCCGGCCGCATCATCCTGCCGATGATGATCATCATCTGGGTGCTGTCGACCTTCCCCTATCCGCCGGAGGGCGCCACCGGCCCGGCCATCGACTACAGCTTCGCCGGCATGATCGGCCACTTCATCCAGCCGGTCCTGGCCCCCATCGGCTTCAACTGGCAAATGTCGATCGCCCTGATCCCCGGCATGGCCGCGCGCGAGGTGGCGGTCGCCACCCTGGGCACCGTCTATGCGGTGGGCGACGCCGAGAACAACATCGGGACCCTGGCCACGACCCTGGCCAACCACTGGTCGCTGGCCACCGGCCTGTCGTTCCTGACCTGGTACATCTTTGCGCCGCAGTGCGCCCCGACCCTGGGGGTGGTGAAGCGCGAAACCAACAGCTGGGTCTGGCCGACCGTGATGTTCGTCTACATGGTGACGCTGGCCTACCTCGCCTCGTTCATCGTCTATCACACGGCCGTGGCGCTCGGAGGGGGCTGACGCCCCCTCAACCTGAAGGCGACATTAAGCACGGCGATTAACCCTCCGATAAACCGGCGGTTCTAGCTTTCCATCATTGGGTGGGGACTAGAATGGACCAAACTCTCAAGCAACCGCGGCGCAAGGCCGCCAAGCGTCCGACGAGCGAACACCTCGTCGAGCGCATCCGCGAGACGCTTCTGTACTTCGGTGGCGAAGCCCACCGGCGCGACGTGATCGCCAATGTCGCGCGCGAGGTCGGGGTGGACGTGAAGAACATCCCGGAAGACTTCGAAAGCGCCGTGATCGTCTCGTTCGAGGAGATCTGGCGCGACGAGGCCCGGCGCGCACTCTACGGCTTCCACCTGCGCTTCGGCGAAGGCTCGCACCGTTGGGGCCTGAAGGCCGCCACCGCGCACTAATTTAGGGCCCGGTCAGTCCCGGATCGGCCAGCGGCGCCGCGCCGCCGGCCAGGGTTCCGGCCGCGTGCTGCAGCCGCGCCAGCAGCCGCTTGAGCTGGGCGACCTCGGCCGGGGCCAGGCCGCAGATCAAGGCCGCCTCGTAGGCCAGCGCCAGCGGCGCGATTTCCGCATGCAGCCGCCGCCCCTCCTCGGTCAGGGTCAGCACGTGCGAGCGCCCGTCCGCCCGGTTCTCCGACCGCCCGATCAGCCGCCGGGCGCTGAGGCCGCGGGCCGCCCGGCTGACCGTCACCTTGTCCATCACCGTGCGGTCGACGATCTCGCGCTGGGTCTTGCCGCCGTCCTCGGCCAGCACGCAGATCAGCCGCCACTGCGGCACGCTGAGCGCGAACCGATCCTCGTAGGCCCGCGCGATCAGGCCGCTGACCGCGTTCGAGGCCACCGACAGCCGATACGGCAGATAGGCGTCCAGTTGCAGCGACGCGGCCGCCTGGTCGCCCTCGACGATGTGGGATGGTCCGGTCATGAGGCCGCCACGCGCTGCTCGATCGCTCCAAAGATGGAATGCCGCCGCCCGTCGCGCATCTCAATGCGCACCACGTCGCCCGCCTGCATGAACGGCGTCTTGGGGCCGCCTTGGGCGAGGGTCTCCACCGTCCGCAACTCGGCAAGGCAGGAATAGCCGACGCCGCCTTCGGCGATGGTTTTCCCTGGACCGCCGTCGGGACCGCGATTCGACACCGTGCCCGAGCCGATGATCGTGCCCGCGCCCAGCGCCCGGGTCCTGGCCGCGTGAGCGATCAGGGTCCCGAAGTCGAAGGTCATGTCGACCCCGGCGTCGGCGCAGCCCAGCGGCGCGCCGTTCAGCTCGACCTCCAGCGCGCCGTGCAGCTTGCCGTCCTTCCAGGCCTCGCCCAGGGCGTCGGGCGTCACCGCGACCGGCGAGAAGGCCGAGGCCGGCTTGGACTGGAAGAAGCCGAAGCCCTTGCCGATCTCGCCCGGGATCAGGTTGCGCAGCGAGACGTCGTTGCAGAGCATCACCAGCCGGATCGCGGCCAATCCCTGCTCGCGGCTCGCGCCCATCGGCACGTCGCCGGTGACGACCGCGATCTCGCCCTCCATGTCGCAGCCCCACGCTTCGTCGGCGAGCGGGATCGGGTCGCGCGGGCCAAGGAACCCGTCCGAGCCGCCCTGGTACATCAGCGGATCGGTCCAGAAGCTGTCTGGCATGTCGGCGGCGCGGGCCTTCCGCACCAGGGCGACGTGGTTCACATAGGCCGAGCCGTCGGCCCACTGATAGGCCCGCGGCAGGGGACTGTCCGCCTCGTGCTCGTGGAACCGCTCGCGGGGGATGGAGCCGTGCTCCAGGCTTTCAGCCAGGCCGCGCAGCTGTGGCTGCACATTGTCCCAGTCGTCCAGCGCCGCCTGCAAGGTCGGCGCTATCGCGCCCGCATCGGCGCACCAGGCGAGGTCCTGCGAGACGACGACCAAACGGCCGTCACGTCCCCCCTTCAGAGAGGCGAGCTTCATTCATTCCTCCCGGCCCACCGTACGTGTCACGCGCACGCCGCTTTCGTAGGCTTCGGGGAAGTAGACCACGACCTCGACGCAGATGTCTCCGCCCGGCTCGCCGACCCACAAATAATTGCGCTCGAAGCACACGTCGCGGCCGGCCGGGGTGTAGCCTTCATAGGTGTCGCCCCACGGCGTGCAGGCGGCCATGTCGCGCCGGCTGAGCGCGCAGGCCCGCTCCATCTCCTCTTCGGCGGCTTCCGTCAGGTCGAGTTGGGGGTCGATATGGGCCATGGCGAATATCTAGCCCGCCGGGCGCGATCCGTCGCCCGGCCTGTTGCTTGTTCAGCGACGCCGCCTTTTCCTCCCCCATCCTGATGGGGGAGGGGGACCGGCGCAGCCGGTGGAGGGGGCGCGGCCAGGAGCGGAGCTTGCAGCTCGCCCCCTCCACCACGCTGTCGCGCGGTCCCCCTCCCCCGCTTCGCAGGGGAGGAATTCCTTCCCTACGGCTCGTCCTTGTAGATGCCCACCGTCAGCGGGCGGCCTTCGGCGGCGCTGGCCCGGTACATGCCCGAGGTGTTGTAGCTCCAGGCGATCTGGCCGTCGGGGGCCACGGCGACGACCCCGCCGTCGCCGCCCAGGGCGGTGAGCTGCTTCTGGATCACCTGGTCGGCGGCGGCCTGCAGGCTCATGCCCTTCAGCTCGACCAGGGCGCAGACCTCGCGCGCCACGGTCAGGCGGATGAAGTACTCGCCCGTGCCGGTCGCCGAGACCGCGCACGAGGCGTTCGAGGCGTAGGTGCCGGCGCCGATAATCGGGGCGTCGCCGACCCGGCCCCAACGCTTGCCGGTGGTTCCGCCGGTCGAGGTGCCGGCCGCCACGTCGCCATGGCTGTCGAGGGCGACGACGCCGACAGTGCCCTTCTTGCCCTCGTCGTGGGCCAGGCCCTGGGCCGGATCGGGCCCGCCGCCGGCCGGCTTGGGCGGGATCGGCAGGTTGTTGGCCTTCAGGAAGCTCTCCAGGCTTTTCCAGCGGCGCTCGGTGAAGAAGTAGCTGGGATCGACTTGCTCCAGGCCTTGAGTCTTGGAGAAGGCGTCTGCGCCGGCCCCGATCAGCATTACATGCGGCGACTTCTCCATCACCGCGCGGGCCAGCGAGATCGGATGGCGGGTGCGGGTGACGCCGGCGACGGCGCCGGCCTTCAGGCTCCGGCCGTCCATCATCGCCGCGTCCAGCTCGTTGCGGCCCTCGGCGGTGAACACCGCCCCGCGGCCGGCGTTGAACAGCGGGTCGTCCTCCAGCAAGTGGATGGTCGCCTCGATGGCGTCCATCGCCGACCCGCCGTCCTGGAGCACCTTCGCGCCGACCTCGGTCACCTTGGTCATGGCGGCGCGATAGGCCTTTTCCTGCTCCGGCGTCAGCTGGCTGCGCTCGATGACGCCGGCGCCGCCGTGCACGACGATCGCCCACTTGGGGGCAGGTGGCGGGGCGGCTTGGGCCTGGCTGGTCATCAGCGTTGCGATCGCCGCGGCGAGAGTAAGGAGGCGCATGGCAGGGAATTGCCCGAGCGCGCGGGCCGAGACAAGCGCCGAGCGGCCTGCTAGCAAGGCGGCGAACGTCGGGCCGGATCAGCATGTTTCGCAAATTGTACGACTGGGTCATGGGCTTGGCCGGATCTCGCCATGCCCCCGCGAGCCTGGCGGTCGTCTCCTTCGCCGAAAGCTCGTTCTTCCCGATCCCGCCGGACGTGATGCTGGCCCCGATGGTGCTGGCGCGCCCGGACCGCGCCTTCGTCTATGCCGGCATCTGCACCGCCGCCTCGGTGATCGGCGGCCTGCTGGGCTACGCCATCGGCTTCTATCTCGAGCCGGTCGGCATGTGGCTGCTGAACCTGATGGGCCACCCGGACGGCAAGGCCGCGTTCGAGAAGTGGTTCGCCGACTGGGGCCTGTGGGTGATCCTGATCAAGGGCGCGACCCCGATCCCCTACAAGCTGGTGACCATCACCGCGGGCCTGGCGCAATTCTCGCTGGTCACCTTCATCTGGGCCTCGATCCTGACCCGCGGACTGCGGTTCTTCGCGGTCGCCGCGATCCTCAAGTACTTCGGCCCGGCCATGCTGGCCGAGTTCGAGAAGCGCATGGCGCTCTACGGCACGCTCGGCCTGATCGCCCTGGTCGGCTTGATCGTGGTCCTCAAGGTGCTCATCTGATCGCTTGGGGCGGTGAAGCTTTTGAGGTCATATCCCGCCGATGAGCGCGTTGCTTAACCCCTTCCTCGAACGCTGGCGGCTGACCGCCTTGGTCGCCTCGCTGGCGATGCTGGCCATCGCCCACGCCTTCGAGACCTTCGGCGGAATGGCGCCCTGCGCGCTCTGCCTGCGCGCGCGTGAGGTCTACTGGGTCGCCGCGGGCCTGGCCCTGGCCGGGATGCTGGTCACGCGGATGGCCGCCGGCGCGCGCTGGCGCTGGGCGTTCGACGCCGCCCTGGCGGCGGTGTTCGCCTTCGGCGTCGGCCTGGCGGTCTATCATTCGGGCGTCGAGTGGAAGTGGTGGCCCGGCCCGACCGCCTGCTCGGGCGGCGGCGGCGCGGTCAGCGCCGGCCAGATGGCCGACCTGCTGGGCGGCGCCAAGATCGCGCCCCCGGCCTGCGACAAGGCCGCCTGGGTGTTCCTGGGCCTGTCGATGGCCGGATGGAACGCCCTGGCCTCGCTGGGCCTGACCGCGCTCAGCCTGCTGGCCGTGCGTCACGAAAGAAGGAAGCCGTCATGAGCGACAAGCCGATCCCCCCACGCCCCGGCGTCGGCGCGATGGCCGGCCGCCTGGCCGAGATCCTGCGCGTCGACCATGCCGGCGAACTGGGCGCGGTGCACATCTATCGCGGCCAGCTGGCGGTGCTGCGCGCCGGCAAGGGCCGCGAGCGCATCGCCGGGCAGTTGGCCGAGATGGAAAAGGACGAGGCCGATCATCTGCAGCGCTTCGACAAGCTGCTGAACGATCACAAGGTCCGCCCGACCGCCATGGCCCCGCTGTGGCGCGTGGCCGGCTTCGCGCTGGGGGCCGGGACCGCCCTGCTCGGCGAGAAGGCCGCGCACGCCTGCACCGAGGCGGTCGAGGACGTGATCGAGCGCCACTACGCCGCCCAGATCACCGAGCTGGAGGGCCGCGAGCCCGAACTCGCCGCCGAGCTGACCAAGTTCCGCGACGAGGAGATCGCCCATCGCGACCACGCGCTCGAAGAAGGCGCGCGCGAGGCGCCCGGCTATCCGCTGCTGGCCGCGGTGATCCGCGCCGGCTGCCGCACCGCCATCAAGATCAGCGAGAAGATATGACCGAAGCCGAGATCCTCGACCTGCGCCGGGGCGCCGAGACCCCGGTCGCCGCCGGCATGGCGGACATCGGGGCCGTGGCCCAGGATCTTTCCGCCGCCTTCTCCACCGACCCGGTGTTCAACTGGTTCCTGCGCGCCGACGCCAAGCACGACGCCGCGCGGCTGAAGCTGTTCCAGGCGCTGATCGCCATGGGCCTGGCCGACGGCGAGGTGTTCCGCCCGGCCGGCGGCGGCGCGGCCTCGATCTGGCTGCCCTCCGAGAGCCTCGGACCGACCCCGTTCCTGCAGGAGCTGCGCTCCCTGCCCCGGATCCTCGGCGCCACCGGCTTCTCGCGCCTGTCGCGCATCTCGGCGATGCGCAAGATGATGGACGCTCACCATCCGAAGGCCCCGCCCCACGCCTATCTCTGGTTCCTGGGGGTGCGGCCGGACGCCCAGGGCCTGGGGGTCGGCTCGCGGTTGCTGGCCGCGGGCCTGGCCCGCGTCGACGCCAAGGGCCTGCCCGCCTATCTGGAAAGCTCCAGCCCGGCCAACGTGCCGCTCTATCGCCGCCACGGCTTCGAGGTGGTCGAGGTGCTCAAGGCCACGCCCGACGCGCCCGAGATGTGGGCCATGTGGCGCGAGGCGCGCGCGCCCGAGTGATCGCCGCCCTCGGCTATCTGGCGCTGGCCAATCTGGCCGCCTTCGCCGCGATGGGATGGGACAAGTCCTGCGCCCGCCGCGGCGAGCGGCGGATCCCTGAGCGCACCCTGCTCACCCTCGCCCTGGCCGGCGGCGGCCTCGGCGCGGCGCTGGCCCAGCAGGTCTTCCGCCACAAGACCCGCAAACAGCCCTTCGCCGGCGCCCTGCTCGCCATCCTGATCGCACAGCTCGTCCTGGCCCTCGTCTGGCTCAACCAAGCCTGACCGGTTTCGCATTCCGTTCACCGGCCCGTCACCGGACCGTCGTGCGCCCTCCCTACTGGTCCGCCGCAGTTCCAGTTCTTCGGGGGTGCACATGCCTTTTGTCCCGCGTATCACGGGTTGCCTTGCTTTTCTGCTCGCCGGTACGGCGCTGTCGACACCGGCGTTCGCCAATGACGAGGCCGCCGTCGAGGAAATCGTCGTCACCGGCCAACGCGAAGCCCAGCGCGCCGCCATCGAAGTGAAGCGCGAGTCGTTCGTGGTCGCCGACGTCGTCTCGGCCGACGACATCGGCAAGCTCCCCGACCACAACACCGCCGCCGCCCTGCGTCGCATTCCCGGCATCTCGGTGATGGAAGACCAGGGCGAGCCGCGCTTCCCGGTCATCCGCGGCCTGCGCTCGACCTACAACCGCACCACCATCGACGGCGCCCTGGTCGCCTCGGTCGACGACAGCGGCCGCACCGTGCCGATGGACATTGTCCCCTCGGTGATGGCCGGTCGCCTGGAAGTCATCAAGACGGTGACGCCGGAGAACGACGGCAACGCCATCGGCGGGGTGATCAACGTCACCACCCGCAGCGCCTTCGACATGGGCCGCCCGTTCTTCAACGGCATGGCCTCGTACGGCGACTACGAGCTCAGCGGCGGCGTGCGCAACGACAAGCCGTCCTACCGGCTGGCCTTCGCCACCGGCATGACCTTCGGCGACGCAGACCAGTGGGGCGTGGTGATCGGCGCCTCGCACGAGCAGCTCGACTACGACATCCCGCAGGTCGAATCCCAGGATCCGTCGGTGCGCGAATACACCGCCGCCGGGGCGCCGGTCGCCTCGGGCTCGCCGAACGGCAACGGCATCCAGGTGCCGGCCTATCAGCGGCTGTTCTGGTACAACAACACCAAGCAGCGCAGCGGCGTGAACGCCAAGATCGAGTACCGTCCGACCGACACCTTCCGCTGGGAGGCCGCGGGCCTGTTCTCGCGCATGGAGGACGACGAGGAGCGCATCGAAAATCGGCTCGAGCCGCTCGGCAACGTTTCGAACCAGACCCAGACCAGCGGCTCCTTCGCCCGCGGCCGCGGCGTTATCCAGCTGAACCAGCCGATCACCAAGCGCGAGATCGGCCTGCTGCGCAGCGGCTTCGAATGGGACTTCGCCCCGCAGTGGACTGCCACCGGCGACCTCGTCTACTCGCAGGCCGGCCTAGAAGTGCCCAACCACTCGGTCGAGTTCCGCACCGTCGACGCCCAGGGCGCCAACTACGCCTTCAACTACGACACCACCAACCCGCTGTTCCCGGTGTTCACGCCGGTCAACGACGCGGCCGCCCGCAACCCGGCCAACTACCTGCTGCAGCAGCACCGCGACTCGCTGACCAAGACCGACGAGAAGACCGCCCAGGCGCGCTTCGACCTGGCCTTCGACGACGGGAACGCGGACGGCAACCTGAAGGCCAAGTTCGGCGGCCTGCTGCGCACCACCAAGCGCGACTACAGCTCCAGCCAGACCAACTACCGGGCCGGTTCGGGCTTCGTGTACACCCTGGCTGAGGTCGACAAGCCGGGCCCCAGCGAGCTGATCGCCGGCCGCTATCTGCTCTCGCCGCGCATCGACGCGGGTGCGGCGATGGACTTCTTCAACGCCAACCGCAGCCGCTTCACGACCACCGTCAACGCCCCGACCGGCGACTACAAGGTGCAGGAGGACATCTACGCCGCCTACGCCCAGGCCAGCTACAGCTGGGGCGACTTCACCGTGCTCGGCGGCGTCCGCTTCGAGCAGACCGAGGTCGAATCCGACGCCGTCCGCGCCACCGGCGCCGTGCTGACCCCGGTCAGCCACTCCGGCTCCTACGGGAACTGGATGCCCAGCCTGCACCTCGAGTGGAAGCCGCGCGAGGACCTCATCGTCCGCGCCGCCTGGACCAACACCATCGGCCGGCCGGACTATGAGTCGATCTCGGCCACCGAGCGGCTCAACTTCGACGGCAGCCAGCCGACGCTCTCGCGCGGCAATCCCGGCCTGAAGGCGCGCGAAAGCCGCGGCCTCGACCTGTCGGTCGAGTACTATCCGCAGGACGGCATGATCTCGCTCGCGGTGTTCTCCAAGGACATCGAGAACGAGATCTTCACCCTGTCCTCGACCGAGACCCTGGACGTCGGCCGCGGCCCGGAAAGCGTGCTGGTCTCGACCCCGCGCAACGCCGAGAGCGCCAAGATCCGCGGCGTCGAGTTCGCCGTGCAGCAGGCCTTCACCTTCCTGCCTGCGCCGTTCGACGGCTTCGGCTTCAACGGCAACATCACCTGGCTCGATACCGAGTTCACCTTCCTGACCTCGGCCGGCCCGCGGGTCACGGGCCTGTTCCAGCAGCCCGAAATCACCACCAACGAGTCGATCTACTACCAGCGCGGCCCGTTCGAGGCCCGCGTGTCGCACAACTACATCGGCGGCCAGCTGGAGACGATCAACGACGCCAACCCGAACTCCGACCAGTACTGGAAGGGCCGCCACGTCTTCGACGCCAGCCTGTCCTATCGCTTCACCGACCACTTCACGGTGTTCGTCGAAGGCCAGAACCTGTCCAACACCGGCCGCCAGGAAGTGACCGGCCCGGGCCGCCGCTACCTGCAGGAGTGGGCCAACTACGGCCGCACCTACTGGATCGGCGCGGCGGTGAACTTCTAGGACCGCGCCGGATGATCCGCTCCCTGATCCTGGCCGGGGCGCTCGCCGCCTCGGCCCCCGCCTTCGCCCAGGACGCGCCGGCGCCGTCACGCACCGCCGAGGTGCTCCGCCGCTATCCGGCCCCTGAGGCGCGGCAGGGCGTGGCGGTCGACGCCGCCCACCTCTACGCCGTCGCCAACTCGGCCATCGCCAAGTACGACAAGAAGACCGGCGCCAAGCTCGCCGAGTGGAAGGGCGACCCGGCCCGCTATCCGCACATCAACTCCTGCGCGGTGATCGCCAGGGAGCTGGTCTGCGCCAGCTCCAACTTCCCGGCCGTACCGCACTGGAGCGCCGTCGAGTTCTTCGATCCCGTCAGCATGAAGCACCTGCGCACGGTCGCCCTCGGTCCCGGCCGCGGCTCGATCACCTGGGTCGACCGCAAGGACGGCGCCTGGTGGGCGGCGTTCGCCAACTATGACGGCAAGGGCGGCGAGGCGCCGCGCGACCACCGCCACTCGGTCCTGGTCCGCTTCGACGACGACTGGCGCCAGACGCAGAGCTGGAGCTTCCCCCAGTCTGTGCTCGACCGCTTCAAGCCGATGAGCTCGTCAGGCGGCGCCTGGGGCCCGGACGGCAAGCTCTACATCACCGGCCACGACCATCCCGAACTCTACGTTTTGGCCCTGCCCACCCAGGGCGGCGCGGCGCTCGATCACCTGGACACCATCGGCGTCGCCACCGAAGGCCAGGCGATCGACTGGGACGAAACCGACCGCGGGGTGCTCTACGGCATCAGCCGCGCCGGCCGCGAGATGGTCGCCCAGCGGGTCCTTTCCGCGAAGTAGGCTTCAGGGCTGCGCCGCCGGGACCTCGCCCGGCGGCGCGCCCGTCACCGGGTCGGCCGCCTCCTTCGGGCTGGTCAGGAACACCACCACGAACACCGCGAAGGCCAGGGCCAGGATCCACAGGATCGCCCGATGGCCGTCCAGCCGCGAGTGCGGCCGCGCCTCGGTCCGGTCTTCTTCCTGCGTATGTCTGGCCTGCGCCATGCTGGTCGCTGCCTCCACCGGGCCAACCGCCCGCCCGGCGGCGAAGTTCCCTCTTCAGAACGGCTTGCCGATGAAGAAGTAGAGCGCCGTGCGCCCGTCGTCGGCCGCCCCGGCGGTGACGAACACCGGTCCGATCACGGTATCGGCCGCCAGGAACACGTTGGCGCCCACCCGCAGGTCATTCGCCTCCGCATCGCCATGCCGCGCCCAGGCGTTTCCGACCGCCAGGGCCGCGCCGACGTAGAGCGGCACGTTTATCAGGCTCCTGGAACTGTCGGTGAGCTTGTAGCGGTACATGCCGCGCGCGACCGCGAAGGTCTCGCCGGTCAGCTCCTCGACCGAATAGCCGGGGAAGCTGAACGGACCGCCCAGGGTGAACAGCGACGCCAACGGCAGCTCGCCCTGGACCGTATCGCCGCCGGAGACATTGAAGTTGAGGGTTTGGCGCCCCCTGCTGAGGGCATAGAGGCCGTCCAGCCGCAGGGTCTGGAAGCTGGCCTGACTGCCCAGCGCCTCAAGACCGACGTTCCACTGCAGCCGCCCGCTCATGCCGCGGCTGGGGAAGTACGGATTGTCCAAGGTGTCGGCGCCGGCGACGAAGGCCAGCTGGCCCCAATCAAGGTCGACGTCCCTTGGCGTCAGGTCGCCTTCCTGCAGCGAGGCCGATCCGGTCCCGAGGTCGACGCCGGCGCGCAGCTCGCCGACCGTTCCGAACTGCCGTCCCAGCGCCAGCGAAATCAGGCCGTAGGACGCGTCGTACTCGCCCAGCCGGAAGCCGGTGTCGTCATAGACCTTGATCGGGCGCACCTGCAGCGACCCCGTCACGTCCACGAACCAGCGCTGGTAGCTGTCGAGCACCTTGAAGTACTCGGCCGAGAACAGCGTGCGCTCGCCGAGCGCGCCGACGAAGCGCGCCTCCGACCCATAGCTGTCCAGCTGCACCAGCCGCAGTTCGGCGGAAAAGTCGAACTCCGTGCCGCTTTCGCTGGAGGCGGCGATGGCCACGCCGGGGCGCAGCCGGTTGGCGTCGCCGGGCCGCTGAACGGCGTTGACCACCAGGCCGGTCCGCCCGTCCGCGCTCTCCTCGATCCGGTAGTCGACACGGGAGAACATGCCCATGGCGTGGATGTCGCGCATGGCCATGCCGACCGCGTCAGGCGCCATCGGCTTGCCGACGAACGGCTCGATCCGCCGCAGGAGAATCTTGTCCGAAAGCCGGGAGTCGTTCTCCACCTTCACGTAGTCGATGTTCGGCGGCGGCTTGGCGATGCTGATCGCCGGCTGCGACGGGCCAAGCGCGGCGATGCGCTGCAAGCCGGCGAGCTGCTGCTGGGACGCGGCCTTGCCGATCGCGATGAACTCCGCGCCGCGCTTGAAATCCGCCGCGGTCAGGTCGCCGGTGTTGACGCTGATCAGCACGTCGCCGGGCTTCAGCGTCGCCAGTTGCTGGCGCTCGTTGGCGAGGATCAGCATGGTGACGGTCTGGCCGAGAATGCCGCTGAGACTGCGCAGCTGGTCGGCCGGCAGCATCGGCGTCTGCGTGGCCACGACGATGAGGATGTCGGCCCCCATCTCGCGCGCGACGTCGATGGGCACGTTGTCGGACATCCCGCCGTCGACCAGCAGTCGGCCATCCAGGCTATAGGGCGCGAACACGCCGGGCACCGACATCGAGGCGCGCATCGCCCCGGCCAGCTCGCCGCGATCGAGCACCACCTTCTTGCCGGTCTCGATGTCGGTTGCGACGGCCCGGAACGGGATCGGCAAGTCGTCGAAGGTGGGAACGGCGGCGCGCACCCGCACCAGACGGCGAAGCTCAAGCAGCAGATTGGCGTCCGAGATCAGCGCGTCGGGCCTGCGCGGCCGCATGCCGGCGAGTCCCACGCTGGCCTTGACCGGAAATGCGGCCTGCAGCTGCTTCTCGCGATAGGTCAACCCCTCGCGCGGCGGCGAGGTGTCGAAGATCAGATCCCAGTCCATGGTTTCGATGGCGTGCTCGAGCTCGGCGCCGCTCATGCCCGAGGCGTAGAGGCCGCCGACGATCGACCCCATCGAGGTTCCGACCACCAGGTCGGGCCGGATGCCGAGTTTCTCCAGCGTCTGGATGGCGCCGACATGGGCCATGCCCATCGCCCCGCCCCCCGACAGGACCAGACCGACCTTCGGCCGTGTCGGCGGGACAGCTTCCTGGCCGAAGGCCGGCGCGATCCAGACCCCGAGCCACATGACGCCCAGCAGGCAGCTCAGGATGACGAGGCGTTTCACGAGCGCAGCTGCATCCGCGACGGACATCGGGGCTCATCCTGTCGGCACGGCGATGGCGCCCATCGCGACCTGACGGCGCCCGCCGCAAGCCGCGTACGCCTCGGACGCTCAGGCTACAGGCCGATGAACCGCAGGCGGCATCGGGCGAAACCCCGAGGCCGAACCCGACGCACTCCGAGTGGGCGAGCTAGAACCCCCGCGCGTCCAGCCATTCGCCGATCGCCGCCGTCGCCCGCGGCAGCAGGTCCGGGCGCTCGACGTAGTAGTGATCGGCGCCGTCGATATGCACGAGGCTCTTGTCGGCCGAGCCGACCGCGTCGAACAAGCGCTGGGCGTGGCTGGGCGTGCAGGCGAGGTCGGCGGTGTTGTTGACCACCAGCGCCGGGCAGGAGATCCGCCCGGCATTGACCACCCCGTTGGCCCGGCTCTCGTCATAGCTCCACTGCGACAGCCACGAGCGCAGGGTGGTGAAGCGGCCCAGGCCCACTGGCCCGTCGTTCACGATCTTCGGATCGCCGAGATAGCAGGTGTGCGGCCGGCGGTCGGACGGATCTTGGGTCGGGTCGGTCCAGCGCACGTCGCTCATCGTGCCCTGCACCACGAAGCAGCGCTCGGCGTCCGGGTCGCCGGCCGCCTTCAGCTCGGCGAGCTGGGCCTTGGCCCAGGCGGTGATCCGCCGGTTGCGGTCGATCTGCGCCTGCCGGAACCGCTGCACGAAGGCTTCGGAGTACGGCGCCGTCTCGGGGAACGCCGGGTCGTAGAGGTTGAGACTGCGATCACGCTCGAACGGGCGGCTCTCGTCGAGGATCGAAGGATCGAGCCACTCGGTCATGGTCACCGAGCGGCTGATGTGCGCGGCCAGCAGCAGGATGCCGTCGGCCGGCTGCAGCCCGGCCCCGACCAGGTCGACCTCGTCGCCCGCCGGCGTATGGGTGATGGTCGGGTTCTCGGCCTGGTCCTGATAGAACAGCGACAGCGAGCCGCCGCCGGACCAGCCGCCCAGCACCACCTTCTCGTAGCCGAAGCGGGTCTTCAGGTCGGCGATGCAGGCCCCCAGGTCGAGGACGCATTTCTCCATGATCAGCGCCGTGTCGTTCCCGCGGTAGCGCGGGTTGCAATAGATGACGTGCCGCCCGGCGCGGGCCAGGGCCGAGACCAGCGGCAGGAACGAGCCGCCGCCGACCGGGTGGCTGAACAGGATGACGGTCTTGGATTCGCCCGCGTCCGGCCGCACGCGCATGCATTCGACGAACACCTGGCCGGTGGGCCCGCCATAGACCTCCTTCAGCCGACTCTTGTCCGCGTGGACGAAGCCATAGGCTTCCCGAACGACCGCCATCTGTCTCTCCCCTGGGGCGCAGCTTGTGGCGCCCTCAATTTCTGACTATAAAATCAGAAAAGCTGATTACAGAGTCAATCGCATGCCGCACGACGGTGAAATGGCCGCGACGACCAAGGGCGAAGCCACCGCCGCGCGCATCCGCGCGGTCGCCTTGGACCAGTTCTCGCAGCTGGGCTTCGAGCGGGTGACGATGGGCGGCATCGCCAAGGCCGCGCGCGTCTCGCAGCCGGCGCTGCACTATCACTTCGAGGACAAGGCCCACCTCTGGCGCAGCGCCATGCTGGGCCTGCGCACGGTGATCCAGGAGGAGGAGCGGGCGATCGAGGCGGCCGCCGACGCCCCGCCCCTGGCCCAGCTGCGGGTCGCCATGCGCCTCTTCTTGCAGATCAGCTGGAAACACCCGGCGCTCGGGCGGATCGTGGCGCTGGAAGGCATGGCCGGCGGCGAGCGGCTGGAATGGCTCGACCGCCACCTGCTCGGCCCGCGCAACCGCCGGCTGGCGGCCATCGCCGCCGAGGCGGTCGCCGCCGGCGACCTCCTGCCCTACCCGCCCGAACAGGTCGTGGTGACGCTGCAGACCGCCGCGGTCGGGGTCATCAACCTGGCGCCGATGATGCGCACGACCTTCGACTGCGACGTCGCCGCCGCCCGCGAAATTCACGACGAGATGATCCTGGAGGCCGTCCTTGGCGGCTTCCTGACTGAAAAGGGCCGCAGAGCCCGGGAGGAAGCCCAGTGAGCCAGCAACCCAACGGCATTCACCACCTCGCCTTCATGGCCGCGGACATCAAGAAGCACATCGCCTTCTTCTCCGAGGTCATGGGGTGCCCGCTGGTGGCGCTCTTCGACATGCACGGCGTCCCCGGCGGGCTGCACGCCTTCCTGCGCCTGAACGACCATTGCTACTTCTCGATCGTGCAGCTGCCGGCGGTGGCCGACATCCCGATCGAGCTGGGCCGCACCCACGCCGGCTCCGGGGCGCTGCCCAGCGCCGCCGGCACCTTGCAGCACCTGGCCTTCGGCGTGGACACCGAAGCCGAGCTCCTGGCCATGCGCGACCGCATGCGCAGCAAGGGCGTCAACGTCATCGGGCCGATCGACCACGGCATGTGCAAGTCGATCTACTTTGCCGGTCCCGACCAGATGACGCTGGAGGTGGCGACCTCGGAAAAGACGCTCGACCCGGCCGCCTGGATCGACCCGGCGGTGCTGGCCAAGGCCGGCATCTCCGACGCCGAGGCCGCCCGCTTCAAGGCGCCGGCCGCCTATGACGGCCCCTCCCCGGTGCCGCAGCCGCCCTACGACCCGGCCATGCCGCACATGGTCTACCCCAAGGCGGTCTACGAGCAGCTGCTGGCCACGCCCGACGAGGTGCTGACCAAGATGGCCTCCTACACCGCCCCGCCGGTCGCCTGAGGCCGGCCATGAGCTACGACAGCATCGATCCGCCGCTGGCCGACCGCCGCATCCCGGCCGGCGGCGACTTCCTCTCGGCGCAGGCGCTCGCCGAGCTGACGCCTGAGCTGCTGGTGCAGCGGATGAAGGCGCTGGCCCCGCGCATCGCGGCGGCCGCCCCGGACGCCGAGCGCCTGCGCCGCCCGGTCGACGAGATCTGGAACGCCCTGCGCGCGGCCGGCTACTTCTATCAGTTCGTGCCCAAGGCGTTCGGCGGGCTCGAAGTCACCATCGACCAGTTCGTCGACATCAGCCTGCCCATCGCCGAGGCTTGCCCCTCGACCGGCTGGGCCGCCTCGTTCTGCGCCGAGCACAACTGGTTCCTGGCCCACTTCCCGCAGGAGACCCAGCAGGCGCTGTTCGGCGGCGACTATCCCTATGTCGTCGCCCCGGTGGTCAGCGCCCCGCCCGGCAAGGCGGTGCGCGCGCCGGGCGGCTACAAGATCACCGCGCATTGGAAGTGGGGCACCGGCGTGATGCACGCCGACTGGATCGTCGGCAGCGCGCTGCTGGCCGATGACGAGGGGCCGCCGCGGCTGCTGAGCTGCCTGCTGCCGGCGGCGGACGCCCGCGTGCTCGACACTTGGCGGGTGGCCGGCATGGTCGGCACCGGCAGCAACGACATCGTCGTCCAGGACCTGTTTATCCCGGAGGCGCGGACCGCGCGGTTCGACCTGATCGCCGCCGGCCGCGGTCCCGGTTCGCGCGGCTATGCGAACCCGATCTACAGCATGCCGATGCTGCCGTTCCTGTCGATGACCGCAGCGATCTCGGCGATCGGGGCGGCGCGCTGCGCGCTCGCCGCCTATCGCGAGCGGCTGGCCGGCCACGTGCGGATGGGCGGCCTTTCCAGCCAGGGCGACAAGCCCGCCGCCCAGATGCGGCTCGGCCGGGCCAGCGCCATGGTCGACGCCGCCGAGGGGATCATCCGCCAGGCCGGGCGCGACAACCTCGCGGCCGGCGCGCTGCAGGGCGACGAACAGGTGGCCGAGCGGGTGCGCACCCGCGCCCTGATCGCCTACGCCGTCTCGATCTGCCGCGAGGCGGTGGCGCTGCTCGGCGAATCCGCCGGCTCCAGCGCCCAGATGCTCGACCAGCCGTTCCAGCGTTCGGTGCGCGACCTCAACGTGCTGTCGAGCCACGTCGTCTTCGACGTCGACACCGCCAACGAACTGCACGGCCGCAGCCTGCTCGGCCTGCCGCCGAACTCGATGCTGATCTGAGGCCCTTTGCAATCATCGCGGGCATCGGGCAGGGTGCTCCCCAATACAGCGTAGCTTGGGGGAGCACGATGAACGACAAGCCGGCCAGTTCAGGCATCAGCGCCGACACACAGGCGTTGATGGCCTTTGAAAGCAGCAAGAAATCGGCGGGCGTGGCGTATCTGCTGTGGCTCTTCCTCGGCGGCCTCGGCGCCCACCGTTTCTATCTGGGGCGCACGGGAAGCGGCGTCGCGATGCTGGCCCTCACGATCCTCGGCTGGTCGCTGCTGTTCGCCCTGGGGCTCGGCCTTCTGTTCCTGATCCCGCTGGGGATCTGGCTTCTCGTCGACCTGTTCACGATCCCGGGCATGGTCCGCAGCCACAACACTCTGCTGGTCGCCAAGCTGAGCGGCGGCGGGTCGCCGCTCGTCGTCGCCGCCTCGCACTAGGACACGGCGCGCCGCGCCCTAAGCCTCCAGCTCGATGTCCCAGTAGAGGTAGTCGAGCCAGCTCTTGTGCAGGTGATGCGGCGGGAACCTGCGGCCGCGCTCCTGCAGCTCGTGGGCGCTCGGGCGGCGCGGGGCGTTGAACGGGTGCATGTGCGCCTCGTGCGGGGTGCGCCCGCCCTTCGCCAGGTTGCAGCGCGCGCAGGCCGTGACGATGTTTTCCCAGGTCGTGCGCCCGCCGCGCGAGCGCGGCACCACGTGGTCGAAGGTCAGGTCCTCGCCGGCCGTGCAGTACTGGCAGCTGAAGGCGTCGCGCAGGAACAGGTTGAAGCGGGTGAAGGCCGGCGGCCGGTCCTGCGGCACATAGTGCTTGAGCGACACCACGCTGGGCAGCTTCATCGCGAAGGATGGAGAGTGGACTTCCTGATCGTAGGTCGAGACGACGTCAACGCGATCGAGGAACACCGCCTTGATCACCTCCTGCCACGGCCAGAGGGACAGCGGATAGTAGCTGAGGGGACGGAAGTCCGCGTTCAGCACGAGGCAGGGCCAGCCGGACGGCGGGTGGTTAAGCACCTGCATGGTCGGCCCTCCGGGCGGGGGCGGTCCCCCCTATGTCGTACGCGTAGAGACTGAAGACAGGCCCCCTTTCGCGATCCGAGCGCTCGGCGAATCGCCCGTTGGGGGAATTCCCGTAGCCAGGGAATTATAGGCCGGTTTTTGAGACAGCTCCATGAAATGAAGCTCGGCGGCCCCGTCCGGAGGCGCAGGTCCGGGCGGACGGGGCGCGCTGCCCAAGCATCAGGCGCCGATGACGGCGGTGGCGCCGGCCAGGCCCAGGCTGAGGGCGACGAAGACGACGCTGACGCTGGCGTCGAAGATGCGGCCGAGTTGGCTGAGGATGGTCATGATCTGCACTCCCTTGGTTGATCCGGGGCGGCGGCGCCGGCCCGGGCCCATCTGGACGATGTTTAGATAAGTCCACATCTGAACGATGTACAGATACATTTTACAATGTAAGCTATTCAGAAATGCATGGAACCGCATGCGCCCGGCTCAGCCGACCTTCGGCGCCCCCATGGCGGCCGCGACGGCCGCGGCCAGACCCGGCAGCGGCTCGCCGGTCAGGAAGCCGCTCAGATAGATCCGCCCCAGGGCCTGCGCCGTCTCGGGCGTGCCGCGAGCCAGCCGGCCGGCGATGATCGCCCGCCGCACGTCGGCCGGGTCCGGCGCGTCGACGGCGGAGGCCGCAGCCGCCGGCGGTCCGATGTCGAGCAGGAAGCAGGCCATGTAGAGGCGTGCGAGCGAGCGGGCGAGTGCGAGACGCCGCCGATCGGCCGCGTTCGGGGCCCGGCCGAGCCAGGCCTCCAGCAGGCCGGCCTCGAACGCGGGGCCGCTCGCCAGGCTGTCGAGCACGATCGCGACATCCACGAAGGGATCGTTGCGATAGGCCGACTCCCAGTCGATCAGCCAGAGCCTCTGGCCGTCGAACAGGATGTTCCCACGATTGGGGTCGTTATGGCTCGGCGCCGGCGGCGGCGGATCTTCCCGCCGCGCCAGCCGGATCGCCGCGAGACGCTCGCAATGGGGATCGAGGGCCCCAGCCATGAACCGCCCGGAGGCGACGAGCCCTGCCAGCCGTCGCTCCATCAGCTCCTGATAGTCGATCAGCGGCGGGAACGCCGGGCCGGCCTGGACCTGCTGGACGAGCTCGCCCAGCGCCCGCGCCAGCGCCAGCTCGCCCCCTGGATAGCTCTCCAACGGCTGCGCCTCGACGAAGTCGGTCACCATGACGCCCGACGCCTCGTCGAGATGGCGGATGGCCGGAGCAATCCCGGCGTCGGCGGCCAGCCGCGCGCACGCGTGCCGATGCGGATTGCGCGGCAAGCCCGGAAGCTCGGCGCCCTCCACCCGCAGCAGGTAGCTCCCTCCCGCGATCTCGGCGCGGAAGATCGCCGCGCCGGACGCGCCGCCCGAGACCGGCGAGAGGCTGGAGATCGATCGGCGGCCGGCCACCTGGCGCAACGCCGCGCCAGCCGCCTCGCGGCGATCGGGCGCCAGCGCGCCGAACAGATCGTGAGACATCCGCCCCTCCCCGAGACTGGATAAGGCCCTGCCCCCAGAGGATCGCGCAACAAAAAGGGGGCCGGAAGAACCGGCCCCCTTTCGACACAGACTGGAAGATCGGCCGTTACGCGCCGACAGCGAGCGTAGCGCCCGCAAGGCTGACGCTCAGGGCGATCAGCACGACCGGCGCGATGCGGTCGAAGAGACGTTCGAAGCGATGGAAACGAGCGAGAGACATCACACACACCTTCCAAGTTGGAACCCTCGGGGGAGCGAGGGTTTAGTAATTTGAACACCGCTAAGATAACAGCGATCTGAACGCCGTCAAGATGATCTTTACGGCGTCCAGATTCAGTTTTAGAGTGACCGCCATGAGAGAAGCTGCAGCCGCCGACAATCGCCCCTACCACCATGGCGACCTGCGCCGCGCGCTGATCGACGCTGCCCAGCGACTGCTGGAGACCGAGGGTCCGACCGCCCTGTCGCTGCGGGCCGTGGCGCGTGAAGCCGGGGTCAGCCCGGCCGCGCCCTACCACCACTTCAAGGACAAGAGCGACCTGCTCGAGGCCGTCGCCCACGAGGGGTGGGACCTGCTCAACGATCAGATGACGCAGGCCCGGGCCAGCCAGACCTCGGTGCGCGACAAGCTCACCTCGCTGGGCGTCGCCTATGTCCGGTTCGCCCGCGACAACCCCGCCCTCTATCGGGTGATGTACGACTGCTCGCGCGACAAGGACAGCCTGCCCGAGCACGTCCATGCGCAGAACGACAGCGCCTACTGCCAGGTGCGCGACACCCTGATCGAGGCCGGCGCCGGTCCGATGGACGAACAGGAACTTGAACTGGCCACCACCGCCGCCTGGAGCGCCGCCCACGGCCTGGCCGAGATGTTCTCCTTCAGGCAGTTCGACCACCTGAAGGAGTCGCTGGGCGGCGACGACGCCTTCCTGCGCGGCGTGTTCGAGCACATGGGCATTTTCGGCAAGGCCCACCAGGGCTAAAGCTGGCCGGGTGTTCGTCACCCGCTTCGCCCCTTCGCCGACCGGCTACCTGCATCGCGGCCACGCCTTTTCGGCCCTGACCGCGTTCGAGGCCGCGCGCGCCGCGGGCGGGCGCTTCATCCTGCGTATCGAGGACATCGACGTCACCCGCAGCCGGCGCGAGTTCGAGGACGCCATCTATGAGGATCTCGACTGGCTCGGGATCGCCTGGGAGACCCCGGTCCGCCGCCAGTCCGAGCACCTCGACGACTATCAGGCCGCCCTCGCCGCGCTCACCGCCGACCACCTGACCTATCGCTGCTTCCGCACCCGCAAGGAGCTGGCGCAGGCCGCCGCCAGCGCCCCGCATGGTCGGGCTGAATTGTTCCGCGGCGGGCCGCTGCCGCTGGCGGAGGAGACTGAGCGCCTGGCCGCCGGCAGCCCCTTCGCCTGGCGGCTCTCGCTAGACGCCGCCGAGCAGGCCCTGGCCGGCCGGCCGCTGAGCTTCACCGAAGAGGGCCAAGGCCCGGGCGGCGAGCATGGGACTATCGCCATCGATCCGGCGCTAGCGGGCGGCGACGTCGTGCTGGCGCGCAAGGACGTCGGGGTCGCCTACCATCTGGCCGTGGTGGTCGACGATGCGCTGCAGGGCGTCACCCACGTGATCCGCGGACAGGACCTGTTCGAGGCCGCCCACGTCCAGCGGCTGCTGCAGGCCCTGCTCGACCTGCCGGCGCCCATCTATCGCCATCATCGCCTGTTGACCGGACCCGATGGAAAGCGCTTCGCCAAGCGCGACCACGCCGAGACGTTGCGCGACCTGCGCGCCCGCGGCGTAAGTCCCGGCGAATTGCGAGCGGAGATGGGTTTTGACTGAGATGACGGCCTCGCGCGACCGCGGACAGGCCCAGGCGCTGGGCGTGCTGGTCGCCGGCGCGGCGATCATCGGCCTGGCGCCGATCCTGGTGCGGCTGGCCGACGCCGGCCCGGCTGCGGTCGGCTTCTGGCGCGTGGCCTTCGCCATGCCGCTGCTCGGCCTGATGGCGCTGCGCACCGACGGCGGGGTCGGGCGCCCCAACCGTTTCGCCCTGCTGGCGGGCCTGGCCTTCGCCTGCGACCTCGGCTTCTGGCACTACAGCATCCACTTCACCTCGGTGGCCAACGCCACGGTGCTGACCAACCTGACGCCGGTGGTGGTCACCGCCGCGGCCTGGATCTTCCTCAAGCAGCGGCCGGCCAAGCTGTTCGTCGCCGCAGTGGCCCTGGCGGTCGCCGGCGCCTGGCTGATGGCGGCCGGGCGCGGGGCCCACGCGCCCGGCTCCAATCCGCCGCTGGGCGACACCTTGGCCCTGACCACGGCGCTCTGGTACGCGCTCTATTTCCTGGCCATCAGCGCCGCCCGCCGCAGCGTCGGGGCCGCGCGGGTGATGTTCTGGTCCAGCGCCGCCAGCGCCCCGCTGCTGTTGGTCGCCGCGCTGGCCATGGGCGAGAACGTCCTGCCGCTGACGCTCGGCGGCTGGGGTGCGGTCGTCGGCCTGGGGGTCATGCACGTCGCCGGCCAGGGCTCGATCGCCTGGGCGCTCGGCCGGCTGCCGGCGGCCACCGCCTCGGTGGTGGTGCTGATCCAGCCGGTGGTCGCCGCCCTCCTCGGCTGGCTGCTGTTCTCCGAAGCCCTCGGCCCGCTGCAGGCGCTGGGCGGCGCCATAGCCCTCTTCGGCGTGGTGCTGTCCCAGGCCGCGTCGAGGAAGCCTGCCTAGCACCCTCTCCCCTCGGGGAGAGGGCTAGGGTGAGGGGGCCACGGCCCATCGGCCCATCACCGCCCACGCAGCAGAGCGCCGCTCCGCGTCGCCTCCCCTCACCCGACCTCTCCCCTCAAGCGGGGAGAGGAGAGTTTTCAATGCGCGGATCGACGTTGCGTTTAGGCCGACGCCTAGCTCAGCGCCCAGGCGACCCGCGCTGCCTCGATCGCGACCAGCTTGGCGCGGAACGCGCTCCAGTCGTCGCGCTCGGCGATGTCCGCCCAGATCGCCTCGATCTCGTCGATCAACAGCTCCTGCGGCTCAGGCCCTGCGAAATAAGGGTCGGCCAGCCGCTCGGGCCGCTCCGGCGCAAAGCCTTTCAACAGGTCGCGGAACTCGGCGAAGTCCTCGCCGCCGTAGATGTCGCCGCGCACGCTGGCCAGAGCCCGGGCCTCGTCGCCGCAGAACCAGTCGAAGAAGAACGGCTCCCAGCGCAGGCGCTCGCCGCCCTGGGCGATCGCCTTGAACGTGGCGTTGGCGAAGGCCATCTCCTTGGCCTCCTCGCCGCGCTGCAGCCCCAGCCGGTTCAGCAGCGCCCCGGCCAGTTCATGCCGATAGCGCGGCCCAAAGTCGTTCAGGGCCGCGATCAGCGGCGCGTCGGGACTGACCTGCGCCAGGCATCCGGCCAGCTGCTGCAGGTTCCAGAACACCGTCTCGGGCTGGCGGCCGAAACTGTAGAGCCCGGCGGTGTCGAAATAGGCGGCCGTGAAGTTCGGGTCGTTGTGCGGCAGGAACCGGTAGGGGCCGTAGTCGAAGCTCTCGCCGGTGATGTTCATGTTGTCGGTGTTCAGCACCCCATGCACGAACCCGGCGGCCATCCAGCGCGCGGTGAGGCGCGCCGCGCGCCCGGTCACGGCCTCCAGCAGCGCCGCGCCCTTGTCCGCGGCCTCGGAGAGCTCCGGATAGTAGAGCGCGACCACGTGCTCGGTCAGCCGGCCGATGGCGCCGGCGTCCTGCAGATAGGCCTGGCGCTGAAAGGTCCCAAAGCGGATGTGGCTGTGCGAGAGCCGCACCAGCACCGACGACCGCGTCGGGCTCGGCTCGTCGCCGCGCGTCAGCTGTTCGCCGGTCTCGATCAGCGAGAACGAGCGCGAGGTCGGCACGCCCAGCGCCTCCAGCATCGCCGTGGCCAGCACCTCGCGCACCCCGCCCTTCAGGGTCAGCCGCCCGTCGCCGGCCCGCGACCATGGCGTCGTCCCCGAGCCCTTGGTCCCCAGCTCCAGCAGCCGCCCGGTCCCGACCTCGCGCATCTGGGCGAAGGTGAAGCCGCGGCCGTCGCCGAGGTCGGGGTTGTAAACGCGGAACTGGTGGCCGTGATAGCGCATGGCCAGCGGCGAGCTCAGCTGCCCCGGCAGCGGCTCGAACCGGCCGAAATGCGCCACCCACTCGTCATCGTTCAGGCCGTCCAGCCCCACGCTGGCCGCGGCCCGGTCATTGCGGAAGCGCAGGAAAGTCATCGGGAAATCGGCCGCCGCCACCGGATCGAAGAACGCCGGGCCGAGGTCCTGGACATGGGGGTCGGGGCGATAGGCGGGCGAAACGGGCATGACCATCAGATGCGCGATCACATCGGCGCCAGCAACGACCGATTGCGGTATTTCGTCCGGCGCCGCCATGCTAACCGGAGCCATGGCGAGAAGACTGACCCTGGACTTCCTGAAGACTGAGACCGCGTCGGGGGTGATCCTGACCACCGCGGCGCTGCTGGCCGTGGCGCTCGCCAACTCACCCTGGGCCGATCACTACTTCGCCTTCATCAAGCACGAGATCACCATCCAGATCGGGGCCTTCCACGAGGCCAAGCCGGTCTACCGGTGGATCAAGGAAGGCTTGATGGCGATCTTCTTCTTCGTCGTCGGGCTCGAGATCAAACACGAGATCCTGCGCGGCGAACTGTCCAATCCGCGCCGCCTGGCCTTGCCGGTGCTGGCCGCGCTCGGCGGCATGGTCGCCCCGGCCGGGGTCTATCTGATGCTCAACCACGGCCAGGGCGGCGCCCCGCAGGGCTGGCCGACGCCGACCGCCACCGACATCGCCTTCGCGCTCGCCGCCCTGGCCGTCGCCGGACCGCGCCTGCCCTCGTCGCTGCGCATCTTCCTGCTGACCCTGGCCATCGCCGACGACCTGGGCGCCGTGGCGTTGATCGCCATCCTCTTCACCTCCGACGTCAACATGTACGCCCTCGGCGGGGCGGCCGCGTCCATCGCGCTGATGGCGCTGATGTCGAAGTGGAAGTCCGCTCCTTACCTGTTCTACGCGGCCTGCTTCGCGCTCGCCTGGGCCTTCTGCCTGAAGAGCGGGGTCAACACCTCGCTGGCCGGCGTCGCCGCCGCCATGACCGTGCCGATCGACCCGCGCAAGCCGGGCCATGAAGGGCCGCTGAAGCACTTCATGGAGAGCCTGCACCCTTACGTCGCCTACCTGATCCTGCCGCTGTTCGCCTTCGCCGCGGCCGGCTTCTCGTTCCAGGGGCTGTCGCTCTCGACCCTGGCCAATCCGGTGCCGCTCGGCATCGCCATGGGCCTGTTCGTCGGCAAGCAGATCGGCGTCTTCGGCTTCTCGGCCGCGGTGATCGGGCTGAAGCTCGCCCGCCGCCCGACCGGGGCCAAGTGGCTGGAGCTCTATGGCGTCTCGCTGCTCTGCGGGGTCGGCTTCACGATGAGCCTGTTCATCGGCGGCCTGGCCTTCGATCCCAACGACACCCTGGCCCAGACCGAGGTGCGCATGGGCGTCATCGCCGGCTCGATCCTCTCGGCCGCGGTCGGCATGGGCGTGCTGGCCCTCGCCCAGCGCCAGCGCAACGAGGCCAAGGACTAGCCGCCGCGCCGACGCGTTCCCTCGCCCCCCCGGGGGAGAGGGTTAGGGTGAGGGGGCCACGACCGATCCGCCCCACCACCGCCACAGAGCGCCGCTCCGCGTCGCAACCCCTCACCCTACCCTCTCCCCTCAAGCGGGGAGAGGAAACTGAGGGCCCCTAGACCAGCTCGTCCGCCCAGTCGCTCGCACCACGCGCCGCGGCGATGATCCGCGCGTCACCGGCGAAGGCGGCCACGCTGTCCACCGTCTGGGCGAAGTCCGGCGCGTCCGGCTCGCCGCTTTGGCTGACCACAACCGCGGCGATCGGCAGGCCGCGCGCGCGCAGGGTCTCGATCGCCGTCAGGGTATGGCTGATCGCGCCGAGATAGGATCCGCCGACCACCACGCTGGGGAGGCCCAGCGCCGCCATCAGGTCCAGGCCCGTGCCGTCCTCGGCCATCGGCGACATCACCCCGCCGGCGCCCTCGACCAGCACCAGGTCGGCGGCGCTGGCCGCCAGCCCGGCCCGGCAGAAGTCGGTCAGGGTCGAGATCCGCAGATCCACGCCCTCCAGCCGCGCGGCCATCGGCGGCGACAGCGGAGCTGCGAAGCGCAGCGGCGCGATGGCGTCCAGTTCGGCCAGGGTCAGCGGCCGCCCCATCGCCGCCAGCAGCCGGCCCGGATCGCTGTCGCTCCAGTCCGCGGGATCGATGCCGCTGACCGCCGGCTTCAACGCCGCGACGCTGAGCCCATTGGCCCGGGCCGCGCGCAGCATGGCGCAGGCGACATAGGTCTTGCCGACGTCGGTATGGGCGCCGGTGACGAACAGTTGGCGCATCAGGCCTCCATCAGCGGACGCACCGCGGCCGCCAAGCGATCGATCTCTTCGTCCGGATGTCCGGCGGTGAACGCCACCCGCAGCCGCGCCGTACCGGCCGGCACGGTCGGCGGGCGGATCGCCACCACCAGGAAGCCCTGCGCCTCCAGCGCCTTGGCGGCGGCCAGGGTCTTGTCGGCCTCGCCCAGCACGATCGGCACCACCGCGCTGGTCGCCTGCGGCAGGTTCAGCGCCCGCGTGAAGCGCCGCGCCTTGGCCAGCACCGCGGCCACCCGCTGCGGCTCGGCCGCGATCACGTCCAGCGCCGCCAGCGCCGCGGCCGCGTTCGCCGGCGGCAGGCCGGTCGTGTAGACCACCGTGCGCGTGCGGGTCTTGATGAAGTCGATCACCGGGGCGCTGGCGCAGACATAGGCGCCATAGCCGCCCAGCGCCTTGGAGAAGGTCCCCATGGCCAGGTCGACCTTGGCGCTCGGGAACATCGCCGCCGTCCCGCGCCCCTCGCCGACCACGCCCAGCCCGTGCGCATCGTCGACCAGCAGCCAGGCGTCGTGCGCCTGGGCCAGGGCGCTGATCTCGTCCAACGGCGCGACGTCGCCGTCCATCGAGAACACCCCGTCGGTGGCGATCAGCGCGCGGCCGGCCTCGCCGCGATAGGCGGCCAGCTTGGCGGCCAGATCGGCGACGTCGTTGTGGGCGAAGGGCACGATCTTCGCCCGCGACAGCTGCGATCCCGACCAGATGCAGGCGTGGGCCAGGTCGTCGATCAGGATCAGGTCGCCCTCGCCGACCACCGTCGGGATGATCCCCGAATTGGCCAGGTAGCCGGAGCCGAACACGCAGGCGGCCTCAGCGCCCTTCAGCGTCGCCAGCCTCGCCTCAAGCTCGCTGAAGATCGGGTTGTCGCCGGTCACCAGCCGCGAAGCGCCCGATCCGACCCCGTGCGCCTCCACCGCCGCCAGCGCCGCGGCCTTCACGGCCGGATGGTGCGACAGGTTCAAATAGTCGTTGCACGAGAACGACAGCAGCCGCCGTCCATCCCGTTCGACCCACAACCCATCCATCCGGCGGGTCGGGACCAGGGTGCGCTTCAAGCTGCGCGCCTCGAGCGCGTCGAGCTTGGACTGGGCGAAGGCGGTCAGGCTGTCCATCACGGCGCGCGGTATGCACGAGGCCGGCGTTCGGTTAAAGCCACCGCTCATGACTTTCCCGACACCGGACTGGCTTACCCAAGGCGCCCGCAACGTCTGGCGCCCCTATTGTCAGATGAAGACCGCGCCCGCGCCGCTGGCGGTGGCCCGAACCGAAGGCGCCCGGATCATCCTGGAGGACGGCCGCGAGCTGGTCGACGGCATCGCCTCCTGGTGGACCGCCTGCCACGGCTACAATCACCCGCACATCCGCGCGGCGGTGACCGCGCAGCTGGAGCGCGCCCCGCACGTGATGTTCGGCGGCCTGGCGCACGAACCGGCCTATCGCCTGGCCTCGCGGCTCGCGGCCCTGCTGCCCGGCGACCTGAACCACGTGTTCTTCGCCGAAAGCGGCTCGGTCTCGGTCGAGATCGCCATGAAGATGGCGCTGCAGTACTGGATCAATCGCGGCGTCGCCGGCCGCACCCGGTTCCTGTCGTTCCAGGGCGGCTATCACGGCGACACCCTGGCGACGATGACCATCTGCGATCCCGAAGAAGGCATGCACAGCCTGTTCTCCGGGGTGATGCCGTCGCAGATCGTCACCGCCCTGCCGGTCGATCCGGCCTCGGAAGCCGCCCTCGACGCCCTGATGGGCGAGAAGGCCGGCGAGATCGCCGCGATCATCGTCGAGCCGCGCATCCAGGGCGCCGGCGGCATGCTGTTCCATTCCGACGAGGTGCTGCGCACCCTGCGCCGGTTGGCCGACAAGCACGACCTGCTGCTGGTCTTCGACGAGATCTTCGTCGGCTTCGGCCGCACCGGCGACCTGTTCGCCTGTGCCGGCTCGGGCGTGACGCCCGACATCGTCACCCTCTCCAAGGCCCTGACCGGCGGCACCCTGCCGCTCTCGGCCGCCATCGCCCGCAGCAAGGTGTTCGAGGCGTTCTGGTCGGACGACGCCGGCGCGGCGCTGATGCACGGCCCGACCTACATGGCCAACCCGCTGGCCTGCGCCGCCGCCAACGCCAGCCTCGACCTCTTCGAGACCGGCCAGTGGAAGGCCGACGTCGCCCGCATCAACGCCGCCCTGGCCTCCGGGCTGGAGCCTTGCCGCGCCGCCCCCGGCGTCGTCGACGTGCGCACCTACGGGGCCATCGGCGTCGTCGAATTCGACCGCCACGTCGAAAGCGGCCCGCTCTGCATGGCCTTCGCCGAGCACGGCTGCTGGATCCGCCCGATGGGCAAGGTCGTCTACCTGACCCCGCCCTACGTCACCACCGACGCCGAACTCGCCCAGCTCACCGGCGCGATCCGCACCGTGCTGCTGGACCTCTAGTTGCTCCCCCGCTGGGGGAGCTGTCAGCGAAGCTGACTGAGGGGGCCTTCTAAGTCAGCAGAGCGCCGCTCCGCGCCGCCTCCCCTCACCCCACCCTCTCCCCTCAAGCGGGGAGAGGAAAAGTACGGGCGCGTCCCCTCGCCCCCATTGGGGGAGAGGGTTAGGGTGAGGGGGCCCGGGCCGGGCCGCCTCACCACCGCCGCTCCAGAAAAGCGCCGCCCCGGCTCAGTCGAGCGCCGCTACCCCACCGCCGCCTTCAGCGCCGCGGCGGTTTCCTTCACCGCCTCGTGCACCGCCGGCGAGACGTCGGGCATGACGTAGAAGTCGTGGATCAGCCCCGGATACTCGACGTGCGCGGCCGAAACCCCGGCCTCGGTCAGGCGGCGGGCATAGTCGCGGCCCTCGTCCTTCAACGGGTCGAAACCGGCCGTCACCACCAGGGCCGGCGGCAGGTCGCCGCTCAGCTTGGCGCCGCCCAGGAAAGCGCGGCCCGATTGCGCATGGCCGACCGCGGCCAGCGACTTGTCGAACCAGGCCAGCGCCGCCTTGGTCAGGATCGGTCCGTCGAGTTCCTTGCGCGAGGCGGTCTCCACCTCCGGCCAGATGCCCGGATAGAGCAGCAGCTGGAAGGCGATCTTGCGGGCCGGGTCGTTCTTCAGGTCGAGGGAGACCGAGGCCGCCAGGTTGCCGCCGGCCGAGTCGCCGCCCACCGCGATGCGCCTGGGGTCCATGCCCAGCTCGGCGGCGTGGTCGAACGCCCACTTGGTCGCGGCAAGCGCATCGTCGTGGCCGGCCGGGAACGGATGCTCCGGCGCCAGCCGGTAATCGACCGCCAGCACCCGCACGCCGGCCAGCGAGGCCAGCCGCCGACAATGGCCGTCATGGGTCTCCAGGTCGCCGATGGTGAAGCCGCCGCCGTGAAAATAGACCAGGCCGCCGCTCGGGGTCTGGGCGCCGGCCGGGGTGTACAGCCGCGCCGGGATCGGGCCGGCCCCGCCGCCGACCTGCAGGTCCTTGGCCGTCACGTCCTGCGGCGGGGTCTGGTCGGTCGCCTTGCGCTGCATCTGGTAGCCCATGCGGATCATGGCGGGCGGAATGGCGTCCATCGGCGGAGCGTTCGCCGCCTGCGCGGCGGCCGCGTCGATCATCGCTTTGAAATGGGGGTCGAGCATCCGGTTCTTCCTAATGGCTGCGCTGGGCGCACGGCCTTCTCACGCGGGGGCCGTTGAAATGTCTTATGAAAACGGGCCGGCAAGATGTCTCGCCGGCCCGCGCTCAAGGATGGTCCCTTCCCGCAGGAAGGGGCGTCGTCGTCCTTACTCGGCGGCTTCCTTCGGCGCGTAGCCGAGGACCGCCTTCACTTCCAGGAACTCGTTGAAGCCGTAGTCGCCCCACTCGCGCCCGTTGCCGCTCATCTTGTAACCGCCGAACGGCGCGGTCAGGTCGCCGCCGCCGCCGTTGATCGACACTTGGCCGGCGCGCAGCTTGGACGCCACTTCGCGAGCCTTGGCGAGGTCGGCGGCCTGGACGTAGGCGGCCAGACCGTACTCGGTGTCGTTGCCGATCTGGATGGCCTGATCGACGTTCTCATAGCCGAGGATCGACAGCACCGGGCCGAAGATTTCTTCCTTCGAGATCGTCATGTCCGGAGTGACGTTGGCGAAGACGGTCGGCTTCACATAGTAGCCGGTGTCCAGCCCGTCCGGACGGCCGACGCCGCCGGCGACCAGGGTCGCGCCCTCGTCGATGCCGGCCTGGATCAGCTTCTGGATCTTGTTGAACTGGACCTCGGAGACCACCGGGCCGAGCTGGCTGTTGCCGTTCGGGTCGCCGACGGTGACCTGGGCGGCCGCTTCCTTGGCGACGGCGATCGCTTCATCCATGCGCGCGGCCGGGACCAGCATGCGGGTCGGGGCGTTGCAGGACTGGCCGGAGTTGTTCATCACCGTGGCCACGCCGCGGCCCACGCCCTTGGCGAAGGCGTCGTCGTCGAGGACGATGTTCGGGCTCTTGCCGCCCAGTTCCTGGGCCACGCGCTTGACGGTCGGGGCGGCGTTCTTGGCCACCTCGATGCCGGCGCGGGTCGAACCGGTGAACGAGATCAGGTCCACTTCCGGGTGGCTCGACAGCGGCACGCCGACGCCGAGGCCGTCACCCTGCACCATGTTGAACACGCCGGCCGGCACGCCGGCGGCATGCATGATCTCAGCGAAGATGTGGCCGGTGAACGGTGCGACTTCCGACGGCTTCAGCACCATGGTGCAGCCGGTGGCGATGGCCGGGGCCACCTTGCAGACGATCTGGTTCAGCGGCCAGTTCCACGGGGTGATGAAGCCGCAGACGCCGATCGGCTCCTTGACGATCATCGTCGGGCCGCGGTCTTCGCTGAACTTGAAGTCTTTCAGCACGGCGGCGGCGGTGCCCAGGTGGCCCATGCCGATCGGAACCTGCGCGCGCTGGGCGAGGCTCGCCGGGGCGCCCATTTCCTCGGTGACCGCGGTCGCCAGGTCGCCGAAGCGCTTCTGGTACTCGGCCAGGATGCGGTTCAGGACGTCGAGGCGCTCTTCGCGGGTGGTCTGCGACCAGGTGGCGAACGCCTTGCGCGCGGCCATCACGGCCTTGTCCACGTCGGCGGCGGCGCCGAGCGAAATCTTGCCCGCGACCTTCTCGGTCGCCGGGTTGATGACGTCGAGCGTCTTGGGCTCGACCGGATCGACCCACTGACCGTCGATATAGAACTGCAGGTACTCGCGCATGACGTCCTCCCGGAGGCGTTCGTTGGATTATTGGCGCGCCGACGAGATCCCCCGACGGCTTCAAACAAGCATTTTAGTGATCATTGATCACTGTGGAAGAGGCAACCTTCAAACCCCGAGGGATTCAGGCCGAAACCCGCCCTTCCAATTGGTGCACGTGAGGCTGTCCCGCAACCGGGCTGCGGCCCTTCAGGACATAACCGGCCCGGATCGAGCCGATGTAAAGGTCCTTCAGGTCCGGGCCGCCCCAGGTGATGTTGGTCGGATGGTTCACCACTTCGCCCGACGGGTCGTGAATCACCGTCGTCACCTCCAGCGCCGGGGTGATCGCCACCACCTTGTTGGCGGCCGGCAGACAGACCCAGAGATTGCCCTCGGCGTCCAGGCCGATCCCGTCGGTGTAGCCGAGATCGTTGTGGTCGACCCCGGGCCCCGGGGCCTGCAGCTTGCCCAGCACCGGGCCGTAGCGGCCACCGGCCCCCAGCTTGCCGCCCGCGTGGACCGCAAAGCGCAGCACGTCCGCGCCGCTGGTCTGGGCGCAGAACAGGTACTGCTCGTCCGCCGACAGGGCCATGCCGTTCGGGAACTTCAGCCCCTCGGCCACCACCTCGCTCGAGCCGTCCGGCCGCAGCACGAAGATGAAGCCGTCGGTGCGCCCGTCCAGCGCCTGCGGCCAGGTCTCGGCATGGGTGGAGTTGGCGCACCAGATGTTCCCGGCGCGATCGATCACCGGATAGTTGGCGCTGGTCAGCCGTCGCCCGCCGACTTCCGTCAGCAGCGTCTCGTGCGCTCCCGTCGCCGGATCGAACCGCTGCAGCGGCCCGTCCTGGCGGTCATAGATGCCGAAATTGGCGATCAGCACCCGGCCCTGGCGGTCCATGTTGATCCCGTTCGGCGCCCCGCCCTGCGGGCCCATCCGCTGGAACGAGCCGTCGGGAAAGATCTCGGCCACCGCGCACTGGTGGTCGGAGGCGAAGACCCGCCCGTCCGGGCCGACCACCACGTCCTCCGGACGATCGATCCCCACGGCGACCTTGGTCAGGTCGCCCGGCGCGATGGGCGATAGCGGCATAGTGTTTCCTCCGGCGTTTTCACGAGCTTGGCCCGCACGGAGGCGATTGAGCAAGACGACGGACATCGTTCCGCCCCAACGACACCCGCACAAGGTGCGACAAAACTAGATTTCGCCATTAGGGGGCACCCATGAAACTTGCTCAGCTGCCGCTGCTCGCCGCCGCATTCGCCATCGCCGGTTCGACTCAGGCCGCAGATCTCTACGGCTCGCTCGGCTACGCGCAGTTCGAAACCAGGCAGCTCGACACGAGTCTGGGCGCCGTCCAGGGCCGCTTCGGCGCCCGCGTGGCTCCGCATCTCGGGATTGAAGGCGAGCTTGCCTTCGGCGTCGATGACGATCAGGTCGACATGCCCGTCCTCGGCTACGCCTGGAGCGAGGAACTCAAGCACCAGGCCGGACTCTATGCGGTGGGCTTCCTGCCGATCACCGAGAACGCCGAGGTCTTCGCCCGGCTGGGCTTCGGCTACGCCAAGCTCAACACCAAGGCCAGCTACCTCGGCCAATCCATGGACGTAGACCGCACCGAGGACGCCTTCAGCTTCGGCGTCGGCGCGCAGTATTTCTTCGCCGGCGCCAACGGGGTGCGGATCGACTACACCCGCCACGAGTTCGGCGACAACGCCCCCACCGACGCCTGGGCCGTGGCCTACGTGCGCAAGTTCTAAAGGCGCTAAACCCCGGTCGTCGGGCCGATGCCCTCCCCGTCCTCGGGGAAGGTCATCCACTTCTCCTGCTTCTCGCGCGCCTCGCGCTTGGCCTGGAAGTCGTTGGCCCGCGACATCAGCGCCTTCGCGTCGCGGCCCAGCTGGGCGAAGTTCGAATCCGGCGGCGCGGTCAGCGCCGTCGGATGAAAGACCTCGATGTCGTGCAGCAGCTGAAGGAACTCATGGTCCTCCCGGCTGCCGTGCGCCGGGGGGTGTTCCAGAAGGTCCGCCACCCGCTGAAGGGCCGCCTCGAAGGACTCCTGGTCTTTAATCATCTAGATGCTCCTGCCGTCGGGCGAAGCCGCAGGGCGACGCCCCGCCAAAGCAAAGGCTTGAGGCGGCTTCCGGTTCCCTTGCACTTGCGAACGCCCCCCGCCCGCTCTAAAGCCGGTCCCATAACGCCGGAGCTTCCTATGACCGCGATCCTGACCATCCTTGCCTTCATCGTCGTCATCGGCGGGCTGAACTACTTCGAGTTCGGCCGGCTCGACTAAGGGCGCTCGTTGGCTGACACCGCGCGCGGCGCGGCCCTCATCACCGGGGGTTCGCGCAGGATCGGCCGGGTCCTGACCCAGGCCGCCGCCGACGCGGGCTTCGATGTCGCCATCCACGTCCGCACCATCGACGACGACGCCGAGGCCGCCGCGGCCGACGTCCGCGCCCGCGGCCGCAAGGCCTCCATCCACCCCTGCGACCTGCGCGACGAGGGGGCGACAGCCCCGTTGGTCGGCGCCGCCGAGAGCGAGCTCGGCCCCGTCACCCTGCTGGTCAACTGCGCCTCGGTGTTCGAGAACGACGCCTTCGCCAGCATGAACCGCGCCTCCTGGGACGCCCACCTGGAGACGAACCTGCGCAGCCCCCTGGTGCTGGCCCAGGCCTTCGCCCGCCGGCTGCCGGCCGATCGCACGGGCCAGATCGTCAACATTCTCGACCAGCGGGTGTTCGCGCCCGGCCCCGAGTTCTTCAGCTACTCGCTGTCCAAGAGCGCGCTGTGGGCCGCCACCCAGATGCTGGCCCAGGAGCTGGCCCCGCGGATCCGCGTCAACGGCATCGGCCCTGGCCCCACCCTGCCCTCGATCCACCAGCAGGGCAGCGATTTCGATGACGAAGTCGCAGGCACCTTGCTCAAGCAGCCGGTCGATCCGGCCGAGATCGGCCATGCGCTGCGGTACCTCATTGACGCAAGGTCAGTGACGGGCCAGATGATCGCCGTCGACGCGGGCCAGCACCTGGCCTGAGCCGCTTCCCCGGAACGGAGCCCCCTTGGTTCTTCCATCGTTGCAGCAAAGTTCGCCCGAGGCTCCGTCCCCCGAGCCGCAGGGACGCGTGGTCATGACCAAGGTGTTCGTCACCGGCCTGAAGGTCGAAGCCGAGATCGGCGTCTACGCCCACGAGAAGGGCGCCTCCCAGCCGCTGATCGTCGATGTCGAGCTCGACGTGCCGACCGCCGGCGCCACCCGCCTGGCCGACACCGTCAACTACGAGACGATCGGGGAATCGGCGCGCGCCATCGCCGCCGCCGGCCACATCCAGCTGGTCGAGGATTTCGCCGAGCGCCTGGCCCGCGCCTGCCTCGCCGATCCGCGCGTGATGCGCGCCCGCGTGCGGGTGGAAAAGCCGCAGGCGCTGGCGCCCCACGCCGCCGCCGCCGGGGTCGAGATCACCGTCGTCCGGGGCTGATGGCCAGCTACGCTGCGCGCCTCTCGCCGCTGCAGGGCGAAACCGTCTGGACGATCGAGAAATCCGCCATCGTCGAGCGTCGCACCGGGCGCGAGCGTCGGTTTCCGTTGGCCGAACTGCGGGGCGTCACCCGCGCCGGCCGCGGCGCGGTGCTGCAGTTCCAGCGCCGCCGCCTGACCATCCCGGCCCTGACCTATGGCGAGGCCCTGCGCCCGCAGGACCAGGCCGAAACCTTCGAGGCGTTCCTGGCGGCGCTGTCCCGGGCCGCGCCTGACCGCCCGATCCGCCGCCCTTCGCCGAACGCCGAAGCCGTGCTCTGGATCATGGGCCTGATGGCGGTCGGCGCCATCGCCGTGTTGCTGGCCGCCGGCGTGGCCGGGGCCTGGCTGCTGGGCGTCGCCCTGGCCGCACGGCTGGTCTTCGTGGTGGTCCTGGGCGCCGCGGTGCTGCCGTGGCTGAGGCCAAGAATTCGGTAGTCTCGCTGCATCCAAGCGACATGAACGCGAATTAAGCTGGCATTCGTGCGGAACGGGGCCACATCTCGTTCAGATACCTCGCTTGGGAGACTGAATTGAGCCAAACCGAAACCACCATTGTGACGACCGAGGACCGCGTCCTGCCGGCAGTGGTCTACGGCCTCTACCTGCTCGGACTGGTGAACGGCCTGACCATCCTGGTTGGATTGGTGGTGGCCTACATCAACCTCGACAAGGCCGGACCGCGGATGCGGACCCACTACGACTTCCAGATCCGAACCTTCTGGATCGGGCTGGCGATCTTCCTGTCGCTGGGCCTGTTGATCGGGATCAGCGCGGTGCTGTCGCTGGTGCTGATCGGGATCCCGTTCCTGATGCTGTTCCTCTTCCTCTGGGGCGCGGTCGGGGTCTGGTTCGCCGTCCGCTGCATCGTCGGTCTGGTCTATGTTTCGCAGGATCAGGCCTATCCGCGGCCGAACACCTGGCTGATTTGACGGCAATCGCAGCGCCGCGCCGCTCGAAAGGGCGGCGCGGCCGTTGTCGCGCCCGGCCTGTGGCGCCCCCGCACTAGACCCCCTCCCCCCGCTTTGGCAGCATCGGTCCTCGTCGACGCCATGGGGGGCGACGGCGCGGGGGGGTTCGTAGCCAACCTGGTCTGGCGCTGCTGCGGGGGAGCGCGAGCGACGGTCCAGGGGCGGCTGGAGGGCGAATCCCCCCATCCCCATTCGTCATCGGACGCGGAAACAAAAACGCCGCCTGGAGCGATCCAGGCGGCGAACTTGTCTACGTGATCGCGCGGCGGCTTAGGCCGGCACGCTCTCGCGGCGCACCATGCGGGCGTAGTCGTCGGCCAGGCCCAGCGACAGGGCGCCCGGCGTGAACCGGTATTCGCCGATCTCGCCGACCGGGGTCACCTCGGCGGCCGTGCCGACCACGAAGCATTCGGTGAAGCCCGCCAGCTCCTCCGGCTTGATGTGGCGCTCGATCACCTCGATGCCCTTGGACTTGGCCAGCGCGATCACCGACTGGCGGGTGATCCCGTTCAGGAAGCAGTCCGGGGTCGGGGTGTGCAGCGCGCCGTCCTTGACGAAGAACACGTTCGAGCCGGTGCTCTCGGCGATGTAGCCGCGGTAGTCGAGCATCATCGCGTCGGTGTAGCCGGCCTTCTCGGCGGCGTGCTTGGAGATGGTGCAGATCATGTAGAGGCCGGTGGCCTTGGCGTGGACCGGCTCGGTCTCCGGCGACGGGCGCTTATACTTGGCCCAGGTCAGGCGGATGCCCTTGGCGCGTTCTTCCGGGCTGAAGTAGCTCGGCCAATCCCACACCGCGATGGCCACGTGGATCTTGGTGTTCTGGGCCGAGACCCCGATCATTTCCGAACCGCGCCAGGCGATGGGACGCAGATAGGCGTCGGTCAGGCCGTTCTTGGCGCAGGTGTCCTTGCAGGCCTGGTCGATCTCCTCCACCGTGAAGGGGATTTCGAAGTCCAGCATCTCGGCCGACTTGAACAGACGCTCGGTATGCTCACGCAGCTTGTAGATCTCTCCCCCATACATCCGCTCGCCTTCGAACACCGCCGAGGCGTAATGGAGGCCGTGGGTCAGTACGTGCACCTTCGCCTCGCGCCAGGGCACGAACTGGCCGTCCAGCCAGATCCATCCGTCGCGATCGTCAAAGGGCACTAGAGACATGAGGGAAAGTCCTCCTTTCAATCTGGCCCCCTTACAGACTTCCTTGCCCCCTGCGTCAAACAAAATGGGTTTCAAAGTGTAATGGTCGCAGCCGATCCAAGGCTCATTCTGCGCGACGAGGAACTCGACGGCGGGCTTGAGATGCTGCTGCTCGCCGAGGCCGCGCTATGGGCAGGCGTCGACGCCGGACTGGAAGCGGAGTCAGCCCTCGGCCTTGGCCGCTCGCACTGGCGCGCGGCCTTCCTGCTCAAGCGCCGGCCGGGGGTCGGGGTGCAGGAACTGGCCCACCTGACCAGCCTTTCCAAACAGGCCGCCAGCCGCATCGTCGCCGACCTCGAGGCCAAGGGCCTGGCCGAGAAGATCGCCGGCGATCTCGACGGCCGCCGCCGCGCCGTCAGCCTGACGCCGGCGGGCGCCGCCTTCGAGGACCGCATCTCAGAACGCTTGCGCGCCCAGCTCGCCCGGTCCTATCGGATGGGCGGCCTGGACGGCGTGGCCGGCGCCAGGCAGATCCTGTCGGCCCTGGCCGGCGGGCGGATGAAGAGCGGAGGCGCCTGATGGCCGCGGTCGAGACTGCCGAACGTCACCTGCTGGTGGTCGACGACGACGACCGCATCCGCGACCTGCTCAAGCAGTACCTGACCCGGCACGGCTTCCGCGTCACCACCGCGCCCGGCGGCGCCCACGCCCGCAGCCTGATCGAGACCATCGACTTCGACCTGGCGGTGTTCGACGTGATGATGCCCGGCGAGGACGGCTTCTCGCTGGTCCGCTGGCTGCGCGAGCGCAAGGGCGCGGCCGGCCGCACGCCGGTGCTGATGCTGACCGCCCGCGGCCTGGCCGAGGATCGCATCGAGGGCCTGAAGCTCGGCGCCGACGACTACCTGGCCAAGCCGTTCGAGCCGGAGGAGCTGCTGCTGCGGATCGAGGCGATCCTGCGCCGCTCCGACCAGCGCCCGGCCGGCGCCGCCAACGGCAGCCTCTCGCTCGGCGCCTGCGCCTTCGACCTGGAGCGCGGCGAGCTGAGCCGCGGCGGCGTCCCGGTGCGCCTGACCGAGGCCGAGGTGGCGCTGCTGCGCCGCCTGGCCCGCAACCCGCACGAGCCGGTCGACCGCCTGGAGCTGGCCCGCGAGACCGTCGATCCCTCCGGCCGCGCCGTCGACGTCCAGGTCACCCGCCTGCGCCGCAAGATCGAAAGCGACCCCAAGACCCCGCGCTACCTGCAGACGGTGCGCGGCGTCGGCTACCTGCTGGCGCCGGATTGATGGCTGGGCGCTGCGCAATTGCTCCCCCTCTGGGGGAGCTGTCAGCCGAATGGCTGACTGTGGGGGACTTTGACTCAGCAAGAGCGGTCCCCCTCCGTCTCGACGCTTTGCGTCGATCCACCTCCCCCAAGAGGGGAGGAACTGGAAAGTGAAACTCCCCCGTCGCCTCGAACCGCGCCTGGTGCAGCGGCTGATCAAGCGCAGCCTGCCGACCTCGCTGTTCGGCCGCTCGCTGTTGATCATCGTGCTGCCGGTCGCGCTGATGCAGATCGCGGTGACCTGGATCTTCTTCGACGCCCACTGGCAGACGGTGACCAGCCGGCTGTCCGACGGTCTGGCCGGCGAGGTCGCCTGGGCGGTCGAAAGCTACCAGGACGACCCCAGCCCTCAGACCATGGCGACGATCGCCGACCGGGCGGAGAAATCGCTGAACCTCTCCATCGCCCTGCAGCCGGGCCGCGAGCTGCCGCAGGGCCGGCGCACCAACGCCTTCGCCGTCGTCGACCGGGCGATCGACCGGGCGCTCTCGCAGCGGTTGGACGCCCCCTACTGGTTCGACACCACCCGCTACCCGGCCTATGTCGACATCCGGGTGAAGATCGACCAGGGAGTGATCCGCATCCTCGCCCCGCGCGACCGCGCCTTCGCCACCCAGGGGCACATCTTCGTGCTGTGGCTGGCCATGGCGACCATCCTGCTGACCGCCATCGCCATCCTGTTCATCCGCAACCAGACCCGCACCATCGAGCGCCTGGCCACCGCCGCCGACGCCTTCGGCAAGGGCATCGACGCACCGACCTTCAAGCCCAGCGGCGCGCGCGAGGTGCGCCAGGCGGCGCAGGCGTTCCTGGCGATGAAGTCGCGCATCCAGCGCCACATCGACCAGCGCACCGCCCTGCTGGCCAGCGTCAGCCACGACCTGCGCACGCCGCTGACCCGCCTGAAGCTGGAGCTCGCCCTGGCCGAGCCCGGCCCGCGTACGGCCGAGATGAAACGCGACCTGGCCGAGATGGAGCACATGATCGACGAGTACCTCGCCTTCGCCCGCGGCGAAGGCGGTGAGGCCGTCGAGACCGTCCACCTGAAGTCGCTGATCGACGAGGTCAGCGAAGGCGCCGTACGCGCCGGGGCCCAGGTGCGGGTGGACGCCGATCCCGACCTGCTGGCCGCGGTGCGCCCCAACGCGCTCAAGCGGGCGCTCTCCAACCTGGTGATGAACGCCGCGGCCCATGGCGAGACCGTCCAGGTCGCCGCCGCGCCGCGCGCCTCGGGCGGGGTCGAGATCGTCGTCGACGACGACGGCCCCGGCATCCCGCAGGACCGCTACGAGGACGCCTTCAAGGCGTTCAACCGGCTCGACGATTCCCGGAACCAGAACGAGAAGGGCGTCGGCCTCGGGCTGGCCATCGCCCGCGACGTGGCCCGCAGCCACGGCGGCGACATCGTGCTCGACCGCTCGCCGCTGGGCGGCCTTAGGGCGATTGTCAGGTTGCCTGGATAACCGGGTTCGGCCAGTCTCCGCCGCGCGCCGCCGCCCCAAGAGGAGTTCCCGATGCCCCTAGCCCGCCTCGCCGCCGCGACCGCCGCGACCCTGGCTGTCGCGATCGCCTCGCCCGCCCTGGCCGCCGATCCGGTGGAGGGCCTGTGGCTGGTCCAGGCCGGCACCGCCAAGGTCAAGGTCGCCCCCTGCGCCAGCGACAAGTCCAAGATGTGCGGCCAGGTCGCCTGGCTGAAGACGCCGGGCGCCAAGGACGCCAACAATCCCGACGCGTCCCTCCGCAGCCGCCCGATCATGGGCATGCTGATGATCCGTGATTTCAAGTCGGCCGGCCCCGGCAAATGGACCGGCGGCAAGATCTACGACCCCAACTCGGGCAAGACCTACGGCTCGAAGATGAGCGCCAATCCCAACGGCACCCTCAAGGTCGAGGGCTGCATCGCCGTCGTCTGCCAGGCCCAGACCTGGAAGCGCGCGAGCTAGCCGTCGCCGAGCGCAGGGCTGCTGACGTGTCATCCCGGTTTGCGAAGCAAGACCGGGACCCATTCGCGCCGAGCTGCAGGGCTAGGAGAGGCCGCGCCGGCTCTTGATGGATCGGGTGTTCATGGGTCCCTGTATGTGGGGCTGGCTGATGGCTAGGCTGTCGGTGGCGGCTGTGGCGCGATGGGTCCCTGGCTGATGAGGCCGTAGACCGGCTGGCGTGCAGCCGCCGAGTTGTTGCTTCCGGACAGTCGCATGAGCGAGGCCTGATGGGCCTGGGCTCGGATACAGGAGCGGACAGATGACAGCGCTTGTGGCGGCCGGGGTGGATGTCGGCCGAGACTATCTCGACGTGGCCTTTGCGCCGCAGGGCCGGGGGTTTCGTGCGCCCAACACCG
>JAGOQB010000019.1 GCA_017991675.1 Phenylobacterium sp. | reverse complement strand
ATTCCGTCCAAAACCGGTCATCGCCTGGCGATCAGCCCCCAAAACCCTCACCAGCCGGCTCTATCCAACCGTCACGGCCGTGACCAACGTACCTCGCGGCCTCATCGGCTTGTTACGCAACAGGCCCCCAGAGGGGGAGCATCTGACGCCTACAGCCCCTTCGCCATCAACGCCGACGAGGGCTCGCCCGCATCTTCGGCGTAGGCCAACCCACGACTGTCATCCCGGTTTGCGAAGCAAGACCGGGACCCATGAACACCAGATCTCGAAGGCTACGGCGCCGGTCGCGCCATTCATGCCGCCACGGTGCGAATGGATCCCGGACAGCCGCTTCGCGACTTCCGGGATGACACCGCGTTCCTAAAGCCCCTTCGCCATCAACGCCGCCAGCACCTTGTCCGGGGTCATCGGATAGTCGCGCAGCCGCACGCCGGCGGCGTTGTAGATGGCGTTGGCGATCGCCGCCCCGGCCCCGGCGATGCCCAGTTCGCCGACCCCCTTGATGCCCATGGGGTTGGCCTTGTCGTCGGCCTCCTCCAGGAACATCGAGTCCAGGTCGACGATGTCGGCGTGCACCGGGGCCAGGTACTCGGCCATGTCCTGATTGACGAACGAGCCGTAGCGCGGGTCGACGGCGTTGACCTCGGTCAGCGCCGTGCCGACGCCCCAGATCATCCCGCCGGTGATCTGGCTCTTGGCGGTCTTGGCGTTGAGGATCCGTCCGGCGGCGAACACCCCGAACATCTTGCGCAGCCGCACCTCGCCGGTCACCTGGTTCACCCCCACCTCGGCGAAGTGGGCGCCGTAGGTGTGCTGGGAATAGTCGCGCGCGTCGGCCGCCGGCGAGATCGAGCCCTCGACATAGATGCCGTCCGGCGCAGCCCGCCGCACCAGCGCCGCCAGCGTCTCGCTGCGGTTCTCGATGGCGATGACGCCGTTCTCGAAGGTCACGTACTCGGCCGGCCCGCCATAGAGCGGCGAGTTCGGATCGCCCACCGCCAGTTCGGTCAGCGCCCGGCGCAGGTTCATGCCGGCCTCGAACGCCGCCGAGCCGGCCGTCGCCGCCCCGAACTGGCCGCCCGATCCGGGGGCCGGCGGGAAGTCGGAATCGCCGATCTCCACCCGCACGTGGCCCAAGGGCACGCCCAGGGTCTCGGCGGTGATCTGCTGCAGGATCGTATAGGTGCCGGTGCCGATGTCGGTCATCCCCTGGCGCAGGGTGATGATCCCGCCGGCGTCGATCCGCACGCCCGCCTTGGCCGGCAGCAGGAAGTTGCCGCGGATCGCCGCGGCCATGCCCATGCCGACCAGCCAGCGGCCGTCGCGCACCTGGCCGGGAACCGGGTTGCGGCGATCCCAGCCGAACCGCTGCGCGCCCTCGGTCATGCAGCGCACCAGCTGGCGGATCGAGAACGGCTTGCCGGTCTCCGGATCGACGTCCGGCTCGTTGCGGATGCGCAGCTCGATGGGGTCGAGGCCCAGCTTCTCGGCCAGCTCGTCCATCGCGCATTCCAGGCTCAGCATGCCCGGCGCCTCGCCCGGCGCCCGCATCGGGCCGGCGTGCGGCAGATCCATCCGCACCAGCCGGTGGCCGGTCAGGCGGTTGGGCGCGGCGTAGAGATTGCGCGAGAAATTGGCCGCATGCTCGGTGAAGGTCGCCGCCCGCGCGCAGTGCGTCGTCGCCTCGACCGCAAAGGCGGTCAGCCGCCCGTCCGGCTCGGCCCCCAGCCGCACGCGCATGTTCACCGCCGGGCGGTGAATGGTGCCGTGGAACATCTGCTGGCGGGTGTAGGCGACCTTGACCGGCCGCCCCAGCGCCCGCGCCGCCAGCGCCGCCAGGGTCAGGTCGTCATAGGACTGGCCCTTCCCGCCGAACCCGCCGCCGATGTAGCGGGTCAGCAGATGCACGTCGGTCGAGGGGATCGCCAGGGTCTCGGCCAGGGCGTGCTGGCCGCCCTTCACCATCTGGATCGAGGTGTGGACCGTGACCTTGTCGCCCTCCCACCAGGCGATGGTGGCGCAGGGCTCCATCTGCACGTGGTTCTGGATCGGGCTGAAATAGGTCTCGTCCACCGTCACCGGCGCGGCGGCGAAGGCGCCGGGGAAGTCGCCGATGTGCACGTCCTCCTCGTCCGGCGGCAGGGTCGCCTGGTCGAAGCTGGCCAGGAAGTCGACCACCGCCGGCTCGGCGGCGTAGGCGACCTCGACCAGCTCGGCCGCGGCGCGCGCGTTCTCGAAGGTGTCGGCGACCACGAAGGCGATGGTCTGGCCGTAGTACTCGACCCGATCGCTCCCCAGCGCCGGGTTCGAGGCCCGCTGGCTGCGCGGATTGGCCCGCGTCCCGCGCGGCGCCTGGGCCGGCGCGTTCAGGTGCGTCCAGACCAGCTGCACGCCCGGCGCGGCCTCGGCGGCGGCGGTGTCCACGGCCGTCACCCTCCCGCGCGGGATCGTGGCGGTGACCAGCACCCCGATGGCCGGCGGCGAGGGGGCGAGCGTGTCATAGGCGTAGGGCGCGGTCCCGGTGACCTTCAGGGCGCCTTCGTAGCGGTCGACGCCCTTGCCGATCACGCCGCTGCGGTTCTCGGTGACGGGGTTGGGCGCAGCCCAGTCTTGGACGGAGGTCATCGGGCGCTCCCGGCGTCTTCGATGGTCGCCGCAGTCAGGCGGCGGACCAGGGCGATCTTGTGCGTGCGGCGGTCGTCGGCGTCGGCTCCGGCCAGTTCGGCGGTCGCCGCCTCGGCCGCGCTCGCCCCGGCCGCCAGCGCCGCCTCGGCCTGCTCTGCGCGCCAGGGCTTGTGGGCCACGGCGCCCAGCGCCACCCGGCCGCCGGCCACCGCCACCATGGCCAGGCCGTGGGCGTAGGAGGCCCGGTCGCGGACCTTGGCGTAGGCCTGGCCGCCGGCCGGCGGCGGCGGCAGCACCACCGCGGTGATCAGTTCGCCCGCCGCCAGGTCGGTCTCCACCTGCGGCGTCGCCCCGGGCAGCCGGTGCAGCGTCTCGACCTTGATCGACCGCGTTCCCCCGTCCGGGGTCATGGTCTCGACGCTGGCGTCCAGCGCGGTCAGCGCCACGGCCATGTCCGAGGTGTGGGTGGCGATGCAGGCCTCGCTGGCCCCGAAGATCGCCCCATAGCCGCCCGGTCCGCCCAGCGCGCTGCAGCCCGAGCCGGGCTGGCGTTTGTTGCAGGGCTTGGCGGTGTCGTAGAAATAATCGCAGCGCGTCCGCTGCAGCAGGTTGCCGGCCGTCGTCGCCTTGTTGCGCAGCTGGCCCGAGGCCCCGGCCAGGATCGCGCGGGCCAGCACCGGATAGAGCTCGCGCACCTTCGGATGCGCCGCCAGCTTGGCGTTGGTCATCGCCCCGCCGATCCTTAAGCCCCCCTCGTCCGTCGCCTCGATCCCGGCGAACGGCAGCCGACCGACGTCGACCAGATGGGTCGGTCGCTCGATCTCCAGCTTCATCAGGTCCAGCAGGTTGGTGCCGCCGGCCAGGAACTTGGCCCCGGGGTTTTCGGCCACCGCCTTGACCGCCGCCCTGGCGTCGGCGGCCCGCTCATAGGTGAACGGCTTCATGCGGCCTCTCCGGCCAGGTCGCGGATCGCCGCCAGGATCTGCGGATAGGCCGAGCAGCGGCAGATGTTGCCGCTCATCCGCTCGCGGATCTCAGCGTCGCTCAGCGATGTCGGCGCGGTCAGGTCGGCGGTCTCCTTGCTGGCCCAGTCGTCGGCCGCCTCCTGCAACATGCCGACCGTCGAGCAGATCTGGCCCGGCGTGCAGTAGCCGCACTGCAGGGCGTCGTTCTCCAGAAACGCCTGCTGCACCGGATGCAGCGCGCCCGGCTGGCCCAGCCCTTCGATGGTCGTCACCTGGTCGCCGTCGTGCATCGCCAGGATCGACAGGCAGGAGTTGATTCGCACCCCGTTCACCAGCACCGTGCAGGCGCCGCACTGGCCGTGGTCGCAGCCCTTCTTCGAGCCGGTCAGCCCCAGGTGCTCGCGCAGCGCGTCCAGCAGGGTGGTCCGCGGGTCGACGTCCAGCGTTCGCGCCGTCCCGTTCACCGTGATTGTCGTCTGCATCCCCACCTCCCCTGATGTGAGCGCTCACATACGTTGCTATTATGCGGACCCAGCTACGAACGTTCAAACGCTCGTTCCGGTCCGCGGTGTTGTTTTTAGGCGCCTTCGCCCGGCGCCAGCGCCTTGACCGACAACGCGTGCACCGGACCGGCCAGCTCGTCGGCCAGAGCCTTGTAGACCAGTCGCTGGCGCACCACCTTGGACACTCCGGCGAAGGCCGCGGACTCGATCAGCACATTGAAGTGACTTTCCCCGCCGGGCGTGGCGCCTGCATGACCGGCATGGCGGTCGGAGTCGTCGACGACTTCCAGGCGGGTGGGCGAAAACGCCGCGTTCAGCTTCTGGCGGATGGCCTCAAATATGGCGCCCATCGTATCGATGTTCAATTCTTGAAAGGGACTCAGGGAGCCTCATACTTGGGCCATGGCCGGCGCGTTTCAATACAAGCCTAAGTTCGTCGATATCCGAGTGCGTCCCCCCGGTTCGGAGGAGGAGGCCAAGCGGAACGACGATGTCTATGCGCTGAAGCCCGGCGAACGGGCTTGCGACCATCCGGGCTGCCGGACGGCGGCGAGCGCGCGCGCGCCCAAATCGCGCGACATGCTCAACGAGCACTACTGGTTCTGCCAGCCGCACGCGGCCGAGTACAACAAGCAGTGGGACTTCTTCGCCGGCATGAGCGAGGGCGAGATCCGCAATCGCCAGGCCCAGAGTGCGGTCGGCGACCGCCCGACCTGGCAGTTCAAGGCCAGCAAGTTCACGCGTGAGGCCGCAGGCGCGGCCCACGGCTTCGGCAAGGGCGAGGGCTACGCCGACCCGTTCAGCCTGTTCGGGGCCGGCGCCAAGACGCAGGCCAAGCCCGCTGAACCGACCCGCCGGCTCGGCAAGCTCGAACGCAACGCCCTGGCCGACCTCGACCTCGACGAGGACGCCGACGGCCCGGCCATCCGCGCCCGCTACATCGAGCTGGTCAAGCGCACCCACCCAGACTCCAACGGCGGCGACCGCTCGGCCGAGCACAAGCTCCAGCGCGTGATCAAGGCCTATCAGGTCCTCAAGAAGGCCAAGATGGCCTGACGGCCCTCCGCTCATCCCGGCGAAAGCCGGGACCCAAGCGGAATCCCAAACTCGCGAACGACGCTCCAGCCAGGCCGAAGCGCCGCTTGGGCCCCGGCTTTCGCCGGGGTGAGCGGCGTCGGGGTCCGCCGCCCTACCCTGGGTTCTCCGGAAACCGCCTGGCCTCGTCGCAGATCTCGTACCAGGCCGGCTTGACCGACACCCACTCATGGAACCGGTTACGCACCTGCGGGTCGTCGTCCAGGCAGTGGGCGGCGATCGGGAAGGTCTCGGCGTCCGAGCCGATCTCCCCCAGCCCGGTCCCGCAATGGCGGCAGAAGCAGCGCGCGTACTTGAACGGCGGCTCGGGCGCATAGCTCGCCACCGCCTCCCGCCCGGCGATCCAGCGCAACGTGTCTCGCGCCACCAGCACGAACGTCCCGGCCCCGGCCTTGCGGCAGCGCGAACAGTGGCACGTGCCCATCATCGTCGGCGCCGCAGCCAGCTCGAACCTGACCGCCCCGCAATTGCAGCTTCCCCGGATCATCCTCGCCTCCATTGTTGGAGCGACAGAATGCGCAGAGGCGCGCCGGAACGTGTCAGCAGTCGGCCGATAATTCCTCCCCCGCTGGGGGAGGTGGCGCGCGTAGCGCGACGGAGGGGGCCTGCTGAGTCCGCAATCGCCCTCCGTCAGCCAATCGGCTGACTGCTCCCCCAGGGGGGAGCAACTAACCCGTCAAGCCCACCGCTGCGGCGGTGCCTTGGCCTTCAGCTCTTCCAGCCGCCCGCGCAGCTCGTCCAGGAACGCCTGGCGGTCGCCCTGCCAGTGCAGCGGGTCGCCGACCAGCACCGTGCAGTTCATCGGCACCGGCAGCGCCTCGCCCTTGGGCAGCACCCGGCCCGCGCCCTGCAGCCAGATCGGATAGACCGGCGCCTCGGGCACGTCGGCGGCCAGCCGCGCCACCCCGCTCTTCAGCTGGGCCATCTCCTCGCCGTCGCCGCGCGTGCCCTCCGGGAAGATCAGCACGATGTCGCCGGCCTTCAGCGCCGCGCGCACCGGCTCCAGCACGTCGACCCCGGTCCCGGCCTTGTCGCGCGCCACCGGCACGATGCCGATGATGGTGTTGGACAGCCAGCTGATCAGCCCGCCGCGCAGGAAGTAGTCGGCCGCCGCCGCCGGCCGCACCCGGTCCAGCCCCTTGGACGGATAGAGCGTCAGCATCAGGATGGTGTCGACATGGCTGGCGTGGTTGGCGGCCAGAATCGCCGGCCCCTTCAGCGGCAGCTTTTCGCGCCCGACGATGTCGGCCCCGGTGAACACCCGCGCGATCGGGCGGCCGATCAGCACCAGGACGAAGCGGCGGAACCAACGCATCAGAAGTGATCCAGGACGAAGTAGGCGAGGATGTGGAAGTAGAGCGGCGCGGTGAAGGTCAGGCTGTCGGCCCGGTCCAGCAGCCCGCCGTGGCCGGGGATCAGCGCGCTGGTGTCCTTGACCCCGATGTCGCGTTTGATGGCGCTCATCGTCACGTCGCCGGCGAAGCCCGCCAGCGGCAGGAAGAGCGCCAGGCACGCCAGCCCGATCCCGCTCAGCGGCGTGAACACCGGACCTAGGAACCAGATCAGCGCGCTGGTGGTGACCCAGCCGCCGATGAAGCCCGCCCAGGTCTTGTTGGGGCTGACCTTGGGCACGATCTTGCGCTTGCCCAGCAGCTTGCCCCAGACGTACTGCGCCACGTCGTTGGCCTCGGTGACCACCAGCAGGAAGAACACCAGCCCCGCCGCCCCGGCCGGCTGCGCCTCGGCGGCCGGCGTGCGCATCAGGAAGGCGATGTAGCCGAGGTTGTAGACGCAGGTGACGATGGCCCAGTGGAACGTCGCCGTGGTCGCCAGGAACGCCCGCGTCTGGCCGATGCAGGCCATCAGGAACGGGATGATCAGGAACACATAGGTCGGGATGAACACCCGATAGAGGCCGTAGTCGTCGATGATGATGAAGAGGTAGTTGATCCCCATCGCCACGAACGCCGCCAGCACGATCAGCCGGTCCTCGCGCCGCACCGGGGCCAGCGACAGGAACTCGCGCAGGGCGATGAACGAGATCGCGATCATCAGCGTCGTGAACATCTGCCAGCCGGCCAGCAGCGCCCCGGCCAGCAGCGCGATCATCACCCACCACGAGGCGATTCGCTGGCGCAGGTTGGTGAAGTCGCCGGCGGGCTTGAGCACCGGCAGCAGGGCGGTGATCGCGACCGCCAGGGTCAGCACGGCCAGCACCCCGCCAAGCCCCCACAGCACCACCGGCGACTGCTGGGCGAAGAACCCCGTGACTGCGTCCATGCCCTAGCTCCCGTTCGCCCGCGGCTTGACCGTACAGCGGATGGCGGCGCAGATTCCATCCCCCAGCAGCAAAGCCCCCTCCTGCCACCTTTGAGCGCGTTCCGCACCTTCGCCGGCTCGACCTTCGCCCATGTCGGCTTCGCCTTCCTGGCCATGGGCGGCTGGGCCTTGTTCGCCAACGCCGGCCACGGCCTGGCCGCCGCCGCCCTGCCGGCGGCGGCGCAAGGCGTGCTCTCGGGCCTGATCACCCTGGTGCTCAAGCGGGCGCTGGAGGCGATGAGCCCGCGGTTTTCCGGCGCGCTGGCCTATGTCGTCCCGCCGGCGATCACCGCGACCGCGATCCTCGCCCTGCTGGTCGGCGTCCACACGCTGATCGGCACGCCCGAAGTCGCCCGCACCATCGCCGTGCCGTGGTCGGTCTCCACCTTCTACGCCATCGTCTACGCCGCGACCCTGGCGCGCGGCCAAGCCAAGGCCCCCTGATGACCGAGACCCCAGAGAACCGCCGTCCCCTGAAGTCGCGCGGGACCGGCTGGGCCCAGGGCCTGGCCTCGGGCCTGGCCAAGGCCGGCGCCAGCCCGGACATGGTCTCGGCGGGCAGCATCATCTTCGCCCTGCTCGGCCTGCTGGCCTTCCTCTATGCGGCCGGCGACCAGACGCCGTTCCATCGCGGCGCGCTGCTGATCGGCGCCGGGGTCTGCATCCAGCTGCGCCTGCTCTGCAACCTGCTCGACGGCATGGTGGCGGTCGAGCACGGCAAGGGCGGTCCGTCGGGGCCGATCTGGAACGAGCTGCCCGACCGCATCGCCGACGCCCTGTTCCTGGTCGGGGCCGGCTATTTCGCCGATCTCTCCGGCTTCACGCTCGGCGCCCCGCTCGGCTGGGCCGCCGCGGTGCTGGCGGTGCTCACCGCCTATGTCCGCGAGCTCGGCCGCGGCCTCGGCTTCCCGGCCGACTTCTCAGGGCCCATGGCCAAGCCGCACCGCATGGCCGCCCTCACCGCCACCTGCGCGCTGGCCGCCTTCGAGCCGCTGTGGGGCTGGAACGGCCAGGCCGTCATCCTCGGCCTGCTGGTCATCGCCGCCGGCGCCGCCTGGACCGCCGCCCGCCGCACCCGCACCCTGGCCGCGCGGCTGGCGGCGCGGGAGGGGTAGGGGCGACTTCGCTCAGTGATCGGCGCCGACTTAGGGAATTCGCAGGTTCAAGCTCTTGGCTGGCCCGCCCCTCATCCCGGCGAAGGCCGGGACCCAAGCTGAATCGCAAGCCAACCGACAATGCTTCCACCTCGCCCAAGCGCCGCTTGGGTCCCGGCCTTCGCCGGGATGAGCGGTGTTGAATGCGGCGCTCCACCCGCCGCGGCTTCCTCCCGCTTGGACCGCTGACCGTCTGGCGCTCGCCGGTCTGAACCGGCCGCCCCTCAAACGCCCCGCCGCGCGTTAAGCAGGCGGCCCTCGACGGCCGCGCCTCCACAGGAGCTTGTGTCGTGCGTGCACTTGAACTGTTTGCCCGACCGCTGATGGCCGCCGCCTTGCTCGCGGCCTGCTCGCCCCCGGCGGCGACCACCAAGGCCCCCGCCACAGCCGCGGCGCCGGCAGGCCACACCGAGCAGCAGAAGGCCAATCTCGCCAACTTCGACGACCTCGATTTCCGGGTCTACAGCGGCCAGAAGTGGGACGAGTTCAACAAGAGCCACGCCGAGGACATCGTCGTCCACTACCCCGACGGCACGACGACCACCGGCATCCCCGACCACCTCGCCAAGCTCAAGCCGCAGTTCGCCTTCGCGCCGGACACGACGATCAAGCAGCACCCGATCAAGCTGGCGGACGGCGACTTTACGGCGGTCCAGGGGATCATGACCGGCACCTTCTCCAAGCCGATGGACCTCGGGAACGGCCAGCAGCTCCAGCCGACCGGCAAGACCTTCACTCTGCCGATGATGACCGTCGCCCGCTGGGAGAACGGCCGCATGAAGGAGGAATGGCTGTTCTGGGACAACGCCGCCTTCATGACCCAGATCGGCGCGGCCCCGTAGCCTCTTCAGCTGTCATCCCGGTTTCGGCCGCAGGCCGAAGACCGGGACCCATGAACACCTGATCCTTCAGGATGGAGCGCCCAACGGCGCCAGACGCCCGCCGCTTCGGCGCGAATGGGTCCCGGCCTTCCGCTTCGCTCCAGCCGAGATGACACCTTGGGCCTTGCCCCCTAGACCGGCACATCCCCCGCCACCGTCGTGCGGTGCATGACCCGCAGGTGGCCGTCATAGCCGCCCTCGGCGAAGTGCACCGTGCAGCGGTTGTCCCACATCAGCAGCATCCCCTGGCGCCAGTGGTGGCGGTAGATGAACTGCTCCTGGGTCATGTGCTGGTAGAGGAAGCCCAGGATCGCGTGGCTTTCCTGATAGGTCAGGCCCTCGATGCCGACGGTGTAGGTCGGGCTGACGAACAGCGCCTTGCGGCCGGTGACCGGATGGGTGCGGACCAGCGGGTGGGTCAGGGTCTTCTCGGCCTCGGTCGAGACGATGATCTGCATCGTCCGCGCCTGCGCCTCCTTGGCGTAGGCCCCTTGCGTGCCATAGGCGCGGGTCGCCGAGTGCACCGCCTGCAGCGGCGCCAGCAGCGCCTTCATGCCGTCCGAGAGCGCGTCATAGGCCCGTGCGCAGTCGGCGAACAGGGTGTCGCCGCCGACCGGCGGGGTGACTTCCGAGCGCAGCAGCGTCGCGGCCGGCGGCTCCTTCTGGAAGCTCCAGTCCGAGTGCCAGCCGGCCCCGAAGTTCTTGGACGTCTCGTCCGGCTCGCGGCGCAGCTCCAGCACATTGGGATGGCCGGGCATCGGCTTGATGAACGGATCGACCCCAAACGGCCCGATCTGCAGGGTGAAGGCCTCCAGCGCCTCCAGGCTCAGCGGCTGGCCCGGAAAGGCCAGCACCGCGTGCCGGGCCCAGGCGTCCTTGACCTGGCCCAGGGTCGCGGCGTCCAGCGGGCGCGACAGGTCCAGTCCGGTGACCTGCGCGCCGAAGCCGCTCGGCTGCGGGGTGACGGTGATCGGCTCGGCGAGCGTGGCGGCCATGGTCGTTTCCTCCTGATTGGCGAGCAGCCTACCCCCGGGAACTTGACCTCACACGCCGAAGTTTTGACATCGCGCGCCACGCCGCCCCGCCGCGGGCGGTCTGCCCCGCCGCGCCCAATCGGTCTGCCCTGCGCCGCGGAATCCGGCTAAAGACGTTCGCCTTCCCCGGTCGACGCTACGTCAGCCACAAACAGCCGTTTGCATCGCCCCCGTAACCTTGTAATCGAACCGCGCCATGACCTCTTTCGCCAATACGCAAGAAGACAAGCTCATCGCCCTGGTGCCGGACAAGAAGGTCTCGGTCCGCGACACCTTCGGCGTCGACGTCGACATGACCGTCCCGGCGTTCTCCGAACGCGACGCTCACGTCCCGGACATCGACCCGGCCTACAAGTTCGACGCCGAGACGACCAAGGCCATCTGCGCCGGGTTCGCCTTCGACCGCCGCGTGATGGTCCAGGGCTATCACGGCACCGGCAAGTCGACCCACATCGAGCAGGTCGCCGCGCGCCTCAACTGGCCGCTGATCCGCGTCAACCTCGACAGCCACGTCTCGCGGATCGACCTGGTCGGCAAGGACGCCATCGTCCTGAAGGACGGCAAGCAGGTCACCGAATTCCGCGAGGGCATCCTGCCCTGGGCGATCCAGCGCCCGGTGGCGCTGGTGTTCGACGAATACGACGCCGGCCGTCCGGACGTGATGTTCGTGATCCAGCGCATCCTGGAAGCGCAGGGCAAGCTGACCCTGCTCGACCAGAACCGCGTCATCCGCCCGAACCCGTTCTTCCGGCTGTTCTCGACGACCAACACCATCGGTCTGGGCGACACCACCGGCCTCTATCACGGCACCCAGCAGATCAACCAAGGTCAGATGGACCGCTGGTCGATCGTCACCACGCTGAACTACCTGCCGCACGACGTCGAAGCCGAGATCGTGCTGGCCAAGTCGCCGCACTACGACACCGCCGAGGGCAAGCGGACCATCGCCGCGATGGTCCGCGTCGCCGACATGACCCGCAACGCCTTCATGAACGGCGACATCTCGACCGTCATGAGCCCGCGGACCGTGATCACCTGGGCCCAGAACGCCGAGATCTTCGGCGGCGACCTGGCCTTCGCCTTCCGCCTGACCTTCCTGAACAAGTGCGACGAGCTCGAGCGCGGCACCGTGGCCGAGTTCTTCCAGCGCGCCTTCGGCCAGGACCTGCCGGAAAGCACCGCCCGCGTCCGCGTGGCCTAGGTCTCGCCGCTCCCCGGCCTCGGCTCCGCCGACGCCGGGGGCGCCCGCCGCGCCGCGTCCCGGATCGGCAGCAGTTCGGCCGGCATCTCGCGCCAGATCTCGTCGCTCGCCACCTCGGCCCCGAAGCGGCGGCTCAGCTGGGTCAGCGGGCCGCGCATGATGTTGGCCGCATGCCGCGCCGTCCCGAAGTTCGGCGCGATGCAATAGTGCAGATAGGCGATCGCGCGCTGGGCCTGCTGCAGGTCCGCCTCCGCCGCCACCGGCGCCAGCGTCTCGGCCAACCCTCCCTCGTCGACCGGCAGGAAGCACAGACCGACCTGCCTTGGCAGTTTGGGCCGGATCGCCACCGCCCGCTGGAACACGGCGACCACCCCCGCATGGTCCTCCATCGCAATCAGCGCCTGGGCCTTCATGACCAGGATGTAGAGCTCCAGCGTCGCACCGGGATCGCAGAGCCGCAGGCCCTCGTCGTACAGCCGGCAGGCCTCGTCCAGCCGGCCGCGGAAGGCGTTGATCTGCCCAAGCAGCGGGATCGCGGCGGCGAACGCGGCGCTGCTGGCCAGCGCCGCCCTGGCCAGCGACTCGGCCAGGTCCTCGTGGCCCCGATTGACCCCCAGCAGCAGCTCGGCCGCCGCCAGGGTCAGCATCGGGTCGTCGCGCACCGCGGGCAGGCTGGCCAGGGCCAGCCGCTCGACCTCGTCGTTCAGCGCCAGCACGCTCTCGCGGCGCAGCGGCTCGGGACCCGGATGGACCGACCGCCGCCCGAACTCGTTCAAGGCCCACATGAGCCCTAGCCGGGGATCGGCCGGATCGGCGGCCCGCAGGCGGGCGAACTGACTGCGGTTCACGGTCCAGGCCGCGCCGGGCGGGTCCAGCAGTTCGGAGGCGTCGTCCAGCCGGATGTGCAGCGGCGGATCCCTGGGCGCCGCGGGCCCCTGCGGCCCCAGCGCCAGCCGTCGCCAGATCGCCTCGGCCACGCCGCCCGCCACGGCGTCGATCGCCCCCTGCGGCGCCTGGGTCTCAATGCTCTCGTGGAACGTCGCCACCGCCCCTCTCCCGCCGCGCTGGCGCAGGACGAAGGCCGCCTGGGCCGCCTCGGGGGCCGAATGGAACACCACGTCGAGCGAGAAGCCGAACCGCTCGGCTTCGGTTTCGGCCAGCTGCGGCGCCAGCACGACTTCGCCCGCCAGCCGCTGGGCCAAGGCCGCGCGCAGCGGCTCCAGCACCGCCCCGCCAAGCTGGTCGCTCAGCCCCAGGACCGGACCGATCGCCAGCACCCGCCGCTCGCGCCGGCCGCCTTGCTCCATCGCCGCCCTCTCGGCCGGCAGCAGCTTCAGCTTCAGCACGCCGACCACCGCCTGCGAGATGTCGTCCTGCACCGTGAAGACGTCGTCCAGCAGCCGGTCGTAGCGCTCGGCCCAGACATGGCCGCCGGTGCGCACGTCGATCAGCTGGGCGGTGACCCGCACCCGCTCCCCGGCCAGGCGCACGCTGCCCTCCAGCACGTGCTCGACCTTCAGCCGCCGCCCGATCTGCGGCACGTCCAGCGCCGTGTCCCGCAGCGCGAACGACGTGGTCCGCGCGACCACGAACAGCGAGGAGATCTTGCTGAGATCGGTGATGATGTCTTCGCTGATCCCGTCGCCGAAGTAGCCCTGCTGCGGATCGCCGCTCATGTTCGCGAACGGCAGCACGCAGATCGAGGGCCCCGGCGCCACGCCCGGCGCCTCCGGCGCCTGCTCCAGCCGGTATCCGACCTTGGGGACCGTGGTCACCTGGAAGGCCCCGGCGCCGATGCCTTCGGCCAGCCGCCGCACGCGGCCGATCACCCGGTCGATGGCGTCCTCGCCGACCACCGCGCCGCGCCAGCAGGAGATCAGCAGGTCGTCGCGCGAGAGGATCTTGCCGTCGGCGTGGACCAGGGCGGTCAGCACCTGCATCACCCGCGGCTGCAACAGCTCGACCCGGCCGTCGTCATGGGTGATCCGCCGCAGCGGCGGGTCGATATACAGCGGGCCCAGCCGCATCGGCGGCTCGCCTGCCAATCGGATCTGGTTGTCGGGGGACAGGCCGCCGCGCTGTGGGCCGGCGAAGCCTCCAGAGGTGCTCATGGCGCAGGGCCCTAGACTCACGTCCGCGCGCCGAAACTAACAGTCCGCAAAAAGAGGCGCCACCACCTGTGGGGCAGGCGGCGGCGCCCAGGTTGCAACGTCGGGTCTATCGGCGCGAGGCCAGCATCGTCGTGGTCGGCGCCGCCTTTCCGGAATTCAGCGCCGTCACCATCGGGCTGCCCAGGTCGGCCACCGTCCGGTCGACCGTGCTCCGCACGCAGCCCTGGTGCAGCGCCACGCGGTCCAGCGAGGTGCGTTGCGATTCCCGGCCGCAGATCTGGTCGGCGGCGCCGGTGATCCGCCGCAGCATCGCTTCGGCCCCCGGCTCGCGGTTGATGTTGAGATCGCTGTAGTTCACCACCTTGGCCTCGTCGGCGGCGGCGACGGACGCGGCGGGCTGGGCCTGGGCGCTGGCGGCGATCCCAAGCCCCGCGAGGGCGATCAAAGCACTCTTGAGCAACATGGCGCGTCCTTTCGGCTTCGTCGCGGCGCCGTTCGCGCCACCTCGCCATCAGACTCCCTCTCAGCGCGCCGCGGCAGGACCGCCAGCCGATCTTTCGCCGATCGGCGCCCGATCATTGGCCGTCGCCTCAGCCGACCAGGCTCGCCCCGCAGTCGCCGATGGTGTCGCGCGCCGGCCGGGGCGCGAAGCCCAGCTCCGTCCGCGCCTTCTGCGTGCTGAACACCTGGGTCCGGCCCAGCAGCGGCAGCAGCGCCTTCATCTCCGGCGAGGCGGCGGCCAGCCCCCTGGCCACCAGGTCGGGCATGTTGGCGGTCGGGACCTTGGCGCCCTGCGGCCCCAGCCGCTCGCGCAGGGCCTGGGCGATCTCGGCGTACCAGAGCGACTCGCCCAGGGCGATGTAGCGCTGGCCGGCCGCCTGCGGCGCTTCCATCGCCTTGATGTGCAGGTCAGCCAGGTCGCGTACGTCGGTGATGGTGAAGGCCAGCCGCGGCAGGGCCGGCGGCTGGCCGTCCAGCAACCGCTGGACGATCGCCACCGAGCCCAGCTGCTCGCGGCTCAGCACCGGGCCGAAGATCGCGCCGGGCAGCAGGGTGGTCAGCTGCGTCTGCGGCGCCGTGGCGATGAACTCCCAGGCCGCTTGCTCAGCCAGCACCTTGGACTTGCGGTAGGCCGCCAGGTCCTTCTGCTCGGGGTCGGTCCAGTCGCTTTCGTCGATCGCCCGCTCCAGCGGCCCCGCCGGCGTGCAGGCGGCGGTCGAGGAGGTCATCACCACCCGCTTCACCCCGGCCCGCGCCGCCGCGCCCAGCACCCGCAGGGTTCCGTCCCGGGCCGCGGCGATCAGGCCTTCGCCACCGTCGCCGCCCAGCGGCGAGGCGATGTGCAGCACGGCATCGCAGCCCGCGACCGCCGCGTCCCAGCCGGCGTCGGACTTCAGGTCGGCGACCGCGAACTCCAGCCCGTCCGGGGCGACCTGCGTCGCCACCGCCGCGCGCACGTCCGCCTCGCGCGCGGCGCTGCGCACCGTGGTCCGCACGCGGTAGCCGCGCGCCAGCAGCTCCACGATCGTCCAACCACCGACAAACCCGGTTCCACCGGTCACCAACACCCGCTGCGCCATCGCTCGCTCCTGCCGCTCGATCCGATAAGTCTTCACTTGTATACTTATCGAACGCGCGTATGTCTACAAGCGTAGAATCATGACCGAACCCGCCGCCCCGCCCCGCCGCCGCAACGCCGCCGCCACCCGTGCGGCGATCCTCGCCTCGGCCCGCCGCGCCTTCGCCAGGTCCGGCTACGACGGCGCCGGCGTGCGCGAGATCGCCGCCGGCGCCGGGGTCACCGCCATGCTGGTCAACCGCTACTTCGGCTCCAAGGAAAAGCTGTTCGCCGAGGTCTGCACCGACACCATGCGCGACCCGGTGATCCTGTCGGCGGCCAACCTGGCGGCGGAGGACTTCCCCGCCGCCTTCGCCAAGGCCCTGGTCCAGGTCACCACCCCGGGCGCGACCCCGCTCGACGGCTTCCTGGTGCTGCTGCACTCGGCGTCCAGCCCGCGCGCGGCGGAGATCGGCCGCGACTGGATCAGCCGGGGCCACCAGGAAACGCTGGAGCGCATGATCGGCGGCCCGCTGTCGCGTGAGCGCGCCGCGCTCGCCCTGTCGCTGGTCGCCGGCCTGCAGGTCATGCGCCAGATGATGGAGATCAAGACCCTGGCCGGCGCGAACCCCGCCGACCTCGAAGCCGTCCTGACCCCGGTGATCCGCGTCCTGTTCGACTCGCGGACCGACTAGAGCCCCATCCGCCACGCCGAGAGAACGGCGATTGGCCGCTTGCGCACGTGCATACGGCGGAGGTATTGAACCCCTGGTAGAGACCTGAGCGGTTTCTCTGGGGGAAATTCGAATGAAGAAGATGATGCTGGCGCTCGCCGCCTGCGCGGCGCTGTCGGCGCCTGTTTCGGCTCAGGCCGCCTCGGTGATCAGCGGCGCCGTGGCCGGGCCGGACAGCGAGTTCTCGATCAGCATGTCGTTCCTGAACGACCTGTCCTCGACCTTGAACATCACCACGCTGAGCATCGACGGCGGCACGGCCACGCCGGTCCCGCTGGTCTGGGACACCGCGAGCTACAGCGGTCCGGCAGGCGCCACGGTCAGCATGACCGGCGTCGACACCTCGCTGCTGACCTTCATTTTCGGGGGTGACGGTTGGAACCCGGGCGAGAGCTTCAGCGTGTTCGGCGTCGATCCTGACGCCGTCGACAACCCGGTCTATGGCGCGACGGTGCTGAGCCTGCTGGGGACCAAGGTGACGTTCGGGTTCAGCGACTCCAGCAGCAAGGTCTACAGCTTCGTCGACGACGCCGCGAACGGCGCTGGCCTGAAGCTGAGCCTGACGTCGGCCGTGCCGGAACCTGCGACCTGGGCGATGATGATCGCCGGCTTCGGCATGATCGGGGCGATGATCCGCCGTCGCCGTGCGGCGCTCGTCGCGGCCTGACCTGGCCGCACCGGGGAAGCGAGAAAGGGCCTCGCCTCGGCGGGGCCCTTTTCCTTTTGCGCCCCTAGAGCATTTTCCGCCGAAGTGGCCACCGGTTCGGCGAAGAAAGCGCTCTAAATTCAAAGAGTCATGAGCAATTTCCGATCAGATCGGAAATTGCTCTAGTTCTGCTCCAGCTTGTCGCGGACCCGGTCGTGGATCTCGGCCGCCGCCGGGGTCAGGGCCTCGCCGAAGTCCTCCATCTCGTAGAACGGCCGGATCTCGATTTCGCTCGGGCCCGGCATCGGGTTGGGACAGCGCTTCACCCAGGCCACGGCCTCGTCCATGTCCTTGACCTCCCACAGCCAGTAGCCGGCGACGATCTCCTTGGTCTCGGTGAACGGCCCGTCGATCACCGCGCGCTGGTCGCCGTCGAACGCCACCCGCTTGCCCTTCGACGAAGGCTGCAGCCCGTCGCCGCCCTTCATGATCCCGGCCTCGACCAGCAGTTCGTTGTAGCGGCCCATCGCCTCCAGCAGATCGCTGGACGGCATCGCGCCGGCTTCGCTGTCGACCGTCGCCTTCACCAGAACCATCACGCGCATCGTCGATCTCCTCCTATTGGGCCTCGCAGGGCCGATCGACCCTAGGACGATCCAGCAGGGCGACAACCGACAGTCGGCGCTCGGCCCGCGGGATTTTTCCTTCGAACCTCCGCCGCGCGCGATAGTCTGGCTGTACGCCGCCTGCACAGGCGAGCGTCTGGAGACGCGCCATCGAACCGATCCTCAATCTCGCCGTGGCGCTAGGCGTCGGGCTGCTGATCGGCGCCGAGCGCGAGCGCCGCAAGCAGGAACGCCCCTCGCCGTCGGCGGCGGGAATCCGCACCTTCGCCGTCGCGACCCTGGCCGGCGCCGTCGCCTTGCTGGTCGGCGGCGTCCTGCTGCTGGCGGTCGTCACCGCCGCCACCGCCAGCTTCGCCGCCCTCGCCTATTGGCGCGCCCAGGGCGAAGATGATCCCGGCGTCACCACCGAAATCGCCCTGGTGCTGGCGGTGCTGGTGGGCGCCCTGGCCGTGCCCCAGCCGATGATCGCCGCCGGGGTCGGCGTGGTCGTGGCGATCCTGCTCGCCGCCCGCACGCCGCTGCACCATTTCGTCGGCTCGGTGCTGACCGGCGACGAGGTGCGCAGCGGCCTGCTGCTGGCCGGCGCCACCCTGGTCGTGCTGCCGCTGCTGCCCGACCGGGCCATGGGCCCCTACCAGGCGCTGAACCCGCGCGCGGTCTGGCTGGTGGTGATCCTGCTGCTGGCGATCAGCGCAGCCGGCCACGTCGCCATCCGCACGCTCGGCGTGCGCTTCGGCTTGCCGCTGGCCGGCCTCGCCGGCGGCTTTGTATCCAGCACCGCGACCATTGGGGCGATGTCGGCGCGCGCGGGCAAGACGCCCAGCCTGCTGGCCGGCGCGGTGGCCGGGGCCGTGCTCTCCACCGTGGCCACCATCGCGCAACTGGCCGTGCTGCTCGCCGCCCTCAGCCCGCCGACCCTGCGCGCCATGGCCGCGCCGCTGGCCTGCGCCGGCCTCGCCGCCGGGGCCTATGGCGCGCTGTTCACCCTCAAGGCGTTCCGCCAGCCCCCCGACGAGGAGCATGCCGACCCCGGCCAGGCCTTCAGCCTGACCAGCGCCCTGACCTTCGCCGGCATGCTGGCGGTCATTCTCGTGGTCTCGGCCGCGCTCAGCGACCGGTTCGGCGGGGCCGGCGCGGCGGTGGGCGCCGCGGCCGCCGGCCTCGTCGACGCCCACGCGGCGGCGATCTCCATGGCCTCCCTGGTCGCCTCCGGCCACATGGACCCGCGCGCGGCGGTGCTGCCCATCCTGCTTGGCCTGACCAGCAACACCCTGACCAAGGTGGTGTTCGCCCTGTCCGGAGGCCAGCGCGCCTTCGTCTGGCGGGTCGTCCCGGGCCTGCTGCTGGTCGCCGCCGCCGCCTGGCTCGGCTCCCTGGTCCAGACCGCGCTCGGATGGTGAGGCCGCCCGCAGCCCGCCTTCCCAAGCGTCACCGTCTCTTTCCCCTTGGGCGACGCGGACCGTCGTTCTAAATGACATGCCATGTCCAAGAACCCGGAAAGCCCTGTCGAGCCCTTCAAGCGCGCCCTGGCCCACGCCGCGCGCTCCCTGGCTGAAAAGCCGGACCTGGAAATCGTCTATTCGGGCGAGGGCCCGCAGCTGTCCGGCAATCGCGCCGTGCTGCCGCATCCGCCGCGCGACCTGACCCCGGCCGACGCCGCCCGCATCCGCGGCCTGGCCGACCAGATGGCCCTGCGCCTGGCCCACCATGACGTCGCCGCCCACGCCAAGGGCCGGCCGGCCTCGGCGCTCGGCGCTCCGGTCTACGACGCCCTTGAGCAGGCCCGGATCGAGGCCATCGGCGCCAACGCCCTGGGCGGGGTGAAGGAGAACCTGCGCGCGGTCCATGAGCACGCCTGGGCCAAGAAGCCGCTCAACCAGCTCGAAGCCCTGGCCAACCCGCCGATGGCCGACGTCATCGCCCTGCTGGCCCGCGAACGGATGACCGGCGAGCCGCCGCCCGCGATGGCCAAGCCGCTGGTCGACCTGTTCCGCGCCGAGGTGGAGAGCAAGGCCGGCGCCGATCTCGACCGGCTGATCGAAGCGGCCGACGACCAGAAGGCCTTCGCCAAGATCGCCCGGACCATCCTGCGCGACCTGTCGATGGGCGACGACCTGACCGACGCCCCCGACCAGGCCGACGACGAGGACGGCGACAGCGAGGACGGCGAGGCCGAATCCCAGGACGACGGCGACGAGGGCGAAGGCGAAGGCGCTTCGCCTCAGCAGACCTCGATGGACGAGAACGAGGCGACCCACCGCGAGAGCGAGGACGCCGACAGCCAGATGATGCAGGCTGAGGATGATCCGAACGCCGAGGACACCGACGAGCCGCCGGAGATGGGCGAGGGCGAGCAGCCCGCCCGCCCCGACCTCAAGGGCGACGCCAAGGTCGCGACCTACAAGGTGTTCACCACCGCCCACGACGAGGTCGTCGCCGCCGAGGAGCTCTGCGACGCCGAGGAGCTGACCCGCCTGCGGGCCTATCTCGACCAGCAGCTGGCCAGCCTCTCCAGCGTCGTCTCGCGCCTGGCCAACAAGCTGCAGCGCAAGCTGATGGCCCAGCAGAACCGCTCGTGGAGCTTCGACCTCGAGGAGGGCATCCTCGACACCGCGCGCCTGACCCGGGTGATCACCGACCCGACCGCCTCGCTGGCCTTCAAGGAAGAAGAAGACACCGAGTTCCGCGACACGGTCGTCACCATCCTGATCGACAATTCCGGCTCGATGCGCGGGCGGCCGATCATGGTCGCGGCGGTCTGCGCCGACATCCTGGCCCGCACGCTCGAGCGCTGCGGCGTGAAGACCGAGATCCTCGGCTTCACCACCCGGGCCTGGAAGGGCGGCTCCTCGCGCGAAGACTGGCTGAAGGCCGGCAAGCCGGCCCAGCCGGGCCGCCTGAACGACCTGCGCCACATCATCTACAAGGCCGCCGACGCCCCGTGGCGGCGCGCCCGCCGCAACCTCGGCCTGATGATGCGCGAGGGCCTCTTGAAGGAGAACATCGACGGCGAGGCGCTGATGTGGGCCCACCAGCGGCTGATCGGCCGCCCTGAGGCGCGCCGCATCCTGATGGTCATTTCCGACGGCGCCCCGGTCGACGACTCGACCCTGTCGGTGAACTCGGGCCACTACCTTGAGCGCCACCTGCGCGACGTGATCGGCGAGATCGAGAACAAGAGCCCGGTGCAGCTCATCGCCATCGGCATCGGCCATGACGTCACCCGCTACTATCGCCGGGCCGTCACCATCGTCGACGTCGAGCAACTGGCCGGGGTCATCGTCGACCAGCTGGCCGAGCTGTTCGACGAGGAGATCCGCAAGGTCACCCGCAAGACCGCCGGCCTCCTCGCCCCGCCGCCGAGCACCCAGGGCCCCCAAGGCGGCCCCGCCCGCCGCTCGACCTTCAAGGAAGTCCGCAGGGCCGTGGCGTGATCGCCGGGCGGGGGCGCAGCATCGAGACGGAGGGGGACTGCTCTCACATGCCGACATCAAAGTCCCCCTCAGTCGGCCATTCGGCCGCCAGCTCCCCCAGAGGGGGAGCAATCAAGAGCGCCCTCGCCGCCCTAGCCTAGACGCCGCCCCTCTTCTCCCTCGCCCCCTTGGGGGAGAGGGTTGGGGTGAGGGGGTCTACGACCTCCGCCGCAACGCGTCGCTTCGCGCCGCCACCCCTCACCTGACCTCTCCCCTCAAGCGGGGAGAGGAACTCGAAACGCGCGAATGCCTCCCCGCCCGGACGGAGGAGAGGTTGCGACGGCCACCCGCCGGGCGCTAGCCTGCCGCCGCTGCGAGCGAGGGGGACTGCGACCATGAAATTTGTGACGCTGACGGCCCTCGCCGCCCTGACCCTCGCCGCCTGCGCCCAGCAGGCCCCGGCCCTGCCGAGCGCGCCGCTGGCCGCCGGCCCGGCCATCGCCGTCGCCGCCGCGCCGGTTCCGCTCAACCAGGCCGACACCGGGCAGGACCGCATTGGCGACTTCCGCTACGCCGGCGGCCTGGCGCTGTCCTCGGCCGACACCGCCCGCTTCCACGGCCTCTCGGACATGGCGGTCCGCAACGGCGTCGACCTGACCGCGGTCAGCGACGAGGGCGACCTCCTCAAGGCGCGCCTGGTGCTCGACAAGGCCGGCCGCCTGGTCGGGCTGGAGGGCGCGCGGATCACCGCCCTCCCCGGCCTCGACGGCAAGCCGCTGCAGGGCAAGCTCGAGTCCGATTCCGAAGGCCTGGCCCTGCTCGCCAATGGCGACATGCTGGTCAGCTTCGAGCAGCGCCATCGCATCTGGCTCTACCCGGCCGACGGCTCCCCGCCGCGCGAGGCGCCGGCCCCCGAGGCGAGCTTCCCCGCCAACGGCGGCATGGAGGCGCTCGGCCCCGCCCCCGACCTCGGCCCCGACGCCTACCTCGCCGGCGGCGAGGAGAGCGGCCAGACCTGGACCTGCCGCCTCATGGCCGGCTGCACGCCCGGCCCGGTCATCGCCAAGCCCCCGGAGTTCGGTCTGGTCGCCGTGACCCGTCTGCCCCAGGGCCGCACCGCCTGGCTGCTGCGCGCCTGGGATCCGGTGCGCGGCAACCGGATCACCCTGACCATCCAGGACGCCCGCGGCGCCGAGATCGGCCGCCTTGATCTCGCCCGCCCCCTGACCATCGACAATTTCGAGGCCCTGGCCGCGGTCCCGGCCAAGGACGGCGCGGTGCGCTTCTACCTGCTGTCGGACGACAACTTCCAAAGCAGCCAGCGCACCCTGCTGCTGGCCTTCGACTGGACGCCGGCGCGGTCCTGAGCGTCAGCTTCCTGCAAGGCCGGGGCGAAAACCTGCCGATCGCGGGCCTATCGGCAGGCTCATGACAGCCTATCGGCGTCCTATCGTCAGAAATCCGGGTCTATCGGCAGGATCGCCTACGGCTGCTCCGGAACCCAGACGAAGCCGTCGCCCTGGGCCTTCACCCGGCCCAGCCCCGGATAGGGGAAGTGCACCGCATAGAGCCGCAGGTTCTGGTCGGCGGCCTTCTGCAGCAGGGCCCGGCGGCTGGCCTGGGCGGCCGGCGCGTCGCCGTCATAGGCGATGGTCCAGTCCGGCTGGGCGATCGAGATCACGAAGTGATGCGCCGTATCGCCGATGTAGAGCAGCCGCTCCTGGCCCGAGGCGATCTCGTAGGCGCTGTGGCCGGGGGTGTGCCCCCTGACCTCGACCGCGCTGACCAGGCCCGGCAGCAGCACCGCCCCGGGCTGGAAGGCCGCGACCTTGGGGCTCATGGCCTTGACCAGCGCCGCGCGGCGCGGCTCGGCCTGCATCGCGGCCCATTCCGGGGCCGAGATGTGGATCGTCGCGTTCGGGAACGCCAGCGCCCCCTCCGCCGTGGTCAGGCCGCCCAGGTGGTCGTCGTGGCTGTGGGAAATGAAGATGTCGGTGACCTGAGCGGGCTCGGTTCCGGCGGCCCGCAGCGAGTCGTTCAGCTGGCCGCCCTGGGCGAAATCGACCCGCGCCGCGCCGGCGTCGAACAGCAGGACCTTGCCCTCGCCGCGGACCAGCAACGGCTGGAGGCTGAGATCGAGCGAGTCGTCGGGCCGGCCGGCCGCCTTCAGCACCGCGGCGACCTCGCTCGGCGGACGGCCGATTCCAAAGGTCTTGCCGTCATTGGCGACCTTGATGGTCCCGTCGAACAGGGCCGCGGCGTCCAGCGCGCCGATCTTGAAGGCGACCGGCGCGACAGCGGGCGCGGCCGCGGTGGGCGCCGGCTTCGGCGGCGCGGCCGGTTCGCTTTTCGGGGAACAGGCGGCGAGCGTAGCGAGCGCTGCGATCGCGACGAAGGACTTGGCGACGGCCATGGCGAACTCCGATGTGGGAGCCCGAGCCTAGCGCGGGTTGCGCCGAAACGAAAAAGGCCGCCCCGGAGGGCGGCCCTTCGAACCCTGGAGAGAGCTCGTAGACTTAGGCGGCGGCCTGGCTGGCCAGCTTGGCCTTGACCTGGCGCTTGATCTTCAGAGCGCGCGGCGACAGCTGCTCGTCACGGGCGCCCGTGAGGAACACGTCCAGGCCGCCCTTGAAGTCCAGGGTGCGCAGCGCAGCGTTGCTGACGCGCAGACGGAACGACTGGCCCAGCGCGTCCGACTGGAGCGTGGCGGGCGACAGGGCCGGCAGGAAGCGGCGCTTCGTCTTGATGTTCGAGTGGCTGACGTTGTGGCCGACCATGGGACCGACACCGGTAAGTTCGCAACGACGCGACATGGCTGTATGACCTACGCGAGAAAGGGATGGGCGGCGGGCGGACCCGCGCCAAGGAGCGGGCGATATAGTCGAAGGGGCCCGGCGGCGTCAAGGCGGAGCCGGCATTTGACCGCTCCAGACCGACAGAAAAGTGACTCCGGGGCCTGGCGACGACCGAACCGCGTTGTGGCTCAATGAGCAGAAGATACAATAGCTTGTAGGGAACAAAGACTGAATCGCGCGGAGTCGCTGATTCGGTCACCCTTCGTTTCGCCGGCGTTCCCACGCCGCGTTAACCCTAGAACGCCGTTCGCTGAACAAACAAAAGCCCCGCACGCGGGCGCGCGGGGCTTTCGATTCTGCGGCTCGGCCCGTCCGTTAGGACAGGACCACCAGCACGACGCGGCGGTTGGCCATGCGGCCTTCGCGCGTATTGTTCGGGGCGACCGGCTCGTCCTCGCCATAGGCGATGGTGGCGATCCGGTTCAGAGCCACGCCCTGCTTGTTCAGGTAGCGGCGAACGGTTTCGGCGCGGTCCTGGGCCAGGCGCATGTTGCCCTCCGGCGAACCGGTGGCGTCGGTGTGGCCCTGCACTTCGACGTAGACGTTCTTGTTCTCGCCCTTCAGCTGCTCGGCGAAGGCCGACAGCCGCGACTCGGCTTCCGGCGACAGCGTCGACTTGCCGAGCGGGAACTTCAGCGCGTCGTCCGACATCACCACCGAGTACATGAACTTACCCTCGGCCAGCTTGCCGGCCGCGGTGGCGCGGTCCAGGGCTTCGCGCGAGGTGCGGTCCAGTTCGCCCAGGCGGGTCTCGTGGTTGGCGACCTTGCCGTCGACCACCGCGACCTGCTCGTTGACGAACTTCTTGGTGGCGCAGCCGCCGAGGCCGAGCGTGCCAATGGCGAGCGCGCTCAACACCACGGCGCGAGTTTTTGTAGCGATCATCTTCTTACGACCTCTCCCGTCGTCTCTTGTTTCTAAGTCTGGACGCTTTCGAACACGCCCTGGTGTGCCAAGGGTTTCCCCGCATGAAACGGGCAGACTTCGGCGTCCGTAACGGCCACACCCGAACATGGTTGCCAAGCGTTATGGCGACGTTCCGTCGCACCCTGGCCGATTGGCCAGGATGCAGGCGGATCAGGCCGATCCCTGACCCGCGGCGCAGCGCCGCAACGCTCGCAGCGTCCCGACGCCCGCGACCGGCGCCGGACTCGGGAACCATGGCCTTGGCCCGCCCCTTAAGGACGAAGACGCTGGCCGAGCAGAGCCTGTTGCGGATCGTCACGCGACAAGCTAATAACTGACCAGTCAGTTATTTAAGGCGAAACCATGCTCCCGGCCGGACAGCCGAAGTTCAAGCGCCGCAAGGCCGACCGCCCCGAGGAGATCGTCGCCGCGGCGATGGAGGTCTTCGCCGAGAAGGGCTTCGCGGCCGCGCGGCTGGACGATATCGCCGCCCGCGCCGGGGTCTCCAAGGGCGCGCTCTATCTCTACTTCGCGACCAAGGAAGACCTTTTCCGGGCGGTGATCGAACAGGGCGTCGCCCCCAATCTCGGCCGCATGCAGGCCGCGCTGGTCGAGCACCGCGGCGCGTTCCCCGAGCTGCTGCGCGCCTTCGCCGCCGTCGCCGCGGACATCGCCACGGACACGCCGGTCGGCGGGATCGCCAAGATGGTGATCGGGGAGTCGCGGAACTTCCCGGAACTGGCCCGCGCCTGGCGCGAACGCTTGGTCGAGCCGGCCCTCGGCGCGATGAGCGGGGCCATCGCCGCGGCCCAGGCGCGCGGCGAGCTGCGCGCCGGCGACCCGCGCCACGCCGCGATCTCGCTGGTCTCGCCGATATTGCTCGGCGTCATCTGGCGCGAAACCTTCGTTCCGGTCGGCGCCGAGCCGCTCGACATCCCGACCCTGGCGCAGCAGCACGCGGAGCTCTGGCTCCGCGGCATGCGCCCCGACGCAGGAGCCGCCGCATGAGGCAACGCCTTCTGGTCATCGGCCTGCTGGTCGCCGCAGCCGTGTTGATCGCGGTGTTGTGGGTGTTCCCCAAGCTGAACCGATCGCCGGTGCTGTCGGGCTATGTCGAGGGCGAGGCGCTGTACCTGGCCTCGCCGGTCGCCGGCCGCGTCGACCAGATGCTGGTCCAACGCGGCGACCGGGTCGCCGCCGGCCAGACACTGTTCGTGGTCGACCCCTCGCAGTTGCAGGGCGCACGCGACCAGGCCAGCGCCGAGGTCGCCGCCGCCCAGGCCCAGGCCGCCGACGCCCGCAAGGGCCAGCGGCCGGTCGAGCTGGCGGTGTTCGACGCCAATGTCGCCGCCGCCGAGGCGACCTTGCGCGACGCCGCCTCGGCCCTGCGCCGCGTCCGCCCGCTGGTGGAGCAGGGCATCTACGCCAAGGCCCGGCTCGACGATGCGCAGGCCGCCTATGACGCCGCCGCCGCCCAGGTCGCCGCCGCCAAGCGCCAGCGCCAGGCCGCCGCGCTCGGCGCGCGCGAGGATCAGGTCCGCGCCGCCGACAGCCGCGTGGCCCAGGCCGACGCCGCCCTCGTCGCCGCTCAGGCCCGGCTGACCGACGTCGCGCCCCTGGCCCCCGGCGCCGCACGGGTCGAGGATGTCTTCTTCCAGACCGGCGAGTGGGCCGCTGCCAACCAGCCGATCCTCGCCCTGCTGCCGGACGATCGCATCAAGGTCCGCTTCTTCGTGCCCCAGGCCGACATCTCGACCTACAAGGTCGGCTCGGTCGTGAAATTCGCCTGCGACGGCTGCCAGGCGGGCCTCGCCGCCAAGGTCAGCTACATCAGCCCGCGCCCCGAGTTCACGCCGCCGGTGATCTACAGCCGCGAGGCCCGCGACCGCATGGTGTTCCTGGTCGAGGCGGTTCCCTCGGCCCGGCTCAATCCCGGCCAGCCGGTCGACGTCCAGCCGCTGGAGCCGGCGAAGTGACCCTGGCCATCGACGTCCGCGGACTGAACAAGAGCTTCGGCGACAAGCACGTCGTCCAGGACGTCTCGCTGCAGGTCGAGGAAGGCAAGATCTGCGGCTTCCTCGGCCCCAACGGCTCGGGCAAGACCACCACCCTGCGGATGCTCTGCGGCCTGCTCACCCCCGACAGCGGCGAGGGCACGGCGCTCGGCCTCGACATCATCAGCCAGGCCAACCTGATCAAGCGCCGCGCCGGCTACATGACCCAGAAGTTCTCGCTCTACGAGGACCTGACCATCGAGGAGAACCTGCAGTTCTCCGCCCGCATCCACGGCCTCGACCGCCGCAAGCAGCGGGTCGACCAGGCGCTGGAGCGGCTGGGCCTGATCGAGCGCCGCGGGCAGCTGGCCGGTTCGTTGTCCGGCGGCTGGAAGCAGCGCCTGGCGCTGGCCACCGCCACCCTGCACGAACCCAAGCTGCTGCTGCTCGACGAGCCGACCGCCGGCGTCGACCCCAAGGCCCGCCGCACCTTCTGGGACGAGATCCACGCCCTCTCGGCCGAGGGCCTGACGGTGCTGGTCTCCACCCACTACATGGACGAGGCCGAGCGCTGTCACGAGATCGCCTACATCAGCTACGGCCGGCTGATCGCCCGCGGCACGGCCGAAGAGGTGATCGCGAGCACGCACCTGACCACCTTCAACGGCGAGGGGCCGGGCATCGACCGGCTGTCGGTGGAAATCGGCAAGCTGGCCGGCGTCGAGATGGCCGCCCCGTTCGGCCAGTCGCTGCACGTCTCGGGAACCGACCGCGCCGCGCTGGAGGCCGCGCTCGCCCCCTACCGCCGCGCGCCGTTCACGTGGAGCGAGGTCGAGCCCAGCCTGGAGGACGTCTTTATCCGCCTGATGGAGACCTCGGAGGACAATTTCCGATGAGGACGCCTGACGCCTTTTCCTCCCCCGGTCACGGGGGAGGGGGACCGGCGCAGCCGGTGGAGGGGGCGGCCTCAAGCTCCGCGCCGGCCGCTCGCCCCCTCCACCCCCCTTCGGGCGGTCCCCCTCCCCCGCTTACGCAGGGGAGGAATAGGTCATGAACGGGTTCTCGGCGGGCCGCGTGCTGGCGGTGATGATCAAGGAGTTCAAGCAGCTCACTCGCGACAAGCTCACCTACGCGATGATGCTGGCCATGCCGGTCGTCCAGCTGCTGCTGTTCGGCTACGCGATCAATTCCGAGCCCCGGCACCTGCCGACCGCGCTGCTGGTCCAGGAAGACAGCGTCTTCGCCCGCTCGATCACCGCCGCCCTCGACAACAGCGAGTACTTCGACCTGATCGCCCAGGCTCGCACGCCGACCGAACTGGACGAGATGGTCCGCCGCGGCGACGTGCAGTTCGCGATCACCATTCCGGGCGACTTCACCCGCCGCGTCGCCCGCGGCGACCAGGCCCAGATCCTGGTCGACGTCGACGCCACCGACCCGTCGGCGACTGGCGCCGCGGTCGCCGCCCTCGCCGCCCTGCCCCAGCAGGCGCTGGCCCACGACCTGAAGGGGGCGCTGGCCGCCCGCGGTCAGGCCGCGCCGCCGTTCGAGGTGATCGTTCACCGCCGCTACAATCCCGAGGCGATCACCTCCTACAACATCGTCCCGGGCCTGCTGGGCGTCATCCTGTCGATGACCCTGGTGATGATGACGGCGCTCTCGGTCACCCGCGAAGCCGAGCGCGGCACCATGGAAAGCCTGCTGGCCACGCCGGTCGAGCCGATCGAGGTGATGGTCGGCAAGCTCGCGCCCTATGTGGTGGTCGGCCTGATCCAGACCGCGATCATCCTGTTGCTCGCCCGCTTCCTGTTCGACGTGCCGATGATGGGCGGCTGGGTCGGCCTGTCTCTGGGGGTGGCCCTCTTCATCGTCGGCTCGCTGGCGCTCGGCTTCCTAATGTCGACGGTCGCGCGCACCCAGCTGCAGGCCATGCAGATGAGCATGTTCTACATCATGCCCTCGATCCTGCTCTCGGGCTTTATGTTCCCGTTCCGCGGCATGCCGGCCTGGGCCCAGGCGATCGGCGAGGTCGTGCCCGTCACCCACTTCCTGCGGGTGGTGCGCGGGGCGTTGCTCAAGGGCCAGGGCGTCGAGGACATGTGGCGCGAGCTCCTGGCCCTGACCGCCTTCGTCTGCGTGGTCACCGCCCTGGCCATGGCCCGCTATCGCCGCACCCTGGATTGATCGAGACGGCGACGCCAGATTAGCGCGATTTAACGGGAGCCCTCGCCTGCGGCGGTGTAACGGATACTGCAAAGTTACAGTTACGGGGGATCCCATGCATAACCGTCGCCAGCTCCTGGCGAGCGCCGCCGCGTTCGGCGCCGCCGCCGCCGCGCCCAAGCTCGCCCTCGCCGCCGCGCCGACCGGCGAAGCGGCCAAGATGTACGCCTTCTTCGACAAGGCGATGGCTGAGCTGCTGCGTCGCGCGCCGGAGGTCTCGACCTCCCTCGGCCTCGACAAGGGCGACCTGGCCTGGACCAAGTCGGAACTGTCGGACTTCTCGCTGACCGCGCTGGCCGGGAACAAGGCCAACACGACGCTCGATCTGAAGACCCTGCGCAGCATCGACCGCAAGCAGCTGAAAGGCATGGACGCGGTCAACTACGACACCGTCGAGTTCGTGCTGGCGGTGCAGGACGAGGCCAACCGCCGCTTCCAGTACGGCGGCCAGGGCGTCAACTCGCCCTACGTGGTCTCCCAGCTGAGCGGCGCCTACCAGCAGATCCCCGACTTCCTCGACACCCAGCACCGGGTCGAGGCCAAGGACGACGCCGACGCCTACCTCGCGCGGATGGAGGCCTTCGGACGGCTGCTCGACCAGGAGGCCGACGTGGTCCGCCATGACGTCGCCCTCGGCGCGACCCCGCCCGACTTCGTGCTCGACAAGGCCATCACCCAGCTCAAGGCGTTCCTGGCCTACGAGCCCGAGAAGGCGCCGCTGGTCGCCAGCCTCGTGCGCCGCACCAAGGAGAAGAACATCGAAGGCGACTGGGCCGGCCAGGCGCAGGGCCTCTACGCCGAGAAGGTCCGCCCGGCCCTGGCCCGCCAGCTGGCCCTGCTGGAAGGCCTGCGGCCCAAGGCCGTGCACGACGCCGGCTGCTGGCGCCTGCCCGACGGCGACGAGTACTACCGCCTGGGCCTGCGCAACTACACGACCTCGAACATCACCCCGGACGAGGTGCACAAGACCGGCCTCGACCTGGTCGCCAGCCTGGGCGCCGAGGCCGACGCGCTGATGAAGAAGGCGGGCTACACCAAGGGCAGCGTCGGCGAGCGCTACCGCGCCATGGCCGCGGATCCCAAGCAGGTCTATCCGAATACCGACGCCGGCAAGGAAGAGCTGCTGGCCAAGCTCAACGAGCAGGTGAAGATCATCGAGGCCAAGCTGCCGCAATGGTTCGGCCAGCTGCCCAAGGCGCCGCTGGACATCCGCCGCGTGCCTCCGGCCACCGAGGCCGGCGCACCGGGCGGCTACTACTTCTCGCCCAGCCTCGATGGGACGCGCCCGGGCATCTACTGGATCAACCTGCGCGACACCGCCGAGGTGCCGGCCTGGACCCTGCCGACCCTGACCTATCACGAGGGCCTGCCGGGCCACCATCTGCAGCTGGCGCTCAACAACGAGGCCGGCGGCCTGCCGCTGATCCGCAAGGTGATCGGCTTCTCGGGCTACAGCGAGGGCTGGGCGCTCTACGCCGAACAGCTGGCGGTCGAGATGGGCATGTATGACAACGACGTGCTCGGCCACATCGGCATGATCCACGACGCCATGTTCCGCGCCGTCCGCCTGGTGGTCGATAGCGGCATGCACCACAAGCGCTGGAGCCGCGAGCAGGCGGTGAAGTACTTCGTCGACAACATCGGCGACGCCGAGGCCAGCGCCATCACCGAGGTCGAGCGCTACTGCGTCTGGCCGGGCCAGGCCTGCAGCTACATGGTCGGCAAGATCACCTGGATGGAGGCCCGCGCCCGGGCCAAGAAGGCGCTGGGCCGCAAGTTCGACATCCGCAAGTTCCACGACGCGGGTCTGCTCTCGGGCGGCGCCCCGCTGACGGTCCTCGATCAGGTGATCGACAACTACATCGCCGCGGCGAAGTAAGATCCAGGCCGGGCGGCGGCTACTGCCGCCGCCCGGCTAGCCACATGTACCAATTTTTGGTACCATTGCCTCATGGGTAAAAACACCTCCATCAGCCTCGGCGAACACTTCTCCGCATTCATCGAGATGGAAGTCGCAAAGGGGCGCTACGCCTCGGCCAGCGAGGTCGTGCGCGCGAGCCTGCGCCTTCTGGAGGAGCGCGAGGCCCAGGTTGAGGCCCTCCGCCTCGCCCTGATCGAGGGCGAAGCGAGCGGCCCTTCCACGCCCTTCGATTTCGACGCGTTCATCGCCGCCAAGCGCGCCTAGCCCTCCATGGCCCCGTACATCCTTTCGCCCAGAGCGAAGGCAGACCTTAGCGAGATCTGGGACTACGGCGCCGATTGCTGGGGCGCCGACCGCGCCACGGACTACATTCGCGACATCCAACGGGCGATCGAACATGCAGCGGCCCATCCGCTCCGGGGTCGTGCATGCGACGAGGTTCGAGCCGGCTACTTCAAGGTCTCCGTCGGTTCCCATCTGTTGTTCTATCGGCTCGTCGACGACGTGCTCGATGTGGTCCGGGTGCTTCACCAGCGGATGGACGTCGGCCGGCATCTTTAGCCCCGCTTGCCGCGCGGCGATTCCCGCCCCACCTTCAGGTCATGAGCGCGCGTCTGTCGGATTTCGGCCCGCCCAAGTTGGTGGCGGTGCTCGGCCCGACCAATACCGGCAAGACCCACCTGGCCGTCGAGCGGATGCTGGGCCATGCCAGCGGCATGATCGGCCTGCCGCTGCGGCTGCTCGCCCGCGAAATCTACGACCGCATCGTCAAGTTGCGCGGCCCGTCCTGCGTGGCGCTGATCACCGGCGAGGAAAAGATCGTCCCGGCCCGGGCGCAGTACTTCGTCTGCACCGTCGAGGCGATGCCGCTGAGCCGCCAGGTCGAGTTTCTGGCCGTCGACGAGATCCAGCTCTGCGCCGACCCCGAGCGCGGCCACATCTTCACCCATCGCCTGCTGCACGCCCGCGGCCGGTTCGAGACCATGTTCATGGGCGCCGGGACCATGGCGCCGCTGATCCGCCGGCTGCTGCCCGACGCCGAGATCGTCACCCGCGAGCGGTTCTCGCGCCTGACCTATTCCGGTCCCAAGAAGCTGACCCGCCTGCCGCGGCGTTCGGCGGTGGTCGCGTTCTCGGCCGACCAGGTCTACGCCATCGCCGAGCTGATCCGCCGCCAGCGCGGCGGGGCCGCGGTGGTCATGGGCTCGCTCAGCCCGCGCACGCGCAACGCCCAGGTCGCGCTCTACCAGTCCGGCGAGGTCGATTTCCTGGTCGCCACCGACGCCATCGGCATGGGCCTGAACATGGACGTCGACCATGTGGCCTTCGCCGGCCTGCGTAAGTTCGACGGCAAGCGCACCCGCTTCCTGCATCCGCCGGAGGTCGGCCAGATCGCCGGCCGCGCCGGGCGCTTCACCCGCGACGGCACCTTCGGCGTCACCGCCGATTGCGAGGACATGGACGCCGACCTGATCGAGGCGGTCGAGCAGCACCACTTCGAGGCCGTGGCGGCGGCCGAGTGGCGCAACGCCGCCCTCGATTTCTCATCGCTGAAAGCGCTGTCGCACTCGCTGGCCGCGCCGCCGGCCCAGCCGGGCCTGAAGCTCTCGGCCGAGGCGCTGGACGAGAAGACCCTGCGCGCCCTGGCCGATGAGCCGGAGGTGATCGATCGCACCCTGCGCGACCGCGCCGCCCTGACCCGGCTGTGGGACGTCTGCCAGACGCCGGACTTCCGCAAGACCTCGGGCGAGGAGCACATCCGGCTGGTGCGCGAGTTCTTCGGCTGGCTGACCAGCCGCAACCGCAAGGTCCCGGAAGACTGGATCGCCGGGCAGTACAAGCATCTGGATCGCACTGACGGCGAGATCGACACCCTGGCGGCCCGGCTCGCCAGCGTGCGGACCCTGGCCTATGTCGCCAACCGCCCTGACTGGCTGGCCGATCCGGGCGGCTGGCAGGGCAAGACCCGGCTGCTGGAGGATCGGCTCTCCGACACCCTGCACGAAAAGCTGATGGCGCGGTTCGTCGACCGCCGCACCAGCGTCCTGATGCGGGCGCTGCACGTGCGCGGCGACGTGCTGGCCGGCGTCGCCGCCGACGGCGTCGTCACCATCGAAGGCCAGTATGTCGGCAAGCTCAGCGGCGTGGCCTTCGAGCCCGCCCACGGATCCTCGGTGATCGAGGAAAAGGCGCTGCGCGCCGCCGCCGTCACCGCCGTCGCCCCCGAGATCGCCAAGCGGCTGGGCCAGCTGTCGGCCGAACCGGACGAGGCGTTTTCCTTCACCCCCGACGGCGTGGTGCTCTGGCGCGGCGAAGCGGCCGGCGCCTTCTCCGGCGGCACGCCGTTCACCCCGCGCGTGCGGCTCTACGGCGAGCTCGGCCCGGCCCAGGCCCGCGAGCGCGCGGCGCGGCGGCTGGAGGCGTTCCTCGCCGCCGAGGCCGCCCGCAGGCTGGGGGCGCTGCGCAAGCTCGAGGCGGCGGTCACCAGCGGCAAGATCAAGGGTCTGGCGCGCGGGCTCGCCTATCGGCTGATCGAGGCCGGCGGCGTGCTCGACCGCGCCCTGGTCCGCGCCGACGCCAAAGCTCTCAGCCAGGTCGAGCGGCGGATGCTCAAATCGCTCGGCGTGCGGCTGGGCGCCTTCAGCCTCTACCTGCCGGCGCTGCTGCGGCCCCAGGCCCTGGCCTTCGCCCAGGGGTTCGTGCCGCGTGAGGGACGACCGGTCGCCGGACGCCTCGACGGGCCGGTGCCCGAGCCGCGGGTCCTCGCCGCCTTCGGCCTGCGCGCGGTCGGCCGCCACGCCGTGCCGGTCGAGACCCTGGAGCGCCTCGACGCCCTGTTGCGCGCCGCGCCCAAGGCCGGCCTGCTGTCCGACCAGGCCCGCGAAGAACTGGGCTGGAGCGAGGTCGACGCCCGCGAGATCATGCGCGCCCTCGGCTTCGCTCCCACCACCAAGCCCAAGGACGGCGAGCCGCTGGTCTGGCGCCGTCGCGGCGAAAAGCCCCGGCCCGAGGCCGCCGCGCCGCCGCCGGCGAACTCGCCCTTCGCCGCCCTGGCCGCGCTGAAGGAAGCGCCGCCGCCCGCCCGTCGTCCCCGCCGGCGGCGCAAGCCGAAGGCGGCGCGGAGCCAAGGCTCGTGAGCGAGGACGCCTGCCGGGCGGACGTGTGGCTGTGGCGCGCGCGGTTCTTCAAGACCCGCTCGCTGGCCGCCAAGTTCCTGGACGACGGCAAGGTGCGCCTGACCCGCAGCGGAACTGAGACCCGCATCGACAAGTGCGCGCGGCCGTTGAAGGTCGGCGACCGCGTGGTCTTCGCCCTGGGCGGGCGGCTGATCGCCGTCGAGGTCGCCGCCCTGGGCGAACGCCGCGGCCCGGCCGAGGAGGCCCGCACGCTCTACGCCCCGATGGACGCCGGCTAGCCCGCGGCCTACATGGACGCCATGGCTTGGACCCGGCGCTACGACGACCCTGAACCCCAACGCGTCAACAAGTGGCTGGCGCAGAGCGGCGTCTGCTCGCGGCGCGAGGCCGAGGGCCTGATCGCCCAGGGCCTGGTGTTCATCGACGGCGAGCGCGTGGACGACGCCGGCCGCAAGATCCTGCAGGGCCAGACCCTGGTGCTGAACGACAGCGCCCAGGAACAGCTGAGCTCCAGCCTGTCGATCGTGCTGCACAAGCCGATCGGCATTGTCTCGTCGCTGCCGCAGGACGACCAGGTCGAAGCCGTCACCCTGCTGACCCGCCAGGCGCTGTGGGGCGGTGAAGCCACGATCCCGACCGCCGCCAACAACCTGGCCCCGCTCGGCCGCCTGGACCGCGAGTCGCGCGGCCTGCTGGTGCTGTCCGAGGACGGCGTGCTGGCCAAGGCCCTGATCGGGCCGGAGAGCGAGATGGACAAGGAGTACAACGTGCTCCTGACCGGGGTGATCACGCCGCAGAAGGTCGCCCTGCTGCGCCACGGCCTGGAGTTGGACGGCCGCAAGCTGCGCCCGGCCAAGGTCACCCAGATCACCGAGCAGAAGCTGAACATCGTGCTCAAGGAAGGCCGCAATCGCCAGATCCGCCGGATGGCCGAACTGGTCGAGCTGCGCGTCGTCGACCTGATGCGCGTGCGGGTCGGACCTCTGAAGCTGGGCGATCTGCCCGAAGGCAAGTGGCGGCCGCTCACCGGCGAGGAACGCGCGGCGCTGATCACCGCCTCAAAGGGGTGACCCGAAAGGGACCCGCTTCCAAAGCCAAGCTTACACCCCCATAGTCGCCCGCAAAGCACAACGGGTCAGGCGATGAGCGACGAGCAGGCGAACACGGCGGTCGGAACGGCGCGCCGGGGGTTCAACCCCATTCGCTATCTGAAGGGCCGCGCCGGCCGCAAAGAGTACTGGATATGGTTCGGCGTCGTGTGCGTTCTGGGCCTGATCGTGAGTTTCTTGCCAGGCGAACCGTCGAATTCCGGCTTGGCGGTCGTCTTCGCAGCCGTGCAGATTCGCCGTCTGCACGACTTCGGCCGCAGCGGCTGGTGGGTGGCCGCCCTGTTCATCGTGCCGCTGCTCGTGCCGATCGCCGCGTTCGAGTTCGGACTGGAGGGCCAACTGCCCGAGGCGGAACAGTTCGCCAGGGCGGAAAGCTGGTCTTCCATTGCTACGTTCGTCGCCATCGCCGGCCTTCTGGCTGTCTATGTCTGGATGGGCGTCCGCCGCGGGGACACCGGAGACAACCGCTTCGGGCCGCCCCCTGCCTCCGACCTGAAAAGCATCTTCCTGCCTCGGTAGGCCGCAATTGCCCCAGGCGAGCGCGCAGCCTAGCGTAGCCGTATGCAACGCCTTGTGTCCGCCGCCCTGCTCGCCGCCCTGTTCAGCTCCACCGCCGCGGTCGCCGCGCCCAAGCAGGAGACGCTGAGCGTCGCCGGGCTGGGTAAGCCGGCCGAGATCCGCATCGACCGCTGGGGCATCGCCCACATCTACGCGGCCGACACCCGCGACGCCTTCTTCCTGCAGGGCTACAACGTCGCCCGCGACCGGCTCTGGCAGGTGGATCTCTGGCGCAAGCGGGGCCTCGGCCTGCTGGCCAAGGACTTCGGCCCTGACTACGTCGCCCAGGACCGCGCGACCCGCCTCTTCCTCTATCGCGGCGACATGACCCGCGAGTGGAACGCCTATGGCGCGGGCGCCAAGGACAACACCGAGGCCTTCGTCGCCGGCCTCAACGCCTTCATCGACGAGATCGCCGCCGGCAAGCGGCCGTTGCCCCAGGAGTTCCAGGTCGCCGGAACCAAGCCCGACCGCTGGAGCGCCGACGACGTGGTCCGCATCCGCAGCCACGGCCTGACCCGCAACGTCCCCAACGAGGTCGGCCGCGCCCGCATCGCCTGCGCCGCCGGCATCGAGGCGGCCCGGCTCTACAAGCACATCGAACCGAAGTGGGAGACCAAGGTCCCGGCCGGTCTCGATCCCTGCGACGTCACCGAGGCGGTGCTGGGCGACTACGAGCTGGCCACTCGCGGCGTGCGCTTCAACGGCTCGCAGGCCAAGCTCGCCATGCTGGAGATCCCGCCCGAAGCGATCGGCTCGAACAACTGGACCGTGGCGGGCGCCCGCACCGCCAGCGGCCGCCCGATCCTGGCCAACGACCCGCACCGCGAGCACAGCACCCCTTCGCTGCGCTACATCGTGCACATGGAGGCTCCCGGCTTCTCGGTGATCGGGGCCGGCGAACCGGCCCTGCCCGGCGTCTCGATCGGCCACAACGGCACGGTCGCCTTCGGCCTGACCATCTTCCCGGCCGACCAGGAGGATCTCTACGTCTACGAGACGAAGGCCGGCGCGCCGCTCAAATACCGCTACGCCGACGGCTGGGCCGACATGACCACGCTCACCGAGACCATCGAGGTCAAGGGGCAGGCGCCGCGCAAGGTCGAGCTGCATTTCACCCGCCACGGGCCGGTGGTCTACGCCGACGCCGCCAAGTCCCGCGCCTTCGCCGTGCGCAGCGTCTGGGCCGAGCCGGGCACCTCGGCCTATTTCGGCTCGATGGGCTACATGACCGCCAAGGATTGGCCGAGCTTCAAGGGCGCGCTCTCCGACTGGGGCGCGCCGTCCGAGAACCAGGTCTTCGCCGACACCAAGGGCGACATCGGCTGGGTCGCGGCCGGCAAGGTCCCGAAACGCCCGAACTGGGACGGCCTGACCCCGATCCCGGGCGACGGCCGCTACGAGTGGACCGGCTTCCTGAAGCTCGACGAGCTGCCCAGCACCCACAACCCCGCCGCCGGCTGGTTCGCCTCGGCCAACCAGCTGAACCTACCGGCCGACTATCCCTATGCCGAGCGCAAGGTCGGGTTCGAGTGGTCGAACCCCGCGCGCATGCAGCGGATCGAAGAAGTGCTGGGCGCCAAGGACAAGCTGACCCTGGCCGACGCCATGGCCCTGCAGACCGACCCGACCGACGTCACCGCGCGGCGGATGAACGCCCTGCTGGCCGGCGTGAAGACGAACGACGCCAAGCTCGCCGCCGCCATCGCCCTGCTGGCCGGCTGGGACCAGAAGACCGCCGCCGACAGCGCCGGGGCGGCGCTCTACGAGGTCTGGATCACCAAGCACCTGGGCAAGGCGACCGTGGCGCGCGCGGTGCCGCAGGCGGCCCGCCCGGCGGTGGGCGCCGGCGACATCGCCGCGGTGATGGCGCTGCTCGAAGCGCCGGACGCCAGCCTGGGCGCCGATCCGGCCGGGGCGCGCGACGCGATCCTCGGTGAGAGCCTCTCGGCCGCCTATGACGAGGTCGCCGGCCAGCTCGGCCCCGATCCCAAGGCCTGGGCCTGGGGCAAGCTGCACCAGGCGCGGTTCGACCACGCCCTGAGCCCCAAGGTTCCCGCCGCCGAGCGCGAGGCCTGGTCCAGCGGGACCGCGCCGATGGCCGGCACGGCGCTCTCGCCGCTGGCCGCGACCTGGCGGCCGAACGACTATCGGGTCGTCGCGGGCGCCTCGTTCCGCATGGTTCTGGACGTCGGGGCCTGGGACAACAGCGTGGCGATCAACACGCCCGGCCAGTCCGGCGACCCGGCCAGCCCGCACTTCCGCGACCTGTTCCCGATCTGGGCCAAGGGCGACTACGTGCCGCTCAGCTACTCGCGCGCGGCGGTCGAGGCGGCGACGGAGACGGTGATCAGCTTGAAGCCGTCAGGCGGGGCTAACACCCCTTCCAGATAAGTTGCGGGCCCCGGCCATTGACTTTGGGCCCCCGGGGCCGGAAAAACCGCCGCCCGATGAGTGCGGCCGGAGTTGTACCTCGCGATGACCTACATCGTCATGGATCCTTGCATCAAATGTAAGTTCATGGACTGCGTCGAGGTGTGTCCGGTCGACTGCTTCTATGAGGGCGAGAACTTCCTGGTCATCAATCCGGACGAGTGCATCGACTGCGGCGTCTGCGAGCCGGAATGCCCGGTGGACGCCATCAAGCCGGACACCGAGGACGACCCGGATTCCAAGTGGCTGAAGGTCAACACCGACTACGCCAAGGTCTGGCCGAACATCACCGTGAAGGGCGAACCGCCCGCCGACCGCGAGGAGTTCGAACGCGAGACCGGCAAGTTCGAGAAGTACTTCAGCGAGAAGCCCGGCCGCGGTTCCTAAGGGCCGCCCCGGGGGCAAGCCTTTCTTTCGGCTGATTTTTATGCTACCTTCCGCGCTGATGTGACGGTTGCGATCAAGCGCGCCGCATCTTTTTCTGCAGAAGAGCCGTCCCCGGCCAGTGTACGCCGCCAAAGGCGAAGGGTGTCCTAGAGGTCTATTCCGTTCCTACAGGGGTAAGACACCGCGCAGTTTTTGCGGCGGGTGTCCTTTGGCCTTGTCGGTACAGGTTAACGCCTCTTAACGGGTGCGGACGAGTCGAAAGGACTTGAGCGAATGAGCAAGAGCGGTCTGGAATTCTCCGTCGGCGATCACGTCGTCTATCCGGCTCATGGCGTGGGCCAGGTACAGGGGATCGAAACCCAGGAAGTCGCCGGCTATTCTCTCGAAGTTTACGTCATCACCTTCGACCACGAGAAGATGACCCTGCGCGTGCCGACCGCCAAGGCGCGCACCGCCGGCCTGCGCTCGCTGGCCGAGGGCAACGTCGTCAGCCAGGCGCTCACCACCCTCAAGGGCCGCGCCCGCGTGAAGCGCACCATGTGGTCGCGCCGCGCCCAGGAATATGAAGCCAAGATCAATTCCGGCGACCTGATCTCGATCGCCGAGGTGGTCCGCGACCTGCACCGCGCCGAGAACCAGCCGGAGCAGTCCTATTCGGAGCGCCAGCTCTATGAATCGGCGCTGGACCGCATGGCCCGCGAAGTCGCCGCCATCGAGCGCATCGACCGCGAGGAAGCCATCACCATCCTCAACAAGAGCCTGGTGAAGGCGGTGGCGGCCTAAAGCCTCCAGCCCATTGCAAGTTCGGGACGCCCGGCCGAAAGGTCGGGCGTTTTCGATTCCGAGGCCCCCATGCCGACCGCCCGCGCCCCGATCACCTTCAGCGACCTGCTGTCGCGTCCCCGCACCGCCGCCGACCTCCGCATCGCCTATGGCGATGATCCGCTGCAGTTCGGCGAGTTGTGGCTGCCCCCGGGCCCAGGCCCGCACCGGACGGTGGTGATGATCCATGGCGGCTGCTGGCGGGCCGACCTGCCGGGGCTGGAGTTGATGGACTATGCCTGCGCCGACCTGCGCGGCCACGGCCTGGCGGTCTGGAACATCGAGTACCGCCGCATCGGCCACGACGGCGGCGGCTATCCGGGCACCTTCCTCGACGTCGGCGCGGCCATCGACCACCTGCGCCGGCTGGCGCCGGCCCACGGCCTGGACCTCTCGCGCGTGGTCTTCAGCGGCCACTCGGCCGGCGGGCACCTGGCGGTCTGGGCGCTGGGCCGCTCGCGGCTGAGCCCGGCCAGCCCGCTCCACGTCGAAGCCCCCCTGCCCGCGCGCGGCGCCGCGCCGCTGGCCGGGATCATCGACCTGGCCGCCTATCACGACCACGGCCCCGACGAGTGCGGCGGGCCGGGCGTCATCGACGCCCTGGTGGGCCTGGCCAGCCGGGACGCCGCCGACGTCTACGGCGACACCTCTCCGCCGCGCCTGCTGCCGCTGGGGGCCCCGCAGACGGTGATCTCGGGAAGCCTCGACCACATCGTCCCCAGCGCCTTCGGCGCGGCCTACGCGGCCGCCGCCGAGGCCGCGGGCGACCGCGTCCAGGCCATCGACTTCCCCGACGCCGGACACTTCGAGCTCATCGACCCGACGTCCGCGGCCTGGCCGCGCATCCGCAGCGAGCTGATCGCGCTGCTCGGCTAGATCCGGGCGAAGATCGGGCCCCAGAGGACTTCGTAGCCCACCCGGTTCACCCGACGCCGCGGCCGCAACTGGTAGATCCCGGGCGGCAGCGGCCCGCCTTCCTCCCCCTCGATCCGCGCCCAGGCGCTCTGCTTCATGGGGTCGGCGAGCGCGAAGCCGTCGAACGCCGGCGAGGCCTCGCGCACCGCGCTGGCGAGATCGGCCTCCTGCGCCAGCCTGAACGGCAGCGGCGCGCCCAGGGCGCCGTCCGGCCGCGCATAGAGCCCCACCGCGTAGGTCTTCTGCCCGCGGGCGACCACCCCGAACCCGGCCTCGGCGTAGCGCGGCCGCAGCAGGTTCGACCAGTGCGAGGAACTCCGCCGCCAGATGCCCATGAGCTGGCCGGCGTCGGCGATCTGCTCGGCGCGCCGATAGGCGATGTTCTCGCTGGCCGAACCGATCATCCGCCGCGCCAGCAAGCTGACGCGGTGGCTCGGGTCGAAGCCCTCCGGCGACAGGTGCTCGACATAGCCCCGGGCGGCGAGGTCGGCGGCGTGGCTGCGGGCGACGCGAGCCAGTTCCCCGTTCCAGGTCAGGACCGGCGCGCCGACGGCCGACCGGGCCGCGTTGGTCAGGGACAAGAGTTCGCGCTCGCTGGCGGCCTGGAATGCGCCGCCCCCGGCGTCGGCGGCGCGGGCGCGCAGCCGCGCCTCATAGCCCAGCCAGACATCCTCGGCGGCGGACGGGATTGCGCGGGCGGCGACCGGCGTCGCCAGCAGCCCGCCCAGGCCGGCGAGCAGCAGTCGCCGCGACGGCGCGGTGGAGACGACACGGGATGGGGCGCGGTGTTGCATCCAGGTTCCCGTCGGGCCCGCTGGGGGTCCCTTGCTACGCTACATCGATACTCAGGCCAGGGCCGCGAACGCCCGCACCACCGGCAAGAGCTGGTCCTGGTCGACCGGCTTGCGGATCAGCGGAGTGTCCGGATACCCGTCGCTCGGCAAGATTCCATAGCCCGTCGCGAAGACGAACGGCACCCCCCGCGCGCGCAGGGCCTCGGCCAGCGGAAACACCGTCTCGCCGCCGCCGAGGTTCACGTCCAGCACCGCCCCGTCGGGCGCCTCGTCCTGGCGCGACAGCCAAGCCAGGGCGGGCGCCAGCGCGCCGAACACCGCCACCTCGCAGCCAAGGTCGGTCAGCAGGTCCTCCATCATCATCGAGACCAGCGGCTCGTCCTCGACCAGCACCACGCGCGGGCTCATGCCAACGCCACCCGCGGCGAGAGCGGCGCGCGCAGCCGGAACTGCACGCCCTCCGGATCGAACAGGATCTGCGCCTCGCCGCCCAGTTCCTGGGCCATGCCCTGTTCGATCAACCGCGAGCCGAAGCCCCGCGCGGCCGGCGCGTCGACCTTCGGTCCGCCCCGCTCGATCCAGCGGAACTCCAGCGCCCCCGGCGCCTCGCGCCGGTCGACCTCCCAGTTCACGTCGAGCCGGCCGCCTTCGACGCTGAGTGCGCCGTACTTGGTGGCGTTCACCGCCAGCTCGTGGACGGTCATGTGCATCGCCACCGCGGTTTCCGGGGCCAGCCCCACCTGCGGACCCGACACCGCCAGCCGCAGGCCGCCGACGCCGCAGAACGGCGTCAGCGCCTGGCCCACCACGTCGGCCAGGCCCGCCGGTCCCCAGTCGCCGCGGGTCAGCAGCTCGTGCGCCCGCGACAGCGCCCCGAGCCGGCCGTTGAACGCCTCGACGAAGTGCGCCGGCGAGGCCGAGCGCCGCAGGGTCTGGTCGGCGATCGAGCGCACAGCGGCCAGGGTGTTCTTGCAGCGGTGATCCAGCTCGCGGGCCAGCAGGTCGCGCCGCTTAAGGGTCTCATGCAGCGAGGCGTAGGCCTGGACATTGGCCAGGGCCGTCGCCGTGGCGCGGGCGATGACCTGCAGCAGCCTCACCTCCTCGGCGGTCGGCTCGCGCTGCCGGCTCCAATAGGCGCCGATGGCGGCGATGGCCTCGGCGGGACGCACCGGCGTCATCACCAGGCTGCGCACGAAGGTCGGGCGATAGGCGTCGTGCGGGATCCGCGGGTCGGCGTAGATGTCGGGGATCACCGCCGTACGGCCGTTCAGCATCGCCCAGCCGGAGATGCAGGCGCCCATCGGAAAGCGCAGGCCCTTCCAGAGCGGGGCGATCGCATCCTCGTCGAGATAGACGCACTCGTCACCGTCTCGCAGCACGAAGGTGACGCCGTCGGCGCCCGACAGCAGGCGCGCGCGGGTCCGGACGATCTCGGCGATCTGCTCGATGCTGCGCGCGCCGGACAGCGCCTCGATCACCTCCACGAGGGCGAAGACCGGATCCTTCGGATCGCCCTCCGACATCCCGCTCTGAGCGTCCGCCTCCAACATGGCGCGCTCTCCCCACGCACGACGACTGGCCCTGGATCGAATCCTGCCCCATCGGCGCGGCAAGTCAATCTCGGGTTGATACTGCGGCAAATTCGCCGCGCTAGTCGGCGTCGGCGTGGGCCGGTGTCGCCACGGGCGTCGCGTGGTTGGGGCCGCGGTCCAGCTCCCGGGCCAGGGTCTCACGGTCGAGGTCGCCCTCCCAGCGGGCGATGACCAGGGTGGCCACGCCGTTGCCGACCAGGTTGGTCAGCGCCCGGCACTCGCTCATGAAGCGGTCGACCCCGACCAGGATGGCCAGCGAGGCGATCGGGATCTGCGGCGCCACCGCCAGGGTGGCGGCGAGCGTGATGAATCCGGCGCCGGTCACGCCGCTGGCCCCCTTCGACGTCAGCATCGCCACCCCCAGCAGGGTCAGCTCCTGGGTCAGGGTCAGGTCGATATTGGTCGCCTGGGCCAGGAACAGGGTGGCCAGGGTCATGTAGATGTTGGTGCCGTCGAGATTGAACGAATAGCCGGTGGGGATGACCAGGCCGGTCGTGGTCTTGCCCGCGCCCAGCCGCTGCAGCTTGTCCATCATCTGCGGCAGCACCGATTCCGACGACGAGGTGCCCAGCACGATCAGCAGCTCCTCGCGGATGTAGCGGAGGAACTTGAAGATCGAGAAGCCGGCCGCCAGCGCGATGAGGCCCAGCACCACCAGCACGAACAGCAGCGAGGTCGTGTAGAAGGTCGCCACCAGCGCACCGAGCTTGAGCAGCGCGGCCAGCCCGTACTTGCCGATGGTGAAGCCCATGGCGCCGAAGGCGCCGATCGGGGCCAGCTTCACGACTACCTGGATGATCGAGAAGAACACCTTGGAGATGTCCTCCAGCACGCCTGCGACCTTGTCGCCGAACGCCCCCAGCCGTGAGCAGGCGAAGCCGGTGATGATCGCGATGACCAGCACCTGCAGCAGCGCGCCCTCGGCGAAGGCGCCGAAGAACGCGTCCGGGATCAGGCTGAGGATGTAGTCGGGCAGGCTGTCGCCGTGCTCGGCCTTCTCGACATAGCCGGCGGCGATGCTGGGATCGAGGGTGGCCGGGTCGATGTTGAAGCCCTGCCCCGGCTTGACCAGGTTGCCAACGATCAGGCCGATCGCCAGGGCCAGGGTCGAGACGACCTCGAAATAGATCAGGGTCTTGGCGCCCAGCCGCCCGAAGGCCTTGATGTCGCTCATCCGGGCGATGCCGGCGACGATGGTGCAGAAGATCACCGGCGCAACGGCCATCTTGATCAGCTTGATGAAGCCGTCGCCGAGGGGTTTCAGCGCAATGCCGACGTCCGGCCAGATCGCGCCGACCGCGATGCCGAGCGCGATCGCGACCAGAACCTGCACGTAGAGCAGGCGAAACACTTTCAAGAACCCCATACGCCCCTCTATCGCAGCCATTCCCACCGGAACAGCCTTGCGCTATCACCCCCACCGGTCGGCCCGGTAGCTCAGCAGGATAGAGCAGCGCTTTCCTAAAGTCGCGAGGATTGGAAAACGCTCCCTTGCCCCCCTTAGCCGCAGTTGCAACTTGCTACTGAAAACAATAGGGATTTCGCGACAGCCGCTGCCATGCGATACCAGGAAGCGCCAGCGCCGCGTGACCTATCCGTGACCTGAAACTCCGGCTAGGTCACAGTCGCTGGCCAATTTCCCCGGCTTGGCGGCTAAGGCATGACGACCCAGCGACTAACCACGAAGTTCATTGAGAGCGTGCGCCCCGATCCAGGGCGGCAGGTGGCCTATCCCGACGCACACATTGGCGGCCTAGAACTGCGCGTATCGCCGCGCGGGCGCAAGATGTGGAGCCTGAGGTATCGGACCACCGAGGGCCGCCAGCGTCGCATTTCCCTCGGCGTTTTCCCCGCCGTAGACCTGGGCGACGCTCGGAAGAAGGCCAACAAGGTTCTAGGCGCCGTATCTGACGGCGGCGATCCTGCGCGTGATCAGCGACAGGCGCGAGAAGCCGAACGCAGCCGAACCATTCGCACCTTCGACCAACTAGCCGACACCTACCTGGAGGCCTGCCGGACGGGCCTGTGGCGGCCTAAGAACAAGACTAAGAGGCCGAGCACGCTCGCCAGCGAAACAGCGGTCCTGAGGCGGCATATTCGGCCCGTGCTAGGCGCGTTGGACCTGGGCGACCTGACGCGGCGGCGTATTCGCAACCTACTCGCCGAAATGACCGGCGCCGGTATCGGCGCCCAAGCCAACAAGACACACGCCGTGATCCGGCAGGTCTGCGCCTACGCGATCAGCGAAGAGCTGATGGAGGTCAATCCGGCCATCGGTCTGCCGCCGCCTGCCGATCAGAAGCCCCGTCAGCGCGTTCTGACGGACGCTGAAATTGAAGGGTGGTGGCGGGCGCTGGAGGACTCTGCGGACCTGCGTCTGCCCGCTCGGGGCGCCCAGCATATGGGCGACGCCGTTACCGTCGGAAGGCCTATGCGGATTGCGCTCCAACTCGCGACGCTGCTGCTCCAACGGCGTGGGGAAGTCGCAGGCATGGCGGTGACTGAACTCGACCTGGACCAGCGGACCTGGACCATCCCGGGCGAGAGGTCAAAAAATGGCAAGCCGCACTTGGTGCCGCTTCCCCATCGTGCGGTGAAGCTGATCCGCGAAGCGTTGGCCCTTGCGAAAGAAGGCCATAGCGGTCAGCCCGCCCATGTCTTCCCGTCTCGGCACAAGCCTGGACAGGGGTTCCGCCCGGATAGTCTCAGCCACGCCATGGCGGAAATTACGCTCGCCCTCGGCATCGTAGACGCGACCCCGCACGACCTGCGCCGCACGGGCTCCACGGCGATGACTTCGGAACGACTCCGGGTGAGCCCGTTCATCCGATCCAAGGTGCTTGGCCACACCTCGGACGCTGGCGGCGGCGCTGCTGTCAGCGCAGCTCACTACGACGCAAATGAATATGTGGCGGACAAGCGAGACGCCCTGGAGGCGTGGGAAGGCCTGCTGTTGGAGATCGCCGGTGAGCGATCCAAGTCGTCCCAGGTGATCAGCATGACGGGCCGCCCCCTGCAGCGAGGGCGGCCATGATGTTCGGCGCCAATTCAGCACGCAACCCGCTCCGCCTGGACGAAGGGCGCCTACTCCTCGACCGCCACGGGACGGTAGGCGGGGTCAAATTCGACCTGCGAGGCGCGGACCTGCCTAGGCTCAGGACCCATTGATGTGATGTGCTCGATCTGATTCAGGCTCTGCAAGGAGACTGGATATGAGCGACCTCTATTGGCTTACGGACGAGCAGATGGCGCGGCTGCAGCCGCACTTCCC
>JAGOQB010000006.1 GCA_017991675.1 Phenylobacterium sp. | reverse complement strand
GACGTCAGCGCGACCAGCATGAGGAAGCCGGTGTTGGCGGCGTTGACCTGCACCCCCTGGCGGCGGACCTCCTCGGGCAGGCGCGGCTCGACCCGGCTGAGCCGGTTCTGGACCTCCATCTGGGCGACATTGATGTCGGTGCCCGACCTGAAGGTCACGGTCAGCGAGGCGGTGCCGTTCGAGCGGCTGGCAGCCTCCATGTAGAGAAAGCCGGGGACGCCGTTCATCTCCTTCTCGATCACAGAGGTGACGTTCTGGTCGAGGGTGGCGGCGTCGGCGCCGGGATAGGTGACCGACAGGGTGAGCGAGGGCGGGGCGACGGTCGGGTACTGCTCGATCGGCAGCGAGCGCAGGGCGATCAGCCCGGCCAGCAGGATCCCCAGGGCGATGACCCAGGCGAAGACCGGGCGATGGGCGAAGAAGCTGCTGTTCATGGCCCGCCCTCCCTGGTCCTACGGCTTGCCGGCCGGGGCGGCCGCGGCCTTGGGCTTGGCGAGCGTCACCTTCTGGCCGGGCTTGATCTTCTGCAGGCCGTCGGTGATCACCCGCTCGCCGGGCTTGAGGCCGGAGGCGACGACGAACTGGTCGCCGACCATGGCCCCCAGCTCTACCGGGCGGACCGCGACGGTTCCGTCGGCGGCCACGACCATGACGCTGGCCTTCTCGCCCGACATCTGCACCGCCCGCTGCGGTACGGTCAGGGCGTTCGGATTGGGGGCGCCGGCCAGGCGGGCGCGGACGAATTGCCCCGGCAGCAGCTCGCGCTCCGGGTTGGGAAACTCGGCGCGCAGCAGCAGGCCGCCTGTCGACGGGTCGACCGCCTGGTCGAGGAAGTTGAGGTGCCCGACCGGGCCGTAGGTGCTGCCGTCCTCGAGCACCAGACGGACCTCGACCCGGTCCAAATCGGGCAGGGCGAGCTTGGCGGCGGCGGCGCGGCGGCGCAGCTCCAGGATCTCGGCGTTGGGCAGCGAGAAGCGGACATAGATCGGGCTCAGCTGCTCGACCCGCGTCAGCAGCGTGGCCTGGGACGCCGACACCAGCGCGCCTTCCGTCACCTCGGCGCGGCCGACGCGGCCGCCGATCGGGGCGGTGACGGTGGTGTAGCTGAGGTCGAGCTTGGCCTTTTCGAGCGCGGCCTCGGCCGAGGCGATGTCGGCCTCGCCCTGGCGGACGGCGGCTTGGGCGGCGTCGAACTCCTGGGCGCTGATCGCCTTGCGCTGGACGAGCGGGGTGTAGCGGGCGAGGTCCTTGCGCGCATTGGCCAGGGTCGCCTCGGCGCGTTGCAGCGCGGCGCGGGCGCTGGCCTCGCTGGCGCGTTTCTCGCGCGGGTCGATGGCGAACAGTGGCGCGCCTTCGCGCACGTCGGTGCCCTCGGCGTAGAGCCGCCGCTCGACGATGCCGTCGACGCGGGCGCGGACGTCGGCGGTGCGCACCGCCTCGACCCGGCCCGGAAGTTCGACGATCTCGTCGACCGCGCGGGGGACGAGGGCGAGGGCGTCGACCTCCATCGGCGGCGGGGCGCTGGCCTGCTGACCGCCGCGTCCGCACCCGGCCAGCAACGCCAGGCCCGCGAGGGCGCCAAGGGCGGCGGCCCAGGCGGCGCGGCGTGGATGACTACCGACCATGGTCGCGCCCCCCAATCGTCCAGTTCAGCTTGTTCTGAACGCAAGACGGCCGATCGGGTTTCGAAGATCGGTGTTCGGGAGTGACGCGTTAGTCGCCGGACGGCGCAGGCGCGATGCGCCAGTCGGCGCCAGTGGCGGCGAACAGGCGGACGGCGTCGGTCAGCCGCTGGCCTTCCGCACGGGCCAGGGAGGCGCGGCCCTCGTTGACCCGCCGTTGGGCGTCGAGCACCTCAAGGAAGGCGCCGCCGCCGCGTTCGTAAGCGACCTTGGCCAGGCGCAGGTTCTCGTCGGCCTGGGACAGGCTGCGCTGGTGGGCGGCGCGCGAGTCTTCGTCGGCCGAAAGCGCGGTGAGGGCGTCGGCCACCTGGGCGAAGGCGGTGAGCACGGTCTGCTGGTAGCGCGCCGAGGCGACGCCGGCCGCCTCGCGCGCCTGCTGGCGGCGGGCCTTCAGCGCGCCGCCGTTGAACAGCGGGGCGGTGAGCCCGGCGCCGATGTCCCAGCCGCTGGCGTCGTAGCCGAACAGGTCGCCGACCTTCAGCGAGCCCTGGGTGATCGAGGAGGTCAGCTGGAGCTTGGGATAGAGATCGGCGGTCGCCACCCCGATGTCGGCGGTGGCCGCATGCAGGTCGGCTTCGGCCGCCAGGATGTCCGGGCGGCGGCGGACCAGCTCGGACGGCAGGGCGACGGGAACCGGCGCAGCGAGCGTCAGCTGTGACAATTGGAAGTCCGGGGCCGTCCAGTCGGCTGGCGCATGGCCGACCAGGACGGCCAGGGCGTGGCGGGCGGCGGCGAGCTGGGCGCGCAGCGGCGGCAGCAGGGTGCGGTCCTGTTCCAGCTGGCCCTGGGCCGCGACGCGGGCGGTGCTGGTCGAACCACCCAGCGCGTTGGCCTTGCGGACCAATTCTACGTTGGCCAGGTCGGCGGCGATCATCTGCTCGGTGGCTTCGATCTGGGCCTGGAGGGTGGCGATGGTCACCGCCTGGAGCGCGACATTGGCGGTGAGGGTGAGATAGGCCGCCTCGGCGCGCCGGGCCTGTGCCTCCATACGCGCGGCCGCGCCCTCGATGCGGCGCCGCTCGCCGCCGAACAGGTCGAGATCGTAGCCGACGCCGCCGCCGACCGAGTAGAGCGTGAAGGTCGGGTTCTCCAGCTGCATGTCGCCGAAGCCGGTGAAGCCGAAGGCCTGGAGGTTGGCGCGCTCGCGATGGACGCCGGCGTTGAGGTCGGCCTGGGGACCGGCCTCGCCGCGGGCCTGGGCCAGGGCCGAGCGGGCCTGGCGCAGGGTGGCGTCGGCCTCGGCCAGGGTCGGGCTGCCGGCGATGGCCTGGCGGATCACCGCGTCGAGCTCGGCCGAGCCGAGCGCGCCCCACCAGGGGCCGCTGACGGCGGTCGCGGGATCGAGCCGGGCGGCCTCCGGCGCCGCGTCGCCGGCCATGGCGTAGCCGCGGGCGGCCGGGGCGTCGGGCGACCTGAAGTCGGGCCCCACCGTCGCGCAGGCGGTGAGCAGGATGGAGAGGCTCGCGCCCAGAAGAGGGCGCAGGCGGGGGCTAGTCGACAGCGACATGGTGGTCCGTCTCGGTCTTGGTCTTGGTCTTGGGGGAGCGCATCAGCAGGATCAGCGGCGCGCAGAGGATGGTGATGCCGAGCATCAGCCGGAAATCGTCGATGTAGGACAGCATCGCCGACTGGCGGGTGATCATCCCGTTGAGCCCGGCGATGGCGCTCTGGGTGTGAAACACCAGCGGCGCATAGGCGTGGTAGAGCGGATTGTCGGGACGGGCGTGCTCGACCAGCGTCGAGTGGTGGAGCTCGATGCCGGTGACGAAGCGGGCCTGCATGATCGAGATGCCGGCCGCCGAGCCGATGTTGCGGATCAGGGTGAAGAGGCCGGCGCCCTCGGCCCGGTGCTCGGGCCGCACGGTGGCGAAGGCGATGGTCGACAGCGGCACGAAGATCAGGCCGGTGCCGACGCCCGACAGGAAGCCCGACACGATGATCAGGTGGGTGTCCATGTCGAGGCTGAAGTGGGTCATCTGCCAGAGCGAGACGGCGCTGATCGACAGCCCGGCGATCAGGATCAGCTTGATGTTCACCCGGCCGATGAGCTGGCCCACCGCGAACATGGCGATGAACGAGCCGACGCCGCGCGGCATGCTGACCAGGCCGGTGAAGGCGACCGGGTAGCCGAGCAGGGTCTGCATCATCGGCGGCAGCAGGGCGAGGGTGGAGTAGAGCAGGATGCCGATGAAGAAGCCGAACACGCAGCAGGTGACGAAGTTGGCGTCGGCGAGCAGGGCGCGGGCGACGAACGGCTTGGGCGCGGTCGCCATCTGCACGGCGAACATCCAGAGCGCGATCACCGCCACGACCAGATAGGTCCAGATCTCGGCCGAGCCGAACCAGTCCTGACCTGGCCCGCGGTCGAGCATCATCTGGAAGGCCCCGATCGCCAGGGCCAGGGTGGCGAAGCCGATGGCGTCGAACGGCCGCTTTTCCGAACCCTTCTTCTCGGAGAGGAACAGGAAGACCCCGGCGAAGGCCAGGACGCCGATCGGCAGGTTGATGAAGAACACCCAGCGCCAGTCGAGATTGTCGGTCAGCCAGCCGCCGAGCGCCGGGCCAAGGATCGGGCCGAGCACCGCGCCGGCGCCCCAGACCGCCATGGCCTGGCCGTGTTTCTCAGGCGGGTTGATGTCGAGCAGCACCGCCTGGGACAGCGGAATCAGGGCCGCGCCGAACAGGCCCTGCAGCAGACGGAAGAGGACGATCTCGGCCAGGTTGCCGGCGACGCCGCACAGCATCGAGGCGACCGTGAAGCCGGCGATGGAGACCAGGAACACCGTCTTGCGGCCAAGCCGGTCGGAGAGGAACCCGGTCAGCGGCGTCATGATCGTGGCCGCGACGATGTAGGAGGTCAGGACCCAGGTGATCTGGTCGGCGGAGGCCGAGACGCTGCCCTGGATGTGCGGCAGGGCGACGTTGGCGATCGTCGTGTCCAGCGAGTTCATCACCGTCGCCAACATGACGGAGACGGTGATCGCCGCCACGTTGGCGCCATCGCCCTTCGCGGCGGCGGCGCGCGTCACTTGCCGAGCGCCGAGCGGACGTCGACCTTGGCGACGGCGCTGAGGCCGGAGCTGAGGTTCGGGGCGGCCTCGTCGAGCGCCAGGCGCACGGGCAGGCGCTGGACGACCTTGACCCAGTTGCCGGTCGCGTTCTCGGCCGGCAGCAGCGCGAAGCTGGAGCCGGTGCCGGGGCTGAAGCTGACGACGTGGGCCTTCAGCTCGTGGTCATAGGCGTCGACCTTGATGCTCGCCGGCTGGCCGACCCGCATGTGGGCGAGTTGGTCTTCCTTGAAGTTGGCCTCGATCCAGGGCGTGCCGGAGACCAGCCAGAACAGCGTCTGGGCGGTGGCCACGCGGTTGCCCGGCTGGAGCTGCTCGACCTTGGCGACGACGCCGTCGGCGGGGGCCAGGATGGTGGTGTAGGAGAGGTTGAGGCGGGCGCGTTCCAGCTCGGCCTTGGCCTGCAGCACCTTGGGATGCTGGTCGGGCGAGGCGCCGGCGCGGCCGCCGATGTCGGCCAGGGCAGAGGCCATCTGCTGGCGGACGACGGCGACCTGGCGGCGGGCCTGCTCGGCCTCGTGCGTGGCCTGGTCGGCCTGGGCCTGGGTGGAGACGCCGGCGGCGGCCAGACCCTTCTGGCGGACGGCCTCGCGCTCGGTGTAGCTGACCTGCTCCTGGGCGGCGGCGAGATCGGCGCCGCGCTGGGCGTAGACCCCCTGGGTGCTCTCGACGTCGAAGCGCGCGGCGGCGAGGGCGGCCTCGGCCCGGGCGACGGCGACCTCGTAGTCGGCGGGGTCGAGCTTGAACAGCACGTCGCCCTTGTGGACGGCCTGGTTCTCCTTGACGCCGACCTCGATCACCCGCCCGTCGATGCTGGGGCTGATCGCCGTGCGGGCGGTCTGGACATAGGCGTTGTCGGTGGTTTCGTATCGCCCGCCGGTCAGCACGAAGTAGCCGACCACCGCCAGCACGAGGGCCGGGCCGCCGATCATCAGCGGCAGCCGCAGCTTCTGGCCAAGGGTGCGTTCCGGCGGCCGATGGCTGGCCGCTTCCTGTTCGGCCTCGGCGATCGCCTGATAGCCTTCCGCGTCGCTCACGCGCTGCTCCAACGTCTGCACGCGGCCGGTGATCGCCGTCCGCGCAGGTTCCGGTTTGTGATGAGGCGAGGGCGGGGAGGCCCAAGCCGGAGCGCGGCAGATATGCCTCCCCTTTCCATGAGCCAAATGATAGTTTGTCACTACAAATATGAATGATGCGCATTTCAATACGCTGGACCTGAACCTGCTGCGGGTGTTCCAGGCCCTGCTCGAGGAGCAGAGCGCCACCCGGGCGGGCGAGCGGCTGGGCCTGACCCAGTCGGCGGTCAGCCATGCGCTCGGGCGGCTGCGCGCCGCGCTGGGCGACGAGCTGTTCGAGCGCGGGGCGGCGGGCCTGCAGGCGACGCCGCGCGCCCTGGAGATGGCGCCGGCCATCGGCGCGGCGCTGAAGATGCTGGAAGACGCGGTGTCGCCGGGCCGGTTCGACCCGGCGACGACCGAGCGACTGTTCCACGTCGCGGCCAGCTCCTACGCCAGTTCGGTGATCATGCCGGCGGTGGTGCGGCGGGTGTTGGCCGAGGCGCCCGGCGCCAAGCTGCACGTGGTGTCGCCGACCTCGAACGTGGTCGACGATCTCGATCGTGGGCGGCTGGACCTGGTGATCGGCGCCTTCGACCATGTCGACGACCGGTTCGAACACGTGCCGCTGTTCGACGAGACCGGGGTCTGGGTGATCCGCGCCGGGCATCCGGCGCTGTCTTCGGGGATCTCCGACGAGGTGCTGGCCAAGCTGCCGCGGCTGCTGATCTCCGCGGCCGAGCCGCGCGAACCGGCGCGCGGCCGGGGACTTGGCCTGCAGCGGCTGTCCAGCTGGCACGACTCCTACGCGCTGGGCGGGGTGGCGCTGCGCGAGGTCGACAGCCCGGTCAGCGTGCCGGACGCCTATTCGGCCCTGGTCATGGTGGGCCAGACCGACGTCGCGGCGCTGATGCCGCGGCGGCTGGCCATGCTGGCCGAGCAGGCCGGCCGGGTGGTGGTGATCGAGTCGAGCGGCGCCTCGCCGCCGTTCACCCTGGGGGCGGTGGTGCGGAGGGGCGAGCGCGGCGCGGTCGCCTGGCTGTTGGCCCTGATCGCCGAGGTCGGGCGGAAGATCTAGGCGCCGCGACGATTAGATCGCCCGGTCCGATGCTGACCCCTTGATCGGCTGCGTCTTATGGACGAGCAGGTACGCCGGCTGCGGCGAAGCTCGGAGTCGGGCAGGCCGCTGGGGGGCGTCGTCATTTTCAAGTTGTCAGCCTTGGCCTGCGTGGCGGCGCTAGCCGCCGGCGCCGCGCCCGCCGCCGCGTCGGACGTGGACTTCCATTGGGACGGCCGCCAGTTCGTGACCGCCGACGGCGGTTTCAGCCTGCGGCCGAAGGGGCGGCTGCTGCTGGACGCCTCGACGACCGACGGATCGGCCTTCGCCGCCCGCAACATCGTCGGCGACGAGGTCCGGGCGCTGCGGTTCGGCGTCGAGGGGATGGTCGGCGATCACCTGTTCTATACCGCCGAGGGCGATTTCGCCGGCGACAAGGCGATCCTGCGCGGGACCTATCTGGCCTGGCGCGACCGCTGGGCGGGCAAGGACGTCGAACTGGTGCTGGGCAACCGCCTGAGCGAGCGCGGGCTGGACGGGTCGAGCAGCTCGGACGGGACGCCGTTCCTGGAGCGCAATGCGGTGGCCCTGGCGGTCATTCCGCTGAAGGGCTTCTACGGCTGGGGCGGCATCGCCAAGGTCTATGGCGCCGATTGGCACGTCACCGCCCAGGTGGCGGGCGACGATCCAGGCAATCTGGGGGTGGCCAAGGACGTGACCACCTATCTGGTGCGGACGCACTGGAACCCGGTGAAGTCGGCGGCCGGCGTCGTGCACCTGGGGGCCTGGGGCTTCTACGAGGATTTCCCGCCCGGGATGGACAGCCACTCGCGCAACACCAGCTGGGCCGGGCACCTCAACAAGGAGGTCCAGGTGCCGCTCGGCGCCCTGGCCGATCCGGTCTACGGGGCCGGGTACGGGGTGGAGCTGGGCGCGGCGCGAGGCCCCGTCTGGGGATTCGTCGAGGCCGGCCGGCGGGTGATCGACACGCGCACCGATCACGTGACCGCCGATGCGACCGCCTGGACCGCCGGCTGGATGATCACCGGCGAGAACTCGGCCTATTCCAGCCGGGGCGGGACCTTCGTGAAGATCGCGCCGCGCGCGCCGGTCTCGAAGGGCGGGCCCGGCGCCTGGGAGGTGGCGGTGCGCTACCAGAGCGTCGACAACACCGACGCGCCGCTGGGCGGCAAGGGCCAGGAGGCCGAGGTCGGGGTCAACTGGCGGCTGGAGGACTGGCTGCGGCTGATGGTCAATCTCAGCCACTGGGAAGTCACCCATCGGGCCGGCAAGTACGCCGGAATCGACGACGGCGACAGCCTGGCGGGCCGGCTGCAGATCGCGTTCTGAGCAAAAGGCGAGGGGCCGTTTCCGGCCCCTCTGATACGGCTAGTAGCGGGTCGGGATGACCACCTTCAGGTGCTCGTAGCCCTTCACGAAGGACGACGGGACGCGCTTGGGCTCCTCGACAACCTCGATCGACGGGAAGCGTTGGAGGATCTCTTCCCAGAGGATCTTGAGCTGCAGTTCGGCCAGACGGTTGCCCACGCAGCGGTGGATGCCGAAGCCGAACGACATGTGGTTCCGGGGCCGTTCGCGATCGATGATGTAGGCGTTCGGATTGTCGATCACCTCGTCGTCGCGGTTGCCCGAGACGTACCACATGATGACCTTGTCGCCCTTTTTCATCTGCTTGCCCTGGAACTCGAAGTCCTGGGTCAGGGTGCGGCGCATGTGGGCCAGCGGCGTCTGCCAGCGGATGGTTTCCGACACCATCGACGGGATCAGCGACGGGTTGTCGTAAAGCTTCTTCTTCTGGTCGGGGTTCTGGTGCAGCGCCAGGACCGAGCCGGTCATGGTGTTGCGGGTGGTGTCATTGCCGCCGACGATCAGCAGGATCAGGTTCCCGAGGTACTCCATGCGGTCCATGTTCCGCGTGGCCTCGCCATGGGCGAGCATCGAGATCAGGTCGCCCTTCGGCGGCGCGTTGATGCGTTCGTTCCAGAGGCGCGTGAAGTAGTCCACGCACTCGAACAGCTCCATCTTGCGTTCCTGCTCGACGATCTCCGGATCCTCGGAGCTGAACAGGCCCGACTCCGGGCCGGCGGTGGCCACGTCCGACCAGCGGGTCAGCTTGCGGCGATCGTCCCACGGGAAGTCGAACAGGGTGGCCAGCATCTGGGTGGTCAGTTCGATCGAGACCTTGTCGACCCAGTCGAACTCCTCGCCGATCGGCAGGCTGTCGAGCGTGCGCTGAATGCGCTCGCGGATCAGCGGCTCAAGCGTGTGCAGGCTGGCCGGCGAGACGATCGGGCTGACGGTCTTGCGCTGGACGTCGTGCTTGGGCGGGTCCATCGCAATGAACATCGGGAGGGTGAAATCCTCCTTCGGGTCGAAGATCGTGATCGACGGCTCCGACGAGAACACCTCGTGATTGGTGTCGATCGCCATGATGTCGTTGTACTTGGTCACCGACCAGTAGGGGCCGTCCTCGTGCAGGCCTTCCTTGTGGTAGTGGACCGGGTCCTCCTTCCGGAGGCGTTCGAAGTAGGGCCACATGGTGTCGGAGCGGAACAGCTCCGCATCGGCCACATTGAACTCGTCGAGCGGCAGGGCGTAGGCCTTGGCCCGAGCTTCAGACTTAAGATCGACGGCGCCGTCGCTCATTACATTTCCTCCGAGGTCCGGCCTTTGAGTGACCGCTGTTCACCTGACAATGGCGCCGGAATGGCTTCAGGGGAAGTTGCTGGCGTGCAACAGAAAAACTGAACTGACAAAACGACCGGTCGTGCGTAAATCCGGAACCAGCGAACACCTGTTTGAAACCGGAGCGACCATGTCGGCCGAAAGTCTCTTCAAGCCCTTTGAATTCAAGGGCCTGCGCCTTCCCAACCGTATCGTCATGGCGCCCATGACGCGTTCATTTTCGCCCGGCGGCGTGGCGACCGACGAGGTGGCGCAATATTACAAGCGACGCTCCGCGGCGCAGGTCGGCCTCATCGTGACGGAAGGGACGGGGGTCGATCGGCCCGCCTCGCTCAACGACAAGAACGTTCCGCGATTCCACGGCGAGAAAGAATTGGCCGCGTGGAAGCATGTGGTCGACGAGGTGCGTTCGGTCGGCGGGGTGATCGCCCCGCAGCTCTGGCACGTCGGCAACGTGCGCACCCGCGACCCGGAATGGAACCCGCCCGGCCCCTATGACAGCCCGTCCGGCCTGTCGCGCCCCGGCAAGGAATTCGGCGCGCCGATGACCGAAGAGGAGGTGGCCGACGCCGTTCGCGCCTTCGCCGAGGCCGCCGCCAACGCCAAGGCGCTGGGTTTCGACGCCATCGAACTGCACGGCGCGCACGGCTACCTGATCGACCAGTTCTTCTGGGACGGCACCAACCTGCGCGAAGACGCCTACGGCGCCAAGGACCTGCCGGGGCGGGCGCGTTTCGCCGCCGACATCCTGAAGGCGGTGCGCAAGGCGGTGGGCCCCGACTATCCGGTGATCATCCGCATCAGCCAGTGGAAGCAGCAGGACTACGAGGTGAAGCTGGCCCAGGATCCGGCGGCGCTGGAAGCCTGGCTGGGCGCGCTGGTCGACGCTGGCGCCGACATCCTGCACTGCTCGCAGCGCCGGTTCTGGGAGCCGGAGTTCGAGGGCTCGGACCTGAACTTCGCCGGCTGGGCCAAGAAGCTGACCGGCGTGCCGACGATCACCGTCGGCTCGGTGGGGCTGTCGGGCGAGTTCATCGCGGCCTTCGCGGGAGAAGGCTCTAAGCCGGCGTCGCTGGAGGAGCTGGAGCGCCGCCTGGACCGCGGCGACTTCGACCTGGTCGGCGTCGGCCGCGCGCTGCTGCAGGATCCGGAATGGGTCGTGAAGATCCGCGAGGGCCGCACGGGCGAGCTCAAGAACTTCGAGCGCGAGGCGCTGACGACGCTGTACTAGGGCGCCGCCAATTGCTCCCCCGCTGGGGGAGCTGTCCGCCGTAGGCGGGCTGAGGGGGCTGCGGACTCAGCAGACCCCCTCCGTCTCGGCGCGATGCGCCGATCCACCTTCCCCAGCGGGGGAGGAACTATTTCAAGCGTTGAAGTTCAGCTTCAGACCCGGGCGCGGCCAGGTGGTCTTGTAGAGCTTGCCGGTCGAGGAGGCGGTGATCCACGCCGTCTTCATGTCCGGGCCGCCGAAGCAGATGTTGGTGGTGATGAAGTCGGGCACCGGGAAGTGCTCGACGCTGCCGTTCGGGTCGAAGGCGGTGATCCCGCCGTTGAGAATGGTGGCCACGCAGACCTTGCCGGAGGCCTCGACCGCCAGGCTGTCGAGGAACTGCACGCCGGGCAGGTTGCACACCGAGCGGCCCGCGGCGAAGCCCACCGGCGGGGCGAGCACGCCGGGCTCGACGACGTCGAAGGCCCAGAGCCGGCCGAGCTGGGTGTCGGCGAGATAGACGGTCTTTTCGTCCGGCGACAGGCCGACGCCGTTCGGGGCGATCAGGTGGTCGCGCTGGCGGCTGACATGGCTGCCGTCGATCTTGGCGTAGTAGAGGGCCCCGAAGCGGCGGCCATCGGCCGTGCTGGCGCCGTGGTCGGAGAACCAGAAGCCGCCCTGCTTGTCGAACACCAGGTCGTTGGGGCCGACGAAGGGGCGGCCGTCGCAGGCGTCATAGAGCGTCTTCAGCTCGCCGGTGGCGAGGTCGAAGCGTTGGATGTAGCCGCCCTTGTGACTGTCGGGGGTCGGGCCCGGAATGGTCAGGCCGTCCTGCTGGGGCCAGGTGAATGAGCCGCCGTTATTGGTGATGTAGATCGCCCCGTCAGGGCCGATGGCCGCGCCGTTCGGGCCGCCGCCGGTCTCGACGACCGTCTCCTTGCGCCCGTCGGGATAGACGCGGGTGAGGCGCTGGGCCTTGATCTCGGTGAGGATCACCGAGCCGTCGTTCATGGCGATCGGGCCTTCGGGGAATTCGAAGCCCTCGGCGACAAGCTGCATGTCCATGGTCGCGGTCCCTCCGTGGCTCGCCACTCGCAGCGGTGGCGTTGAGGCCGCGACTATGACCGATCAGCGCCGTTCCAACACCCGAATTTTAAACGCGTGTTCGTCGCCTTCGCCGGCGGGGTGAGAGATGCTGCTGACCTCGGTCCAGCGGTTCTCGTCGATCGGCGAGAGGGTGACGTCCCCGGCCACCTCGGCGTCGACCTCGGTCAGGTAGATGCGCTGGGCGCGGGTCAGGGCCAGCTCGAACAGCGAAGCCCCGCCGATGACGCAGAATTCGTCCACGCCGTCCTCGGCGGCCTGCTCGCGGGCGATGGAGACGGCCTCGCTGAAGTTGTCGCAGACCACCGCGCCCTTGGCCTCGAACGAGCCGTCGCGGGTGAGCACGATGTTGGTGCGGCCGGGCAGCGGCTTCTTGGGCAGGCTCTCCCAGGTCTTGCGGCCCATGATCACCGGCTTGCCCATGGTCACCGCCCGGAAATTGGCGAGATCGGTCTTCAGCCGCCAGGGCAGGGAGCCGTCCCTGCCGATGACGCCGTTGCGGTCGCGGGCGATAGGGCCGGCGGTGAGGATCGGGATGCTCATGTCCCGGTCATAGCAGAGTCCGGGGACGGGCGACCCCGCCGATTGTCGGCCAGGCCGATCACCGCCCGCAGGCCGGGGTGGGCGTCCTCCAGCTCCAGGCTGCCGCCATGCAGCTTGGCGCAGGCCGCGGCGATGGCGAGACCCAGGCCGCCGCCCGGCTTCGAACGGGCCGCGTCCAGCCGCACGAACCGCTCGCGCACCCGGCCGCGGTGCTCGGGCGCGATGCCGGGGCCGCTGTCGCTGACCACGATGCGGATCAGGCCGGGCGTCTCTTCGAGGGCCAGGCGGACGACCGCGCCCTCGCCGGCATGGTGGGCGGCGTTGTGCAGCAGGTTGCCGACCGCCTGGCGCAGGATCAGCTCATGGCCCTGGACGATCAGGGACGGCCGCAAGTCGGGCGCGACGAAGGTCTGGCCGGCGTCCTCGATCACCGGGGCGAACAGTTCGCCGACCTCGGCGACCAGGGCGGCGAGGTCGAGCGGGGCCATCATGTCGCGCGAGAGCCCGGCCTCGGCGCGGGCGATGTCCATCAGCGCCGAGAGGGTCGAGAGCGCGCGCTCGGCCTCGCCGTGAGCCTGCTCGATGGCGTCGAGGCGGTCCTCGTCGCCGATCTGCGGCTCCAGGGCCCGGGAGAGGTCGGCGCGCATGCGGGTCAGCGGCGAGCGCAGGTCGTGGGCGAGGCTGTCGGTGACCGTGCGCATGCCGGTCATCAGTTCCTCGATGCGGTCGAGCATGGCGTTCATGGAAAGGCCCAGCCGGTCGAAGACGTCGCCCTTGGGATGAACCTCGGTGCGGGCCGAGAGGTCGCCGTCGGCGATGCGGCCGGCGGTGGCGGCCAGGGTCTCCATGCGCGCCAGCAGCAGGCTGTTGAACCAGATCGCCGCCAGCAGCACCGCGCCGACCGCCGCCAGGAGCGCCGCCGCGGCGCTGGCCAGCAGGGCCCTGCGGAAGGCGACGCGCTCGCCGATGTCCTCGTAGACCACCAGGGAGCCGCCCATCGACAGCGGCTGGACCAACACCCGCCAGGGCGAGCCGCGCCCGTCCGCGACGATGTCCAGCTTGGCCGCGCCAGCGGCGGGCAGCTGCTGAGCCGCCTCCAGCCGCGCCCCGCCGAGCAGCCGCCCGCCCGCGTCGTAGAGCGCATAGCGGAAGGCGCCGCCCGGATCGGTCTTCTCGCGCAGGTCGAGGGCCCGGGCCAGCGGCGCCAGGCCTTCCTCGTGGGCGAAGGCGACGAAGTAGTCGCGCGCGGCCTCGGCGACCTCGCGCTGGCGCTTGCCGATGATCGCCTCGCCGACCCGGTCGATCGTCAGCAGGCCGACCGCCAGGGCCGAGAGCGCCACCGCCAGCAGGACGAAGAACACCGCCCCTGGGCGCAGGCGCGAGCCTGGCGGCCTCACGGCTCCTGCGACAGGCGGTAGCCCGTCCCGCGCAGGGTGTGCAGCAGCGGCTGGGCGAACCCCTCGTCGATCTTCTTGCGCAGGCGGCTGATGTGGGTGTCGACGACGCTGGTGTGCGGGTCGAACCGGTAGTCCCAGACCTGTTCGAGCAGCATGGTGCGGGTGACGACCCGATCCTTGTGCCGCATCAGGTACTCGAGCAGCTTGAATTCGCGCGGCAGCAGGTCGAGCGTGCGCCCCTCGCGACTGACCCGGCGCGACAAGAGGTCGATCGACAGGTCGCCGCAGACCAGCTTGGTCTCGACCTCCGGCCCGGCGCGGCGGCGCATCAGGTTCTCCAGCCGCGCCGACAGCTCGGAATAGCCAAACGGCTTGGTCAGATAGTCGTCGCCGCCCGCCCGCAGGCCCTTGACCCGCTCGTCCAGATGGCTGAGCGCCGAGAGGATGATGATCGGCGTGGAAATGGAGGCGGCCCGCAGCGCCTTGATGACGCTGAGCCCGTCCATGCCCGGAACCATGCGATCCATGACGATGGCGTCGAAGCCCTCGCCGCTGGCGGCGTAGAAGCCGTCGCGGCCGTCGGCGACGTGCTCGGCCGTGTAGCCCTCCTCGCGCAGGCCCTTGAGGATGTAGTCGGCCGTTTCGGCGTCGTCCTCGACCAGCAGGATGCGGCGGCTCATGGGCGGCGCTCCGAATTGCTCGGCGGCGAGGATGGCGCGGATTTCACGGGGCTCCAAGACGGTCGGGCGGCCGCGGGAGACCGGCCGCCCGACCAACGCACAAATAGGGGAGCTGGGGATCACCCCTTGGCGACGCAGGCCTTCACGAAGGCGGCCTTGTCGCCGGTGTGCGTCTTCTGGCTGTTCCAGGCCTTTTCGCACTCGGCCTTCTTGGCGGCCGGGGTCGGCTTGGCGGCCATGGCGGTCTTGGCCGGAGCGGCGGGCGCCGGGGTGGCGGCGAACGCGGCCGAGCCGGCGATCAGGCTCAGAGCGATGGCGGCGGGGGCGATGAGATGGCGCATGGTGCTCTCCTAGAGAATGTCGGCCGGATCGTTCCGGACGAGGAGAGCAGACACCGCAGGGCCCTCAGCCCGCGGTCGGCGAACTCGCAAGTTTGTAAGGTTAGACCGCGATCGGGGCTTCGATCTTGTCGTGGGCCTTGTAGCCGCGGAGCTTGAAGTCCTCGAACTCGAAGGCGAAGAGGTCGCGCTTGTCGGCGATCTCCATGACCGGCAGCGGCAGAGGCTGGCGGGCGAGCTGCTCGCGGGCCTGGTCGAGGTGGTTCAGATAGAGGTGCGCATCGCCCAGGGTGTGCACGAACTCGCCGGGCTGCAGGCCGGTCACCTTGGCGACCATCATGGTCAGCAGGGCGTAGGAGGCGATGTTGAACGGCACGCCCAGGAACACGTCGGCCGAGCGCTGGTAGAGCTGGCAGGAGAGCTTTCCGCCCCCTTTGCCATCTGGCGCCACGAAGAACTGGAACAGGCAGTGGCAGGGCGGCAGCGCCATGTCGTCGACCTCGGCCGGGTTCCAGGCCGAGACGATGTGGCGGCGCGAGTTGGGCATGGTCTTCAGCCCCTCGACGACACCCGCGATCTGGTCGATCACCCGGCCGTCCGGCGCGGTCCACGAGCGCCACTGCTTGCCGTAGACGGGCCCCAGTTCGCCATCGGCGTCGGCCCATTCGTCCCAGATGCTGACGCCGCGGTCCTGCAGCCACTTCACGTTGGTGTCGCCGCGCAGGAACCAGAGCAGTTCCAGGATGATCGACTTGCGGTGCAGCTTCTTGGTGGTGAGGAGCGGAAAGCCCTTGGCCAGGTCGAAGCGCATCTGGCGGCCGAAGACGCCGAGCGTGCCGGTGCCCGTGCGGTCGCCGCGCTGGACGCCGTTGTCCAGGATGTCCTGGAGCAGGTCGAGATACTGCCGCTCGGGGTGATCGGCGGCGGCTTCGGCGATGGCGACGTGTGCGTTCATCAGGCGGACCGCTGGCTGCTTACGGCGTGATTCGGTGGTGATTCGGCCTTGGCGTGAACGCCCCAATGGACGGTTCGTCCACAGCTAGACGGCAAATCCTAGATAGCGCAGATTGTGGGAACGATCTCCATGGTTGCGCTCGAATTCGGCGCGCCGCCTTCAGGACTGCTTCAATGTTCGTTTCGCTCGCCTTCGCGGCCATTCTTGCGGCGTCCACCGCTTCCACCGAAGCGCCGCCGCCGGTCGCGACGCCGGCTGCTCCGCCGCCGGTCGCCGCCCCGGTCAAGGCCGGCGCCAAGGAAGAAAAGCTCGTCTGCAAGTACGAGGCGGAAACCGGCAGCCGGTTTTCCAAGAAGGTCTGCATGACCCCGTCGCAGGCGAGGGCCCGGCGTGACGAGGCCCGCAAGGCGGTGTCCGACATCCAGACCAACTCGGCGATCGCCCCCAACGTCGGTCCCTAACCCGCAAAGCCCCCGTCGCTCAGGAAGGCCAGCTCCTCAGTCGTGCTGACCCGCCCCAGGCAGGCGTTGCGGTGGGGGAAGCGGCCGAACCGAACGATGATCTCGCGGTGCAGGTCGGCCCAGCGCAGCGATTCAGCATCGCCGGCGTCGTCCTTCAGCCGGGTGAACAGGCGCACCGCCTCGTCCTGGTCGGCGAGGTCCTCGGAGTGCTCGAGAGGCAGGTAGAAGAACTGGCGCAGGCCCGCCTCGGTCGCGCGGTCGTGGCCCGAGACGAGGGCGTTGCGGGCGACGTGGCGCGCCTTGGGATCGGTGGCGAAGGCGTGGCCCGAGCCGCGGTAGAGGTTGCGCGGGAACTGGTCGAGCAGCAGCAGCAGCGCCAGCGATCCCTCGGCTGAGGCCATCCAGCCGTCGTATTCGCCGCGGGCGGCGGCATGGTGCACGGGCTCGAAACGGAGCGCGATCGCCTCGTCGAACTTGGTGCTCTTGGCGAACCACTTCTGGGGGCCGGCCGCCGTCCAGAAGCCGACCACGTCCTTGGGTGTCGCCGCCATTCATCGCCCTCCAATCTGGATAGCCTATGTCCGACAGCGGCGGTTTCGGTTCAAGGGCGTGCGCGCGCATTCAGTTTTTCCGCCGAAACGCCGCATCGCCGCGAGCTTCCCTTGACCTGCGCGCAAAATTCCCCTCCATAGCCCGGCCTTTGCTGCGGCGCCGTTGCGCGGAACCGTGGCTACCTTCGACTTCAGGAGAATGATCATGCGCGTCTACTATGACCGCGACGCCGACCTCGCCCGCATCCTGGACAAGAAGATCGCGATCGTAGGCTATGGCAGCCAAGGTCGCGCCCACGCGCTCAACCTTAAGGACTCCGGCGTCAAGGACGTCGTGGTAGCCCTGCGTCCGGGTTCGGCCACCGCCAAGAAGGTGGAAGCCGACGGCCTGAAGGTGATGACCGTCGCCGAGGCCTCGGCCTGGGCCGACGCCATCATGGTGCTGGCGCCCGACGAGCTGCAGCGCGGCATCTACGCCAACGAAATCGCCCCGAACATCAAGGACGGCGCGGCGCTGCTGTTCGCCCACGGCCTGAACGTGCACTTCAACCTGATCGAGCCCAAGGACAGCATCGACGTGCTGATGGTCGCGCCGAAGGGCCCGGGCCACACCGTGCGCGGCGAGTACCAGAAGGGCGGCGGCGTGCCGTGCCTGATCGCCATCCACGCCAACCCCACGGGCAACGCGCTGGACCTCGGCCTGGCCTACGCCTCAGCCATCGGCGGCGGCCGCTCGGGCGTCATCGAGACGACCTTCCGCGAAGAGTGCGAGACCGACCTGTTCGGCGAACAGGCCGTGCTCTGCGGCGGCCTGGTGGAACTGATCCGCGCCGGCTTCGAGACCCTGGTCGAGGCGGGCTACGCGCCCGAAATGGCCTACTTCGAGTGCCTGCACGAGGTGAAGCTGATCGTGGACCTGATCTACGAAGGCGGCATTTCGAACATGAACTACTCGATCTCGAACACGGCCGAGTACGGCGAGTACGTCACCGGCCCGCGCATGGTCACCCCGGAGACCAAGGCCGAGATGAAGCGCGTGCTGGAAGACATCCAGTCGGGCCGTTTCGTCCGCGACTTCATGCTGGAGAACGAGGCCGGCCAACCGAGCCTGAAGGCGACCCGTCGCCGCGCCTCCGAGCATCAGATCGAAGACGTCGGCCAGCGCCTGCGCGCCATGATGCCGTGGATCACCAAGAACAAGCTGGTCGACACCGCCCGCAACTAAGGGCGCTGAGCACAGCGGAACATCGGAAGGCCCGGGTGAAAGCCCGGGCCTTTTGTTTTAGGCGCCGAAGCGAGTGACGTAGCGCTCGGTCAGGACGGCGGCGGCGTCCATCCGTTGGCGATCGGGGCCCATCAGCTCCAGGTGGACGTGGTCGGTCATGCCGCCCGGATAGCGGGCCTGCAGGCCGTGGGCTACGCCGATGTCCTGGCCCAGACGGACCACGTCGCCCTCGGCGACGCTGGGATTGATGTAGAACACCCGCGCCACGTAGCTGATCGCCGGATTGGTGATCTCGACGAACTTCAGGTGTTTGTCGTCGGCGTAGGCCATGCCGATCTTAGTGACGTAGCCGGAGATCGGGGCGGCGACCGGCTGGCCGGCCTGGGCGATGAAGTCGACGCCCTCGTGCTGGCGCGCGCCGCCGTCGCGAGAGGCGCCGAACGCCCCGAAGCCGTAGGCGTCGTGGGTGCGCGGGGCATGACCGGTCGGGTTGACGAAGTCGGCCGCGCCGTCGCCGTCGACGTCCTTGCCCTGCCAGGCCAGAACCTTCTCGCCGTTCGCCGGCGGGGCGACGGGTTCAAGCGCCAGGGCCAACGGCTTGACCCCGTGGGCGCTGGTGAAGTTGGCGCGGGCGGCGGCGTGGGCCCCGGCCTGGAGGAAGCCCGCGGCGAGAACGGCGGCGCCCAGGGTCAGCCAGGTCTGGGTCATCCAGATCTGGAGCTTGTCGGCGGCAGGCGTCGTCGTGGCGCGGAGCATGCGTCGTTCGTTTCCTCTTCGAATGGCGGCTGATCGGCGTGGGACGCCGGGCACGGCTTCGCCCCTGCGGACCCATATGGAGACTCGCGCGGCGACGCAGCATGTGACCGGGTGTCGCTGGTCTAATTGCGCAAGGTCACGGTTGCGTGAGGCTGGGCGACGCGCCTCTGAGATGTGTTACAGGAATATCGCGAGTTGTTCGCAGTATCGTCCCGGTGTCGACACGGGCGAGTGGTCGGGGTGCGTGCTTCGATCTGATCCGTTCGAGCGTTGTGTGTCAGATGTTCTGACTGCGGCCAAGGAAAGTCTCAGATACTGTTTGTAGAATTGAAAACTATACCCGGGCGTGCCCGAAAAGCGGCGGGGTGCGCGCGATGAGTCGTCTGATCGTAGTGTCCAATCGGGTGCAGCCGCCCGGCGACGGCGGCGAGGGGGCGGTCGGCGGCCTGGCCATGGCGCTGGCGGCGGCGTTGCGCGAGCACAGCGGCGTCTGGTTCGGCTGGAGCGGCCAGACGGTCGAGGAGTATTCGGGCCAGATCGCCGTCCAGAAGGTCGGCGGCGTCACCGTGGCGACGGTGGATCTGGAGGAACAGGACCGCCAGGAATACTACAACGGCTACGCCAACCGCACGCTGTGGCCGCTGTTCCACTACCGGGTCGACCTCAGCGCCTATGAGCGCTCGTTCAGCGAGGGCTATGGGCGGGTCAATGCGCGCTTCGCCGATGCGCTGACGCCGCTGATCGGCCCAGACGACCTGATCTGGATCCACGACTATCACCTGATCCCGCTGGCCCAGGAACTGCGGCGGCGCGGGGTGCGCAACCGCATCGGCTTCTTCCTGCACATTCCCTGGCCGGCGCGGCGGCTGCTGCTGACCCTGCCGGACCACGAGGCGCTGGTGGAGGCGCTGTTCGCTTATGATCTGCTGGGGTTCCAGACCGAAGACTCGGCCAGCGCCTTCCGCGACTATGTGATCTCCGAGGCCGGCGGCCGGGTCGACGAGCAGGGCGTGGCCCATGCCTTCGGGCGTTCGGCGCGGGTCGGGGCGTTTCCGATCGGGCTGGACGTGGAGAGCTTCGAGGCGGCCGCGTCCGGCGAGGTCGCTAAGGCCGAGTTCGAGCGGATGCAGGCCAGCCTCAACGGCCGGGCGATGATCGTCGGGGTGGATCGCCTGGACTACTCCAAGGGGCTGGAGGAGCGGTTCCTGGCCTATGAGCAGGTGCTGACCGACCACGAGGAGCTGCGCGAGCAGGTGTTCCTGCTGCAGATCGCGACGCCGAGCCGCGAGGAGGTCGACGCCTATCAGGAGATCCGCGCGCGGCTGGACGCGGTGACCGGGCGGATCAACGGTGCCTTCGCGACCGTCGACTGGGTGCCGATCCGCTATGTGAACCGAGGCTATCGCCGCGACGAGCTGGCCGGGGTCTATCGCGCGGCCAAGATCGGCCTGGTGACCCCGTTGCGGGACGGGATGAACCTGGTCGCCAAGGAGTATGTCGCCGCCCAGGATCCGTCCGACCCGGGCGTGCTGGTGCTGTCGCAGTTCGCCGGGGCCAGCGAGCAGATGGGCCAGGCGCTGATCGTCAACCCGTTCAACCGCGAAGAGGTGGCCGAGGCCATCGTGCGCGGCCTGGCCATGGAGCGGGCCGAGCGGGTCGACCGCTGGAGCGCGCTGATGGACGACCTGCGGCGGACCGACGTGTCGGCCTGGCGCGACGCCTATGTCACGGCGCTGGCGGGCGGCTAGAGCATTTTCAGCCGAAGCGGCTTCCGGTTCGGCGAAGAAAATGCCCTGAGTTCAAAGGCTCTAGACCGGCCAGATCCCCTGATGGAGGACCACGCGATAGCCGTCGGGGTCCTCGTAGGTGACGCCCTCGCGATCCCAGTACGGATTGAACGAGTCCACCGGGCGATGGCCGCGCCGCTGCATGACCCCGATCATCCGGCTCCAGGCGCGGGAGTCCGGCATGTAGACCACCAGCAGGTTGTCGGGCGTCGGCGCGCGGCCGGCGGGGCGGCCGCGGGCGCTGGTGAACTCCAGGTGATAGGGCGCGCCCGGAAAGCCGAGGATCGCGCCGTCGAAGCCGTCGTGGTCGGCAAAGCGGGTGAGCTCGGGAAAGCCCAGGCCGTCGCGATAGAAGGCGACGACGGCGTCCATCTGGTCGGTCGGCCGCACCACGCGCAGAATGCACCCGGCCAGCGGCGGTCGTTCGAGAGTGATCGGCGACATTGCGGTCCCCTAATTTGGAAAGTTCATGCTTTCCTAAAATGACCGACTAATTTTGTAAACTATTCGCTTTGCAAAAAGCGATGACCTGCGAGGTCATCGACGCCGGCGGCGCGGCCGGTCATGTTGGTCCGATGACCGACGCCACGATCGCACTCCATCCGCTTGATGACGCCGTCCGCCTGGAGCCGACGGGGCCGGGCGCCTATCGCGGCGCGACGTCCGCCGCCTACTGGAACATGGCCGGGCCGTTCGGCGGGACGACCGCGGCGATCCTGATGAAGGCGGTGCTCGATCATCCGCAACGGCGCGGGCGGCCGGTGGCGCAGACGGTCAATTTCTGCGCCGCGGTGGCCGAGGGCGCGTTCGAGGTGACAGTGCGGCTGGTGCGCGACGGGCGCTCGACCCAGCATTGGCAGGTGGAGATGCTGCAGGCCGGGGCGGTGGTGACTACGGCCAGCACGGTCACCGGTCCGGACCGCGAGACCTGGAGCCATGCGGCGGCTGCGCCGCCGAGCGTGCCGCCGGCCGCCGAAACCCCGGTGCTCGACACCGCCGGCCGGTCCGGCTGGCGCGGCCGCTACGAGTTCCGCTTCGAGCGCGGGGAGCCAGTCGCCGGGACGGCGAGCCCGCAGGCGCCGGGGGTGGCCCTGTCGCACAGCTGGGTGCGGGACGAGCCGCGGCGGCCCCTGGACTACGTGTCGCTGGCGGCGATTTGCGACACCTTCGTCGTGAAGATCCTACAGGTGCGCGGCGACATTCCGCCGGTCGCCACGGTTTCGCTGTCGAGCTACTTCATGGCTGATGAGGCGGCGCTGGTGCGGCAGGGCGCGCGCCCGGTGCTGGGCGTGGCCGACGCCCGCGTCTTCCGCCATGGGTTCAATGACCAAAGCGCCGAGATCTGGTCCGACGACGGCGTGCTGCTGGCCGTCTCGCACCAGGTGGTGTGGTTCAAGAGCTAGCCCCAGCCGAGCGCGGCCTCGCCCCGCAGGATCGCCTCGGCCTCGTCGGTGTGCTTGGCGCCGTCGCGCGGGTGCAGGACGAGCGCGGGCAGCAGCCGCAGCGGCGCCTTGCCGGTCTTGATCGCGCGGACCAGCACGCGCTTGGCCGGCGCGTCGGCGTGGGCGTGGACCGGCCTGATCTGGAACGAGCCGGCCTTGGGCGCGAGCAGGGCCAGGATGTCGGACAGGCGGTCGGCGCGGTGGATCAGGGTGACGGAGCCGCCCTCCCGAACCGCCTTCAGCAGAAAGCCGGTCCAGGCGGCCAGGCCGCCGTCGGCCATCCAGGCGCCGGCCTTCTCGGGCGCCGGCGCGCGCAGGACGCCCGGATCGTCGAAGAACGGCGGGTTGGCCATGACCGCATCGAACGGGGCCAGGCCAAAGTGCTTGAAGGGCAGGGCGACGTCGCCCTGCAGGATGTCGACGCGGGCCTGCAGGCCGTTGGCCTCAACGTTGCGGCGGGCGAGGGCGGCGGCGGCCGGATCGCGCTCCACGCCGACGAAGCTGGCGCCCGGGCGGCGGCTCGCCGCGGCCAGCAGAGCCCCGCCGGCGCCGCAGCCGGCCTCCAGCACCCGCGCGCCGTCGGCAGCGTCGCAGGCGGCCGCCAGCAGGGCCGCATCCATGCCGGCGCGGTATCCCCTTACACCCTGGCGTAGCAGCACTCGCCCGCCGAGTAGGCGGTCTTCGGAAATTGCTGGGTCTGTCAGGTCTGACACTGGTTCCATTTGCGCTCGGAGACGGCTAAGCCCGCCTTGACCCTGGTCTATCCCGTGACCATTGTCGCCCGCAAACGCCGGCCCCCCTGTGCGGGGCGCCGAACGCCTTGGAGTTTCGGTATTTTGGACGCCGCCAGCGCCGCGATCGCCCGCGAAAAACCCGTCTCGATCGACGGGCTCCTGGAGCTCGCGAAGCCCGACATGGCCAAGGTCGACGCCCTGATCCGCGATCGCATGCAGAGCCCCGTTTCGGTGATCCCGGCCCTGGCCGAGCACCTGATCGGCGGGTCGGCCAAGCGTCTGCGGCCGCTGCTGACCATCGCCGCCGCGCGGGTCGCCGGGGCCCAGGACGACGCCTGCCTGAAGCTGGCCGCGGCGGTCGAGTTCATCCACACCGCCACCCTGTTGCACGACGACGTGGTCGACTCCTCGCAACTGCGTCGCGGCAAGGTCGCCGCGCACCTGATCTGGGGCGCGCCGGCAAGCGTGCTGGTGGGCGACTTCCTGTTCGCGCGCGCCTTCGAGCTGATGGTCGAGGCCGGGTCGATGCCGGCGCTGGAGATCCTGGCCCGGGCCAGCCGGGTGATCGCCGAGGGCGAGGTGCTGCAGCTGACCCGCGCCCACGACCTGAACCTGTCGCAGGATCTCTATCTGGAGATCATCAAGGCCAAGACCGCCGAGCTGTTCGCCGCCGCCGCCGAGGCCGGCGCGGTGTCGGCCGGAGCCAGCCCCGAGCGCCGCGAGGCGCTGCGCAAGTTCGGCCAGGACCTGGGCCTGGCGTTCCAGCTGGTCGACGACGCCCTCGACTACAGCGGCGACGCCGCGACCCTGGGCAAGAACGCCGGCGACGACTTCCGGGAAGGCAAGGCGACGCTGCCGCTGCTGCTGGCCATCGCCAAGACCGGCGCGGCCGAGAAGCCGTTCTGGGATCGTACGGTCGGCCGCCGCGAGCAGACCGACGAGGATTTCGAACGCGCCCGCGGCCTGGTCGCCTCGACCGGCGCGGACGCCGCGACCCTGGCCCTGGCCGGCGACTATGCGGCGACCGCCAAGGCGCAGCTGGCCGATTTCGCGTCGAGCAACAGCTGGCGCCCGGCGCTGGAGAACCTGGCCGACTTCGCCGTGCAGCGGAAGGCATAGGCTCAGAAGCCGGTAAAGAGCCTGTCGAGGGCGCGGCGTATGGCGTCTTCGTGTTCGCGAAGGTTGCCGATTGGTCGTCGAAGCAGGATGGGATCCAGAGCGGCCAGTTCCGGAATCACCACAATGAAAGATTCGCCTCTGAACGACGCTACGACGCTGATTGCCGAGTAGTTCGACCGTCGGTCGTCACGAATGAGCGGCGCCGCCACGACAGTTGGGGCAGCCGCCAGGAGGTGAGACTGCAGCACAACTATGTAGGGCGCGATGGGGCGAGAGCGCCTGGACGGATTCTCGAATACGTCGAACTGGCGCACTACCAGGTTCGCAAGTCTTCGCCAAAAATGCCGAACTCCTCGATCCGCTCGCGGTTCGCCTTGATCGCTTCGGCGTTCTCTTCGGCCCAGCGGCGGGCCTTTTCTTCGTCGCTCAGCGCCTGCTCGACGGCGAAGTCCGGCGCGCCGTCTTCGGCGACGCCGCGCGGCGGCAGGGCCTGCCTGAGCGCGTCTTCGACGACCCCAGCGATGTCGAGGCCACGCTCACGGGCGTGGGCCAGAAGCGCCTCGTCGACCTCGATCTTCAGTTCGGCCTTGCCCATGGACGGAGGCTAACCCGGAAAGGCGCCTCCGTCACGCAAAGGGCCTGGATCAGCCCGGGCTGATCATCTTTTCGGGGCGCACCAGGGCGTCGAACTCTTCGTTGGTCACGTAGCCGCCGCCGACGGCTTCATCGCGCAGGGTGGTGCCGTTCTTGTGCGCGGTCTTGGCGATCTTGGCGGCGTTGTCGTAGCCGATCTTGCTGTTTAGGGCGGTGACCAGCATCAGCGAGCGTTCGAGCGCGGCCTTGATGTTGTCCTCGCGGGCCTCGATGCCGACCACGCAGTTGTCGGTGAACGAGATCGAGGCGTCGGCCAGCAGGCGGCAGGACTGCAGGAAGTTGTAGGCCATCACCGGATTGAAGACGTTGAGCTCGAAATGGCCCGAGGCGCCGGCGAAGGTCAGCGTGGCGTTGTTGCCGAACACCTGGGTGCAGACCATGGTCAGGGCCTCGCACTGGGTCGGGTTGACCTTGCCCGGCATGATCGACGAGCCGGGCTCGTTCTCCGGCAGGGCCAGTTCGCCGAGGCCCGAGCGCGGGCCCGAGCCCAGGAAGCGGATGTCGTTGGCGATCTTGAACAGCGAGCCGGCGACGGTGTTGATCGCGCCGTGGCTGAAGACCATGGCGTCGTGGGCGGCCAGGGCCTCGAACTTGTTCGGGGCGGTCACGAACGGCAGGTGGGTGATGTCGGCGATCTTCTTGGCGACCAGCTCAGCGAAGCCGACCGGGGCGTTGAGGCCAGTGCCGACCGCGGTGCCGCCCTGGGCCAGCTCATAGAGGCCGTAGAGGGTGTCCTTGATCCGGCGCACGCCGTTGGCGACCTGCTGCGAGTAGCCGGAAAATTCCTGGCCCAGCGTCAGGGGCGTGGCGTCCTGGGTGTGGGTGCGGCCGATCTTGATGATGTGGTCGAAGGCCTTGACCTTGACCTTGAGGGCCGCGTGCAGGTGTTCCAGCGCCGGCATCAGCTCCTTGGCGAGCTGCTCGGCGCAGGCGACGTGCATGGCCGTCGGATAGGTGTCGTTGGACGACTGGCTCATGTTGACGTGGTCGTTCGGGTGGACCGGGCTCTTGGAGCCCATGACCCCGCCCAGCATCTCGATGGCGCGGTTCGAGATCACCTCGTTGGCGTTCATGTTCGACTGGGTGCCGGACCCCGTTTGCCAGACCACCAGCGGGAAGTGGTCGTCGAGCTTGCCGTCGATGACTTCCTGGGCGGCGGCGACGATGGCCGCGCCGATCTTCGGGTCGAGCTTGCCGAGCTCCATATTGGCTTCGGCGGCGGCGCGCTTGACGATGCCCAGGGCGCGGATCACCGACTTGGGCTGGCGTTCCCAACCGATCTTGAAGTTGCCGATCGAGCGCTGCGACTGCGCGCCCCAATAGACATTGTTCGCGACCTCGATGGGTCCGAAGGTGTCGGTCTCGGTGCGGGTCGCGGTCATGGTGTCTTCAGCTCCGGTGAGTTCGCAGCGCCGGTTTAGCGAACGGGCGCGAGACTGCAAGGCGCACAGGCCCTAAGGAGGGGCATGGACGGCGATTGGATATCCCACGGGAAGGTGCGCGCCCGCGAGGCCGAGGGCGTCGTCGAGGTCGTCGTCGACGGCCTGACCACCCAGACGAAGTACTACAAACCGCTGGTCTACGAGTTCTTCCGCAAGGCCTGGCGCGGCTCGCGACCCAGCTGGGGCGAGTTCGGCGTCGACATCGTCATGGAGTATGTCGGCGACCCGCCGTGGATCGACCTCGACAACCTGGCCAAGGCGATCCTGGACGCGATCAAGGGGTACACCTTCCACGACGACGCCCAGGTGGCGCGGCTGCTGGTGGAGCGGCGGGCCGGCGAGCGCGAGCAGATCACCGTCACCGTGCGCAAGCTGTCGGACGTCAACCTGCTGGGCGCGGCCTACCAGCGCTGAAAACGAAAGCGGCCGCGCCCTTGTGAGGCGCGGCCGCAGTTCGCTGACCCCGGAGGGGTTTCTACTGGATCAGCGGTACTGCTGCAGACGGGTCGTGCGCAGGCCGGCGAGGCCGTGGCGATCGATCGACTTTTGCCAGGCGAGGAACTCCTCGTTGGTCAGGGAGTAGCGCTCGCAGGCTTCGTCGAGCGTCAGCAGGCCGCCGCGGACGGCGGCGACCACTTCGGCCTTGCGACGGATCACCCACCGGCCGGTGTCCGGCGGCGGCAGATCCCTGAGCGTCAGCGGCGCACCCGTCGGACCGATGACGTACGCCTCGCCGCGGCTGTTCGTGCGCGTCTGCTGTTGTTGCAACATGGCTTTACGCCTTTCCGACCATCACTGTTCGGGAAGAATGTAACGAGTGGGACATAACGGGCGGTGAATCACGATAGTAAACAATTCCTTGCTCATGATTCGCCGTTGTCCGTTTTTGGTACAGTCTAAGTTATCGAGTGATGTTGAGAGTTGTTAACGGGAAATATTACCTCTTAATATTGATAAGCTCCTCAAGCATCTGATCGGCGGTCGTGATGATCTTCGAAGATGCAGAATAGGCTTTCTGGGTCGTGATCAGTCCGGTGAACTCGGCCGACAGGTCGACGGTCGAGGCTTCCAGTGTACCGGCGGCGATTTCGCCGGCCCCGCCGATGCCCGGCTGCTTGATCACGAACTCGCCCGAAGGGATGGTGGCGCGATAGGCGTTACCGCTTACCGCCGCCAAGCCGTCAGGATTGGCGAAGCTGGCGAGGCCGATCTTCGCGATCTGGCGAACTTCAGAGTTGTCGAAGATCGCCGAAACAACGCCGTCCTCGCTGACTTCGACGCCGACCACGTTGCCGACGTTGGCGCCGTCGGAATTGGCCGAGTTCAGGGTCGAGGGCGAGGCGTACTGGGTGACCTTGCTCCAGTCGAGGTCGATGTCCGACGCCTCGATGCCGAGGTTGGTGGCCCAGCGCGGAGTGGTCGCGCTGTTCGAGGCGGCCAAATTGAGCGTGGCCGTCGGGCCGAACAGGGTGGTGCCGGCCGCCGCAAGGTCGAGCTGGCCGTCGGCGGTGAAGACGAGATTGCCGGAGGCGATGAGGCCGTGTTGGACCGCGCCGGCGACCGTCACGTCCGACGCCGGCACGGCGTACATTTCCGCCTTCCAGAGGTTCGGCGTCGTGTCGTCCTTGATGACGGCGACGGCGACCTTGTGGGTGGCGCCCACCGAGTCGATGACGTTCATCTCGAAGGTGAAGTCGGGCTGCACGCCGGTGGCCGGGGCTTGGTTGAGCGCCCAGTCGGCCATCGCGCCGGCGCCGAGTGTCGTGTAGGTCGTGTTCTTCGTCGGGTCGGCGGTCTGGCTCTTGTTGAAGTTGGCGTTGACCACGATGTTTTCGGTGGCGCGAACCGCCGCGCCCAGGTTCTTCACGTTGATCGACTGCATCATGTTCAGGTCGGACGGGTTCGTGTCGAACGTGCCGTCGTTCTGGACCGGCCAACCCTGCAGGTAGAGTTTGGCGTCGTTGACCAGATAGCCGTCGGCGTCGACGCTGAACGAGCCCGAACGGGTGAAGACGCGCTCGTCGTTCGGCGTCAGGGTCCCGCCCTTGGTGGCGACGACGAAGAAGCCGTCGCCCGAAATGCCGAGGTCGGTCGGCGATGTGGCCGACTGGATCAGGCCCTGCTGGCTGATGAACTGGCGAGTGACCGCCTGCACGCCGCCGGCCGAATAGCGGCCCTTGACCGCCTGGGCGGTCACGACGTTGGCGAAGTTCACCTGGTTGCGCTTGTAGGCGGTGGTGTTGACGTTGGCGATGTTGTCGGAGATCGCCGCCAGGGCCGAGGAGTTGGTGATCAGCCCGGAAACGCCGGAGAGCATGGCGCTGTTGATGCTCATGGGTGTCTACCTTTCTATGCGAATGGGGTGAGGGCGCGCGCTCAGGTGGCGGCCGGTTCGGGCGGCGTGGTGGCGCTGCCCGAGTTGTTGGAGTTCGTGTCGGCGGAGGCCGTCTTCTGGGGCGCCTCGGTGATCGAGGTGACCTTTTCCCAGCCGATCTGCACGCCGTTGATGGTGATCAGGGTCTTGCCGTCGGTCTGTTCGACGCCGGTGACGACGCCCTTGATGAAGTTGGTGACGCCGACGCTCGCGCCCGCGGAGTCCTTGGCGGTGATGCGCAGGGTGTAGGTGTCGCCGTTCGGCAGCTGGGCGCCGGTGCGGTCCTTGCCGTTCCACGAATAGGTGTGGTCGCCGGCCTTCAGGTCGTCGCCGCTGGCCTTCTCGACCTGCACGACCTTGCCGAGGCTGTTGACCACCTCGATGGTCACGTCCGTCGCCTCGCGGTCTAGCTTGTAGGACCAGTCGGCCTTGCCGGCGGAGAGCTTGGCTTCGTTGTGCACGGCGCGGACCTCGCGCCCGAGCAGGCTGACCGAGGTCTGGATGCCCGAGCCGGTGTTGGTCACGAGCTTTTCGAGCAGGTCGTTGGTCAGCAACTGCTGTTCCACGCCGGTCATCTGGACCAGCTGCTGGGTGAACTGGGTCGAGTCCATCGGCGACAGCGGATCCTGGTTTTTGATCTGCGCCGTCAGCAGGTTCATGAACGTCTCGTAGCTGTCGGCCAGGCGCGTGCGCCCGGTGTTCGAGGCGCTGGCGCTGTTGGCCGCTGCGGTCGCGTCGATCGCCATGGCGGGCTCCCTAGATCCGGATGTCCACGCCGGTCGCGGACCGGCGGGCGTATTGAAGGGCGGCGGACGCCGCAGTCTCGGCCGCCTCGCCGGCGGTCCCGAGCACCGCCTGGAAGGCCCGGCCGCGCGAGGCGCCGTCGTTATGCTGTTGCTGCTGGGCCAGGCCGCGGCCGTCGTTGCCGCGCTCGCCGTTGACGTCGAAGGAGAGGCCGCCGGCCAGGTCGAAGCCGGCCTGCTCCAGGGCGCGCTGCAGCTCGTGCGAGCGGGCGCGAACCTCGGCGGCGGCCTGCGGCGAGTCGAACGACATCGCCGCGGTCATCTTGCCGCTGGCGGCGATCTCGACCGAGACGCTGACATGGCCAAGGCCGGCCGGGGTCAGCTCAACGTCGAATTTCGTGGCCCGGCCTTCCAGCTTCTTGCTGATCTGGGCGGTCAGGTTGGCGATGGTCTCGGAGGTGGCGGCCCGGCCCGGGGCGGCCTGACCGCCGACATGGGCGTGCGCGGCCGGAGCTGCATGAGCGGGAAGCTGGACGTCCGGTGCGTCGGCGGCGGCGGCCGGTTCGCTCTTGGCGTCCTTGGGGGCGGGCGGGGCGAGGTCGGTTTCGAGCGCGGCGGCGGCCTTGCCGGCGTCGCCGGCGCCGGCCGCAGCGGTCACCGCGTTGGGCGTGACGACGCCGTCGGCCGCGGGGGGCGGGGCGACGGCCTGGCCGAAGCCGCCGCGGCGGCGATCAGCGTCGGCGTGGCGCGCCGGGCGGGCGGCTTGCTGCGGCTCCTGCGGCTTGACCTCATCGGCGATGGCCGGGGCGGCGGCTTCGGCCTGGGCGAGCTGGGCTTGCGGCGCGTCGGTCGCTGCAGCCGCGGCGGCGGCCTGGGGCGCCGGAGTCGGCTGCGCGGTTTGGGTTTGAGGCGCCGGAGCAGCGGGGCCGTTCGGCTTGGGCTTGGCCTGCGGCTCAGCGGCGAGCGCGGGCTTGGCCTGGGGCGTGACGGCTGCGAGCGTTTCGGCGGCGGCCGTGGGGACCTCGGCGGCTTGGGAGGCGGTCGCCAGAGCGGTGTCGCTCAACGGCTTGGACACCGAGACGGGCGCTGCGTCCGCGGCCATCTGCGGCGCGAAGCCGGCCGCCGGAGCGGGTGTCGGGGCGGGCGGCTCGCCGGAGACCTCGCCGCCGGCGGCGATCGGCGCCTGGGGCTGCGGCTGGGGGACGACCTGCGGGGCGATGAGCAGGGCGGCCATGGTCATGGCGTCGGGGGCGGCGGCGGTCGTCGGCGCTTCAGACTCCGCCTCGCCGGCCGGGATCAGCTCGCCGTCAGGAGTCTCGGCCGTCGCGGCGTCGGTGGTGGGAGCGAATAGGCCTGATGCGGCGGCGGCGCCGGCGGCGGTCTGGTCGGTCGGGCCGAAGAAGGCGGCCAGCAGCGCCTCGAAACCGCCCAGCGCGCCCTGGCCGCCGTTGGTGGCGGCGGAGGGCCCGGCGATCGGGCTCGTCATCGGCAAATTGAACAGTGGCGCTGTCATGGCTTCCGGTGAATCCGCCCGGCGCGTGTCCGGGCTTATCGATGGGAGCGCTTCTGCGCCGCGTACATTCGGCGACCTCCGAGCAACCTTTGCGCCAACTTATCAAGCCATTGAAATAAAAGAAAAATCATAGATTCGGATGAGGGGCGAAGTCGGCCGGCGTGGCGTTTTTTGCCGGGCCGAAGCTGCGCGATGGGTCGTCCCTGCCGCCCTGGCCGCGGGATGTCGCGCGGCGTGGATCGGCGGCCGCCGGCGAACTGGCGCCGGTCTTGCGCCGGATCTGGGCGGTTCGGCGGGCCTCAAGACGAGGTTCGTTGAAAAGATTGGATTTTTGCATGGCCCACGCGCGGGCGTTCACCATTATCTCGGCAGATTTCGCCGGGTCGCGCGTCAGGCTTTGCCGGGCGGAGGGTAAACCGTGTCACTGACGGCTATGCTGAAGACGGCTTCGTCCGGGCTGAACGCGTCCCAGATGAACCTGCGGGTCACGTCGGACAATATCGCCAACGTCAACACGCCCGGCTACGTCCGCAAACAGGTGGACCAAGCCCCGCTGGTGGTCGGCGGCAAGGGGATGGGCGTCGACATCCAGGGGGTGCGGCGGATCACCGACCAGTACCTGCAACTGGCCTCGCTGACGGCTTCGTCGGACTCGGCCCGCTGGGGCGTGTTTTCGCAATACCTGGACAACGCCCAGAGCCTGTTCGGCAATCCCGGCAAGGAGACCTTCTACTTCTCGCGCCTGGACCAGATCTTCTCGGCCTTTGCGGCGGCGGCGGACGACCCCTCGTCGAGCCTGCTGCGCAGCCAGGGCATCTCGAAGGTCGAGGACTTCCTGACCGAGACCGGCCGGATCAACTCCCAGATCAACGAACTGGGCGAGACGGTCGACGCGCGGATCTCCTCGGACGTGAACCGCATCAACGACCTGCTGCGGCAGATCAATCAGATGAACGCCGACATCAGCCGCGCGAAGCTGACCAGCGGCGATGCGTCCGGCTCGGAGAACATCCAGAGCCAACTGGTCGACGAACTGTCGACCCTGATGAACGTGCAGGTCGCCCAGCGCGCCAACGGCGGGGTGACCGTGCGATCGGTCGAAGGGCTGCTGCTGGCCGGCGACGGCAAGGCCGCGACCCTGACCTACAACCGCACCGACGCCACCAAGGGTTACATCGCGGTCGAGCCTGAGGGCGGGGTCGGCTTCGCCCAGCCGATTCAGATTTCCGGCGGCGAGATCCGCGGGCTGATGGACCTGCGCGATGAGACCCTGCCGGGGATGGCCGATCAGCTCGGCGAGTTCATTTCGCGTACGGTCGAGCAGATCAACGCCGCGCACAACAAGACGACGGCCTCGCCGCCGCCCAAGGCGCTGACCGGCCGCGACACCGGCCTGGACCTGCCGACCGCGGTCGGCGGCTTCACCGGCAGGACCACGGTGGCGATCCTCGACAAGGACGGCGTGCTGCAAAGCCGGGTCGACATCGATTTCGACGCCGGGACGATGGTTCCGGGCGGCGCGTTTACGCCGGCGAGCTTCCTGACCACGCTCAACACCGCCATGGGCGGGGCCGCGACGGCTTCGTTCACCGACGGGGCCTTGAGCATCGCGGGGACCGGCGACAACCGCCTGGCCATCGACGAAGGCACCTCGGCCAAGGCCGGTCGCGCCTTCTCGCACTTCTTCGGGCTCAACGACCTGGTCCGCTCCGGCGGGATGATGAGCTACGAGACCGGCCTGAGGGGGACCGATCCGCACGGGTTCACCGCTGGCCAGACGATCAGCTTCCGGCTGGCCCAGGCCGACGGCAAGCCGATCCGCGACATGACCTTCACCGTTCCGGGACCGCCGGTCACCTCCATGAACGACCTGGTCGCCGCCTTGAACGACCCGGCGACCGGCGTCGGCGTCAACGGCGCCTTCAGCCTGGACGCCAAGGGCGCGCTGACCTTCACCGGCTCGGCGCCCCAGAACGCGACGCTGTCGGTGACCCAGGACCAGACCCAGCGCGGGGCCGCCGGGCCGTCGATGAGCCAGCTGTTCGGGCTGGGGGTGATCGAGCGCAACGCCCGCGCCGGCCGCTTCGAGGTGGACAAGGCGATCGCCCAGGATCCGATGAAACTCGGCCTGGCGACGCTGGACCTGTCGGTGGCGGCGGGCATGCCGGCCGTCACCGCCGGCGACGGCCGCGGCGCGCGACTGCTGGCCGCGGCGGGCGACGCCACCACGACCTTCTCGCCGGCCGGCACGCTCGGCTCCGTGACCATGACCCTTTCGCGTTATGCCGCCGAATTCGGCGGCTCCATCGGCCGCCAGGCCGAGGCGGCCGAAAACCGCAAGAGCGCGGCGGAGTCGGTGTCCAACGAGGCCCAGGCGCGCCGCGACGCGATCGAGGGCGTGAACGTGGACGAAGAGCTCGTCCGCCTGACGACTTATCAACAGGCCTTCAACGCTTCGGCCCGCATGATCCAGGCGGCCAAGGAGCTGTTCGACGTCCTGACGAACATGGTTTAACGGAGCCTGACGATGTATCGCGTCACGACCGGCGGCAATTACAGCCTGGTTCTTCGGAACATCATGCTGGCCCAGCAGAAGCAGATGAACGCGGGCGACCGCGTGGCGACCCAGGAAAACGGGGCGAACCTGAAGGACTACTCGCGCAACGCCGAGATGCTGACGGCCATGCGTTCGGTGGAAACCCGCGTCGGCGGCTATCTCGACCAGAACAAGCTGATCGCCGACAAGCTGACCACCCAGGACTTCGCGATGACCCAACTGGGCGACGCGGCGGCCGGCACCAAGCAGGCGATCGAGGAGGCCATCGCCACCGGCCGCACCGACACCCTGATGCAGGAGATCGAAGCGCAGTTCCGCAACGCCGTGTCGTCGATGAACTCGCGTTATGGCGGCAAGTACCTGTTCGCCGGCGGGAAGATCGACACCATGCCGGTCACCGCCGATGCGCTGTCGGACCTGACCAACCCGCTGACCCCGCTGATCTCCGATTTCTTCCAGAACGACGACTTCATCACCGAGCACAAGGTCGACGACGCCACCACGGTGAAGACCGGGCTGCTGGCCGACGACCTGGGGACCGACCTGCTGCAGGCCTTCAAGACCCTGCAGGCGTTCCACGAGGCCACGCCGTTCGGCGGCACCATGACCGACGCCCAGCGGACTTTCCTGACCAACGAACTGGCCAACTGGGACACGGTGTCCAGCGACATCATCGACAAGACCGCCCGCAACGGGATGGTGCAGGCGCGGGTGGACGACGTGAAGGTCGACCTGACCGCCCGCCAGAACAGCCTGAAGGGCATGATCGGCGACATCGTCGACGCCAACATGCCGGTCGCCTCGGTCGAGCTGGAGAAGGCGACGCTGGCGCTGCAGGCGTCGACCCAGGTGTTCATCACCCTGCGCGACTCCTCGCTGCTGAACGCGCTGAAGTAGGGCGATCGTGCTCGCGGCCTCGCAAATCGGGGCGCCAACCGCTACATAGCGCGCCATGAACGCGCTTTTCGCAGACGCCGCCGTGGAAGCCGCGCGCGCCGCCGTGGGCCTGACGCCCGGCGCGCGGGTGGTCGCGGCCATGTCCGGCGGTGTGGACTCCACCGTCACCGCCGCCCTGCTGGCCAGGGCCGGCTACGACGTGGTGGGCGTGACGCTGCAGCTCTACGACCACGGCGCGGCGATCCAGAAGAAGGGCGCCTGCTGCGCGGGCCAGGACATTCACGACGCGCGCACCGCCGCCGACGTCATCGGCATCCCGCACTACGTCCTCGACTACGAAAGCAAGTTCAAGCAGCAGGTCATCGAGGACTTCGCCGACTCCTATCTGCGCGGCGAGACGCCGGTTCCGTGCATCCGCTGCAATCAGACCGTCAAGTTCCGCGACCTGCTGGACGTGGCGCGCGACCTGGGCGCCGAGGCTATGGCGACCGGCCACTATGTCCAGCGCGCCGAGGGGCGCGACGGGGCGCAGCTGCTGCGCGCCAGCGACCCGGCCCGCGACCAGAGCTATTTCCTGTTCGCGACCACCCGCGAGCAGCTCGACTTCCTGCGTTTTCCGCTGGGCGGCCTGCCTAAGCCGGAGGTGCGCCGGGTGGCGGCCGAACTTGGCCTCGCCGCGGCGGACAAGCCCGACAGCCAGGACATCTGCTTCGTGCCGGAAGGCCGCTACACCACGGTCATCGACCGCCTGCGGCCGCAAGGCGCGGAGGCCGGCGAGGTCGTGCACATGGACGGCCGCGTGCTCGGCCGCCACGAGGGCGTGACCCGTTATACGATCGGCCAACGCCGCGGTCTGAACATCGCGGTCGGCGACCCGCTGTTCGTGGTCAGGATCGACGCCGACAAGCGCCAGGTGATCGTCGGCCCGCGCGAGGCGCTGCTGACCAGCGCGCTGACGCTGAAGGAAACCAACTGGCTGGGCGAGGGCGGCGACATGGCCGACGCAGCGGGCCGGCCGGTGCTGGCGCGCGTGCGCTCGACCCGCGAGCCGGTCCCGGGCCGCCTGGCCGTGCGCGGCGGCGTCGCCGCGGTCGAGCTCGATACTCCAGAAGAAGGCGTGGCCCCCGGCCAGGCCTGCGTCCTCTATGCGCCCGAGCAGCCGGAACGGGTGCTGGGCGGCGGCTTCATCGACACGACCGAACGGGCCGCGGGCTGATCACGAAGTGTCATCCCGGAAGTCGCGCCAGCGGCTGTCCGGGACCCATGAACACCTGATGGCGCAAAGTCGGCCTCATCGTTTCAGTCCTACAAGTGCGGCGCGAATGGATCCCGGTCTTGCTTCGCAAACCGGGATGACACCTTGAAGTGCTGACGCTGCGGCAGCATTCCAATTCGCCAGGCGGAGAATTATATCGGCGGTATGACCCAAACCGCCGATCCCGTCGTCATCGCCGCCTATGCCCGCACCCCGATGGGGAGCTTCCAGGGCGCGCTTAGCGCGCTCAAGGCCACCGAGCTGGGCGCTGCGGCCGTGCGCGCCGCGGTCGAGCGGGCAGGGGTCTCGCCCGAGGCGGTCGAGCAGATCTTCATGGGCTGTGTGTTGCCCGCCGGCCTTGGCCAGGCGCCGGCCCGCCAGGCGGCGCTGGGCGCGGGCCTGCCCAAGTCGGTCGAGGCCACGACCCTGAACAAGATGTGCGGCTCGGGCATGCAGGCGGCGATCATGGCCCACGACGCCCTGGCCGCCGGCAGCGCCGACATCGTCATCGCCGGCGGCATGGAGAGCATGACCAACGCGCCGTACCTGCTGAACAAGCATCGCGGCGGCGCGCGGATCGGTCACGACACCGCCTTCGACCACATGTACCTGGACGGTCTGGAAGACGCCTACGAGCCGGGCCGGCTGATGGGCTCGTTCGCCGACGAGACGGCTCGCGCCTACCAGTTCACCCGCGAGGCGATGGACGAGTTCGCGATTTCGTCGCTGGCCCGGGCCCGGGCGGCGACCGAGAGCGGGGCGTTCGCCCGCGAGATCGTTCCGGTCGAGGTCGTCAGCCGGAAGGGCAGCGAGACGGTGTCGACCGACGAGCAGCCGCTGAAGGCCGACCCGGCCAAGATCCCGACCCTGAAGCCCGCGTTCGGCAAGGACGGCGCGATCACCGCGGCCAACGCCTCGTCGATCTCGGACGGCGCGGCGGCGCTGGTGATGACCCGCGCCTCGGTGGCCGAGAAGCTGGGCCTGAAGGTGGTCGCCAAGGTGGTGAGCCATGCGGCCCACGCCCACGAGCCGGGCCTCTTCACCACCGCCCCGGTGCCGGCGATGCAGAAGGCGCTGAAGAAGGCCGGTTGGAGCGTCGACGACGTCGACCTGTTCGAGGTCAACGAGGCCTTCGCTGTGGTGGCGATGATCGCCGAGCGTGAACTGGGCATCGACCGCGCCAAGCTGAACGTCAACGGTGGGGCCTGCGCGCTGGGCCACCCGATCGGCGCCAGCGGCGCGCGCATCCTGGCCACCCTGATCGCCGCCCTGGAAGCCCGCGGCGGCAAGCGCGGCCTCGCCAGCCTGTGCATCGGCGGCGGCGAGGCCACCGCGATGGCGGTTGAACTGGTCTAGAGGCTGGCGGGCGGCGCCGAACGATGAGCAGCGAACTTCGCGACAACAAGGCCGAGCAGCGGTTCGAGATGACCGAGCAGGGCATGACCTCCTGGGCCGATTATCGCCTGGCTGGCGACCGGCTGTTCATCGATCATGTCGAAAGCCCGGTCCCGCTGCGCGGCACCGGCGCGTCGGGACGGCTGATGGCGGCGCTGGCCGCCGACGCCCGCGCGCGGGGCCTGAAGATCGTGCCGATCTGCGGGTTCGCGGCCGCCTGGCTGCGGCGCAGCCAGGAGTTCCGCGGCCTGTTGGCCTAGGTTCGGCCGGCGAGGGCCTTGATCGTATTGCCGCTGGCCTCGCACTCGGCCGACAGCCGCCGGGCGATCTCGCGCACCCCGACCGGATAGGCTTCGCCGCCATCGGCGATCTCGCCCGACAGCCGTTCGACCTCGGCCATGGCGGCCTCCAGCGCGGCGATGTGCTCACGCGCCAGGCTCCGCGCCTGGGCCTGCAGACGCCCGATCCGGTCGGCGAGGCTGGGCGCCGCCGCCGCGGCTTGATGTCCGGCCACCACGCTGAGGGCCGCTGACGCACGCATCCGATTGACCATCTGACGCTCCCAATGCTGCACAGTCTGGAAGCGTTGCTGCAGGATGCGCGCCAGAGACGCCTTAGACGCGCGAGGAGATCGCCTCGAGGGTCTGCACCTTGGCTTCGCAATCCTCGGCCATGCGGCGAGCAAGTTCGCGGACCCCGGCGGGATAGGCCTCGCCGCCGTCGGAGATCTCAGCCGAGAGGCGCTCGACCTCGATCAGCGCCACGCTCAGGGCGTGGATATGCTCGCGAGCCAGGGACTTGGCTTCCGCCTGGAGCCGGCGGATACGTTCGGACAGCTCGCGGCCAGTAAGCGGCTTGGTCTTGTCGGCCGAGTTGTCGGCCACCACGGAAAGCGGAGGCGTCATGGGGTGTTCCCTAGGCGGAGCATCCTGCCCGCGGCCCCCGTCGGACCACCTCGACAGCGCTCCCCAATCGACAGCACTACGCACGAAGCGGGGCCGTGGTTCCGGCGATCCGGCACTTAACGATTTCGGTTGTCGCACTGTGGAGTTTGGGTGACAGGCGCGCGGTCAAGCCGGCGCCACGCTCGGTTGTTTATTAAGTACGAACAAGGGGTTGGCCCTATTGCCGGCCTAGCGTTTGCCTTTGCGGAACCGTTCCTGGCTCTCGGCTCGGGCCTCGGCGCGGACCTTCTTGACCACCTCGCGGTCGGCGGTCTCGCCCTCGCCGGTGAGGGCGTCGTTGGCGAACTCCAGGTCGAGCAGCTTGAGGCGCTTGATCTCGTCGCGCAGGCGCGCGGCGGTCTCGAACTCCAGGTCGGCGGCGGCCTGGCGCATCTTGGCCTCGAGGTCGCGCAGGGTGGCCTTGAAGTTGTCGCCCAGGAACGGCTTGCCGGCCTCCTCGGCGATCCCGGCCGGGACCAGCACGCGGTCCTTCTCGTAGGGGGAGGCGAGGATCTCCTTGATCTGGCTCTTCACGCTCTCGGGCGTGATGCCGTGCTCGAGGTTGTAGGCCTCCTGCTTCTCGCGGCGGCGCTGGGTCTCGGCCATGGCCCGTTCCATCGAGCCGGTGATGTGGTCGGCGTAGAGGATGACCTTGCCGTCGACGTTCCGCGCCGCCCGGCCGATGGTCTGGATCAGCGAGGTTTCCGAGCGCAGGAAGCCTTCCTTGTCGGCGTCGAGGATGGCGACCAGCCCGACCTCGGGGATGTCGAGGCCCTCGCGCAGCAGGTTGATGCCGATCAGCACGTCGAAGGCGCCGAGCCGCAAGTCGCGGATGATCTCGATGCGCTCCATGGTGTCGATGTCCGAGTGCATGTAGCGCACGCGCAGCCCCTGCTCGTGCATGTACTCGGTCAGGTCCTCGGCCATCTTCTTGGTCAGGACGGTGATCAGCGTGCGGTAGCCGCGGGCGATCGTGTCGCGCGCCTCGGCGATGACGTCGTCGACCTGGCTGTGATTGTCCTTGGAGACCGGGCGCACCTCGACCGGCGGGTCGATCAGGCCGGTCGGGCGGATCACCTGCTCGGCGAAGACGCCGCCGGACCGCTCCAGCTCCCAGGCCGCCGGGGTCGCCGAGACGTTGACCGTCTGCGGCCGCATGGCGTCCCACTCCTCGAACTTGAGCGGGCGGTTGTCGAGGCAGGAGGGCAGGCGGAAGCCGTACTCGGCCAGGGTGAACTTGCGACGGTAGTCGCCGCGGTACATGGCCCCGATCTGCGGCACGGCCTGGTGGCTCTCGTCGATGAACAGCAGCGCGTTCTCGGGGATGTACTCGAAGAAGGTCGGCGGCGGCTCGCCCGGCCGGCGGCCGGAGAGGAAGCGACTGTAGTTCTCGATGCCGGCGCAGGAGCCGGTGGCCTGGATCATCTCCAGGTCGAAGGTGGTGCGCTGTTCCAGCCGCTGGGCCTCCAGCAGCTTGCCGTTGGCGACCAGCCAGTCGAGCCGTTCCTTGAGCTCGTCGCGGATCTGGATGACCGCCTGGTTGAGGGTCGGGCGCGGGGTGACGTGGTGGCTGTTGGCGTAAATTTTCACGCCTTCGAGATCGGCGGTCTTCTTGCCGGTCAGGGGATCGAACTCGCTGATCGCCTCGACCTCGTCGCCGAACAGGGAGATGCGCCAGGCGCGGTCCTCGTAGTGGGCGGGGAAGACCTCGATGGTGTCGCCGCGGCGGCGGAAGGAACCGCGCTCGAAGGCGGCGTCGTTGCGCTTGTATTGTAGGGCCACGAGGTCGGCCATGAGCTGCTTCTCGTCGAGCCGCTGGCCGGGCTCGAGGGTGAAGGTCATGGCGGTGTAGGTCTCGACCGAGCCGATGCCGTAGATGCAGCTGACGCTGGCCACGACGATGACGTCGTCGCGCTCGAGGATCGCGCGGGTGGCCGAGTGGCGCATCCGGTCGATCTGCTCGTTAATCGAGCTATCCTTCTCGATGTAGGTGTCGGTCCGCGGCACGTAGGCCTCGGGCTGGTAGTAGTCGTAGTACGAGACGAAGAATTCGACCGCGTTGTCGGGGAAGAAGGCCTTGAACTCGGAATAGAGCTGGGCGGCCAGGGTCTTGTTGGGCGCGAGGATCAGCGCCGGGCGCTGGGTCTCCTCGATCACCTTGGCCATGGTGAAGGTCTTGCCCGAGCCGGTGACGCCGAGCAGCACCTGATCCTGCTCGCGCCCTTCCAGGCCGGCCACGAGGTCGGCGATGGCGGTCGGCTGGTCGCCGGCCGGCTGGAAGTCGCTGACCAGCTTGAACCGCTTGCCGCCTTCGGACTTCTCCGGCCGGGCGGGCCGGTGCGGCTTCCACAGCATCGGCATGGCGGTTTCGTCGTAGTCGAAACTGGCCGACATGTCGGCGACGCCGGGGCCTGGAGCAACTGAGCGGGGCATGGACGCCAAGGTAGGATCGTTCATGGCCCGACGCTAGCGGCGCCGGGCGCCAGAACCTGTCAGCAGGCTGTCAGTCGCTAGAGCCCTTCCCGCTCACGATGGATCATCGTGAGTGGATAAGAAGGGCTCGAAATTCAAAGGATCGACCCTGTTCATCCTGGTTGGCTTGGTTCAAGCCAACCGGGACAGGGTCTAGCGCTCGGCGCGCTGGGCCCGGCGTTCGAGCGCCTCGCACTTGGCGGGGGTCACCTGCGGCCAGGGGCCCGGATCGGCGCCGATGCGGCGCAGCGCCTCGTCTTCGCTGATCCGCGCGCTGATGGCGAGTTGCTCGGCGGCGCGGTCGGCGAAGGCGCGGCCCGAGCGCATGGCGTTGTCGAACTGGGCGCGGGCGGCGGCGTCCTCGCGGCGGGCGAGGGCGACGCGCGCGCCGCCGGTCGAGACGGTGGTGGCCTCGCGGCCCCAGGTCGAGCTCGGAAAGGCGGGGGTCGCCCGCAGATAGCGCTGCATCGCGCACGCCTGCTGCACCCGCCAGTTCGGCGCGGCGATGGCGGGCGTGGCGAGCCCGGCCGCAACAGTCAGCAGGATGACGTGCTTCAGCATCGGCGTCAGTTTGAGATCAGAATTGGGGCGCGTCCGTGGCGAACGGCGCCTTCGCGGGCGCCAGGCTCGCATGCGCGCGCGTCGTTAACCAGACTTTGTTCGCCGAACACCGGCGGAAGCGCCGGTGCGCGCCGCGTCAGACGGGGAGGACCCCGCCCTCGCGGCGCGCGGGCGATCCTTTCCGGGGGGAGAGGATCCTGTCGGCGACTACTTGTCGGCGGCCTTGCTGACGACGGTGCCGGCCGCCGCGCCGGCGACCGCGCCGACCGGTCCGCCGACCACGGCGCCCGCCGCCGCGCCGGTGGCCGCGCGCTGCTCGACGTTGTGCCCGCAAGCCGCCAGCGTCAGGGCGAGGCCTGCAGCGGCGAGCAGGGCGAGGGACTTGCGCATGAGGTGACGTCTCCGCGTTCTGAAAGCTTCGCAGCCGGAACGGCGGGACGTGCGGGAGGTTCCCGGCGCGGGTTCGCGTCGTTAACGAAACCTGAAAAAAATCGCCTGCTGCGACGCAATATCCCATTGCGAATCCGCTCGGCGATGGTCATAAACCACCTCAACTTCGCCGTAGCCTGTCACTCCACGTGTAATCGACAGGCTCTCAGTCGCGCCGCCGCCAGCATGAGCAGGGGCCCCGCGACGACGATGTCGGGGGGCGGTTTCGCCCTCGCCACACGGGACACGATCTTCTTGAAATTCAAAAGTAAGGCACGCGCCGATTGGCGTGCGCCGGCATGCGCCGCATTGATCGGTTCAGGCATTGGCCTGGCCCTGGGCGCGACATACATGGCCGGCGGCCTGGCCCGCACGGCCGCCGACGACGCTCGCAATGCGCGTATCGCGCAAGCGGCGGCGGGCGGCTTTTCGGAAGCCACGCTGCAGGCCGGCGCCATGGACCCCGGAGTTCTGCGCGTCGCCTGCCGGCACGATCCGCTCAACGCCGGCGGGGCGGCTCAACGCGATCGCCAGAGCGCGGTCCTGGCGGCGCGGCTGGAAAAGGCGCCCAGCGCCAAGCCGGACATTCCGCTGCGCGGCGTGATCGATGCGGCGCTGCCGGTCGCCGCGCCGTTCCGGCTCGCCGGCGCGCTGGAGAGCTCGCGTGAGCTCGAATGCCTGACCCAGGCGGTCTATTTCGAAGCCCGCGGCGAGACCCCGGCCGGTCAGGCCGCGGTCGCGCAGGTGGTGCTCAACCGGGTTCGCCATCCGTCGTTCCCCAAGAGCGTGTGCGGCGTGGTCTTCCAGGGCGCGGGCAAGCGGGTCGGCTGCCAGTTCAGCTTCGCCTGCGACGGCTCGATGCGCCGCGGCCGCGAGGTCGCGGCCTGGAGCCGGGCCCGGAAAATCGCCTCGAAGGCGCTGTCGGGCAACGTCATGGCGTCGATCGGCGACGCGACCCACTTCCACACCACCAATGTCGCCCCGAACTGGGGGCCGCGCCTGGTGCGCACGGCCGAGGTCGGGATGCACGTCTTCTATCGCCTGGGACGTGGCGGCGGCGCCGCGCCGAAGGCGCAGGACCGCGTCTACTACGCCAGCTATGCGGCGACGCCGGCCCCGGCGTCGATCGAGGTGGCGGGCGACATGCGCGCGGCCCTGATGAAGACCGAGCGCAAGCCGGACGCGGTCGGCCAGGCCGACCTGAAGCCGGAACTGCTCAAGGAACCCGACACCGCGGCCCCGAAGCTGCTGCCGATCGCGGCCCATCCGGCCAAGGCGCCGGCTCTGCGGCCCGCCGCCGAGGTCGAGGCGATGGTCGGCGACGACTGATCGCCCGGGCCTTGCGGGGCCCGTTCTCCTCGGCCTCGCCCTGCGTCATGCTCCACCCGACTGGAGCAGGGCCAGGGCGAGTCGAGCGAGGTGCGTGATGAGCGATGCGGCGGCGCGTGACGAGCTGGCCCGGGGCCTGCTCAACTGCGGCTATGAGGACCTCAATCCGGTCCAGAAGAGCGTCATAGACCTCATCGTCACCGAAACCCCCAGCCGTGCGCCGGGGCTGGCGCGCGACGAGCGGCGGTTCGGCGAGCGGCTGGCGGACCGGGTTGCGGCGTTCGGCGGGTCCTGGGCCTTCATCATCGGGTTCGGCGTGGCGCTGCTGCTGTGGATGGGGTGGAATGTGGCGACCCGCTCGCTGCACCTTGCCTTCGACCCCTATCCATTCATTTTCCTGAACCTGGTGCTCTCGACCCTGGCCGCCCTGCAGGCCCCGGTGATCATGATGAGCCAGAACCGGCAGAGCGTGACCGACCGCAAGGCGGCCGAGTACGACTATGTGGTCAATCTGCGCGCCGAGCTGGAGATCCTGCGGCTGCACGACAAGCTCGACGCGCTGCGCGGCGAGGAACTGGCGGCGTTGCTGGTGGAGCAGGGCGAGCGGATCGATCGGCTGACCCGCGAGGTCGCCGCGCTGTCGGCGGCGCGAGGCTAGGCGCGCGCGGCCCGGCGCAGGGCCTGGGGCGGTTGGCCGAAGGCGCGCAGGAACGCCCGCCGCATGCGCTCCGGATCGCCGAAGCCGGTCGCCGCGGCCACCCGGTCGATCGGATCGGCCGAACCCTCGACCCGTTCGCGCGCCGTCTCCAGGCGCAGGCGCTCGACCGCCTTGGCCGGGGTCATGCCGGTCTCGGCCGCGAATGCGCGGGCGAAGTGGCGCGGGCTCATCGCCGCCTGGTCGGCCAAACGCTCGACGCCGAGCGGCTCGGCGAGCCGCTCGCGCATCCAGTCCAGCAGGCCGGCGAACCGGCCGCCCTGGCCGCCCATCTCCAGCAGGGCCGAGAACTGCGACTGGCCCCCGGGGCGACGATGATAGACCACGAGCTGTTGGGCGACGGCGCGGGCCAGCTCCTCGCCATGGTCGTCGGCGACCAGGGCCAGCGACAGATCGATGCCGGCGGTGATGCCGGCCGAGGACCAGACAGCCCCGTCGCGGACGAAGATCCGGTCCGGCTCCAGCCGCACCTTGGGATAGCGCCGGGCGAAGTCGGGGCAGCGCTGCCAGTGGGTGGTGGCCCGCCGCCCGTCGAGCAGCCCGGCTTCGGCCAGAATGTAGGCGCCTGAGCAGACGCTGGCGGTGCGCCGCGCGCTGGCCGAGGTCCTGCGCACCCAGTCGAGGGTCTGGCCGCAGATGGCCGGGCTGCGCGTACCTTCGCCCCCGGACACCACGAGCGTGTCCAGCGTCGCGTCGGACAACGGCGCGGCCATCACCTGCAGGCCGGAGCTGGAGGCGACCGGGCCTGGCTCGTGCGCCATCGTTCGGATGTCGTAGGCGCCCGGAACGTACCGGGCGGCGATCTCGAACACGGCGACCGGACCTGTGGCGTCGAGGATCTGGAAGTCGGGGAAGATCAGGACGCCGATGGCGCGGGTCATGGCGAAAAACGAGGGTTCTTTGTCATTTCTGCCGCAGGCTAGGCCGCGCATCATGGAGGCGTCAATCCTCCGGAGATCGTCATGTCCAAGCTGCAAATCGTCATTCCGCTCTATCCGAACGTGACCCACCTGGACTTCACCGGTCCCCACCAGGTGCTGTCGCGGCTGCCCAACGCCGAAATCATCGTCGCCTCAATGGGGGGCGTCGACATGGAGGCCGAGGGGCTGACTTTCTCCAAGCTGGCCGACCTCGCGAAGGTCGAGCGTTGCGACGTGCTCTGCGTGCCTGGGGGCTTTGGCACGACCGACGCGATGCTGGACGAGGCGTTCATGGCGCAGATCCGTCGGCTGGGATCGGGAGCGAAGTACCTGACCAGCGTCTGCACCGGTTCATTGATCCTGGCCGGCGCGGGCTTCCTGAAGGGCAAGCGAGCGGCGTGCCACTGGGCCTGGCGCGAGCTGCTGATCCCGTTCGGGGCGATCGTCGACGAAAGCCGAGTGGCGCGGGACGGGAACATCATCACCGGCGGCGGGGTGACGGCGGGCCTCGACTTCGCCTTCGTCGTCTTCGCCGAGCTGGCGGGGGAGACCCTGGCCAAGTCGATCCAACTCGGACTGGAGTATGCGCCGTCGCCGCCCTTCGCGTCGGGCCGTCCCGAGCTGGCGTCGCCGGAGGTGCTGGCGGCGGTGAAGAGCCGCCTGGAGCCCCTGGCCCTGGGTAGGATGGATGCGGTCAAGGCGGTCGCCGCGCGTTTGGAGGCCGCCCAGTGATCCGACTATGGCTGATGGCGCTGCTGCTGCTGGTCGCGGGACCGGCGGCGGCGCGGCCGGTGGTGGCGATCCTTGCTGACCCTTCCGGCGTCGAAACGACCGATCTCACCGCACCGTACGCGATCTTGACCGCGTCTGGCGCCCTTGAGGTGAAAGTGGTTTCGCCGACCATGGCGCCCGTGCCGCTGATGCCTGGCGTCGCATGGATCAAACCACAGGAGACCCAGGCCGGATTCGATCGCCGCTACCGCCGCGGGGCGGACATGATCATCGTGCCGTTCCTGATGAATCCCAAGGACCCAGAGCGAGCCGCCTGGCTCCGCGCCCAGGCCAAGCGCGGGGCGCGGATCGTCTCGATCTGCGACGGCGCGCTGGTGCTCGCGGAGGCCGGTTTGCTGGATGGCCGGCAGGCGACGGCGCACTGGGCCTCGCAAAGCGCGCGCGAGCGCCGTTTTCCGTCAGTGCATTGGCGCGGCGATGCGCGCTGGGTGACGGACGGCCAGATCACGACCACCGCCGGGGTCAGCGCCTCGGCCCCTGCGTCCCTGGTCCTGCTGGGCGAGCTGGCGGGAGAGGAGGTCATGCAGGACACGGCGCGCCGGTTCGGCCTGCCGGCGCCGGTGCGTGCGCACGACGCGGGGGTCTACAGGCTCGACGGCGAGGCGATGGGAACGGCGGCCGGCAATGTGCTGGGGTTCTGGCGCCATGATCGGGTGGCGATCGAACTGAGCGACGGATTTGACGAGCTGGCCTTTGGCGCGGCGTTGGACGGATGGACCCGTACCTACCGAGGCAAGGCCTATGTTGTGGCGCCGGCGGGCGGGGTCATCTCCCGCGGCGGACTGACGGTGCTGGCGTCGGACCGGCTGCCCAGCTTCTCTCGGCGTGTGACGTTGGCGCAGAAGGCGCCGATCGAGGCGATGCTGGACGAGGTCGAAGCCGCCTACGGCCGGCCTACTGCGCGGTTCGTGGCCTTGCAGCTAGAGCATCCGCGATGGGCGGGCGGATTCTAGGCCGCCAGGGCGCGGACCAGGGCCGAGGGCTCGAGCGGCTTGCTGAGATAACCGTTGAAGCCGAGCGCCAGCAGGCGCTCGCGCTCGCCGGTCATGGCGTCGGCGGTCAGGGCGACGACCGGCAGCGCCTGGCGGCCGGCGGCGCGGATGGCCGCCAGCGTCTCGATGCCGTTCATGTCCGGCATGTGGATGTCCATCAGCACGACGTCGAAGTCGGTGTCCTCCAGGCAGGCGAGGCCCTCGGCCCCGCTGGAGGCGGTGGAGACGCTGGCGCCGATGGCTTCGAGCAGGGCGCGGGCGACCTCGCGGTTGGTCGAGTTGTCGTCGACGACGAGCACCCGCAGGGCCGCTTCCAGGTCGTTGGGGGCGTCGGCGAACTCGTCCTGGGCCTCGACCTGCGCCAGCGGCAGTTCGAGCGTGAAGCGGGCTCCGTCGCCGAGCCGGCTTTCGACGGTGAGGTCGCCGCCCATCAGGCGGGCCAGTTCGCGGGAGATGGCCAGGCCCAGCCCCGTGCCGCCGAACCTGCGCGAAATGCTACTGTCGGCCTGGGTGAAGCCCTGGAACAGGCGCGCCTGGGTCGCTTCGTCGAGACCTGGGCCAGTGTCGGAGACGCTGAAGGCGAGACCTGATGCGGTGCGCTCGATGATCAGCCGCACCTCGCCGGAGGCCGTGAACTTGACGGCGTTGGAGAGCAGGTTCTGCAGAATCTGGCGCAGGCGGGCGTCGTCGCCGCTGACCCAGCGCGGGATGTCGGCCGGCGCGTCGCAGGTCAGCGACAGGCCCTTGTCCTCGGCGGTATGGGTCCAGAGGTCGACGGTGCGCGCGACCGTCTGGTGCAGGTTGAACGGGCGGTTGTCGATGTCGAACTTGCCGGCCTCGATCTTGGCCAGGTCGAGCACGTCGTTGAGGATGGTCATCAGCCCGCCGCCGGAGCGCAGCAGGGTCTTCACGTACTGCGCCTGGCGTGTGTCCAGGTCGGTGCGGTCGAGCGCGTGGGCCATGCCGAGCACGCCGTTCATCGGGGTGCGCAGTTCGTGGCTCATCATCGCCAGGAAGGTCGACTTGGCCTCGCTGGCGGCGCGGGCGGCGCGGCTCTGTTCCTCAAGATCGGTCAGGGCGGCGCTCAACTGGCGCGAAGCGGCGACGCCGCGGGCGGCCGAGATGACCGCATAGCCCACATAGACCATCACTCCGAGCGCTACGAAGATCTGCTGGGAGCCGTGAAAACGGGGATAGATCAGCGGCGCGAGCAGGATGCACAGTCCGCTCGGCGCGCCGAACACCAGCGAGGCGAGGGGCGAGCGGTAGGCATGGCTCATGCCGTTGAACAGCAGGGCCGACCAGACCAGCAGGGCGAAGTACTCCGCGCCCGGGAAGGCGGCCAGCCAGTAGGCGACGCCGAGCCCGACCCAGACCCCGTTGATGGCGATGGCCGAGCCGAGATACGACAGGCGCTGGGCGCGGGTCGGAACGCCCCGCGCGTGCGGGGCGGTGGCGATCATCGTCCAGGCCTCGGCGAAGACGAAGGCCGCGACCCAACCGACCGCCATGGCCGGCGACAGGGTCCTGGCGACCAGGACCGCGTACACCGCCACCATGATCCATCGCGACGGAGCCATCCGCCGCGCCGCCCGCGCGACGCCGTCGAAGCCCTCGTCAAACTCAAAAACCGGTAACTTCATTACGCCGCCCGACCACTTAATGCGCAGCTTGCAAAGAAAATGCGCAAAAGAGGCTTAACGCGTCAAAGGCGGTCTTCGCGTAACGATGCTATCCAGGGGTGAGCGTCAGCGGTCCTGCGTGCGGGCGTGCACGGTGTCGACGTTCTGGTAGAGGTTGCCCTGCCGGCCCTGGCTCTTGATGTTGAAATCGTCGCCGTGGCCGGGCGAGTAGACGCCGGTCTTGGCGTCGCGGCGGTCGCGGCCTTCGCCCTGGATGTCGGGCCGCTGGCCGCGGAAGGACCGTTGTTCCTTCGGGATCGGGGGCGCCTTGCTCATGGGAGAGTCCTTTCCGGTGACCAGGAAAGGAACAGCCCGTGGGCCGGCTTGTTCCCCGCTCAGACCGCGTCGAGGCCGATATCGAGCACGCTGGCCGAGTGGGTGAGGGCGCCGACGCTGATCACCTGCACGCCGCTGGCGGCGATGCCGCGCACGGTCTGCAGGTTGACCCCGCCGGAGGCCTCCAGGGTCGTGCGGCCGCCGGTCATGGCCACAGCCTTGGCCAGATCCTCGAGGCTGAAATTGTCGAGCATGATCACGTCGGGGCGATGGGGCAGCGCCTCTTCGAGCTGGGTCAGACTGTCGACCTCGACCTCGATCTTCATCAGGTGGCCGGCGGCCGCCCGCGCCCGGCGCAGGGCCTCGCCGACCCCGCCGCAGGCCGCGACATGATTGTCCTTGATCAGGATCGCGTCATCCAGGCCGAAGCGGTGGTTGATCCCGCCGCCGCAACGCACGGCGTATTTTTCCAGGTGGCGCAGGCCGGGCGTCGTCTTGCGGGTGTCGGCGATGCGCGCGCCGCTTCCGGCGACGGCCTGGACATAGTCGCGGGTCAGGGTGGCGACGCCCGACAGCCGGCCGAGCAGGTTGAGGGCGGTGCGCTCGGCCGACAGCAGGGCGCGGGCGTTGGCCTCGACCTTGGCCAGGACTTCGCCGGGCTGGACCTCGTAGCCGTCGGCGACCATGGCCTCGAACTTCGCCGCCGGGTCGAGGGCCAGCACCGCCAGTCGCGCGCAGGCCAGGCCTGCGACCACGCCGTTCTGCCGCGCCGCGAACACGGCGGTAAGACGCGCATGGGCCTCGATGCAGGCCTGGGCGGTGACGTCGCCGGCGCGGCCAAGGTCTTCGGCCAGGGCGGCGGACACCACCGGCTGGATGAGCAGGTCAGGGATGGGAGCGATCATTCGGCGGCGAGGCTGGCGGCCGGGGAGGCCAGGTTGACGAAGGTGCGGGACGGCGCGGCGTCGGGCGGACCGTCGGCGCGGAAGTGGGCGCCCAGGCTGGCGGGGCGGTCGAGCGCGGCCTGGGCGACCAGACGGGCGGCGACCAGCGGCAGGGCCTGGCCGTGGGCGGCCTCCATCGCGTCGATCAGCGCAAGCAGGCGCGTCAGGCCGGCGGCGTCGCGCACCACGCCGGCGTCGCGGCTCATGGCGGCGCGCAGCTGCGCCAGCGCCTCGCCTGGCAGCTCGGGGGCGGCCGCCGCGCGCAGCGGACGGGTCTTGGGATCTGCGAACGCGGCGGCGGCGCGGCCGGCGCGGGCGCCGAACACCGCCGCCTCGAGCAGCGAGTTCGAGGCCAGGCGGTTGGCGCCGTGCACCCCGGTCGAGGCGCACTCGCCGGCCGCGTAGAGGCCGGGCAAGCTGGTTGCGCCGTCGGCGTCGGTGACGATGCCGCCCATGTGGTAGTGGCAGGCCGGCGCCACCGGGATCGGCTGCACGCGCGGATCCACGCCGCCGGAGAGGCAGGCGGCGAACACCGCGGGGAACTCGTCGGGGAAGTGGGCGCCGACGGCGGCGCGGGCGTCGAGGAAGGCGCCGCGGCCGGCTTCGCGCTCGGCGTGGATGGCGCGGGCGACCACGTCGCGCGGCGCGAGCTCAGCGTCGGGATGATAGCGGGCCATGAACGCCTCGCCGGTCCCGTCGATGAGCTTGGCGCCCTCGCCGCGCAGGGCTTCGGTCGCCAGCGGCGCAGGATCACGGCCGATGTCGATGGCGGTCGGGTGGAACTGCACGAATTCGGGATCGGCGATGGTCGCGCCAGCCAGGGCGGCCAGGGCCAGGCCCTCGCCCTTCAGCTCCGGCGGGGTGGTGGTCACGCCATAGAGGCCGCCGACGCCGCCGGTCGCCAGGATGACGGCGGGCGCGACGAACTCGATCAGTTGGCCGTCTTCCTCGGCCAGCACGCCGCGCACCCGGCCCTCGGCGTCACGCAGCAGGCCGCGCAGCCGGCAGCCGGCGCGGACCTTGACGTGACGGGCCGAGAGCGCCGCGGCGATCACCGCGTCCATGATCGCGCGGCCCGCCTGGTCGCCCTTCACCCGCGCGACGCGGGCGCGTGAGTGGGCGGCCTCGAGGCTGGTGGCGAAATCGCCGTCAGCCGTGCGATCGAACGGCGCGCCGAGCGCGGCCAGATCGCGAACCGCCTGCGGGCCTTCCTGCGCCAGGATCGTGGCCATGGCCGGATCGACCAGGCCCGCGCCGGCGGCGATGGTGTCGGCGGCGTGCAGTTCGGGGGCGTCCTCGCCGCTGAGGGCGGCGGCCATGCCGCCTTGCGCCCAGGCCGAGGAGCAGCCTTGGCTCAGCGGGGCGCCGGTCAGGACCAGGGCCTTTCGCGGCGCGGCGGCCAGGGCTGCGGACAGCCCGGCCAGGCCGGCGCCGACGATCAGCACGCCGTCGTGCTTGATCCGCTCCATGGTCAGATCAGCTCGACGTCCACGTGGTGACGGGCCTTCACCAGGTCGTAGCGGGCCGGAACCGCCGGCGGCGGCAGGTCGACCATGCGCTGGACGGCCACACGCGCGCGGTCGGCGATCGCCGGATCGACGGTGACCTCGAAGCGGTTGTGCAGCAGCGCCTCGTAGATGTTCTGGAGGCTGATCTTCTTCATGTGCGGGCACAGGTTGCACGGACGCACGAACTCGGTGAACGGCGCGTCAGCGGCGACGTTGTCGGCCATCGAGCACTCGGTGATCAGCACCACCTGCTTGGGTTTGCGCTGCAGGACGTAGTCGTTCATCGCCGCGGTCGAACCGGCGAAATCGGACACTTCCAGCACTTCGGCCGGGCACTCCGGGTGGGCCAGGATCTCGGCGTTCGGATAGGACGCCTTGAGCTCCAGGATGTCTTCGGCGGTGAAGCGCTCGTGCACTTCGCAGCGGCCCTTCCAGGCGATGATGCCGACGTCCGTCTGGCGCGCGACGTTGCGGGCCAGGAACTCGTCAGGGATCAGGATGACCTTGTCGACGCCCCACTCCTTGGCGACGTGCTCGACCACCTGCACGGCGTTGGCGCTGGTGCAGCAGACGTCGGTCTCGGCCTTCACGTCGGCGGTGGTGTTCACGTAGGTGACGACCGGCAGGCCCGGATAGCGCTGCTTGATCAGGCGCACGTCGGCGCCGGTGATCGAAGAGGCGAGGCTGCAGCCGGCGGTCAGGTCCGGGATCAGGATGGTCTTTTCCGGCGACAGGATCTTCGAGGTCTCGGCCATGAAGTGCACGCCGGCCTGGATGATGATCGCGGCGTCCGACTTGGCCGCTTCCTTGGCCAGGCCCAGGCTGTCGCCGACATAGTCGCCGACCCCGTGGAAAATCTCGGGCGTCATGTAGTTGTGCGCCAGGATGACCGCGTTCTTCTCGCGCTTCAGGCGATTGATCTCGGCGATCAGCGGGGCGTGGAGGCGCCACTCCATCGGAGTGACGTGATGCTTCACCTTCTCCCACATGGGCGAGGTGGCGGCTTCGACAGCAGGCGTGAACGCGAGTTGCGAACCGTCAGCCATTGTATCCCTCCTTATGCTCAAATTGAGCATTTCGTCGGCCTCAAAAAACGCCGCGGGATGTCTGCAGCGCCCCGTCGGCGTCCTGATTATGCTCAAAACGAGCAAAACCGATGACTGATGGTATAGACCCGCGCCCGGATCCGCACAAGTCCACATTATCTTGAAGCCCTGTGAGGGAAGGCGTCAGGCCGCGGGGATGCGCGGGGCGACGTTGTCGGCCAGGGCGCGGGCCAGGGTGTCGGCGGCGTAGGGCTTTCGCAGCAGTGGCCAGGGGGTTTCGGCGGCGATGGGCTGGGCCTCGCCGGCATAGCCGGTCGACAGGATGACGGCCAGGCCGGGCCGCCGCTCGCTGACCGTGGCGGCGAGGTCGAGGCCCGAGCGGCCGCCCGGCATCACCAGGTCGGTGAGCACCACGTCCAGCTCCGGATGGCTGTCCAGGGCGGCCAGGGCCTGATCGACGTCGATGGCGCGGACCACCGCGTGGCCGAGTTCGGCGAGCATGTTGCTGACCATCGCCCCGACCTCGGCGTCGTCCTCGACCAGCAGTACGTTCAGCTGGCGTGCGGGCGGCGGCTGCGCGCGCTCGGTTTCCGCGGGGGCGGACTGGGCCGGGCCCTCGCCGCAGCGGGGGAGGTAGAGGCTGACGACCGCTCCTTGGCCGGCGGCGGTGTGGATCGCGACGCCGCCGCCGCTTTGGCGCGCAAAGCCGTAGGCCTGGGAGAGGCCCAGCCCCGTGCCCTTGCCGATGTCCTTGGTGGTGAAGAAGGGTTCGAAGGCGCGGGCCAGGACATCGGGCGCCATGCCGACGCCATTGTCGCACACCTCCACGCGGACATAGTCGCCGGCCGCGACGTCCTGCACCTCGCCGTCGGCGAGAGCGCAGGACTGGGTGCGGATTTCGATGGCGCCGCCCTGGCCCACGGCGTCGCGGGCGTTGACCACCAGGTTCATGATCGCCGCGTCGAACTGGCCCTGGTCGATCATGGCCACGGCCTGCGGGGCGCCGGCCGTCAGGGTGAGCTGGACGGCCTCGCCGACCGCGCGCCGCAACAGCGGTTCGCTTTCGGCCAACAGCTCGTCGATGCGCACCGCCTCGGGCTTGAGCGCCTGGCGGCGGGAGAAGGCCAGCAACTGGTGGGTCAGGCGCTCGCCACGCCGCGCCGCGCCCAGCGCCGCCTCGATCATCCGGTCGCGGCGCGCGACGTCGTCGGGCCGGCGCTGGATCAGGTCGAGCGCGCCGGTGATGACGGTCAGCAGATTGTTGAAATCGTGGGCGACGCCGCCGGTGAGCTGGCCGACCGCCTCCAGCTTCTGGGCGTGATGCAGCCGGGCCTGGGCCTCGTCGCGCTCGGCCAGGGCGGCGGCGACGCGCTCGGCCAGCAGTTCGTTGATGTCCTGCAGGTCGTGCTCGGCCTCCTTGGCGTCGGTGATGTCGATGCCGATACCGATGAAGCCCGAGAAGGTCCCGTCCGGTCCGAAGCGCGGTTGCGAGACCGAGCGGATCCAGCACCATTCGCCGGTCTTGCGCCGATAGCGCGCCTCCAGCCGGAACGGCCTGCGGGTGGCCTCGCCGGCCACCTGCTCCTCCAGGATCCGCGGCAGATCGTCGGGGTGGAGCGCCTCGCGCCAGTCGAACTCAAGGGCCTCCTCGTAGGTCCGGCCGAGATAGTCGACATAGGCCTGGTTGACGAACTCCCGGCGGCCGTCGGGTCGCGAGACCCAGAGCAGGGCCGGGGCGCTGTCGGCCATGACCCGGAAGCGCTCTTCGCTTTCACGAAGTTTTTCAAAGGCATGCCGCCGATCTGTGATGTCGATATTGACGCCGACGGCGCGGACGGCCCGCCCGGCGCCGTTGATCAGCACCTCGCCGCGCGACAGCAACCAGCGGACCTCGCCGTCCGGCCGCACGATGCGGTACTCGCACGGCGCCATCTGGCCGCTGCGGATCGCGGCGATGTTGTTCAGGCGGACCCGCTCGCGGTCTTCCGGATGGACCACGTCGAGCAGCTTGCGCACGCCCGCCCGCGTGTGGATCGGCAGGCCGAGATTGCGATAGAGGGCCGGCGACCAAAAGCCTTCGCCGCTCTCGGCGTCCCAGTCCCAGAGGCCGACGTCGCCGGCGTTCTGGGCCATCTGCAGCCGCGCCTCGCTGCGGTCGAGCGCGGCCTGGGCCTCGTCCAGGCGCAGGACGATCTCGCGCAGGGTGGCGGCGACGAACACCGTGACGGCGCCGGAGAGCACGTAGAGGATCGCGCCCGCCCGGATGGCCGGGTCGGCCGGGACGCCGCCGCGCATCGCCAGCGAGGTCGCCAGGGCCGCGACCAGGCTGATCCAACCCCAGCGCTGGCCGGCGAACAGGGTGGCGACAATGAAGGCGGGGAAGTGGGTGACCGAGAGGGCGAAGGCGGTGTCCCAGCCGGCAAGCAGGCCGCGGATGGCGACGGCGGCGGCCATCGCCCCGAGGCTGATGGCCAGCGCGGCGGGCAGCGGCGGCGAGCGTCGCGGTATGAAACGCAGCGGTGATCCGACGGGCGTCATGTCGGCGGACGCTCTGCTGATTCCGGCCCCGAACGGGTCGTTCCCAGGACCATGCGAGCCTGGGCGCATGGGTGCAACACTCGATCTTGGCGGGTTTGGCCCCTATCTTGCCTGTTTCCGGCTGCATGGAGCCGGGACTGAAACAGATCGGGACTTCGCCGCTGCCACTGTCGCAGATCATCTCCCAGCGCGGCCTCATTGCGGCCCTGGCGGCGACCTGCGGGTTGGCGGTGATACTGCTTGCCTGCGCGAACCCACGCTACACTGACGGCAGCGACGGGAGGTCGCAGGGCCTGGCGCAGGTGGCGCGGACCTTCTCCGAACGTGGGCTGACGCGGCTGACCGCGGACATGGACCCGGCGATGCTGGCCCTGGCCAAGCGGCACGACCCGCTGGCCCGGCAGGCCGATCCGTGGGGGCGGACGGTCGGCTGGACCAGCCTCGACATCTCCAAGATTCCCGATCTCGGGCTCGACACCAGTTCGGTGGAGACGGCCGAGGAGATCAACGCCATGCGGGCGTTCTCCAAGCTGCCGATCCGCCCGATGCGGCCGTTCGTGCTGCACGCCGGCGGCCAGGATGCGGGCCGGGCGCAGAAGTGTCTGGCCGAGGCGGTCTATTACGAAAGCGCCCGCGAGCCGCGGCTCGGCCAGGAGGCGGTGGCCCAGGTGGTGCTGAACCGGGTGCGCCATCCGGCCTATCCGAAGTCGGTCTGCGGTGTGGTTTATCAGGGCTCGGCCCGGACCACCGGTTGCCAGTTCAGCTTCACCTGCGACGGCTCGCTCCGCTATGCGCCCGAACCGGGCCTGTGGCGGCAGGCGCAGGAGGTGGCGCGCCGCGCCCTGGCCGGCCACGTCAACAAGTCCGTCGGCTCGGCCACCCACTATCACGCCGAGTATGTCGCGCCGTACTGGGCGCCGACCCTGGTGAAGATGAAGCAGGTCGGGCTGCACATCTTCTATCGCTGGACCGGTCCCTGGGGAGAGCCGCCAGCCTTCACCGGCCGCTACGCCGGCGGCGAGGCCTTCATCTCGCCGGCGATCCTCGGCGGGCTGGACGCACGCACCAACGGACTGCTCAATCCTGAGACCCAGGGCATCGGGGGCGGCCGGCAGGTCACCCTGGCCGTGGCCGGCGAGGTGCGGACCTACAATGTCGCCGACGCGTCCGCGGCCGGCGGCGAACGGACCCGGGTGCTCGGCACGCTTTATGCCCCGCGGCGCAAGCCGACCGCCCAGGAAATCCAGGAGATCAACAGCTCGCTGGCGGCCATGGAGGCCAAGGACGACGAGGCCCGCGCGGCCGACGCACCGGCCCACAAGGCCTCGCCCGACACTGGCGCGGGCGCGCTGCAGGAGTAAGCTCGGCGGTCATGACCGTCGTTCTCGCGATCCACGCCCACCCCGACGATATTGAAACCCTCTGCGCCGGGACGCTCGCGGTGCTGGCTGCGGCCGGCCACCAGATCCGCATCGCCACCGTCACCGGCGGGGATCTCGGCTCGACGGCGACGGCGCCGCAGGAGACCTCGGCCATCCGCCAGGCCGAGGCGGCGCGAGCCGGCGCCCTGATCGGCGCGCAGTATCGCTGCGGCGGGGTCCCCGACCTTGGCGTCTTCAACGACGATCCGACCCGCCGGCGGGTGACCGAGCTGATCCGCTGGGCGCAGGCCGATGTGGTGATCACCGCCTCGCCGGCCGACTATCACCCCGACCACGAGGCGGTCAGCCTGCTGGTGCGCGACGCCTGCTTCGCGGCCTCGGTGCCGAACTATGCAACCGGCGAGGCGCCGCCGCTGGCGGCGATTCCCCACCTCTACTTCATGGACCCGATCGGCGGCCGCGACCGCGAGGGCGTCTGGACGGTTCCCGACTTCGGCGCCGACGTCTCCGCGGTGTTCGAAACCAAGAAGGCGATGCTGGCCTGCCATGTGAGCCAGGACGCCTGGGTGGCGCGCCAGCACGACATTCCCGACCACCTGGCCTCTATGGAGCGGTGGACCCGCCGCCGCGCCCGCGATTTCGGGGCCGAGCTCGCCGAGGGCTTTCGCCAGTATCGGCATCACCCCTATCCGAAGACGCCGCTGCTGCAGGAGATGCTGGGCGCGAGCCTGCTGGCGCCGCCTCAGGCCCCGCGCGCGGCGTCGTAACGCGCCCACATCGGGCCGCAGTCGAGCATGTCGCCGGTCTGCATCGCCTCGTCGATGGCCATGACGGTCAGCCCGGCCTCCATCGACTCGAACGGCGTCACCGGGAAGTCCTGACGCCCTTCCAGGGTGGCCAGCAGGTCGCGAGCCATGGCCTGGTCGGCGCCGTTGTGGCTGTCCTCGGTGCGTCCGCCGTAGTCGATGCGCTCAGGCTTGCCGCGGTCCATGGCGCGGCGGACCATCAGCTTGTTGCGCACCAGGTCGGCGATCAGCGTGCCCTCGGTCCCGGCCACGTACCAGCGGCGCTCGGGCAGGGCGACGTGGCTGTTGGCGTGGAACGACAGCCGCACGCCGTTCTCGTACTGCACCAGGGCGTTCTGGTGGTCGGTGACGTCCATGTCGGAGTGGAAGGCGTCGTTGGCGCCGGCCCAGCCGGCGTCGCGCAGGGCGTAGGCCAACTGGCCGTCGCTGTAGGCGTAGTGGCCGGCGCGGTCGGGGGTGAAGATGTCGCGGCCGCCGAAGCTGGCGACCTTGGCCGGCCGCGAGCCGGTCAGGCGGCCGAAGATATCGAAGTCGTGGCAGACCTTGTCGAGCAGGTACGAGCCGCCATAGGCCTGCTTGCGCCGCCAGTTGCGGGCCAGATAGCCGCCGTGCTCGGGCGGCAGGTGCTCGGTGGCGTCAATCGAGATCACCTGGCCGAGCTGGCCGCCGTCGACCCGCGCGATGGTCTCGCGCACGATCGACATCGAGCGCATGACCAGACCGATATAGAGCGGCGGACCGCCGCCCGCGGCCAGCCGATGGGCCAGGGCCAGGGTCTCGGACTGGGTCCGCACGATCGGCTTCTCGGCGAAGATCGGCCAGCCGGCGTCGAGGGCCAGGTTGAGGTGCTCGAAGTGCAGGTGGTTGGGCGAGCCGATCATCACCAGGTCGTACGGGCCCTGGGCCAGCAGCGCGGCGGGATCAGCGAGGGCCGGGCCGGGATCGATGCCGGCGGCGGCCAGGATCGGCGCGCCGACCGGGGCCGGATCGGCGTGCGCGGCGACCTGCAGGTTCCAGCCGACCTCCTGCATCGCGGCCAGCACGTGAGCAATGCGCTGGCCAAGCCCGATGACGCCGATACGGTAGGTTTTCATGGCCGCCTTCCAGAAAGCTGACGGCGCCCAGCTTAGCGCGGGCGCGGCGGCCTGCTAGTGGCCTTCGCCGCCGCCGAAGGCGTCCGGGTAGGCGACCAGCAGGGGGGCGTCGAGCGCCCCGTCCTCGAGCGCCAGGGCCATGAAGGCCGGGCTGCCGGAGTAGGGCGATTTCACCTGGGCGGCGGCCTGCGCGCTGAAGCCGAACTTCGGATAGTACTCGGGGTGGCCCAGCACGATGACCGCGTGGGCGCCGAAGTCCTTGGCGGTCTCGATCGAGGCGGCGGTCAGGCGCTTGCCGACGCCGCTCCGCTGGCGGTCGGGCCGGACGGCGAGCGGCGCGAGGGCGGCGTAGAGGTTCACGCTGTCGGCCCACAGCCGGCTGTAGAGGATGTGGCCGACGACCTCGCCGTTCTCCTCCTCGACCAGTTCGAACATCACGTCGCCGGCGGCGCGCAGCCGCTCGACGAGATCGGCCTCGTCGGCTTGCCCGAAGGCGGCGGCGACGATCTCGCGGATAGCGGCGTGGTCGGCGGGGCGGGCGTGGCGGATCATGCGCCGAGCATAGGCCCAGGCCTACTCAGCGGCCAGGGCTGCGGGCGCAGCCTGCGGGCCGCGGATCAGCTTGCCGGGCATTTCGCCGGTGGCCTCTCCGTGCTCGAAGGTGATCACCCCGTCGACGACCGTGGCGCGATAGCCGCTGGCCCGCTGAACCAGGCGGCGGCCGTCCGCCGGCAGGTCGAAGACCATCTCCGGCGCGTGGATCTGCAGCGCCTCGAAGTCGATGACGTTGAGGTCGGCCTTCATGCCCGGTGCGATGACCCCGCGGTCGTTCAGGCCATAGAACTGCGCGGTTTCCCGGGTCTGCATCGAAACCACCTTTTCCAGCGGCAGCCGCTGGCCGCGCGAGCGGTCGCGCACCCAGTAGGTCAGCATGTAGGTCGGGAAGCTGGCGTCGCAGATCACCCCGCAGTGGGCGCCGCCGTCCGACAGGCTGAGCACGGTGTTGGGATCGTGCATCATCTCGACGATGTGGTCGAAGCTGTGCTCGGCGTAGTTCAGCAGAGGCAGGTAGATATAGCCGGCGCCCTCGTTCTCCATGAGCATGTCGTAGACGGCGGCCTCGGGCGTGACGCCCTGGCGCGCGGCCTCGGCGGCGACGGAATCCTCGGCGCGGGGCTCGTAGTCCAGCCGGCCCTCGCGCTCCAGGCGGAACATGTTGCCGAAGTCCTGCAGCAGCGCGCCCATGGCCGGCGCCTGGGGCGTCACCTCGGTGATGATCGCCTCGCGCACCGCCGGATCGCGCAGGCGCTCCAGCCGCTCGGCGAAGGGCAGGGCGGCGATGGCCCGATAGGCGGTCTTGCGGATGAACGGATGCACCGTGGACTGCCAGCCCAGCACCATGCCGGTCGGACGACAGGCGATGCCGGCCTTGATGTTGGCGCCCTGCGCCTGGGCCTGGGCGGTCAGGGCCAGCATGTCGCGCCACTTGTTGGGCTGGAACGGCGACTGCAGCAGGCTGTAGTTAACCGGCAGGCCGGTCTCCTTGGCGAACGCGGCCATCCAGGCGAACTCGTCCTCGGGGATGGTCATGTCGGAGGCCAGTTCGAAGACGCCATGGCCGGCCTCGCCGAGGGCGCGGCCGATGCCTATCATCTCGTCGGCGCCGGCGAAGGTGCCGGGGATCACTTCACCGTCCTTGGTCCGGTGCAGGGCCGTGCGCGAGGTCGAGAAGCCGAGCGCGCCGGCCTGGACCGCTTCGCGGGTGATGCGGGCCATCTCGGCGATGTCCTCGGGGGTGGCCACCTCGTTACGCGCGCCGCGTTCGTCCATGACATAGGCGCGGATGGCGCTGTGCGGGGCCTGGGCGGCGACGTCCAGGACGCGCGGCTTGCGCTCCAGGCTGTCGAGGTATTCGGGGAAGGTCTCCCAATCCCACTTCATGCCCTCGGCCAGGGCTGAACCCGGAATGTCCTCGACCGCCTCCATGATGCCGATCAGCCACTCGTGGCGGTCGGGCCGGGCGGGGGCGAAACCGACGCCGCAGTTGCCCATGACTACGGTGGTGACCCCGTGCCAGCAGGAGGGGCTGAGGTAGGGATCCCAGGTCACCTGGCCGTCGTAGTGGGTGTGAATGTCGACCCAGCCGGGGGTGACCAGCAGGCCGTCGGCGTCGATCTCGCGCCGGCCCTTCTCTGGAATGACGCCGACCTTGGCGATGACGCCGCCGGACACCGCGACATCGGCCTGACGGGGCGCAGCGCCGGTACCGTCGACCACCAGACCACGCCGAATGACCAGATCGTACATGGCTTCCTCCCAGGAAATTTTTGGAAGACTAGGTACGGTGACGTGGCGTCATTCAAGAGGGTGCGGCGGCCGCTGCGGGACGGATTGCTGAACCCACGCCCGCCGGGCGCGTTCCACAAGACCAGCGCAACTCGAGAGGGGCGACATGTCCATCAACAACCGCCGCGAACTCAGCCTGCTCAACCACGACGAAGGCGAACTCATCCGCGCCTCGCATCATCCGGCCATCGCCCAGCTCGACGCCAAGGACTTGGCCGAGACGCGCAAGCGCCTGCGGGCGATGCGCGACAAGGAGCGCACCCTGGCCCGGCAGAAGGTCCGCGAGGTCCGCGGCAAGGGCGAGCCGCGCGGCAGCGGCACGGCCGAGCATCTGCAGGAGCGCAAGCAGGTGTTCGCCAGCGCCCTGCGGCGGGTGAACAAGCAGTCGCATCGGATGGCGGTTGAGGACGCGCGGGCCGCGCATGTCGAGGCCGCGAAGAAGGCCCTGGCCATGCGCCGGGCGGCCGGCGCCTCGTCGCGTCCGGCGCCGGGCAAGACCGCCAGCGCGGGGATGAACCCGGTCGCGAACCAGAAGACCGCCTCCAAGGTCGCCCCGGCCAAGGTCGGCAGCGTCTCGCAGGCGACCAAGAACGCCCAGGCCAAGCGGGATAACTAGTTGCTCCCCTTCTGGGGGAGCTGTCAGCGAAGCTGACTGAGGGGGAATGCTGAGACAGCAGGCCCCCTCCGTCGCGCTGCGCGCGCCACCTCCCCCAGAAGGGGAGGAATTGGACTGCGTCAGTCGCCGGCGACCCAGCTGACGTCGGCGCCGAGGGCGTTGAGGTTCTCGACGAACTTCGGGTGAGCGCGCTGGATCGGCGAGGCGTTGAGGATGGTGCTTTCGCCTTCGATGCTGGCGGCGAGCATGAAGAGGGCGATGGCCACGCGGATGATGTAGGGGCTGTCGACCGTCGCCGGGGTCAGCGGCTTGCCGCCCCAGGTGATCAGCCGGTGCGGGTCGCAGAGCAGGGCGTGGGCGCCGAACTTGCCCAGTTCCGAGTGCCAGCCGAGCGCGCCGTCATAGACCTTGTTCCAGAACATCACCTGGCCCTCGGCGCGCACGCCCAGGGCCACGAAGATCGGCAGCAGGTCGGCCGGCACATACGGCCAGGGCGCGGCCTCGACCTTGGTCAGGATGTTCGAGGTGAACGGCTCGCGCACCTTCAGCTTGCCGTCGACCCGGGCGCGGCTGAAGCCGTTTTCGTGGGTCACCTCGACGCCGAACTTGGCGAAGGTGCGGTCCAGCAGCGGGAACTGTTCGACTGAGCCGTTCTGGACGGCGATCTCGCCGCCGGTGATCGCGCCCATGGCCAGGAAGGTGGCGACCTCGTGGAAGTCGTCGGCGAAGGTGAACTCGACCCCGCCGAGGCTGTCGACGCCCGAGACGGTCAGGCGCGAGCCGCCGACGCCCTGGATGCGCGCGCCCATGCCGGCCAGGAACTCGCAGAACTCCTGCACGTGCGGCTCGCAGGCGGCGTTGGTCAGGCGCGATAGGCCCTTGGCGGTGGCCGCGCAGAGCACGAAGTTCTCGGTGGTGGTCACCGAGGCGTAGTCGAGCCAGTGCTGGGTGGCGGTGAAGCCCTTGCCCGCGGTGATCACCGTCGCGCCGGGTTCGCTGGTGACCTCGGCCCCGAAGGCGCGGAACACCTCGATGTGCGGATCGATCTCACGCGAGCCGAGGGTGCAGCCGGTGACGTCCTCTTCCAGGCTGGCGCGGCCGAAGCGGTGCAGCAGGGCCGGGATCAGCATGATCGACGAGCGCATGCCCAGCGGCAGGTGCGCCGACTTCGGGTCCAGGTCGCGGCCGTGGTGCAGCCGCAGCGTGCCGGTGGCGTAGTCCATTTCGACCGACGAGCCGAGCTTTCCGAAGAAATCCAGCAGCTTGCGGACGTCGGTGATGTCCGGCACCCGGTGCAGGACGATCGGCTCGTCGCTCAGCAGGGTGGCGCAGAGCACCGGCAGGACGGCGTTCTTGTTGGCGGACGGCGTGATGGTTCCACGCAAGGCGCGGCCGCCTCGCACGATCAGGTTCGTCATGGCGGCGCGTGGCCTCGTCTTTCGGGATGGGGCGGCCGGCGGCCGCCCGCTAAGTTGAACTCGTCGACGCTGTCAGGTGGTCACCAGGCGCCGATGCGCTGGGCCTCGTGATGGCTGATCGGGTGCTTGGCCTTCTCGTGGTCCTCTTCGGCCAGCAGTCTTACCGCTTCCAGCGCCGCCATGCAGCCCATGCCGGCGGCGGTGACGGCCTGGCGATAGACGTCGTCGGTGACGTCGCCGGCGGCGTAGACGCCCTTGATCGCGGTGGCGGCGCTGCCGGGGATGACCTTCAGGTAGCCCGAGCCGTCCATTTCCAGCTGGCCCTTGAAGAGTTCGGAGGCCGGGGCGTGGCCGATGGCGATGAAGACGCCGTCGGCGGGGATTTCGCGGACCTCGCCGGTGTTCACGTCCTTCAGCTTGACGCCGGTGACGCCGAGCGGTTCGGAAGTGCCGACGACCTCGTCGATGGCGACGTTCCAGATGACCTCGATCTTCGGGTGGGCGAACAGGCGCTCCTGCAGGATCTTCTCGGCGCGGAACTCGTCGCGGCGGTGCACGACGGTGACCTTGGCGGCGAAGTTGGTCAGGAACAGCGCTTCTTCGACGGCGGTGTTGCCGCCGCCGACCACCACGACTTCCTTGCCGCGATAGAAGAAGCCGTCGCAGGTGGCGCAGGCCGAGACGCCGAAGCCCTGGAACTTCTGCTCGGTCTCCAGGCCCAGCCACTTGGCCTGGGCGCCGGTGGCGATGATCAGGGTCTCGGCCAGCCAGACCTCGCCGCTATCGCATTCGAGGCGGAACGGGCGCTGGCTGAGGTCGGCCTTGATGACGATGTCGTTGATGATCTCGGTCCCGACGTGCGCCGCCTGGGCCTGCATCTGCTCCATCAGCCACGGACCCTGGATGACGTCGGCGAAGCCCGGATAGTTCTCGACGTCGGTCGTGATCGTCAGCTGTCCGCCCGGTTGGATGCCGGCGATCAGCACCGGTTTGAGCAGGGCGCGCGCGGCGTAGATGGCGGCGGTGTAGCCGGCCGGGCCGGAACCCAGGACGAGGCAGCGGGTGGTGCGAGGAGCATTCTGCGACATGGCGTCTATGTAGGGGAGATTCTGAGCCGTTGCGACAGGCGCCGGGCGCGGTTGGTCAGCGCACGTCGGCGCGGCCTCAGACGCCGGGATCGCGGGCGGCCAGCCGGGGGGCGGAGATCACCTCCAGCAGAGCCTCGGCGGCGCGCTCGGCGCCCCGGCCGTCGCAGAGCTCCAGGCTCGCGGCGGTCAGGCGCGTGCGGGTGGCGGCGTCGCTGAGCAGGCGCACCGCAGCCCGGTCGAAGGCGGCGGCGAAATCGGGGTCGGCGGCGTCCACCACCAGGGCTGCGTCGCGGTCGGCCAGGGCGCGGGCGGCCGGGCGCTGGTTCTCGGCCAGCACCAGCATCACTGAAGGCAGGCCCAGCGTGCAGCGCTCCCAGGTGGTCGATCCGCCGGCCCCGAAGGCGACGTCGGCCTCCAGCGTCAGGCGGGCCATGTCCTGGGCGTCGACGTGCAGCGTGACGCGCGGATCGTGGGCGGCGATGCGGGCGAGGCCGCGCAGGCTGGGCGCCTCGGAGCCGATCACCACGTCGAAGGCGAGGTGGCCGTTGCGCTGGCGCAGGCGGTCGAGCACCCGCGAGGTGACGCCGCCGACGTCGGTGAGGCCGAGGGCGACCAGCACCCGCTGCACGGGCCCGCCGCGGCGGGCGATCGCGGCCTCGCGCAGGGCGGCGAACTCCGGCCGCAGCGGCGCGTAGCGCGGACCGAGCAGCAGGCGCGCCCCGCCGGCGAGGCCGGCGTAGTCTTCCTCGGTGCGGGCCGGGCCGGAATCGAGCACCACGTCGGCGGCCAGCGGCCGGTCGGCGAGGTCGTCGATGACCAGGGTCGGGCGGCCTTGGGCGATGAACTGGTGATCGGCGCGTCCCAGGCCGTAATGGTCGAACACCACGGCGTCGAAGGCGAGGCCCGCGACGGCGGCGGGCAGATCCGCGGCGGCGACCGAGGCCACCGCCTCGCGGCCCATGTCGGGGGCAAAGGCGTCGAGGATGCCGGCGACGACCGGCGGGGCCAGGAACATGCACTCCGCGCCATGCTCGGCGAGCGCCCTGGCCAGGCTGAGCGAGCGCATCACATGCCCGCCGCCGACCGCCGGGCCGGCGTTGGCGATGAACAGGATGCGAGGTCGCAGAATCATCTTGCAACCATGGGACGCCGAAAGCCGCGACTTGGAAAGAGCCGGGCTCAGCGCGGCAGGCGCACGAAGAACAGCTCGGGATCGCCGGGATCCAGGTGGTCGACCTGCCCGGCCGGCAGGTAGCCGCGCGCAAGCAGCAGGGCGCGCATGATGGCGTTGGAGACATTGGTCGAGACGAACAGCTTCTCGCCGGCGTGCTCCCGCTCGATCTCGTCCAGCAGCGCGCCGGCGACCCCGCGGCGCTGAAACCGAGGATCGGTGACGATCAGGTCCAGGAAGGGGTTGCTGAAGAACCGCCCCATCACCGCGAACCCGGCGGGACGACCGTCGAGATAGGCGATACGCGCCACGCGGCCCTGCTCGCCGGCGAAGGCGCGGCGCAGCCAGTCGGCGCGATGGGCGCTGGTCGCGGCGGTCGGATCGATCGCCAGGGCGATCTCGGCGTCGTCGGCTCCGGCCAGGCGGATCGCGACGGCCATGGTCCTAGGACTTCGGCGCGTCGAAGCGGCGCAACACTTCGTCGGCCGCGCGCTCGGTCTCGGCCAGCGGCTCGTAGGTCCAGCGATGGAAGGCGCCGCCGAACGGCCGGGCCGCGCCCAGCCGCTCCAGATCCTCATGGAACAGCCGGAACTTCAGGCTCTCGCCGTCCATCTTCATGACGAACACCGGCTTGCCGGTCGAGGCGGCGTCGGTGGCCAGGTTGGTCGAGTCCTCGGTGACCAGGATGTAGTCGGCCGCCGCCAGGTAGGCGAAATAGGGGTTGTCGCCTTCGCCGTCCCAGATGACGCCGGGCAGGCGCCCGAGGCGGGCTTCGAGGATGTTCTTGGCCGGCTCGGGGGTGCGACGGGTGAAGCTGACCATCACCGAGCCGCCTTCCTGGACGACCGGCAGCTCGATCTCGCGGGCCAGGGCCGCGGCGCGCTCGGGCGAAATGTCGTGGGCCTTGGACTTGCCGCCGATGATCACCGCCACGCGCGGGCGGGGCAGGGCGTCCAACTGGGCCTGGAAGCGTTGCAGGTCGCCGGCCATGCGCTCGGCGTTCACGCGGCCCGGCGAGCCGGTGATCGGAAAGACGTTGTCGCCCTCCAGCCGGTCATGCCGGGGCGGGATGACCAGGTCGAACAGCCGCGTCGGCATGCGCGGGTCCTGGACCTGCACCACATAGGTCCGACGGCCCGACCAACGCTTCATGCGGATCGACAGCGGCAGGGTCGCGCGGCCGGCGGCGATCCAGATGTCGGGCCAGGGCGGGGCGATGTCGCTCTGCGGGGTCAGCAGGCGGCGCGGAAACGGCGTCAGCCACCACGGCAGGCGGCCGATCCAGCTCTTCCAGCCGATCTGCTTGACGACGACCTGGGCGGGGCGCTTGCGCGCGATCGCATTGGCCAGACCGACGACCTGGGCCTCGATGCCCGCACGCCCGTCCGAGACCGCCCAGATGACGAGCGGCGCGGCGGGCGGCGGATTTTGAGCTGACAAGCCGGAAGGGCCTAGAGCCACTCGACCTTGAGGATCTCGTAGGCCTTGCCGCCGCCGGGGGTGTTCACCTCGACGACGTCGCCGGTCTCCTTGCCGATCATGGCGCGGGCCAGGGGCGAGACGATGGAGATCTTGCCCTGCTTCACGTCGGCTTCGTGTTCGCCGACGATCTGGTAGCGAGCCTCTTCCTCGGTGTCTTCGTCGACCACTGAGACGGTCGCGCCGAACTTCACCTGGGTGCCGGAAAGCTTGGATACGTCGATGACCTGGGCGCGGGCCATCTTGTCCTCGATCTCGGCGATCTGGCCTTCGATCCAGCCTTGCCGCTCCTTGGCGGCATGGTACTCGGCGTTCTCGGAGAGGTCGCCATGCGAGCGCGCTTCAGCGATCGCAGCGATCACAGCTGGACGCTCGATAGTCTTCAAACGCTTCAGTTCATCGTCGAGGGCCTGCCAGCCCTCGGCGGTCATCGGGACTTTTTCCATCGTGGATGAGGACTCGGATTCGCCCTTTTGGGAGTTCGTTGCCGGCCGCGGGCGCAGGCGTCCGGGGGGCTGAAGATTAGATGTCGCAGCAGAAAAACTCAAGGGCGCGCCGGCAGGCGGCCCCAGGAACAGGGTTCGAAAGCTGTTGAGAAGCGGCTGAGACGTGACGCCGTCAGGCGCTTTCGGAGACGATCGCGCCTTGCAACTCGCTTGCGTCGGGGACTTCAAACACCCCTTCGATGAAGTCGAACATCTCCGGCGTCACCCCGATGGCGAAGGTTTCGCCACGGACCTCGTTGCGCTCGAGCACGCGCGCGCGGCGGATTTCTTCGGGGGCGGTGACGAAGTGGAACTGGATCGGCAGCTCCACGGCCCGGGCGATCTCGGCCACGCGGGCGCGATCGGAGCGCCGCAGCAGGCCGAGGTCGAGCACCACCGAGGTTCCGGCGGCGATGACGCCGGCGGCGGTGGACCAGATCTGGGCCTCGCAGCGTTCGACCCGCTCCATCATCCAGTGGTACTCGATCGGCTCGGGCATGTCGGCCGCGAACAGCCGCGCCATCCAGTCGTCGATGGCGAAGTGGACCGCCGGCTCGCGCCGGGCCAGTTCCTTGGCGTAGGTGGACTTGCCGGCCCCCGAGGGGCCGTAGACGACGTGAAGCATGGCGGTCATGCCCCGCCCGTAGAACATTTCCGCCGGGGCGGAAATGCCGAACGGTCGGGGCCGCCGCGACTATTTTACCGAGAGGCCGCCGTCGATGACCAGTTCGGCGCCGGTGACGTAGCGGCTCTCGTCCGAGGCCAGCCACAGCACGCCGTTGGCGATGTCTTCCGGATAGCCCTTCACGCCCAGCGGCACGCCTTCGGCGCTCATCGCGTCCAGAACCGCCGGCCGCGGCGGACGGGCGTTGTCGCCAATGTCGCCGGTGCCGACGATCGAGTCCCAGATCGGCGTCTCGATGATGCCCGGGTGGACGGAGTTGACCCGCACGCCGTCCTTGGCGGCCGCGCATTCCATCGCCACGGCCTTGGTGAACAGCCGCACCCCGCCCTTGGTGGCGCAGTAGCCGGCCAGGATGGCCGAGCCCTTGAGGCCGGCGACCGAGGACATGTTGATGATCGACCCGCCGCCGTTCTCGCGCATCAGCGGGATCGAGTGCTTCACGCCGAGGAAGACGCCGTCGAGATTGACCGCGGTCTGCTTCTGGAAATCGGCGAGGGTCATGGTCAGCACCGAGCCGCCGATGCCGATGCCGGCGTTGTTGACCAGGATGTCGAGCCGTCCGTGCTTGGCCTTCACCGCCGCCACCGCGTCGATCCAGGCCTGCTCGGAGGTGACGTCGTGGTGCAGGTAGCTGGCCTTGCCGCCCATCGCCTCGATGGCGGCGACCGTCTCGGCGCCCTTGTCGTCCTGCAGGTCGGTGACGACCACAACGGCGCCTTCCTGAGCCAGCCGTTCGGCGCAGCCGCGCCCGATCCCGCTGGCCCCGCCGGTGACCAGCGCAACCTTACCCTCGACCCGACCGGCCATGCTTTCGACTCCCTAAGTGATCGTTGTTCAGTTTTCTTACGCCTAGCCTAGCTTGGCGATTGAGGCCAGCCTCCCGAGCCAGTGAGAGATTCGGAGTTACGGTATGTCGATCACCATTCGTCCCTGCGTATCGGGCGACGAGGCGGCCCTGGCCCTGGTCGGGCAGGCGACTTTCCTGGAGACCTATGCCGGGGCCTTGCCGGCCGGCGACATCATCGCCCACTGCCGCGCCCAGCACGCTGAGACGCTCTATGCGCAATGGCTGGCCAAGCCCGGCTATCGCCTGTGGTTGGCCGAGATGGAGGCGGGCGGGGCGCCGGTCGGCTATGCGGCGCTGACGCCGCCCGACCTGCCGGTGGCGACCGGCGAGGGCGATGTGGAATTGAAGCGGATCTACCTGCTCAACCGCTTCCACGGCACGGGGCAGGGCGGTCGGCTGATGGCGACGGCGCTGGAAAGCGCAGCGCAGGCGGGCTTCACCCGCATGCTGCTGGGCGTGTTTGGCGGCAACGCGCGCGCAATCGCCTTCTACGCGCGCCAAGGCTATGTCGAGGCGGGCGTGCGCAAGTTCCGCGTGGGCGCCAACGAGTACGACGACCTGGTCCTGGCTAGAGCGCTCTGACCGGCGCCGTACTCGCGTTTAGGGTTGGCGTCCTACCAGGTGACCTTGCCGTTGGCGGTGAGCAGGCCAATCAGCATGGCCGCACCGAGAGCGATGATCAGACCCACAACGATAAGGTCTGTGTACCCCTCGAAGCGCTCTATAAGATGCTTGTTCTTGTGATGGTGGACCTCACCTTCGTGGTGTCCGGATTGCATGGCGTTTCCCTTCGCACACTGAGACAGAGGACACGTCCTCGCCAGACTGCGACAGGCGCCCATGCGGGCCTTCCGGCTGGTCATCAGGGGCCGCCGGAGCTCGCCCACTAGCGCCTGCTTAAGCCAGGCGACGCTCTGAGGTTGCGCCCCCGAATAGCGGCGGTCAATCAGCAAATTGGCGCTAAGTGCTTCACAAGCTTGCGTTTGCGAGGCGATGTCAGCGGCAAACCGTGCGCCGACGGAGGGCGGAGCGCGGCGGCGCCGCGCTCCGAGGTCGTCAGGCGTAGCTTTGCAGCGGGCGGACGTCGAGGGTGTCCTCGACCGTCGCCACGATGGCCTGGGCGGCGGCCAGCGCGCCGGCGGCGGTGGTGAAGTAGGGGGTCTTCATCATCAGCGCGGTGCGGCGGATCTCGAAGCTGTCGGCGAGCGACTGCTTGCCCTCAGTGGTGTTGAACACCAGCTGGACCTCGCCGTTCTTCATCGCATCGACGATGTGGGGACGGCCTTCCAGCACCTTCTTGACCGGCTCGACCGCCAGCCCCTGTTCGATCAGGTAGTCGCCGGTGCCCGAGGTGGCCAGGATCTTGAAGCCCTGGGCGAGCAGCAGCTTCACCGGCTCGAGGATCCACGGCTTGTCGCTGTCCTTGACCGAGACGAAGACGCTGCCGGTCTTGGGCAGCTTCACGCCGCCGCCAAGCTGGCTCTTGGCGAAGGCGCGGGCGAAGGCTGCGCCGTTGGTCTCGCCCGGGCGGATCCAGTCGAGGCCCATGACCTCGCCGGTCGAGCGCATTTCCGGGCCCAGCACCGTGTCGACGCCGGCGAAGCGGGCGAACGGGAACACCGCCTCCTTCACCGCGATGTGGTCGTACGGCTTTTCGGTCAGGTTGAAGCTGGCGAGCTTCTCGCCGGCCATCAGCTTGGCGGCGATCGAGGCCAGCGGCTGGCCGATGGTCTTGGCGACGAACGGCACCGTGCGGCTGGCGCGCGGGTTCACTTCCAGCACGTAGATGCGCGGGTTGTCGGAGTGCGGCTCCTCGATGGCGAACTGCACGTTCATCAGGCCGCGGACTTCCAGGGCGCGGGCCATGGCCTCGGTCTGGCGCTTCAGCTCGGCGATGGTTTCCGGCTTCAGCGAGAACGGCGGCAGCGAGCAGGCGCTGTCGCCTGAGTGCACGCCGGCCTCCTCGATGTGCTCCATCACCCCGGCGACGAACACCTGGCCGGCGTCGTCGCACAGGGCGTCGACGTCCACCTCGGTGGCGCGGCTCAGGTACTGGTCGATCAGCACCGGACTGTCGCCGGACACCTGGACGGCGGTGTTGACGTAGCGCTCGAGCTGCTCGTCGTCGCGGATGATCTCCATCGCCCGGCCGCCCAGCACGTAGGAGGGCCGGATGACGATCGGGTAGCCGACCTTGTGGGCGCCGGCGAAGGCCTCGTCGCGCGAGCGGGCGATGGCGTTGACCGGCTGGGCGATCTTCAGCTTGTGCAGCAGCTGCTGGAAGCGCTCGCGGTCCTCGGCCAGGTCGATGGCGTCGGGCGAGGTGCCCAGGATCGGGATGCCGGCGTCCTCGAGCGGCTTGGCCAGCTTCAGCGGGGTCTGGCCGCCGAACTGGACGATGACGCCCAGCAGCTCGCCGCGGGCCTGCTCGACGGCGATCAGTTCCAGCACGTCCTCGGCCGTCAGCGGCTCGAAGTACAGGCGGTCGGAGGTGTCGTAGTCGGTCGAGACGGTCTCGGGATTGCAGTTGACCATGATCGACTCCACCCCGATGTCGTCGAGGGCGAAGGCGGCATGGCAGCAGCAGTAGTCGAACTCGATGCCCTGGCCGATCCGGTTCGGACCGCCGCCGAGGATGATCGCCTTCTTGCGGTCGCTCGGCTCGCTCTCGCACTCGGGGATCTGGCCGAGCACGCCGGTCTCGTAGGTCGAGTACATGTACGGCGTGGCGGCGCGGAACTCGCCCGCGCAGCTGTCGATGCGCTTGAACACCGGGCGCACGCCATGGGCGCGGCGCTGTTCGCGGACCTCGGCCTCGGTGGTGTGGGTCAGCTTGGCCAGGCGCGCGTCGGAGAAGCCCTGGGCCTTCACGGCGCGGAACTCGGCGGCGGTGGCCGGCAGGCCGCGGTCGCGGATCTGGGCCTCGACCGCGATCAGGGCCTGGATCTGGCGCAGGAACCACGGCTCGTACGAGCAGGCGGCGTTGACCTCCTCGACGCTCAGGCCGTGACGGAACGCCTGGGCGATGACCAGCAGGCGGTCGGGGGTCGGCTGGCCCAGCGCGCGGATCACCGCGGCGCGGCCGGTCTCGGCGTCATGGGCGCCTTCGATCTCGACCTCGTCCAGGCCGGTGAGGCCGGTTTCAAGGCCGCGCAGGGCCTTCTGCAGGCTCTCGGCGAAGGTGCGGCCGATGGCCATGACTTCGCCGACCGACTTCATGGCGGTGGTCAGGGTCGGTTCCGAACCCGGATACTTCTCGAAGGCGAAGCGCGGGATCTTGGTGACGACGTAGTCGATGCTGGGCTCGAACGAGGCCGGCGTCGCGCCGGTGATGTCGTTCATCAGTTCGTCGAGGGTGTAGCCGACGGCCAGGCGTGCGGCGACCTTGGCGATCGGGAAGCCGGTGGCCTTCGAGGCCAGGGCCGACGAGCGCGACACCCGCGGGTTCATCTCGATGACGACCATGCGGCCGTCGGCCGGGTTCACCGCAAACTGGACGTTCGAGCCGCCGGTCTCGACGCCGATCTCGCGCAGCACGGCGATCGAGGCCGCCCGCATGCGCTGGTATTCCTTGTCGGTCAGCGTCAGGGCCGGCGCGACCGTGATGGAGTCGCCGGTGTGCACGCCCATCGGGTCGATGTTCTCGATCGAGCAGACGATGATGCAGTTGTCCGCCTTGTCGCGGACGACCTCCATCTCGTACTCCTTCCAGCCCAGCACGCTCTCCTCGATGAGGACCTCGGTGGTGGGGGAGAGGTCGAGACCGCGTTCGACGATCTCTTTGAATTCCTCGACATTGTAGGCGATGCCGCCGCCGGTGCCGGCCAGGGTGAAGGACGGGCGGATGATCGCCGGCAGGCCGACGAACTCCAGGCCTTCCATGGCCTCGTCCATCGAGTGGGCGGCCTTGGACTTCGGGCTTTCGAGGCCGAGCTTGTCCATGGCGTCGCGGAATTTCTGGCGGTCCTCGGCCTTGTCGATGACCTCGGCCTTGGCGCCGATCATCTCGACCCCGTACTTGGCCAGCACGCCGCGCTCCTCGAGCGCCAGGGCGGTGTTCAGCGCGGTCTGGCCGCCCATGGTCGGCAGCAGGGCGTCGGGGCGCTCCTTGGCGATGATCTTCTCGACCATCTCCGGGGTGATCGGCTCGATGTACGTGGCGTCGGCCACGTCCGGGTCGGTCATGATCGTGGCCGGGTTCGAGTTGACCAGCACGATGCGGTAGCCCTCGGCGCGCAGGGCCTTGCAGGCCTGGACGCCGGAGTAGTCGAACTCACAGGCCTGGCCGATCACGATCGGCCCGGCGCCGATGATGAGGATCGAGGAGATGTCTGTGCGTTTCGGCATGTCCACTCGCGCGCATGGGCGGTCGCACTCTTCAAGCGCGCCCGGTCCCGGTCAATCTGCAGGTTAAGGGCGCCGTTTAGAGGGGGAGTCGCCCGCGCGCAAGCGGCGATGGCGGCAATCTCGCCGCAGGCGGCCGCTTCCAGCCCGTAGTAGACGGCGTATACGAAAACGGGCCGGCGTTTCCGCCGGCCCGCAGCCGTTTCGATGCAAGGGCCCAAGGGCCGTTTGCGGAACCGCTTAGACTTGCAGGTTGCCGGCGGCCATCTTGCCGCTGCGACGGTCCTGCTCGAGTTCGTAGGTGATCTTTTGGCCTTCGTTCAGGCTGCGGAGTCCGGCGCGTTCAACGGCCGAGATGTGAACGAAGATGTCCGCGCCGCCATCGTCGGGTTGGATGAAGCCATAGCCCTTGGTTCCGTTGAACCATTTAACAGTGCCGGTAGCCATAGAAGTGTCGTCCTTGGGTAAGTCGTTCCGCAACCCAAGCCTTTTGAGTCACGCATCAAATTTCGGGGGGGTCGGGGAGCAGGTTCGGTGCGCCGAGAGTCTGGAGCGTCGAAAATCAGCCGAACCTTACGAGTTTGACCTTTGGAGCCTAGCGCGCTTCAAAGCCCCTCGCAAGGCGCTCCATGGAACGGCGCTCTGCATCGTGACGTAAGGCCCAGCAAGCGATCCCAGCTCTTTCCCGGCGGCGCGAAGTGCGGCAGCTTCGGCGGTCTCCACGGTAGGGACCGCTGCGATCGCCACGCCTGACCCCTTGGCCGAGCTGATGCTGCAGATCGCGGCGGGCGATCGCGCGGCGATGCGCCGGCTTTACGAGGCCACCTCCGCGAAGCTTTTCGGCGTCTGCCTGCGTATCCTCTCCGACAAGGACGAGAGCGAAGACGTGCTGCAGGAGGTCTATCTCACCATCTGGCGACGGGCCGACCGCTACGAGGCGCAGCGGGCCAGCGTCATGGCCTGGATCTCGACCATCGCCCGCAACCGCGCCATCGACCGGCTGCGGGCGCGCGGACCGCTCGCCTACGCCGAGCCGGTGGACGACCTGCCGCTCGAGGACGGGGCGCCGCGGGCCGAGGCGCTGCTGGAGGCGGCCCAGGACGGCCAGGCGCTGGCGCGCTGTCTCGACGAACTGGACCCGAGGACGCGCGGCGCGATCCGCACGGCCTTCTTCGAGGGGCTGACCTATGAGGCCCTGGCCGGCCGGCTGGACGCGCCGCTGGGCACGGTGAAGAGTTGGATCCGGCGCGGCCTGCTGAAGCTGAGGGGGTGCCTGGAGCGATGAGCGACCTCGGCCCCGAACCCCCGGAGGACGAAGCCCTGGCGGCCGAACATGCGCTTGGCGTGCTGACGGCGCAGGAGCGGGCGGCCGCCGAGCAGCGGATGGCCCGCGACCCGGCCTTCGCCGCGCAGGTGCTGGCCTGGCGCGCGCGGCTGGCGCCGCTGGCCGAGGCGACGACGCCGGTGGCCCCGCCCGCCGGCCTGTGGCCGCGGATCGAGCGGCGGCTGGCGGCCAACGACAACGGCGCCGGCGTGCGGAGGCGGCTGCGGTTCTGGCGCATGGCGACGCTCGGCTCGATGGCGGCGACGGCGGCCAGCCTGGCGGCGGTGGCGTTCCTGGCCGTCCGCCCGCCCGAGCTGGTCGCCCAGCCACGGCCGCCGATGGGGCCGATGATGAACGCCCGGCTGATGAGCGGCGGTGGCCAGCCGATGTTCCTGGCCGCCTACGATCCGGAGCGGAAGGCGATCATGGTGGCCTCGCTGGTGCCGCCGGGGGCCGATCCCGACCACAGCCACGAACTGTGGCTGATCCCCGGCGACGGCCGGCCGCGCTCTTTGGGGCTCATCGACCCGGGCGCCTCCAAGGCCATGCCGATGTCCGAACCGATGGCGGAGATGACCAAGGAGGGGGTGTCCCTGGCGGTCACGGTCGAACCGCGCGGCGGCTCGCGCGGGGCTGGGCCGTCCGGCCCGATGGCGGCGGTCGGCAAGCTCACGCGGCTCTAGAGCGAAATCCGATTGGATCGGATTTTGCTCAGGACTCCGGGACGGAGCATTTTCTTCGCCGAACCGGGCCCCGACTTTGGCGGAAAATGCTCTACCGGCGCTGGTGCGGCGCGGGCGAAGCGCCCTATGTTCGCCGTCCAGTTGAGAGGTTTCTAGTCCATGAGAACGAGTCTGCTTGCGGCGAGCGCCGCGGCCCTGCTGCTGTCGGCCGGGGCGGCGTCGGCGGCCCCCGAACTGCACAAGGACGGCATGACGGTGAAGGAGATCCAGGCCTGGCTGCTGGAGAGCGGTTACAAGGCCGAACTCAAGAAGGACGACGGCGAAGGCTATGTCTCCTCCTCCGCCGAGGGCGTCAGCTTCGAAGTCTATCCCAACGACTGCACTGCCGGACGCTGCGCCTCGATGCAGATGGTCGCAGCTTTCAACGTGAAGACCAAGCTCAAGGCCGAGAAGGCGAACGAGTGGAACTCGGCCAAGCGCTACGTCGATTGCTACATCGACGACGAGGGCGACCCCTGGTTCACCTATGACATCAATGTCAGCCCGGGCGGGACGCGCGCGGCCCTGGACGACAATTTCAGCGTCTGGCTGAGCTTCCTGCCCGACATCAAGGAACACATCGGGTGGTAGAACGAGAAAGGCCGGCGCCTGGGCGCCGGCCTTTCGTCTATTTCGCCTACTTCTTCGCCGCGTCCATGTAGCCGGCGAAGCGCTCGAACAGGTAGAGCGAGTCCGTCGGGCCCGGCGAAGCCTCCGGGTGATGCTGGACGCTGAACACCGGGCGGTCCTTCAGGGCGATGCCGGCGTTGGTGCCGTCGAACAGCGAGACGTGGGTCTCGACCACCGGCTCGGGCAGGCTGTCACGGTCCACGGTGAAGCCGTGGTTCATCGAGACGATCTCGACCTTGCCGGTCGTCACGTCCTTGACCGGGTGGTTGGCGCCGTGGTGGCCCTGTTCCATCTTGACGGTCTTGGCGCCCAGGGCGCGGGCCATCATCTGGTGGCCCAGGCAGATGCCGAACACCGGCACGCCGCTCTCGACCAGCTTCTTGATCTCCGGAACGGCGTATTCGCCGGTCGCGGCCGGGTCGCCGGGGCCGTTCGACAGCAGCACGCCGTCCGGCTTGCGGGCCAGGACCTCCTCGGCGGTGGTCTTGGCCGGCACCACGGTGACGCGGGCGCCGATCGAGGTCAGGGCGCGCAGGATGTTGCGCTTCACGCCGTAGTCGAGGACCACGACTTCGTATTTCGGTTCGGCCGCCGGCTTGGCGTAGCCCTCGGGCCAGTCCCACAGACCCTCGTCATAGACGAACGGCTGCAGGCAGGAGGCGTCCTTGGCCAGGTCCGCGCCTTCGAGGCCGGCCCAGGCCTTGGCCTTTTCGACCAGGGCGGGAATGTCGAACTTGCCGTCCGGATCGTGGGCGATGACGCCGTGCGGCATGCCGTTCTCGCGGATCGAGCGGGTCAGGGCGCGGGTGTCGACGCCGGCCAGGCCGATGACGCCGCGGCGCTTCATCCAGGCGTCCAGGTCGCCGTCGGCGCGCCAGTTGGCCGGTGCGGTGGGCGTGTCGCGGAAGATCGCGCCGCGCGCCGCGGTTTGCGCCGAGCCGGACATCTGCTCGATGTCCTCGACGTTCACCCCGACATTGCCCATGTGCGGGAAGGTGAAGGCCACGATCTGCGACATGTAGGAGGGGTCCGTCAGGATCTCCTGATAGCCAGTCATGGCGGTGTTGAAGCAGACCTCGCCGACCGCGTCGCCGGTCGCGCCGACGCCGACGCCTTGCAGCACGGTTCCATTGGCGAGAACCAGAACGCCCGTGACACCCGGGAGCAGTTCAACAGTCATCTGGCGTCTCCATCAGAGGGGGCATGCTCGCAAAAAGACGGGCCAGGGAGAACCCCGCCCGTTCTTCAACCGTCCGCATGTTTCGGCAAACGGCCGCGTACCTACTGACTCGCGCCGGGCGGGTCAATGCGGCGCGCCGGCCTTCGCTCGCGTTTCGCCTCGATGTCAGCTCGTCAGCACGCCCGAGATCGCCTCGAACAGCGCGTCGGCGCGCACCGGCTTGCCGATGTGGCGGTCGGCGCCGGCTTCGGTCGAGGACCTCAGGTCGTCGGGCGAGGTGTTGGCGCTGATCACGATGATCGGCGCGCGGGGCAGGCCGGGCCCCTCGGCCTTGCGGATCGCGCGGATCGCGGTCAGGCCGTCCATCACCGGCATGCGCAGGTCCATCAGCACCAGGTCGAAGCCGCCCCGCCGCCAGGCCTCGACCGCCTGCTCGCCATTCTCGACGCTGGTCACCTCGGCCCCGGCCGCGCCCAGCATCAGCTCCAGCACCTTACGATTGGTCGGGTTGTCGTCGGCGGCCAGGATCCGCAGGGGAGGGGCCTCGCCGTCCTGGATCGGATCATGGGCGGAATCGGCTTCCTGGGCGGCGTCGCCATAGTCGAGGAGGCCCGCCACCAGCCGGTCCAGTTGGCGGGCCGAGCCCCCGATGTCGGCGACCAGGCCGTGCTGCTCGCCGGTGAGCGCCGTGCGTTCGAGCGCCGCGACCAGGCCCAGGACGCCGTTCAGCGGCGTGCGCAGCTCGTGGCTCATGTCGGCGACGAACTCGGTCTTGGCGCGGCTGGCGACCTCGGCGCGGTGCAGGGCGTCCTCCAGGGCCGCGGCCTGGCGCTTCATCTCGGTGATGTCGACCCGTAGGCCGATCACCCCGCCGTCGGCGGTGCGTCGCTCCTCGATCATCAGCCAGCGGCCATCGGCGAGCCGCTGTTCGTGCCGCTCGCCGGTGGGATTCTTGAGCTTGGCCAGGCGCGCGGCCAGCCATTCTTCCTCACGGCCGACGGCGTCGGGATAGTCGCCGCGGGCGACGCCGGTGCGCAGGGTGTCGGCCAGGGTGACCTGCGACGAGAACAGGTCGGCGGAGCGATGGTAGATCTCGGCGTAGCGCTTGTTCCAGAGCAGGTAGCGCCCGTCGGCGTCGAGGAAGACGATGCCTTCGGGCAGCAGGTCGAGCGCCTCGCGCAGGCGCCGGCCGGCGATGTCGGCCTGGGCCTGGGCGCGCGCAAGAGCGCGCCCGCCGCGCAGGCGCGCCACGCCGCGCGCCAGCGCGTCGCTCCATCCCCGAAGCCCCGCCTTCGGCATTCGCACCCCAACGAACCGCATGAGTCGGCCAACTGATGGCCCGGCCGGGGCCGATCCGGGGCCAGCCGACTACGCGCTGAAGCGCGATAAGCCGCCGGCGCCGGTCAATTGGGCGCCGCGCCGGCCTTCGCCGCCCGAGCGGCCTAATTCGGCGGCTGCGCACGGCGTCCGCGCCGTGGTCTACTGCTCCGAGGCGACGGGCGACGGCGAGGGGAACCATGGGCGGCGCATGGCGTAGGGCGGCCTGGGCGGGCGGCGTGCTGGCCGCGTTGGCCGCGGCCTATCTGGCGATCGGAGGCGTCCTGACCGCGCGGGTGCTGACCCGGGTCCTGACCGTGCCGCCGGCGTCGGCGTTGCTGGCCGGCGCGCCCCCGACCGACCCCTTTGCGCTGGGGTATCGGGGCGATCCCAAGGCCGCGTTCGGCTACGACTTCCAGACCGTCGACATCCCCGGCGAACTTGGCCCGGCGCCGGCCTGGTTGGTGCCCGGGGCCGGCGGGGCGAAGGGCGAGGTCTGGGCGGTCTATGTGCACGGCATCGCGGGACTGCGGGAGAACGGCTATCGCCATCTTTCCGTGCTGCATGCGGCGGGGCTGCCGACCTTGCTGATCAGCTATCGCAACGACCCCGGCGCTCCGGCCTCGCCCAGCGGCGAGTATCAGTTCGGCCTGAGCGAGTGGCGGGACCTGGACGCGGCGGTAGCCTATGCCGAAGCCAACGGCGCCGAGCGCATCGTGCTGGTGGCCGAATCGATGGGCGGTGGAATCGCCGGCCAGTTCCTGGCCCGCTCGCCGCGCGCGGCCAAGGTGAGCGCGCTGGTGCTGGACGCGCCCGCGCTCGACTTTCCCGCGGTGGTGGAGAGCCTGTTGAGCGCCCGCGGCCTGCCGTTCAGCGGGACGCTTGCGCGCGGCGGGATGTGGCTGCGCACCGCGCGCGGCGGTTTCGATGGAAACGACGCCGTCACCCTGCCGATCATCCGTGACTTCCGCGGCCCGCTGTTCGTCGCCCATGGAGGCGGCGATACGATCGTGCCGGTGAGCATCAGCGACCGGCTGGCGACGCAGCGGCATGGCGCGACGACCTACCTGCGCAGCCAGGCCGACCATCTGGCGTCCTGGCAGGAGGACCCGGCGCTTTATCGCGCTCAACTGCGGGCGTTCCTGGCGCTGGCCGTTACGTCGCCTTCGCCGGCGCGCGCAGGTCTGCTAGACGGCGCGCCTTCTCCATCGCAAGAGGCGCACAAGTGACGATTACGACGGTCGGCCTCGATGCCGACGACACGCTGTGGCACAACGAGACGATCTTCCGGCTGACCCATGACCGGTTCAGCGAGCTGCTGTCCGATGTCGCCGACAAGGAGGCGCTGGGGCAGCGCCTGGCCGAGGTCGAGAAGCGCAACCTGCGGCTCTACGGCTACGGGGTGAAGGGTTTCACCCTGTCGATGATCGAGACGGCCATGGAGATGACCGGCGGCGAGGCGCCGGGCCACGTGATCCGCGAGATCCTGGCGGTCGGTCGCGAGATGCTGAGCGAGCCGGTCGAGCCGCTGCCCGGCGTCGACGACACCCTGGCCGAGCTTTCCAAGCGCTACCGGCTGGTGCTGATCACCAAGGGCGACCTGCTGCACCAGGAACAGAAGCTCGCCGCCTCCGGCCTCGGCGACCTGTTCGCGGCCGTCGAGATCGTCAGCGAGAAGGACGCCTCGACCTATAGCCGCGTCTTCGCCCGCCACGGCACCGGTGCGGAGCAGGCGGTGATGTGCGGCAACTCCATGCGCTCGGACATCCTACCGGCGATCGAGGCCGGGGCCTTCGGCGCCTACGTGCCCTATCCGCTGATCTGGGCGCACGAGATGGCCGATGCGCCGGAGGGGCATGCGCGCTTCGCCGAACTGGCCAGCATCCGCGATCTGCCGGCCTGGATCGACGGGCTGGACTGACGATTTTTCCGCCGCCGGTGTCACAGCCGGCGGCGCCGGGCCGTCCTAGCAGGCGATGGTTCGGAGAAATCAGATGTCGCGCATCCTCGCCGGCGCCTTGGCGCTGCTGCTGGGCCTCAACGCCCTGGCCATGCTGTTTGCTTCCTTCTGGTGGTACAACGCCGTGCCGGGCGTCATCGCCACCGGCCCCTACAACCCGCATTTCGTGCGCGACATCGGGGCGACCTATCTGGTCGTCGCCGGCGGCCTCGCCTGGTTCGCCATGCGGCCGGTCCAGGGCTGGCCGGCGCTGGTCGCCGGCGCCGCCTTCCTGGTGCTGCACGCCGCCGTCCACGTGTTCGACGCCAGCTGCTCGGCCGATCCGATCGCGGGCCTGATCCGCGACTTGCCGGGCGTCTTCGCCCCGGCCCTGATCGCCGCCGCCATCGCCGTCTTCAACCGTCCCGCCAGGAGCGTCTGATGCTGAAAGCCCTGCTCGGCCGCCAGATCGGCAAGATGGAACGTCGCTGGGGGTATGACGCCAGCTATCTGCGCCATGTCCTGGCCGCCAATCCCGGCAGCCTGCTGCGGTTCGGGCTGGTCGGCTCGATGGTCGACGCCAAGGCCGCGCCCGCCGCAGCCATCGCGGCGGCCAAGCTGGTCGGGACCCTGGCCGAGGACTGCGGGCCCTGCACCCAGATCGTCGTCGACATGGCCGCGGCCGAGGGCGTCGCGCCGCAGGTCCTGCGCGCGCTCTTGGCGGGCGACGAGGCGGCGATGGGCGAGGAGGCGGCCCTGGCCTGGCGCTTCGCCCGCGCCAGCCTGGCCCGTGACATGGCCGCCGCCGACCCGCTGCGGGACGAGATCGTCCGCCGCTGGGGCGACCAGGGGCTGGTGGCGCTGGGCCTCGCCCTGACGAGCGCGCGCATGTACCCGACGCTCAAATATGCGCTCGGCTACGGCAAGACCTGTTCAAAGGTGACCGTGGAAGGCCAGGCCGCCCCGGTGGCCCACGCGCCGCTGGCGGCGTAGGATCAAGCCCATGGCCGCCGACATCGAAGCCTTCGAGAGCCAGCGCCAGCGCCTGACCCGGCTGGCCTACCGGATGCTGGGCTCGGTCGCCGAGGCCGAGGACGTGGTCCAGGACGCCTGGCTGCGCTGGACGCGGACGGACGAGGCCGGCTGGTGCGGGTGACCAGCCGGCTGTGCATCGACCGCCTGCGCTCGGCCAAGGTCCAGCGGGAGGCCTATCGCGGCCCCTGGCTGCCCGAACCGCTGATCGAGGAGCTGAGCGTGGATCCGCTCGAGCGGGCCGAGGACGTGTCGGTCGCCTTCCTGCTGGCGCTGGAGCGGCTGTCGCCCTTGGAGCGGGCGGTGTTCCTGCTGCACGACGTGTTCGACGAGGACTACGCCTCGGTCGCCGAGACCCTGGGGCGCAACGAGGCGGCGGTGCGCCAGCTGGCCGCCCGGGCGCGGGCCCATGTCAAGGACAGCAAGCCGCGCTTCACGGTCAGCCAGGAAGACGCGGCCAAGCTCGCCGCCGCCTTCATGGCCGCAGCCGCCCAGGGCGACATGAAGGCGCTGTCGGCGGTGCTGGCCGAGGACGCGGTGCTGATCTCGGACGGCGGCGGCAAGCGCACCGCGGCGCTACGGCCGATGAGCGGGCGCGAGGACATCATCCGGCTGCTGGAGGGCATCGCCTGGCGCACCGGCGGCTCGCCGCTGTGGCCGGTCAGCTTCCGCGCCGTGCGGATCAACGGCTATCCCGGCGTGATCATGGAGCGCGAGGACGGCCCGATGACGGTGGCGTTCCAGCCGGGCGAGGACGGCAGGCTGGCGGCGATCTATCTGGTGCGCAACCCCGACAAGCTGGGACGCCTGCCGGCCTCCTAATGCGCGGCGGCCTTGCGCTTGGGCGCCAGGTGCAGGACGCCGGCGATGACCCCGCCGATCACGAAGCCGACGATCGCCGAGCCGACGGCGAAGGTCAGCCAGCCGGTGAGCGCCCCGATCGCGGGAACCTGGCCGGCCCAGTGCGCGGCGCCCTCGACCCAGACCGGGACCGGCGTCAGGTGGAAGTGCTCCAGGCCGTGGACGATGATGCCGCCGCCCACCCACAGCATGGCCGCGGTGCCGATGACGGTCAGCCAGCTCATCACTACCGGCATGCCCTTGACCAGGCCGCGCCCCAGGGCCCGGCCGCCGCGCGACTTGCCGCGGGCCATGTGCAGGCCGATGTCGTCCATCTTCACGATCAGTCCCACCACGCCGTAGACCGCCACGGTGATCAGGATCCCGACCAGCAGCAGCGCGCCGGCCTGAATGCCGATCGGGCGGTCGGCGACGTCCGCCAGGGCGATGGCCATGATCTCGGCCGAGAGGATGAAGTCGGTGCGGATGGCGCCGGCGACCTTCTGGTTCTCAAGCTCTTTGCCGCTCAGCGCCAGTTCCTCGGGCTCGTCGGCTTCATCGTGACCGCTGATGGCCTCGATGATCTTCTCGGTGGCCTCAAAGCAGAGATAGGCGCCGCCCAGCATCAGCAGCGGCGTCACCGCCCAGGGGGCGAAGGCGCTGAGCAGCAGCGCACCCGGCAGCAGGAACAGCAGCTTGTTGCGCAGCGAGCCGACGGCGATGCGCAGGACGATCGGCAGTTCGCGGTCCGGGGTGAAGCCCATGGCGTAGCCCGGCGTCACCGCGGTGTCGTCGACCACCACCCCGACCGCCTTGGCCCCGGCCTTGCCGGCGGCGGCGCCCACGTCATCGATCGACGCGGCGGCGACCTTGGCTATGCCTGCGACGTCGTCGAGCAGAGCGACAAGTCCGGAAGCCATCGGGAACCTCTGCTGATTGAACGGCTTGAGCCAGTACTATGGGTCGGTACGAGCTAACCGCGCGAGCGTAAAGGCCGCTTTGCTCCGCCGCCCCGACGGGCTGTGGATGGGATTGGTTTCGATGCAACCGCCGAGCAAGGATGGTGATCCTGCGCCGTTTGTGGTCGGCGACAGTCGGATGATCCGGCTGGTGCGCGAGTTCGACTGGGCGGCGACATCGCTCGGCGTGGCCTCCGACTGGCCGCCCGAGCTCAAGACGATGGTCAACTTCATCCTGGAGTCGCAGTTTCCGGCCGCCATCGTCTGGGGAGCGGACCTGACCACAATCTACAATGACGCGTTCCTGCCGATCCTCGGCGACAAGCCCGAGGCGCTCGGGCGTTCCTTCGCCGAGGTCTGGGCCGAGGTCTGGGAGGAGATCGGACCGATCCTGGATCGCGCCTTTGCGGGGGAGGCGACGTTCATCAAGGACTTTCCGTTGGTCGTGAGCCGTTCCGAGCTGCCCGAGCAGGCCTGGTTCACCTTCTGCTACAGCCCCTTGCGGCTGGCGAGCGGCGACATCTGCGGGGTGGTCGACACGGTGGTCGAGACCACCGCTACCGTCCGGGCGCATGCCGATGTGGGCCTCCTGGCCCAGGAGATGAGCCACCGGTTGAAGAACACCATGGCCACGGTCCAGGCGCTGGCGGCGCAGTCGCTGAAGGAGGTGGTCGAACGCAGCGTGGTCGAGGAGTTCCTCGACCGGATCGTCACCCTCGGCAATGCGCATGACGTGCTGTTCCGCCAGAACTGGCAGGCGGTGCCGCTGCGGCGGTTGATGGAGGCTACGTTGGCGCCGCTCGATGGTCTCGGACAGATCCATTTGAAGGGGCGCGACGTCCAGATCGGCGTGCGGACCACAATAGCGCTGTCGCTGGTGCTGCACGAACTGGCCACCAACGCCGCGAAATACGGGGCGCTGTCGACGCCGCAAGGCCGCGTCGACCTGGAGTGGAGCGTGCGGGCCGGGACCTTCCGTCTGCGCTGGCGCGAGCACGGCGGGCCGCTGGTCCAGGCGCCCGCCCATACCGGCTTCGGCGCGCGGCTGATCGACCTGGGGCTCACGCCGGACGGCTCGGTGGAGCGGCGCTATGGGGCAGAGGGCGTCGAGGTCGACATCGAAGCGCCTGTGCACGGATTGCTCGATCAGTGAGCTAGGGGCTACGCCGAAGCCTCGCGCGCTGTATCATCGCCGCCGTGCGGGTCGACGAACATTTCCTGGATGAGATCAAATCGCGCCTTCGCCCGTCGGATGTGATCGGGCGGACGGTGAAGCTGCGCAAGCAGGGGCGCGAATATGTCGGCCTGTCGCCGTTCAACAAGGAAAAGACGCCGTCGTTCTACGTGAACGACGAGAAGGGCCAGTTCTTCGATTTTTCGTCGGGCAAGAACGGCGACCTGATCACCTTCCTGCAGGAAACCGAGCGCCTGACCTTCATGGAGGCGGTCGAGCGGCTGGCGGCCGAGGCCGGCCTGTCGATGCCCGAGGCCGATCCCCGCTCGGCCGAGCAGGAGCGCCAGCGCCAGGGCCTGTCCGACTGGATGGAGGCGGCCGCCCAATGGTTCGAGGGCGCGCTGCGCCGGCCCGAGGGCAAGGAAGCCCGCGCCTATCTGGAACGCCGCGGCTTGCCGGATTCAGAGTGGGCGCGATTTCGCCTCGGTTTTTCGCCGCCGGGCCGGACGGCGCTAAAGGACTACCTGGTCACCAAGGGCGCGCGGCCGGGGGAACTGGTCGAGGCCGGCCTGCTGATCGCGCCGGAGGAGGGCGGGGCGCCCTACGACCGCTTCCGCGATCGGATCATCTTTCCGATCTCCGACCATCGCGGCCGGATCCTGTCGTTCGGCGGCCGGGCCATGGATCCGCAGGCCCGCGCCAAGTACCTGAACGGTCCGGAAAGTCCGCTGTTTCATAAGGGTCGCACGCTCTACGGCATCGGCGAGGCCCGCAAGATCCTCGGCGCAGCCCCCAGCGGCGAGAACCCGTCGCTGGTCGTGGTCGAAGGCTATATGGACGCGATCGCCTGCCAGCGGGCCGGGATCGCCGCGGTGGCCCCGCTGGGCACCGCGCTCACCGAAGAGCAGATGGAGATGCTCTGGCGGCTGCATGGCGAGCCGACCCTCTCGTTCGACGGCGACCGGGCCGGGCGACAGGCGGCCTCGCGCTCCATCGACCGGGCGCTGCCGCTGCTCAAGCCGGGCAAGAGCTTCAAGTTTGCGATCGTCGAGGGCGGCAAGGACCCCGACGAGGTGCTGCGCGAGCAGGGCGCGCCGGCGCTCCGCGCCCAGTTGTCGCAGACCACGGCGTTCGTCGATGCGCTGTTCACCCGCGAACACGATCTCGAACCGCTGGACACGCCCGAGCGGCGGGCCGGTTTCAAGAACCGCCTGCGCAACGCCGCGGCGCTGATCGCCGACAAGGACCTGCAGCAGGCCTATCGCGAAGCGTTGATGGATCGGTTCGACGCGACCGGCCCGAAGGCGCGTGCGGCCCCCGAGCACGGCGCGCGGCCGCAACGTGGAAATGCAGGCGGTTCAAGAGGTTGGCGCGGCGGCGGGCGCGAATGGATCGACCCGGCGCCGACCGAGGCCGGGCGCGAGGCGGCGCGCCGGTTGGCCGTGTCGATCGACCCGGTGGCCGCCGCCCTCGCCAAGTATGCGATCGCCGATCCGGGCGTCCTGGACGAACATCTGGAGAACTCGTTCCTCGCCAAAGGCTTCGGTGTGGAAGCTCTAGCGAAGCTGACGGGCGAGATCATTGGTTTCAGATTGGAAGCCGATCATCTTGACACCGCGACTCTCGCACGCCATCTGGCGTCTTGCGGGTTTAATGCGCTGCTGACAGACATCGACCGGGCCGCTGCGAAATCGGGCGCGCCCATCCTGAAACCGGATGTCTCCCTCGACGTCGCTAGATCCCAGTGGTCGCAAGCTTTCGCGGGCCTTTCACGGCTCGCGGCGCTCGACGAGGCTATTGCGTCCGCAAAGGGAAACCTTAGCGGTCGTTCCGATATGGAAGCTCTCGAGCGTCTGAAAGGCGAGCGCGACACGCTGAAACGCGCGATCAGAACGGGAACGATTTGGGCGGGAGAAGGGTCGTAAGGGAGTACGACCGTCTTATCGCTATTGGAGCATCTTCGGCCCGCGCCTTGCATGGCGCAGCCGAAATCCGGAGACCTAGATGAGCACCAACACGGCTGAAGCGGAAACCACGGAAACGACTGGCGGCGATGGTCCGCTGCTCGACCTCACCGACGCCGGCGTAAAGAAGTTCATCAAGCAGGCCAAGGCCCGCGGCTACGTCACCATGGACGAGCTGAACAAGGTCCTGCCTTCTGAGGAAGTCACCTCCGAGGCCATCGAAGACACCCTCGCCATGCTCTCGGAGATGGGCGTCAACGTCGTCGAGGCCGAGGAAGACGCCGAAGGCGGCGAGGTCGCCGTCCGCGAGGAAACCGCCGTCGTCGAGACGACCAAGGAACCCGCCTACGACCGCACTGACGACCCGGTGCGGATGTACCTGCGCGAAATGGGTTCGGTGGAGCTGCTCTCGCGCGAAGGCGAAATCGCCATCGCCAAGCGCATCGAGGCCGGCCGCGACACGATGATCCGCGGGCTGTGCGAAAGCGCCCTGACCTTCGAAGCCATTATGGTCTGGCGCGAGGAGCTCGGCTCGGGCCGCATCCTGCTGCGCGAGGTCATCGACCTCGAACAGACCTACGGCGGCGCCAACGCCGCGGCGGCCGAACTGGCCGGCGGGACTGAAGGCGAGAGCGAAGAAGAAGAGACCACCGAAGACGGCGAGGCCGTCGCCAAGGCCGAGGGCGCCGAGGACGACGACGACTTCGACGACGGCGCCGGCCCGACGATCAGCGCCATGGAAGGCGAACTGCGCGAAGGGGTCATGGCGACCCTGGACGCCATCGCCGCCGAGTTCGACTCGTTCCGCGCGCTGCAGGAAAAGCTGGTCGGCAAGCGCCTGAAGGGCGAAGACCTCTCGGACGCCGACCGCAAGGCCTACACCAGCGCCTCGCTGGCCATCGTCCAGCACCTGAAGACGCTGAAGCTGAACAACAACCGCATCGAGGCGCTGGTCGAGCAGCTCTATGCGATCAACAAGCGCCTGATGGGCCTGGAAGGCCGCCTGCTGCGCCTGGCCGACAGCTACGGCATTTCGCGCTCGGAATTCCTCAAGGCCTATTTCGGCCAGGAGCTGTCGCCGAACTGGACCGACCAGGTGAAGCCGCTGGGCGTTCGCTGGACCAAGTTCGTCGAGAACGACGCCGGCCAGATCGGCGACATCCGCGCCGAGGTCGCCGCCCTGGCGACCGAAACCGGCGTGCCGATCGACGACTATCGCCGCATCGTCCAGACCGTCCAGAAGGGCGAGCGCGAAGCGCGCCAGGCCAAGAAGGAAATGGTCGAGGCCAACCTGCGCCTCGTGATCTCCATCGCCAAGAAGTACACCAACCGCGGCCTGCAGTTCCTGGACCTCATCCAGGAAGGCAACATCGGCCTGATGAAGGCGGTCGATAAGTTCGAATACCGCCGCGGCTACAAATTCTCGACCTATGCGACCTGGTGGATCCGTCAGGCGATCACCCGCTCGATCGCCGACCAGGCCCGGACCATCCGGATCCCGGTGCACATGATCGAGACGATCAACAAGATCGTCCGCACCAGCCGCCAGATGCTGCACGAGATCGGCCGCGAGCCGACCCCGGAAGAACTGGCCGAAAAGCTGGCCATGCCGCTGGAGAAGGTCCGCAAGGTCCTGAAGATCGCCAAGGAGCCGATCTCGCTCGAAACCCCGATCGGGGACGAGGAAGACAGCCACCTGGGCGACTTCATCGAGGACAAGAACGCGATCCTGCCGATCGACGCGGCGATCCAGTCGAACCTGCGCGAGACCACCACCCGCGTGTTGGCGTCGCTGACGCCGCGCGAGGAGCGCGTCCTGCGTATGCGCTTCGGGATCGGCATGAACACCGACCACACCCTCGAAGAGGTCGGGCAGCAGTTCAGCGTCACCCGCGAACGGATCCGTCAGATCGAGGCCAAGGCGCTTCGCAAGCTGAAGCACCCGTCGCGTTCGCGGAAGCTGCGCAGCTTCCTCGACAGCTAGGACTATTCGGCGCTGGCAGCGCCCTGACGCCCCCGACCGGAAGCGGTCGGGGGCGTTTTCGTGAGTCTTTGCTGGCGCGGCTGATCGCCGGTGCGCCCGAGCACATCAAGGCTCATGTCGCCGTTCTGTCCGACCGGGAATAGCGGCGACTTGTTCGGGACGCTGTTCGCCAGACCGTGACAGAACGCCGATAGGCGAGCAGGCTCGGCTCATCAGGATGAGGTGGGCGACATGCACAGAACGATCCTAGGGCTCGCGACAGCGCTGGCGCTGGCGGCGGGCGCGCAGGCGCAGACGGTGGTTCCGCCGCCGAAGATGAGCCAGGCCGAGGGCGTGCAACTGTTCGAAGCCGGCGGGTTCAAGGTCGGCGACGGCTCGGCGATCAACGTCTGCGGCACGGCTTCCCAGCCAAAGTTCGTGTTCATGGACCTGAACGGCGACGGGGCGCTGGAGTCCGCGGTCGTCGACAAGAACCCCGTCTGCTACGGCGGCCAGGGGCTGTGGTTCACGATCCTCGCCAGGGGCAAGGACGGGCGTTGGCGCGCTATCGCGCGGGATAGTGGAGCCCTGGGCTTCGAAACCTCACGAACGAACGGCTGGCTGGACCTGCGCGTCACCGGCGACTGCGTGAGAACCTGGAAGTACGCCGGCGACGGCTATCAGCGCCCGGCCGCCTGCGCCCCGGCTTCGTTCGCCAAGACCGAAGCCTCGACCGGCGTCACCGCCGCCGACCGCACGGCCGCCATGCGGGCGGCTGGGTTCGTCTCAAGGGGCGGGCGCTGGCTCGGCGGCGAGGGCAATTGCGAGGCGGCGATCGAGCCCGCCGACATCCGCGACCTGAACGGCGACGGCCGCCAGGAGATCGTCATCACCGAGACCGGGACCTTCTGCTACGGCAATACCGGCCAGGGATTCTACGTCATGGAACGGGCCGGCGGCGGCTGGCGCACGCTGTTCCAGTCGCAGGGCGTTCCGGAGTTCCTTCCGACCAAGGGCGCCGGCGGCTGGCCGGACATCGTGCTGGGCGGTCCGGGCTTCTGCTTCCCGGTGGTCCGCTTCAACGGCAAGGCCTACGCCAATCACCGGCAGCAGGAAGAACAGCCCGGCGCCTGCGCGCGGCGCTAGCGCCAGGCGTAGTTGAAGCTGACCGAGATCCGTTCCTTGCGCGCAGCGTTGGCCGGCACCTCGTGGCGCAGCCAGCTTTCCCACATCAGCACCGTACCGGGCTCGGGCTGGAGGTAGACGAAGCTGCGGGCGTCCTCAGGGGCGTCGGCTTCGCGCGGCGGCGCGGCCATCATCAGCGGCAGGCGCGGATCTTCCAGCTTGAGCGCGCTCGCCCCCTTGGGGATCGCGACATAGACGGTGCCCGACAGCACGCTGTGCGGATGGATATGGCCCGAATGGGCGGCGCCGGGCCTGAGGATGTTGACCCACAGGCTGTCCAGCTTCAGCCGCCGGCGGCCAAGGTCGAGGTGCAGCGCCTTGGCGTAGGCGCTCGCGTGCTTGTCGAGCTTGCGCTTGAGGTCCTCGAAGATGCTGGCGCGCATCGGCAGGTCATCGAGCGAGGCGTAGGAGGTGTAGCCCCCGTAGCCGTGCTCGCGGCACCAGGCCTGGCCGGCCAGGTCCTCGTCGGCCAGCATCCGGCAGGCGTCTTCGAGTTCGGCGTTGAAGTCAGCGAAACCGCGCTCGCCGGCGAGGCTGGCTTCATAGACCTGGGTGACGAAGAGGGGGCGCAGGCTCATGGCCCGGCGCTAATGCCCCGCGCGCCGGATGTCAAAGCTAGGCGAGAACGTCCAGCAGTTTGCCGGTCATGTCCTGGGCGCTGCGGATCACCGCGGCGTTGGCGGCGAAGGCGGTCTTGGCGGTGATCTGCTCGACGATTTCGGCCGGCAGGTCGACGGCTTCGCCTTCGACGCCCATGCGGGCCGTGCGGCTGGCCGAGGCGTCGAACCGGCGGCTGGCGGCCAGCATGCCGTACTGAGCGGTGGCGATCGGATCCATGGGGAGCCCCTTCCACCGTGGATCGTGCGCCTGGGGCGGTTAAGCCTTCGCGCAGCGACATGATGAAGAGGCCGCTCACCATGCGGCGCCTGAAACCTGCCATGCCCGGCGCGTGTTATGGTCAAGTCGAACTGGAGGTTAGTCCGATGATCCGCACCGCCCTGATCGCCGCCGCGGCGTTTGTCGCCGCCGCAGGCGCGGCCTCCGCCCAGGCCCCGCTGTCGCAGAACCTGCCGACCCAGACCATCATCTGCCTGGACGTGAACGGCCAGACCCTGCCGGTCTCGTGCAAGGTCCCGGCCCGCCGTCTCGACAAGCGCGAGGACTTCTGCACCTGCCGCACCGGCACGCAGGTCGACATCGCGATCTGCCCGGACGGCGTGAAACCGCCGGCCGAGAACCGCGCCTACGAGAAGGCCCGCAAGGCCGCCGTCAAGAACGGCAGCCTGCTTGGCGCGACCTATGAGGGGCGGCCGATGTGCGTCACCGGCCGCAACACCTACTAGAGCGGCCTTCTAAAGCGGCTTGCCGAGCGCGGCGTAGGTCAGCTTCTGGAATACGGGCAGGGCGGCGCGCCCGCCCATCCGCTGCCCGGTGGCCAGCTGCGAGGCGGCCTCCGGCTCCAGCGGGATCGAGTTCTGGATCAGGTAGATCATCACCATGTCCTCGACCGGGTCGGCCTGCCACCAGGTGCCGAACGCGCCGGGCCAGCCGAACGAGCCCTCAGAGCCCGCGCCCATCCAGGCCTGCTTTTCCGGGTCGGTGATCACCGAGACGCCGAGCCCGAAGCCCTGACCCAGCCAGAACGGGATGCCCATGAACGGCACTTCGCGCTGGGCCGGCGTCAGGCGGTTCTCGCGCATCGCCTCGAGCGTCTCGGCCTTGACGTAGCGCACGCCGTCCAACTCGCCGCCGTTCAGCATCATGCGGGCGAAGCGCAGGTAGTCGTCGGCGGTCGAGATCAGGCCGCCGCCGCCGGCGCAGAATTCCGGCGGGCCCGGCAGGTGCGGGAAGGAGATGTCCTCCATCGCATCGGTCTTCGGACTGATGCGGTAGAGCTTGGCCATCCGCTCGCGCTTCTCCGGCGGGCACCAGAAGTCGGTGTCGTGCATGCCGAGCGGCTTCAGGATCCGCTCCATGATGAACTCGCGGTAGCCCTGGCCCGCCACGCGGCCGACCAGGAAGCCGAGCACGTCGGTGGCGTGGCTGTAGTGAAAGCGATCGCCGGGCTGATAGGAGAGGGGAAGTTCGCCGAGCGCCTTCAGCCATTGGTCCGGGCTGAGGTGGCCGCCCAGCGGCGAGCCCAGCGCCTTCTCGTGGGCCTGGGCGATCGGCCCCATCGAGGTGAAGGCGTAGGCCAGGCCCGAGCGGTGGGTCATCAGGTCGTCGACGGTGATCTCGCGCGCGGCCGGCACGGTGTCGTCGACCGGGCCGGTCGCCGACTTCAGGACCCGCATGTCCTTGAATTCCGGCATCCATTTGGTGATCGGGTCGTCGAGCCGAAGCTTGCCTTCCTCCATCAGCATCAGGGTGGCGATCGAGGTGATCGGCTTGGTCATCGAGGCGATGCGGAACAGGGTGTCGCGGGTCATCGGGGCCTTGCCGGCCACGTCGCGGTAGCCGAGCGTGTTGACCTGGGCGACTTCGCCCTTGCGCCAGAGCAGGGTCACGAAACCCGACAGGTCGCCGGCGTCGACGATCGGCTGCAGGGAGGCGGGGATCGCCGCCAGACCGTTGGAAGAAAAGCCGCCCAGAGCCAGATCGCCGTCCATGTCGCCTCGCCAGATGATCCGCCGAGGTCCCATGCCAGGGCGTTTTCCCAGCTATGCCCTGGCTGACGTGGAGCCCGTCAACATACTTTTTGTTCGAACTATTGGCGGGCCGGCGCTTCGTAGGTGGCCATCATCTCGCCCTGGGCGATGGTGTGGCCCTTCAGGATGTTCAGCAGTTCGTGCAGCGGGGTGTCGGGGCCGACCTCCAGCCGCTGGTCCAGGGCGAAGACCTGGAAGTAGTAGCGGTGCACGCCATGGCCCACCGGCGGCCGGGGCCCGAACCAGCCATAGTCGCCGGCGTCGTTGCGACCCTGGATGATCGGATGCGGCGGGTCGATGTACTGGGCCTGGGGCACGCCCTCGGGCAGGCCGCCGGCCTCGGCCGGAATGTTCCAGATCATCCAGTGGACGTAGGGCTTCTCCATCGGGGCGTCGGGATCCTCGACGATCAGCGCGTAGCTCGCCGCGCCTGCGACCTCGGTCCAGGTCAGGGGCGGGGAGAGGTTCTCGTGATAGGCCGAGTGGCGGTCGGCCAGCCGTCCGTCCGGATCCTGGGACGGGGACATCACGACCAGGCCGCCGGGGTCTCGGGGCTCGACCTTGAAGATGGTGATGGTTTCGCCGGAATGGGCGGGCGTGGGCATCGGGCTGCTCCATTTCTCCCCCAAGTTCTCTTCCCAAGGCGGTAGCGCGCCGTTCACGGCTTGGTTGCGGCGATCCGGAAAAGGCCCTAGCCGGTGGTGCATGATCCTGCGTCGCGTATCCGCTTCGGTTCGCCTTGCCGTCATCGCCCTGCTGGCGGGCGCCTGCGCGGCCTGCACGCCGCTTGGGGTGTTCGCGACCTTCACGCCGCGCGATCCGGCGATCCTGACCGCGCATGACCAGACCTACGGCCCGGGCGGGCGCCAGAACCTCGACGTCTATGCGCCGCGGCGGATGGATGCGGCCCGGCCGGTGGCGGTGTTCCTCTATGGCGGCGGTTGGGAGCGCGGGCGCAAGTGGGACTATGGCTGGGTCGCTCAGGCCCTGGCCGCGCGCGGCTATGTGGTGGTGCTGCCGGACTACCGGCTCTATCCGCAGGTGCGGTTTCCTGAGTTCTTGAACGACAGCGCCCAGGCCGTGCGCTGGGCCGTCGATCACGCCGCCGCCTATGGGGGCGATCCCTCACGCATCGTGCTGCTGGGGCACTCGGCCGGCGCCTACAATGCGGTGATGCTGGGGCTGGAGCCGAGCTATCTGCGGCAGGCCGGCGTCGATCCGGCCCGCATCGCCGGCGTGGTCGGCATCGCCGGGCCCTATGACTTCCTCCCCCTGAAAGGGCACATGGCCGACGTGTTCGGGACCGGCGATCCGGCCGCCACTCAGCCTGTGCGGCAGGCGCGCGCCGACGCGCCGCCGATGCTGCTGGTCACCGGGTCGGCGGACGCGATCGTCGATCCGCGGGAGACGGCCTCGCTGGACGCGGCCCTGCGCGCGGCCGGGGCGCGGGTCGAGAGCCGCAGCTATCCCGGCGTCGGCCACAATGAAATCATGGCGGCGATGTCGCGCCCGTTTCGCGACCGGGCGAGCGTGCTGGACGACGTCGCCGCGTTCATGGATCAGGTCGCTCACGCTCCGTGAGCTCACGGGTTTGTCACCACAGGCGCGCCATGATCTGGCCGTGCATGTATTGATCGCAAGTATCTGAATTAGAGCGAGATATATGCGTTCGCGGAGCGTTGTTCGCCCGCGACATATTGCCGTTAGGTCAACCTTGCTGCGCCGCCGCAATTGTGGTCATCCCCAATCGACGCTATATCCGGCGGCCCTTCGTTTTCGAAGGTTTGTGCGCCGCAGTTGGAAGGACCGCCCATGCTGGTGACCCTGATGAAGGCCAAGCTTCACCGCGCCACGGTGACCCAGGCCGATCTCGAGTACGAAGGCTCGATCGCGATCGACCGCGATCTGCTGGACGCCTCGGGCATCCTCCCTCACGAGCAAGTCGACGTTCTGAACATCACCACGGGCGCGCGGTTCACCACCTACGCCATCGAGGCCCCGCGCGGATCCAAGGTGATCGGCGTCAACGGCGCGGCCGCGCGCCTGGTCCAGAAGGGCGACAAGGTGATCGTGGTCACCTACGGCATGCTGCCGGCCGAGGAAGCCCGCAACTATTCGCCGAGCGTCGTGCTGCTCGACGACGGCAACGAGATCAAGCAGGCCGCCTGATGCGGGCCCTGGCCGCCGCGCTGGGTTTGTCCGCCGCGGTCCTGGCCGCCTGCTCGCCGACTGCGCCGGGGGGCGTGGACAAGGCCGTCCTCGACGAAGCCGTGTCCCGCGCCGTCGGCGACCCGGGCACCTGCGTGCTGATCGCTGAGGGCGGCAAGACCGTCTACCAGTACGGAACCCACATGGTGTGCGGCCGCTCGCTGCCGACCTGCGTAGAGCAGGGAACGCAGACGCTTGAGCAGCTGCTGAACGCCGCCGGCGCCGAGCGCAAGACCGCCAGCTGCCGCAGCAATCCCGAAGGCACCCGCATCGTCGCCTGGGCCAGCGGGCCGGTCGAGGGCCGCTCCGGCATGACCTACGCCGCAGTCATGGAGGCTAGCGAAGCTCCGCCTGGCATCGTCATCGCCGACAAGCTGACGGCGGCCTTCGCGCGGGCCGGCCTCGGCCCGAAATAAGCCCTCCCCCGAAGGGGAGGGCCGCTCGCTCAACGCGACAGTTCGTAGAGACCGGTGATGTCCACCCGGACGTTCAGCTCGCCCGCGGCGATCGGCGCGCCGCCGTCGGCCTTTTCCATGCGGGCGTAGGCCATCATCGGCACGGGCGGCGGAGAGGGCATGTAGCCGCCGCCTTCGCTCAGGTTCACCAGCCGGCTGACGCGGTGGCCGGTGGCCTTGGCGTAGAGGTCGGCCTTGGCGGCCAGCGCCTTGACCGCTTCCTGGCGGGCGGCGTTCTCGGCCGCGCTCGGGTCCTTCAGGCCGAAGGAGATGCCGTTCACCTGGTTGGCGCCGGCCTTGACGGTGGCGTCGACCGCCGCGCCCAGCTTGGCCAGCTCGTTGACGGTGATCGTCACCTGGTTTGAGGCCTGGTAGCCGCGCAGCTTCGGCGGCTCGTTCTGCACGTAGTCGTATTGGGCGTTGAGGTTCAGGCCCGAGGTCTGGATGTCCTTCTCGGCGATGCCGGCCTTGCGCAGGGCGGCGATCACCGAGTTCATCTTTTCGTTGTTGGCGGCCAGGGCGCCGGCGGCGGTCGGCGCTTCGGTGACGACGCCGAGGTTGATGGTCGCCTTGTCCGGCGCGATGCGGGTTTCGCCGTACGCCGAGAGGTTGAGCGTAGTGGTCTGGAACATCGAGCCTGCCGAAGGTTGGGCGGTCTGAGCGAAGGCGGCGGGCGCGGCGGCGGTGGCGAGCAGCAGGGCCATGGCGCCGGCGCGGACGAGGGTCTTCATCGAAATCTCCACAAACGCCCCGGGGGTAGGGCGGGATCGAGGTCTCCAAACGCCGAATGACGGTGGAGGTTGCAGTTCTGACAAAGCCAAGCTGAACGGCAGCTTTAAGGCGCGTGCAGGTCGTGGTAACCCGCAGCTCTGCGTCGCTGCAGGGGCCTGTAGCTCAATGGTTAGAGCCGACCGCTCATAACGGTCTGGTTGTAGGTTCGAGTCCTACCGGGCCCACCAGCGATTTGCGAATGTCGGGCGACGCTGATGAGGCGCAGTGTCGGGCCGCTTGCGGCCAGGACTAGCCGGCGCGGCCTGTCATGCGCGTAAGATCGAAGATCGGATAGTCCGGGCGATACTCGCCCTTCAGCACTGTCGACATGTAGCGGCCGGCGTTGCGCACATATTCTTGCTGGCTCTGAGCGGCGCGCTCAAGGGCGGGCAGGGCCGAACGGGCCGTTTCGCCGAGCGCGGTGAGGGCGTTCAGCGCCTGCAGTTGGACCTGCCAGGGCTGCGGCTCGCCGGCGAGGGCGGCGAGGATGCTCACCGCTTCGGCCTCGCCCAGGCCGGCCGCGGCCTCGGCGGCGACCACGCGAACCTGGGCGATCGGCTCCTCGCGCATGGCCGCGGCGAGCGGCGCGCGGGCCTCCGCAGCCGCGCCGCCCAGGATCAGCAGGCCGGTCGCGGCCCAGTAGCGCATCACCGGGTTTGGATCGGCGAGCGTCTTGCGCAGCAGTGGCAGGTTTTCCGGCCGCCTGTGCGCCGCCAGGCCGGCCAGCGCCATGACCTTGGCCAGCGGATAGGCGGCGCTGCGGCTGGCCTCATAGCCTTCCGGCGCCATGCCCTCAGGAATGAAGCCATTGTCGACGATGGCCAGCATGTGGCTGTCGAGGGCGTTACGCAGGGCGGCGAGCTGGCCCTGGGCGGCCGGATCGGCGGCGAGATTGCGGACCTGATCGCGGTCGCTCGAGAGGTCGTAGAGCTCCTCGAACGGCTTGGTCTGGAAGAAGCGGCTCTGGTCGGCGTTCAGCGATCCGGCGCGGTAGGCGCGCTCCCAGTCCTGATAGCCCTTGGCCAACCATTCGAAGGCGCCGTGCATGCCCCAGGGGCGGTGAGGCATGTAGTTGCGGATGTAGCGCCAGCGGCCGTCGGTGACCGTGCGCACGAAGTCGTAGCGCTCGTCCATCCGCCCGCGCATGCCGAAGGCGTAGGGCTTGGCCGGCCGGGCCCGGCGGCCGAGGAAGGCCGAGCCCTGCATCGCTCGCGGCGGCTCGATCCCGGCCAGGGACAGCAGGGTCGGGGCGAGGTCGATGAAGCTGACCGGCTCCTCCACCGTCGAACCGGGCGGGCGCCGGCCGAGGTGCGCCCACTTCGGCGGCAGGTAGACGACCAGCGCGCAGCGCAGGCCCTCGTCGTAGCAGTAGCGCTTGCTGCGCGGCAGCGAGCCGCCGTTGTCGGAATAGTAGAAGACGATGGTGTCGTCCGCGAGGCCGTCAGCCTCCAGCTCCGCCAGACGCTCAGCCAACTGGCCGTCCATCCGCTCCATGAGATTGTAGTAGCTGGCGAAATCGCTGCGGATCGCCGGGGTGTCGGGCAGGTAGGCCGGGACACGCACCTGCGCGGGCTTCACCGCCCCCTCGGTCGGCTTCAGGAACAGGCGCGACTCGTGCGTGGTCTCGTAGTTGAACACCGCCATGAACGGCTTGCCGGCCGGGCGGCCGCGCCAGTGGGCCTTGGCGCCCGAGGCGTCCCAGATCGCCGCGGGGTCGACGTCGCTGTTGTAGTCGGTCTTGGCGTTGTTGGCGCAGTAGTAGCCGGCGGCGCGCAGCAGTTCCGGATAGGTCTTCAGGTCACGGGGCAGCGACGCCTTGGCCCGCATGTGGTCGGCCGGGGCGCAGGATTCCGGATAGAGGCCGGTCAGGATGCCGAAGCGCGAGGGCGCGCAGACCGGGGCGTTGGAGTAGGCGTTGCGGTAGAGCAGGCCCTTGGCGGCCAAGGCGTCGATGGTCGGCGTGCGGGCCAGCGGGTCGCCATAGGCGCCGATCAGCGGATTGTTGTCCTCGCTGACCAGCCAAAGGATGTTCGGGCGTGCCGCGGGCGACGCCATCGCCGGGCCGGCCGCCGCGGCGGCCGCTGTCGCAAGCGCGGTTCGTCTGGTGAGCCGGTTCGTCACTTCTTTTCCCCGTCCTTGGCCAGGGCGTCGGCATAGGTCTCGAACCGGGCCAGGCCTGCGGCGCGATCGTAGAGGATCATGGCCGGCCCGCGAGGCTCTACCGTCTCGTTTGGCAGCAGAGCCTGCAGCTTCCTGACGGTGGCGGCGTATTTCGGTTCGCCGGCGAGGTTCCGCAGCTCCCTGGGATCGGCGACCATGTCGTAGAGCGAGGCGCCGAGGCGGCCGCCTTCCCATTCGGTGTAGCGCCAGCGAGCGGTCCGCACGCTGCGCCCGCCCTGGACCTGGGAATAGGCGGGGCGGTCCCAGCTGGCCTTGCGCGGCGCGGCCAGCAGGGGCGTGAGACTGGCGCCCTCCAGGCCGCTCTTGGCCGGCAGCCCGGCCAGTTCGACCAGGGTCGGATAGATGTCCAGCAGTTCGACCGGCTTGGGCGAGGCTGCGCCATTTCCGCGGGCGCCGGGCGAGCGGATGATCAGCGGCGTGCGCAGCGAGGCCTCCCAGAGGGCGTTCTTCTGCCACTGCCCATGCTCGCCCAGCATGTAGCCGTGGTCGCTCATGAAGACGACGATGGTGTTGTCCTTCAGGCCCAGCCGGTCGAGCGCGTCGAGCACCTGACCCACCTGGGCGTCCATGAAGGTGGTCGAGGCGTAGTAGGCCTGCATCATCCTGCGCCGCTCGGCCTCGAGCGCGTCGTAATTGGCCGGCCACATATTCGAGGTCACCAGCGGGCGGACCGCGGCATGTTCGGGCGGGGCGTCCTCGATCCGGATCTTCTCGGGCGGGTAGAGGTCGAAATAGGCCTTGGGCGCGACGTCGGGGACATGCGGGCGATAGAAGCCGGCGGCGATGAAGAACGGCCCATCCTTGGCCCTTTCGAGCATCTTGACCGTTTCGTCGGCGATCTTGCCGTCGGTCTGCTCGGCGTCCTTGCCCTCGTCGTCCAGATAGGCCCAGGCCGCGCCGTAGGGGATGCCAGGGGTCAGGTTCTTGAGCCGGCCGGCGATTTCGGCGTCCTTGTCGCGGCCGCGCGGATTGACGACCTCGGTCCAGGACGGCGCGTCGTCGGGACCGCTGGTTCCGATGTGGGTGGGCACGCCCTGGTGAAAGATCTTCCCGACCCGACCGGCATAGTAGCCCTGCTGGCGGAAATACTGCGGCAGCGTGACCACGTCGGGCAGGGCGGCGCGGAAATCGGTCTTGAGGTCGAATACCCGCGTGGCGTTGGGGCGGCGGCCGGTCAGGAACGACGAGCGGCTCTGGGCGCATTGCGGGAACTGGGTGTAGGCGCGCTCGAACAGCACGCCTTCGCGCGCCAGCCGGTCGAGATTGGGCGTCTTCACCTCTGGAAAGCCGTAGCCGCCGAACCGCGCGCCGAGGTCGTCGCTCATGATCAGCAGCACGTTCATCGGCCGCTGGGCGACGGGGGCGGCTGATGTCGCAGCCGGCGCCGGGGCCGCCGCGACGGGCAGGGCGATAGCGAGCGACAGGCCCGCGCTGAGGGCGAGCAGCGAGGTCTGAGCAAGGCGAATTACGGACGGCATGTGACTCCCTAGCCCGCCGCGGCGGCGAAATCCAAGTGGCTTGACAACGATTACATGATTGTCAAAAAGACAACGTTGTCAAGAACGACTGCAGCCGTCTGAACGGTCAGTGGGCGCATTGCAGCCTTGGAGGGGAAGCGCGTGGCGAAGGATCTCACACACCAGTTTGCTCGTGGCCGGACGGCCGCATGGATGGCCGGGGCGGCGCTCTGCGCCCTGGCGGGCGCCGCATCGGCGCAGCCGGTCGACGGCGGCGTGGAAGTCGAGGAAGTGCTGGTGACGGCGCAGAAGCGCACAGAGCGCTTGCTGGACGTGCCGGTGGCGGTGACGGCGGTCAGCGGCGAGACGCTGGCGGCCAAGAACATCACCGATACGGCGTCACTGGTGCGGGCGGCGCCGTCGCTGACCTTCCAGGCGGGCAGTACGCCGGCCAACAGCTCGTTCCGGATTCGCGGGATCGGCACCTCGTTGTTCGGCCAGGGGGTCGAGTCCTCCGTTTCGTTGGTGATCGACAGCGTCGTGATGGCTCGTCCGGCCCAAAGCCTCACCGATTTCGCCGACCTCGAGCGGGTCGAGGTGCTCCGCGGACCCCAGGGCACGCTGTTCGGCAAGAACGCGACCGCCGGCGTCGTGCAACTGGTGACCGCGCGGCCGAAGCATGAGTTCGGCGGCAATGCCGAGGCGACGATCGCCACTCACGACGAATACCGCATCAAGGCCAGCGTGACCGGTCCGATCTCCGACACGCTCGCGGGGCGGATTTCGGCCTATTACAACGACGTCGGCGGCTACATCAGCAATGTCCGCACCGGCGCGGACGAGGGCGGGTTCGAGAGCTTCGGAGTTCGCGGCAAGCTGGAATGGGAGCCGACCGAGGATCTGAGCCTGTTGCTGACCGGCGACTATCGGATGTTCGTCGGCACCATCGGGCGGCCGGTGCTGGTCTCGACCCCGAACCCGGTCGTGGCCCAGCTCATCGCGCCGATCGTCGCATCGCCCAGCAATCGCTCGATCAGCTCGGACGTCCAGACGCTTTCGAAGACCAACCAGGCGATGGTCTCCCTCGAGGCGAACTACGATCTGGGCTGGGGCACGCTGACCTCGCTCAGCGCATATCAGCAGTACAAGGAGCACGGCCAGATCGATGTCGATGGCCTCTACACGCCGCGGCCGATCTATCTCGGGTCGCAGCCGAGCAACGGCAATTCGCGCTTCAGCGTCAACGACGGCCCGGTCGACATCGGCAACTTTAGCCAGGAGCTGCGGATCGCCAACAATCCCGGCCAGCGGCTGTCGTACGTCGCCGGCCTCTACTACTCGGACGTGCTGATCCATCGCGACTTCAAGCGCGCGATCGACACCTGCACGGGAACGGGCCTGGTCCTCGGCCAGCCCTGCGCGACCTATGTCACGCGCTCGGGCTATCACAGCGCCAAGCTCAAGAGCGACCACATCTCCGCCTTTGGCCAGGCCGAGTTCGAGCTGGTCGAGAACCTGAAGCTCATCGCCGGCGCGCGCGTGCAGCGCGAGGAAGTGACGGTGATCGGCAATCGGCCGGGCTTGCAGCTGAACCCTGGCGACCTGCCTCTACAGGGGCCGACCGGAACCCGTTCGATCGGGACCCGGACCGCAGACGATACGGCGGCGACCGGCAAGATCGGCCTGCAGTATCGGTTGAGCCCCGACATGCAGGCCTATGCGACCTATGCCCGGGGCTACAAGGGCCTGGGCCTGGGCACCGAGATGACCGAGGACTTCGTCAACGACCCGCCGGTGATGCCCGAGCATGTCGACGCCTACGAGGCGGGCTTGAAGGGGCGGCTGCCGGAAGCGGGTCTGACGTTCAGCCTGGCGGTCTACTACGCCAAGTACACGGACCTGCAGATCCAGGCGAACCGTTCCGATCCGACGACGGGGGTGATCCAGTACGTCCAGACCAACGCGGGGTCGACGACGACCAAGGGCTTCGAACTGGAAGGGGACTGGCGGCCGAGCCAGAACTTCTCGCTGTCGGGATCACTGACCTATACCAAGGCCGTGATCGAGGTGGACGGCCTGAACTGTCCGCTGCAGTTCCAGCTCAATGCGCCGGTGCTGACGGGCGATTTCCCGACCAACACCTGCTATCGCGCGCGCCTGCCGAACGCCGCCGGCGTCCTGGTGACCGGGGCGCCGAGGCAGGACATCCGGGACGGGCGCCTGCCCAGCACGCCCGAATGGCGATTGAGCCTGTCGCCGAGGTACGAACGGGAGTTCGCCGGGAGCGACTGGTCGGGTTTCGTGCAGGCGGACGTCACCTACCAGACCGAGCAGCAATTCGCGGTCGAGCAGGATCCGCTGCTGCGGCAAGACGCCTACACCATGGTCAATCTGAGCTTTGGGGTGCGTGACGTGGTTCGCGGGCTGAGCGCCACCCTGTTCGTGCGCAACCTGCTGGACGAGACCTACTACGTCGGCATGGGCCACAACACGACCCTGGCCAGTCCGCAGTTTCCGAATGAGGTGGGCGCCTACATCCCGCGCGACGCCGAGCGGCTCTACGGCGTGACGTTGGGCATGAAGTTCTAGGGTTTCCCCACCTGGCGGGCGCTTTCCGGAGCGCCCGCCATTTTTCTCAGTCCCGGACCACGCAGCGAAAGCCGATGTGGCTGGTGGACGAGTCGATCGCCTGCGGGTGGCGGGCGGCCGGCCGATAGCGCTGGCAGTAGGATTCGGCGCACAGGTGGGAGCCGCCCTTGATGACCCTTCGGGGGATCATGACCTGGGGCGTGGCCGGATCGTGGCTCGCCTCCATGATCCCGCCCTTCGGGGCGCAGCACGGGCTTGCCGGGACAAGGTCGCCAGCGTCGGCGTACCAGTCGCAGGTCCACTCCCAGACATTGCCGATCATGTCGGACAGCCCGTAGCCGTTGGGCGGGAAGCTGCCGACCGGGGAGGTCCGCTCCCAGCCGTCGAGCTTGGAATTGCGCCAGGGGAACTCGCCCTGCCAGTAGTTGGCGAGCATAGCCCCGCCGGGCGCCAGTTCGTCGCCCCAGGCGAACTCGGAGGTCTGGCCGCCGCGGGCGGCGAACTCCCATTCGGCTTCCGTGGGCAGCGATTTGCCGGCCCATTCGGCGTAGGCGGCGGCGTCTTCGTAGGCGAGGTGAACCACGGGGTGATCGTCGAGCGCCATCGGGCCTGGCCGCCCCAGCGGCCGGCGCCAGAAGGCCCCGAACTTGAACTCCCACCATTGGCTCGGATCCCCCGTCCAGACCGGCCCGGCGGTCGGCTGGAAGACGAGCGAGCCGGCGCGCGCCATCTCGGGCGGCATGCCCGGATAATCCTTCGGATCGGGCGGGATCTCGGCCAGGGTTCGGTGGCCTGTGGCGCGGACGAAGGCGGCGAACTGCCGGTTGGTGACCGGGGTCTCGTCGATCCAGAACGGGTCGACGCGGACCGGCCGCAGCGGGCGCTCCTCGGGGTAGAACCGCTCCGAACCCATCACGAACTCACCCCCGTCCAGGCGGCGCATGCCGCGCGGGGCGCTCATGGCGCGGTCCGTTGCATGGTCGAGCCGCGCTCGATCAGCTCGAAGTCCAGGACGACGTGGTGCGGCGCTCGGCCGTCCTCGGGCTCCAGCAGCAGATCGACGGCGGTGCTGGCCATTTCGCGCAAGGGACGGCGAACGGTCGTCAGTTCCGGCCAGACCAGCTTGGCGTAGGGCATGTCGTCGAAGCCGGCCACCGAGAGATCCTCGGGCACCCGAAGTCCGAGGCGCGCCGCCGCGACCATGACGCCGAGCGCCATGCCGTCGTTAGCCGCGAATATCGCGCTTGGCCGCACGGGGCCGCCGAGGAGCTGGCGCGCGGCGGCTTCGCCGCTCTTGAAGCTGAAGTCGCCCTCGGCCTCCAGGTCAGGGCGCAGCGGAATGCCCGCCGTCTCGAGCGCCGCGCGATAGCCGATCTGGCGATAGGTCGAGGCGCGCCGATCGCCGCCGGAGATGAATCCGATGTCCCGGTGTCCGAGCGCGATGAGCCGCGAGGTCATCTGCTCGGCGGCCAGCTTGTCGTCGAGGCCGACGCTTGAGGCGATGGGATCGCCGCCGTCCGGCGAGATCAGCGCGTAGCGGAGGGCGCGCTCGCGAAGCGCCTCCAGGAGGGGAGGGTGGAAGGAGAGCGGCGGGAGCACGATGACGCCATCGACGCGGGCGCTGTGCAGTCGTGTGGCGACCTCGGTCTCGGAGCCGGGCACGACCTCTTCAACGATCAGCTGGTAGCCGGCCTCGCGGCAACGGCGGATGGCCCCGGTCTGCGCCCTGGCGAAGTTGTCGAGGCCGCCGCCACCGAACACCAGGGCCAACAGATAGGAGCGCTTGCTGGCGAGCTGCCGCGCCGAAACGTTCGGCGCGTAGTTGAGCATGGTCATCGCCTTGTGAACCGCCTCGCGGCGCTCGGCCGTGACGCTGGGCTCGTTGTTGACGACGCGGGCCACGGTCTTGAACGAGACCCCGGCCAGCTTGGCGACCTCCTTGATCGTTGGCCTGCGGGCGGGCGGCGAGGTCTGGCTCATGAGTCTCTTGTCGGCTGCCTTCAGGTCCTGAGTATTCGAGCTTTCGGGCAATGCAAGGCAATGCGCGGTCGCGTGGGCGGTCGCCGCTGACATAGAGTCCAAGTCGACAACAAATTGACAACGTTGTCTCCGGGGCGGCATACCGAAGGTTCACCAGCTAGTCAGGACAATCGCGCATGATCTCCACCTTCGCCCGTGTGGGAGCCGCGGCTCTGGCCGCCGCTTCGATTCCGCTGGCGGCCCAGGCCGCGACGCCGGCGCCCTACAACATCGTCTTCATCCTGGTGGACGACCTGCGGTTCGACGCCATGGGCTTCAAGACCCCGGAGCTGAAGACGCCGAACATCGACTACCTGGCCAGGAACGGCGTCTACTTCCCGAACGCGGTGGTGACGTCGTCGCTGTGCTCTCCCAGTCGCGCGACGATCCTGACCGGCCAGACGACCCGCAATCACCGCATCGTCGACAACAACAATTCGTCCGAAGCCGGGCTGACCTACTTCCCGAAGTACCTGCAGGAGGCCGGCTACCAGACCGCCTTCTTCGGCAAGTGGCACATGGGCTCGTCCACCGACGGCCCGCGAGCGGGCTTCGACAAGTGGGTCAGCTTCAAGGGGCAGGGGACCTACTTCCCGACCGACGGCCTGTCGCCCCAGCAGGTCGCCGCCGGCCAGACCCAGACCCTGAACGTCGATGGGAAGGCCGTGCCGCAGAAGGGCTACATCACCGACGAGCTGACCGACTACCAGCTGGAATGGCTCGATCACGGCCGCGACAAATCCAAGCCGTTCTTCATCTACATGTCCCACAAGGCGGTGCATTCCGACGCCAAGCCGGCCCCGCGCCATGCAGGCCAGTACAAGGACCTCGACATCAAGCTGCCGGCCAGCGCCGTCGACACGCCCGAGAACCGGGCGGGCAAGCCGATGTGGGTGCAGAACCAACGCAACAGCTGGCACGGCGTCGACTTCGCCTATCATTCCAGCCGCGACGTCGCCGACTACTTCCGCGACTACTACCGCACGCTCAGCGCCGTGGACGACAGCGTCGGACGCACGCTCGACTACCTGCGCAAGCACCGCCTGGAGAAGAACACGCTCATAGTCTTCATGAGCGACAACGGCTTCCTGATGGGCGAGCACGGGCTGATCGACAAACGCAACGCCTATGAGCCGTCCGTAAAGGTGCCGATGGTCGCCTATGCGCCGGGGCTGCTGCCGAAGGGCGCGGTCAATGAGGCGCGGGTGCGCAACCTGGATGTCGCTCCGACCCTGCTGGACGTCGCGGGCGCCAAGGCCCCGCCGCAGTTCGAGGGGCGCAGCATCCTGCCGGTCGCCACCGGCCAGGTCGCGGCCAAGGATTGGGTCGAGGACGATTTCGTCTACGAGTACTACTGGGAATGGACCTTCCCGCAGACCCCGACCACCTTCGCGATCGAGCACGGCAAGCTGAAGTACATCCAGTACCACGGGATCTGGGACCTGGAGGAACTCTACGACCTCTCCAAGGACCCGGAGGAGATGACCAATCTCATCGACGATCCGGAGTACTTGCAGGCCAAGATCGACCTGCGCGGGCGGCTGTTCGCTCGGCTGGCCAACGACAAGGCCGAGCATGTGATCCCCTACAGCTACCGCTACAGCGCCGGCGTCGTCTGGCGCGACAAGGACGGCCCGAAGGCCGCCGAGTTCCCGCAGCAGTGGCAGGTCGCCCCGGACCGTCCGGATCGGCTGAACGGCGCCTTTCCCGACAGCCCCGCCAAAGCGGCCGCCGACAAGGCGGGACGTCCCTACCTGTGGAATCCGGGGCGGTGACGTGAAGCGGGGCCTGCTCGCTGCTCCTTGGGTATCGAAAGCTCAAGAGCACGGCCCGGCGTCTCGGCGGTCGGCGTCGTTGCGGCCTTGGGCCTGACGATCGCGGGATGCTCGGAGCGGGCGCCGCGGAACACCGACTGGGCCTTGCTCGGCAATGGCGCGCAGATGCAGCACCACGCCGAGGACATGCCGGACGCCAACGCCGAGGCGCTCTACGCCTACATCGTCAACAGCGCCTGGGACGCCCATGAGGGCAAGGCCGGCCGGTCGATCAGGCGCACTGAGATGGACGTGGAGCCCATCCGGCCGATGGGCCTGGAGATTCTGGAACGGGTTCCGCTGGAGCGCCACGGCTCCAGCGCGAACCTGGCCGAGCGCCACGACCGTCAGTGATCGAGCATCGACAGGTCGTAACCAAGACGCGCCGCGGCGTTGCAGATGTGGTGCGCCATCGCGCGCCGCGCGGTTTCGGCCGAGCCGGAGGCTATCGCGTCGCGGATCGCGGTATGCTCCCTGACCGTGATCGATTTGATCTCGCCGACCAGGGTCCCTGAACGCCGCAGCGTGGTGACCACGGTTTGCCGCATCGGCACGACGAGGGACTTGATCGTGTCGGCGATGAAGACGTTCCCCGATGCGCGGGCGATGGCGAGGTGAAAGTCGATATCGGCGTCGACGCCGGACGCTTCCCAGCGCTCGTCGTCCATGCGGTGCAGCGTGTCGGATATCTCGGCGATCTGCTCGGGGCTCGCCCGCAAGGCGGCCAAGCCGGCGGCCTTCGTCTCCAGGATCGCCCTGATCTCGTAGGCCTGATTAAGCGCCTGGGAATCCAGTTGCGGGATTTGAAGCGACGGTCCTGCGGAGGCCGAGGGATCGGCGACGATGGTGCCGATCCCCTGTCGTGAGTACACCGCGCCGACGGCGCGAAGCTGGGCCATGGCCTCCCGCACGACGTTTCGGCTTACGCCCATGTGCTGGACCAGAAACTGCTCGGTCGGCAGCCTGTCGCCGGGCTTGATCCGCCCCTCCCGGATTTCCTCCATGATCGCGTTGGCGACCTGGGCGGGGAGGCGCGGCGATCGTTCGGGCACGCTGAATTTCATGTCGTCGTCCTGTCCTCGGGCGAGGCTTTCAACTCTGTCGCGCTGACGCAAGCGTCGTCGTTTCGGCGTCGGGGCCGACGGGCGGCCAGGCGGCGGGAGGTCAGCAACGCAGGGAGTCCGCTGTCGCGGCCGTTCGGCGCAGCAGCGCCGTCTGACGCCGCCTCAGGGCCCTACATATTGTCGTCCTGCAATGCAATTCGGGCACGATCTCCAAGCGTCGGCGCGCGGTTGGCGGCGGACATCTCCTCAGTTATCCGGTTGTAGGATAACCGATGTCATATAAGCGTTAGGATGGCGCGCTAACAGGGGGCTCAGCAAGAGGGGCACCCCAGTGACGTCCAAACAAGCTTTCATGGCCGCCGCGGCGGCTGTTTCCATCCTATCGCCCGCATATGCCTATGCCGCGACACCTGGCGACGGCGCCATTGAGGCGGATGCTCCGCATGGAGCGGCCGGCGCTGCGCCGATCGTCAGCGACACGCGGCCTGAAGCCGCCGGCGAGGCGGCCAGCGCGGAGGGCGACCCTTCCGCCGACCTCGGCGAGGTCGTCGTCACGGCGCGTCGGCGGGAGGAGAGCGCTCAGCGCGTTCCCTTGTCGGTCACGGTATTTTCCGCAGAGCAGATCCGGCGCGCCAACGTCCAGGATTTCCGCGCGCTCCAGGCGATCACGCCCTCGCTCAGCATGATGGGCCTGTTCCAGGACTACCTGATCCTCGGCATCCGGGGGCAGCGATCGGTGAACATCTATTTCGACGAAGCGCTGATCCCCTACAACGCCGGCTCCGGCACGGGTTCGACCGTCGGCGGTCCGGGATTGTTCTACGACCTGGAGAACATCCAGGTTCTCAAGGGGCCGCAAGGGACGTTGTTCGGGCGCAACACCACCGGCGGCGCCATCCTGTTTCAATCGAAACGTCCGGGGAACGAGTTCGGCGGGGATCTGTCGCTCGGCTACGGCAGCTTCAACAATCGTGAGATCAGCGGCGCGCTCAACCTTCCGCTGGTCGAGGACAAATTGCTCGCCCGCATCGCGGTGAACGCACAGGCGCGCGACGGCTACACGCAAACCATGGCCACGCCCAGCCACCCGGACGGCCTCGACCTCGACGACCGAAACTTCTGGGCGGTGCGCGGGAGCCTGACCTTCAAACCGACCGACGGCTTCAGGAACGAACTGATCGTCAGCCACTACAAGTCGCGCAACAACGGTTCGTCCGCGCTGCTGCTCGCCCTCGATCCATCGGGGCGCGCTGCAAAGGCCTATCCGCAGCTGGTGGCTCAGTTCGAGGCGCAGCAGAAGCTCGGCATCCGCCGTCAGATCCCCATTGATATCGACACGTTCACGAGATCCCGCCTCACGAGCCTGACGAACATCACCTCGATCGACCTGTCCGACGACGTAACCTTCCGAAACATCTTCAATTTTACTGATGCGGCATCGGATCGGACGGTCGACTACGACGGAAATCAGTTTCCGATCTACAACCGCTTCACTGCGGTCATCGACCCCAGCAAGCAGAAGCTCTACACCTTCGAGCCGCAGTTGCAGGGGAACTCGCTGGGCGATCGGCTGACCTGGGTCGGCGGCCTGTATCATTCGAACAATCCGACGCCGTTCGCGACGTTCCAGACCGTCTCCTACGGCAAGGCCGGCGCCGTCAGCGTCAAGACGCGCGACAAGAGCACGGCGGTCTACGCCCAGGCGACCTATGATCTCTCGTCAGTCCTCGACGGGCTGAAGGTGACGGCCGGCGGCCGCTATACCTGGGACCGGCCGCATCAGGAGACGCAGGCGGTCGACGGCAATGGGACGTGCACCACTAGCCCCTGCACGGTGACGGTGCGCGAGGCCACGTTCCGTGCGCCGACCTGGACGTTGGGGCTGGACTACAGCTTCGGCAGAAGCTCGATGGTGTATCTCGCCTCGCGGCGCGGGTTCAAAACCGGCGGCTTCAACAACCAGGCGCCGACGCCGGCGTTGCTGAACTACGGGCCGGAATACGTCACCGACGTCGAACTGGGCCTCAAGTCCGACTTCCGCGCCGGCGACCTACCGGTCAGGGCGAACGCGGCGATCTATCATCAGGACTACAGCAGCATTCAGGGCTCGCAGTCGGTGGCCGGCGCGCCGGGCCAGCCGACGGCCTATGCGATCACCAATAATTCCGCGGGCGCGCGGGTTTGGGGGGCCGAGTTCGAGGGTGCGATCCGTCCGACCGAGAACCTGTCGATCGGCGCCTACGCCGCATGGCTGAACTTCGACTACACGTCCTTCGAGGCAGGCGTCGATGGCGCGGCGCTTCGGCGGACGGTTCTCTACACCCGTCCGGAATTCACCTACGGGATCAACGCGCACTACGAGGCGCCGCTGGCCGCGGGCATGGGGACGATCTCGCTTTCCGGCCGCTGGGACTGGCAAAGCGAGACCTCGCGGACGATGGTCGGAACACCGGCGAACCTGGTCCCGGCGGCGATGGCGTTTCAACCCAGCTACGGGCTCCTGAACTTCACGCTGGACTGGAACGATATCGGCGGCTCGGCGCTGGGCGCGTCGATCTACGTCACCAACGCCGCGAACAAGGTCTACACCAACGGCGGTCAGGTGCTCTATTCGACCCAGGGGTTCACGACGGTCAACTACGGAGAGCCGCGGATGGTCGGCGTCCGGCTGAGGTACAGCTTCGGCCAATGACCCGCATCCGTGAGCCCAGCGCGGTGACGCTCGACATCAGCCGCCGGAAGCTTCTCGGTGCGGTCGGGGCCACCGCCGCGGCGTCGGCGCCCCTTGCGGCGACGGCGCGTGACCGGTCGGAGATCCGCATCGTCGGGTTGCGCACCGACTATGTCGAACGGCCGCTGGGTGTGGAAACGGCCCAGCCGCTGTTGTCGTGGCGGCTGGAGTCGAGCCGCCGGGGCGCCGCGCAGTCGGCCTACCAAATTCAGGTCGCCAGCAGTTCGAACGCGCTCGAGGCCGGGGTCGCCGATTTGTGGGACAGCGGCCGGGTGTCGTCGGCGGAGTCGGTGGCCATCGCCTATGGCGGCTCGCCGCTCGCCTCGCGTGACGCATGCCATTGGCGGGTCCGGATATGGGACGAAGCCGGCGCCGTGATCCCCTACAGCGCCGGAAGCTGCTGGGAGATGGGCCTTCTCGACGCGGGCGACTGGGGCGCGGCGCGCTGGCTGGCGGCGGAAGACGCGGAGCTGCGCGACGATCGTCTGGCCGGTTTCGATTGGGTGACGGGCGCGCCGACGTCCGAGGGCGCGCCGGCCAGGTATCGGATGCGATTGTCGCTGGACCAGCCGGGCGAGGCGACGATCTTGCTGGCGACATATGCCGACGCGCAATGCTGGGTCGACGGCGCGCCGGTTCCGGTTCCGACCTCGGCCGGCGCCAATGGACCCAGGCCCGCAGCGAAGCTGGTCGTGGCGCTGTCGGCGGGCAGCCATGTCATCGCGGTCGCGGTCGGTACGCCGGCGCCCTTCATGGCCAAGCTCCTTGGAGCGGAAGCCTCCGCGCTCGCCTGCTTCATCAAGGTGAGGCTGGCCGATGGCGGCGTGATGCGCCTTGGCCAGGCCCAATGGAAATCCTCGGCCGAGGCGGCGGCCGACTGGAACATGCCCGAGCATGACGACCGGCGCTGGTCGCCTGCAGCGCCGGTGGCCGCGCCGCGTTCGCACCCCTGGCCGCCGCAGCCGGCGATCCTTATGCGTCGCCGCTTTAGGGCCAGGAGCCGGGTCGCGCGAGCCCGCCTCTATGTGACGGCGCTTGGCGCCTACGAGCCGTACCTCAATGGGAAGCCGGCCGACGACGCCGTGCTCGCTCCGGAGAGCACCGACTTCCGAAAACGAGCCAACTACAGGGTGATCGACGTCACCGACCGCATCCGCGAGGGCGACAATGTCATCGGTGCGATGGTCGGGGACGGCTGGTACGCCAGCTATTCCGTATTCGCCGGGCGCTATCCGTGGGCGGCGCATCCCCGCAGCCTGATCCTGCAGCTGGATCTCACCTATGCCGACGGATCGCGGGAAGTTGTCGCTTCGGACGGGGAATGGCGCGGCGCCCGATCGCCGATCATCGCTTCGGAAATCTACGACGGTGAAACCTATGACGCGCGGCTGGCTCAGCCCGGCTGGTCGACTCCCGGGTTCGACGATGCGCACTGGTGGCGGATCGCGGAAACGCCGTCGCCGGGCATAGCGCTCAGCGCGCAGGTCAGCCCGCCCATCCGGCGCCGGCAAGTCCTGTCGCCGCGTGTGGTCTCCCGGCCGGAGCCAGGCGTCCACGTCTTCGATTTCGGGCAGAATTTCGCTGGCTGGTGCCGCCTTCGCGTGAACGGCGCACGGGGCGAAAAGGTTGAACTCGCGTTCGCCGAACTGCTGGGGCCTGACGGCCTTGTCGATCGCTCGAGCCTTCGCGTGGCCAAGGCGACCGACACCTACATCCTGCGGGGCGACGGCGGCGAGGAGGTGTTCGAGCCGCACTTCACCTATCACGGCTTTCGCTACGTCCAGGTCACCGGGTTCCCGGGGACGCCCGACCTGCGAGACCTGGAGGGCGTCGTCGTCCACAGCGATCTGGCTTTCACGGGCGGCCTTGCCATCGAGCAGCCTGACATAGAACGGCTCCAGCGGAGCATCCTGTGGACGCAGCGCTCCAATTTCATGGGCATCCCCACCGATTGCCCGCAGCGCTCGGAGCGGCTGGGCTGGCTAGGCGACGCCAACATGTTTTGGGACACGGCGGCGTTCAATATGGATGTCGCCGCCTTTACCCGGCGTTTCATGACCGACATTCGTGACGGGCAGGCGGCCGGCGGCGCCTTTCCAGACTTCGCGCCGGCCGCGCGGCTGCCTCCTTCCGCGCCGGCAAGCGCGGGGCGCGCGGAGACGGGAAACGGGGCTCAGTCATCCACCCCCGGCTGGGGTGATGGCGGGGTGACGCTGCCCTGGGTCGCATGGCGGCACTACGGCGACACCGGGGTGATCGAGGCCAACTGGACTGCGATGGCGCGCTTCTGCGAGGCGATCGGGCGAGACAATTCCGATTTCGTCTGGCGAAACGGCCGCGGGCGCGATCTCGGAGACTGGCTGTCGGTCGATTCCGACAACGACAATCCGGGCAAGCCGACGACGCCAAAGGACCTCGTCGCCACCGCATTGTGGGCCGCCGCCGCCGGGCGCATGGGCGAGATGGCGGACGCGACGGGGCGAGAGGCCGAGGCGGCGCATTACCGCGATCTGCGCTCCGAAATCGTCGCGGCGTTCCGTCGGAATTTCGTCCAGGACAACGGCGTGATCGGCAACGGCAGCCAGACGGGATATGTCCTGTCTCTGTTCCATCAGCTCATCCCCGATGAGCTGCGCGCGGCGGCCGCCAGGAATCTGGCCGATGATATCGTGCGCCGTGGCGGAGCGTTGTCGACCGGCGTGATGGGAACCAGCCAAAGCCTCGAGGTGCTGGCCGATACCGGTTACGCCGAGCAGGCCTACAGCCTTCTCCTGCGCAAGGACTATCCATCCTGGGGCTATATGGCGGCTCAAGGAGCCACCGCGATCTGGGAAGCCTGGAACAGCGACAACCGCCCGCGAAGCTCATCGCGCAATCACTATGCACTGGCCTCTGTCGGCGGCTTTCTCTTTCGGCGCGTCGCCGGGATCGCGCCCCTGGAACCCGGTTTCCGCCGCGTGCGGATTTGTCCGCTGATCGACCCGCGCGTGCGGCGGGGCGGGGGATACTATGACAGCGTCCGCGGAAGAATTTCGACTGACTGGCGCCAACGGCCAGACGGGCGTCTATCGCTTGGCGTGACCATTCCGCCGAACGTGTCCGCCCGGCTTTGCATGCCCGTGAAGTCCGGAGCGGTCGCTCGGGAAATCGGAGCGTCCGTGTTCGCCCGTGCCAGGTCGATCGGAAGGGAAGACGATCACTGGATATTCGAGCTCAGATCCGGGCGCTATTTGTTCGAGGCTGATTGACGATCGATCGTGTCGCCGGCCTCGGCGGGACAACCTGCGACCTGCGCTGCGTGGTCGGGCGTGTGGCGATGCCGCCGCCTCTAGGCCGGCCTGAGTTCGGGCAGGCGAAAGTCCATATGGAGCATCGCCGGCTTGGGCCGGTAGGCGCGGAAGCTCAACAGGAACGGGCGGCCCGATCTCGGGGCGGGGAGCCAGATCTGCTCCGACCCGCCGGCGGGGGCGTCGGGAGAAATGAGGATGTCGACGTCCCCCTTGGCGCCGGCGAGTTCGGGCGAGCGGTCGCCGATCGCATAGCGCTGCAGGGGATTGTCGATCAGGAAGGCCTGCCCTTGCGGGGTGACCTCGTAGATGGTCAGCGACCAGAAGCCGTCGACGGGCGGCAGCGCCCCCTTGCGGAGCGTCAGCTTCCAGGGACGTCGACTGTCGATTTCCCCGCGGCCGTCAGGCGAAAGCGCGCGCAGGTAGAGCGCCTCATTGACGGGCAGCGCGGCCAGGCCGCTCAGCGCGATCTGGGCGCGGTATCGATGGTCGTCGCCAAAGCGTCCCAGGTTCGGCTTGGGGTAGAGCCAGCCGCCGCGCCGCTCGCCGGCCTCGTCGCCGCGGCCGGCGATCTCTAGAGCATCGGCGAGGCCGGCCGCGATTTGCGCGCCTTGCTCGGGCGAAAAGCGCCGTGGGTCGAAGGCGCCGGCCGCGGTCAACCCGGCGGCGCGCGCGGCTGTCAAAGGCCCGTCGATGCTCGGCGGGGGCGTGTCGGCCAGCAGCGCCTGAACGCCTGCGAAGTACTCCGGCCACGGGGCTGTGCGAAGCGGCGCGCCGACGACGCGGCGGTCAGACGCGCCTTCGGCGACGAGGCCGTCCTGGACGAGATGAGCGGCGGGCAGGTCTGCGGGGCCGGCGACAAGCGTCCGGCCGAGCGCCCAGACCCAGTTGGTCGGCGCGCGGATGGCGCCGGGTCGGCCTGGCGCGTGCGGTCCGATGACGATGACCTCATGCGCCGTCCCAGCGTGGAGCACGGCGAAGTTGTTGGTGAACATGTCCATCAGCGCCAGCGAGACGTATCGTTCGCCGGCGTCGGGCAGGGTGATCCGAACCGGACCGGCCGACAGGTCCAGCCAGGCCGAGGAGTAGAGCGTGTCGTTGTTCGGTTGGGTGACCGTCTGGCTCCGGGCGTCGGTCAGCTTGCGGACGTGGCGGAAGCGGTTGGCGACCAGGCCGTTGCGAAAAGCCCGCCCGCGCGTGCCGGCCATTTCGATGAGCGGCAGGCCATAAAGCGCGAGCTCCCGAGCGGCCGTGCGCAGGCTGGAGGGCTCAGCCCAGGACGCTGACGGGGGCGCCGCCCAGGCCGCCCCCGCCCGCGCCAGGAAACGACGCCGATCTGCCCTCACCAGCTGTAGCGCAACTGCAGGCCGCTGACGCGCGGGCGGCTGTAGCGGCGGATCGTCGGGTCCTGGGCGACGATGAAGACGCTGTCGAAGAGGTTGTCGACATAGGCCGCGAGCTGCACCTTGCCGAAGTCGACGCCGAGCCGGGCGTTGACCACCTGGAAGTCCGAGAGCTTCGGGGTGGTGACGCTGAGTTCTTGGACCCCGCCCCACTGGGCGTTGTAGGCGAGGTTGCCGAACGCCTCGAAGCCGGCGACCGGAACGCGATAGTTGGCTTCGGCCGAGGCGAGCCAGTCCGGCGTTTGCGGAAGCGACAGGCTGGTGTAGCGACCCGAGGTCACCTCGCCGCCCTGGCGCGAGCCGTTCAGTGAAAGCCGCAGTTGTCCGTCGCCGAGGTCGTAGCGGGTGGTCAGCTCGGCTTCGAGGCCCCACGAGCGGGCGTCGCCGGCATTGGTGAGGAAGGCGGTCGCGGCCACCGGGCAGACCGGATTGGTCACCCGGCAGCCGTTGTCGAGCTGGGCGATCATGTCGGTCAGGTCGGTGCGGTAGCCGGCCACGGCGACGTAGAGGTTCGGCAGGGGCGCGCCCTTGAGGCCGAGCTCGTAGCTGCGCGAGGTCTCGTCGTCGTAGGCGACCGGGATGGTGACCGGCTGGCGCAGGTCGCCGAGGTTACGGTTGAAGCCGCCGGCCCGATAGCTCGTGCCGACCTTGGCGTAGGCCAGCAGGTTCATCGGCAGGCGGTAGGACGCCGTGGCGTTGTAGGAGAGGTTCTCTGGTGAGCTGGTCCCGTCGATGATCCGGGCCGGGCCTCCGGTCAGCTGGTTGGTGATCCGGTCGCGAAGGCGCGAGGTCAGGCTCTTGTCGTCGGAGGTGTAGCGCAGTTCGCCCGTCAGGCTGAGGTCGCTGGTCAGGTCATAGGTGAGTGCGCCGTAGGCGGCCCAGGAATCGTAATTCTGGACCGCCGATTCCACCGTGCCGGTCGAGGGCGCGGCGGCCGTGGGCGTACGAGCCAGGGTGACCGAGTAGCGGCTCTCCTGGGTCATGGCCTCGGCTCCGGCCAGCCAGTCGAGTCGGCCGTCCAGCGCCTGGCCGGAGAGCCGCAGATCCTGGCTGAGCGTCTTGGTGCGGTCGGCGGTGACCGCCGCGCCATTGGGATCGATGGGGGTGGCGGGGCCGACCTGGCCCGCGGCGCGGGCGCGGGCGAGCTCCTGCGGATTCACCCCGTCGCTGTCGAGCGCATACATCGACTCGCGAACCCGGAAGGCGCTGGTGGAACTGAGCTGGGCCCAGCCGAGATCGATCTCCGCCGACAGCATGGCGGCGCTGATGTTCTGCTTGGCCAGCGGGGCGGTGTTCCAGGGATAGCTGAACTGGTCCTGGATGTAGCCGCCGGGAAAACCCGGCGAGCCGGCCGGAATGGCGATCTGGTAGGTGATGGTCGGGGTGGTGAGCTGCTGGTTCTCGACCAGCAGGGTGATGTCGGCCGGCCCCTTGGCCAGGCGCGCCTGGGCGCGCAGCCCCAGGCCTTCTTCCTGGTCGAAGTGGACGTCGTTGACGGGGTTGTAGAAGAAACCGTCGTTCTGGTTCACGTAGTCGGCGCCGAACCGGAAGGCCAGTTCGTCGCTGGCGGCCAGGTTGAGGGCCGCCTGCACCTGGGCGCGCTGGGTTTCAAACCCGTACTTGGCGTCGATGAACCCGCCGTCGCTGAATTCCGGGCGGGCCGAGACGATGTTGACGGCCCCGCCGACGGCGTTTCGCCCATAGAGGGCGCCTTGTGTGCCGCGCAGCACCTCGACGCGGCCAATGTCAAAGGTGTCCAGCCGCGCGAAGTTGCGCCCGCCGATGCCGCCGCCGCCGATGTAGGCGCCGTTGCGATAGAGGCCGACGCTGGGATCGCCGTTGGTCGCCCGGGCGGTGGACGAGGCGCGCATCGAGACCTCGGAGGTGATCGACGAGGTCAGGTTGTTGAAGCGCACGCTGGGCTGGCCGGCCAGCAGTTCGCCCGTGGAGCCCGCGCCGCCGCGGTCGACCAGGGTCGCGGCCGATACGACCGAGGCGGCCACCGGAACATCGATCAGGCGCTCTTCGCGGCGGCGGGCGGTGACCACCACTTCGCCCAGTTCCGCCGGCTCCTGCCGCTCGGCCTGGGCGGCCGCTTCTCCCGCGAGCAGCGAAACGGCACTGACGCAGGCCAGGGCGGCCGCTTTGTAGCTGATCATCGACGTCATCCCCCAAATTGTCCTGGGTCGCTCTCGGGCGACTGGAAGGCGTGTATGCGCCTGATCGTAAAGTGTCAATAATCGACACTATGAGGCTGGCGTCTTGAGGACGAGGCGGATGAACTCCGCGTCCGACCAGCGGCTCCCTGCGCGCAGACGGGCTTGGCGGACGACGACGAGCTTGTGCGAGGCGATGACGTAGAGCCGCTGATCGCCGGCTCCGGCCGCCATCACCAGGTCGCGGGGGATGGCCTCGCCGCCTTCCCCAAGGTCCGAACTCGCCGTGACGGCGCCGGGCCCGCGATTGGGCAGCCACCAGCCCACGCCGTAGGCGCGGTTGGTCTCCGACGGTACGAAGAGTTCGCCATAGGCCGCCCGTCGGGCGCGCACCTGTTCGCCGATCTTGGCCCAGTCGCGCGCGGTCATCGCCGCGCCCTGGGGCATCATGGCCTGGCCGTCGGCGCCCCGCCTCCAGGCCGCTGCGACCGCGCCGGCCGGCTGCAGGACCCGGCGCTCCAGATAGGCGAGGGGATCGGAGGCCTGGCCGCTGGCCGCCAGCTTGCGGCGCATGATCTCACCGAACGCCTGATACGGCGCAGGCCCGTACTGGAAGCGCTGGCCGGGGGCGGCGTTGAACGGCGCTGCGACCGCCGCGGCATAGGTTGGGACTTCGCCGATCCGGCTGGGCAGGCCCGATGACATGGCCAGCAGCTGGCGCAGCGTGACGCGCGACTTGTCCGGGTCCTGTCGCCATTCGTCCAGCGTGTCGGCCGCCGGTTCATCCAGCGCCAAGAGCCCGTCGTCGACGGCCGCGGCGGCCATCAACGCGACGAGGCTCTTGGTCCCGGAATAGAGCGGCAGCGGCGTCGTCGCGCTCGTGCCTTGCGCGTAAGCCTCGCACACCAGTCGGCCGTCGATCAGGACCAGCAGGCTCAGGCCGTCACGGGCCTCCGAATAGGCGCTGAGCGCCTTGCAGTCGGGGGGCGCGGCCAGGGCCGGGGCGGCGGCCGAGAATAGGGCGGCGAGGGCGATCAGCTGCGTGCGCATTCGGAACCTTTCTCAATAGGATTGTCGATTATTGACATTATTGAGAGGCTGCGCCTAGGTCGCGGCGACAGAGGAGTTCGCCATGGCTACCCGCCGCAACGTCATCCTGGGCGCGGGGATCGGCGCCATGAGCCTGGAGGGCGCTATGGCCGGCGCCGGCGATGTGTTTGCGAACCGCCAGGTCCAAGTCGATCTGGCTCGCTACGAGGGATTTGGCCTGAAGGCTTCAGGTGGGGCGGGCGACGAAGCGTCGGGCGCCTGGCTCGCCGGCGAATTGCAAGGGCTGGGCTTTGACGTCGCTCGTCAGGCCATCGAGGTTCCGTATTTCGAGGCGCGGCAGGTCAGTCTGGCGCTGGGCGACACCGTGGTGGCCCCGCTCGCCCAGGCGCCCGTGACGCGGACGCCGGCCGGCGGGCTGTCGGCACGCCTTGTCCGGCTGGAGAGCGGGCGCGGGGCGGGGGCTGCGACCGGCGCGATCGCCGTCGCGCGCCTGCCCTACGGGCGGTGGTCGACGCGGCATGCCGGGACCGTCGGCAAGGTCGTGAGAGCGGCCGCCGACCAGGGCGTCGGGGCCCTTGTCCTGGTCACCGAGGGGCCGACGGGCGAGGCCTTGGCATTGAATGCGGCGCCCGACGCCGCCGAGCGGTTTCCGATCCTGGCGGTCGGATCGCGCGAAGGCGACTTGCTGGCGGCCGCAGCCGCCAGGGGCGAGCGGGCGACTTTGCGGATCGAGGGCGAGGGCGGGCGCCGGTCAGCCTTCAACCTGGTCGGCCGCCTGGACCGCGGAGCGGGGCGCGAACTGGTGGTTTCGACGCCCCGGTCAGGGTGGTTCGGCTGCATGGGCGAGCGCGGCGGGGGGCTGGCCGCATGGCTGGGCCTGGCGCGATGGGCGGCCCGAGCCTGCCCGCTGGACCTGACGTTCGTGACGACCTCGGGGCACGAGTATGAAAATCACGGCGGCGAGGTGTTCCTCCGCAGCGCCTTGACGCCGCGTCCGGACGTCACGGCGCTCTGGGTACATCTCGGCGCGGCGTTCGCGGCGCGGGACTGGCACGAGACGGAGGGGCGGCTGGCGCCCCTGCCCAGTGTTGACCCGCAGCGCTTCCTGGTCGCGCGGCCGCAGTTGGTCGCGCCGCTGCGGACCGCTTTCGCCGGCCAGCCGGGGCTCGAGGCGGTCTATGGCGACGAGGCCGGGGCGGGCGGCGAATTGGGCGAGATCCTTGCCGCGGGCTATCCTCGCGCGTTCGGAGTCCTTGGCGCGCACCGCTTCCATCATTCGCCAAATGATGACATGCGGTGCGTCGACGCCGAGCAAGTGGCCACGACCGGCCGGGCCCTGCTGACCGCCGTGCAGGCGCTGCTGGCCTGAGGCGGCGTGGCGGTGAAGAATCGGCGATGATCGCGCATGGCCGCTCTAGGCCGCTTGAAGGAGGCGTCTTGTCCGGCGGCGCGCATGACGGTCCCGCGGCCAGCGGGACGTTCGATCCGATGGTCGAGGCGGTCCTGCGGGCGGTGCTCGCGGGCGTGCTGCGTCCTGGCGAGCGATTGCCGGAAAGATGGGTCGTCGAGGCCTGCGGCTGCACCCATTCGGCCGCGCGCGAGGCGATCGGTCGCCTGCAGTCGCTTGGGGCCGTGGTCGCGCCCGAGCGGCGTGGGGCGAGCGTGATTTCCAGCCGCGAGGCGCCGCTGAGCGAGGTCGACCGGGTCTGGCGTCAACTGTCGCCCTTGCTGGAGGCGTCGGCCGGCGCGCTGCCGGCGACGGAAGGGCGCGCGTCCTGGGAGCGCCTGAACCAGGAGCAGGCGGCTCTCGAGGCCGCCAGACCGGCGGCGGGAGATCGGTTGACCGACCTGCTCCGGCGCGTCTCGCTCCAGCGAGCCATTCTGGGGCTGGCCTAGAATGCCGACGCGGCTGGACTCATTCCTGACCTCGACCGCGCCCCTGGCGGCGCTGGCGGAAAGCATGCCGGAGGGGCTGCCGGGCCAGATCGCCAGCGCGCTGCGCGAGCGGATCCAGGCCGGCGAATTCAAGCCGGGAGACGCCTTGAAGGCCGCACCGCTGGCCGTGGCCTTCGGGTGCAGCCGCGGCCCCGTACGCGAGGCCTTGCGCCGCCTGGAGCGTGAAAAGCTCGTCGTGATCACGCCGCGAACCGGCGCCACCGTCGCCCAGATGAACGCCCAGGCCCTGGAGGCGCACTTTCGACTGCGCGCGGAGGTCGGCGCGCTTTTCGTGCGCCTGGCCGCCGAGCGCGTGCAGCGTCCGCCGGCTCTGGTCGCTGCAATCCTTGAAGGCGCCGAGGTGCTCGCCGAGGTGGCCGCCGACGAAAGCGCCCAGGTCGGCGACTACATCCGCGCCCGCCGGCGGCTGACCGACCTGATCGCGACCCTGGCCGCCGCGCCCTACGTCTCCGAACTTTCCCAGGAGCTTGAGCGCGAAGTGGCGATCCTGTGGGCGCCCATGAATTCGGCCGCGCGACGCCGGCGCTCGGCCGGCGGCTGGCGCAGGATTGCGCGCGCCATCGCCGCCGGCGATCCTGAAGCAGCCGAGGCCGAAGGCCGGCGCATGGTGCTGGAGTCCCTCGACGAGGTGCGGCGCATGGAGGCCTTGGACTAGCCGGCCAAGATCACGTTGCCCGCCGGTATATGGGCGTGGGCGCCCCAGTCTGGCGTTTTGGTCTTTCGCCGGCCCTCTCGAAGTGGGCGATCGCTGCAGCCCATGCGACCAGCAAAGCGGCAGGCCTGCTTCCGTCCTCTGCCTCAATCGCCATCAGATCGATCACTTCCTGGGCGGCGCGCGTTTTTCGCGCCGTTTTGCTTGGTGCGGATGATTGCTGTGGTGATCGTCTGAGTGTGCGCGGCTTTTCGATAAGAAATCCTCAGTTGTTGATGAAAAGCGGCGCTCGAATTGCGATTTGAGTTTCGGTGGCGTCGAGGGGCGGCCTGAGAGGTGGCGATCGTAGGCGTTGGTCGCGGTCGTCACCCAGTCCCAAGGCTCGTCGGAGCGATCTGGCGAATTTCAACAACCCGTGGGGGCGTAGAATGAAGAACACTGCGAAGTCGCTGACGGCGATCCTGCTGGCGAGCGCGATAGCTCTGCCGGCGGTTCCCGCCAATGCGGAGCCGACGCCGGAGATGAAGAGCGCGGTGCTGGCCGGCGTCGAGGCGCGCGCCAAACTGAGTCAGGAGATGGTGGATTCGGTGTTCAGCTTCGCTGAGCCGGGGTTCCAGGAAGTAAAGACCAGCGAGTACCTGACGGGCATTCTCGAGAAGAACGGCTTCAAGATCACCCGCGGCGTCGCCGGCATCCCCACCGCGTGGACGGCGACCTGGGGGACGGGCGGTCCGAAGATCGCGCTGGGCAGCGACATCGACGGCCTGCTGGGGCTGTCCCAGTACCCGGGCGATCCGAGCATCAAGCCGATGGTCGAGGGCGCGCCCGGGCACGGCGAGGGGCACAACTCCGGCCTGCCGCTGATCATCGTGGCCGCACTCGCGGCCAAGGATGTGATGGAGAAGAACAAGATCCCGGGCCAGCTGATGGTCTGGCCGGGCGTCGCCGAGGAGCTGTTGGCGACCAAGGCCTTCTATGTGCGTGCGGGACTGTTCAAGGACGTCGACGCCTCGATCTTCACCCACGTCAGCCGGGATTTCTCGACCCAGTGGGGGCCGGCCGGCAACAACGGCATGGTCTCGGTGGAATACACCTTCCACGGCAAGACGGCCCACGCCGCCGGCCAGCCCTGGTCCGGGCGCAGCGCCTTGGACGGCGTCGAGCTGATGAACACCGCCTGGAACATGCGCCGCGAGCACCTGCCGCTGACCCAGCGCTCGCACTACGTCATCACCGACGGCGGCGGTCAGCCCAACATCGTGCCGGGCGTGGCCTCGGTCTGGTATTACTTCCGCGAAAACTCATTCCAGTCGATCCGCGAACTCTACGAGCTGGGCAACACCATCTCGGAAGCCGCTGCGATGGGCACCGGCACGACGGTCGAGCGCAAGGTGCTCGGCTACGCCGCGCCGAACTACGGCAACAAGCCGCTGGCCGAAGCCGCCTACGCCAACATCAAGGCGGTGGGGATGCCGAAGTGGTCCGCCGACGACCAGGCCTTCGCCAAGGCGGTGCAGATGACGCAGGGCTTCAAGCTCGAGCCGCTGGCGACTGAAATTTCGCCGCTGACCACCCCGGAATCGCGCGGTCCCTCGATGGGCGGCGGGTCAGACGACATCGGCGACATCATGTGGACGGCGCCCACGATCACCATCCGCTATCCGTCCAACATCCCCAATGTGATCGGCCACAACGTGACCTCCGCCATGGCGATGGCGACCCCGATCGCCCACAAGGGCGTGGAGGTGGGCTCCAAGGCGGTCGCGCTGACCATCCTCGACCTAGTGACGACGCCGAAGCTGGTCGCGGACGCGAAGGACTACTTCAACAACGTTCAGCTGAAGGATCAGAAGTACGATCCGGTCCTGGCGCCCACCGACATGCCTGCGATCCACCTGAACGCCGAAATCATGAACCAGATGCGGCCGAAGCTGGAGCCTTACTACTACAACCCCAAGAAATATAAGACCTATCTGGATCAGCTCGGCATCAAGTACCCCGCCGCCGCGGTGGCGCCGGCGAAATAGTCCACGGCCCGGTCCCGCCGAGTAGGGGGCAGACGGGGAGGCGCGACGAGCGTCTCCCCGTTTTTCTGTTCTAGACCTTGTCCTTGAAGACGATCGGCGGGGTGCCGCGCCGCGCGACCTCCCGCATGACGAAGCTCGATCGGATCTTGGCCACGTGGGGGAGGATTGAGAGTTCCCGGCGATAGACCCGGTCGTAGTCCTCGAACGACGCCACGTTCAGCATGATCAGGAAGTCGGTGTCGCCGGAGACGAAGCCGCAATAGGAAACCGAAGGGCATTTCACCACTTCGCGCTCGAACTCGTTCAGCGCCTTCTCCGCCTGGGAGCTGAGCTCGATGGCCACGAAGACGACGACGCTGTAGCCGAGCATCGGCATGTTGAGATTGGCCGAATAGTTGAGCACCGCCTGGCGCTCTTCCAGGTTTCGTCGGCGTCGCGCTACCGCGGTGCTGGAGAGGTTGATCTGCTCGCCCAGCCAGACGTCCGAGGCCCGGCCGTCGTCGCAAAGCTCCTTCAAAATCCGATAATCCACGTCATCAAGATCAAGCTGTTCGGATTTCGACATCGAGAGTGCATCCCTGTGCGTAATTCGACAGCAAACATGGATTTCTTGCGCAGATAATCCATCTCGCTGCGGATAATTCCACGTCCCACGATAATCTAGTTCGTGCGACGGGCAAGGGAACGGCAAGCCTAGGGAGAGGGCGTCGCCGGCCAGAAGCGCCAACCGCGCACCGCCGTTACTGGGCGGTATCTTGGACGGCGCTGGGGAGATCAGCAAGGCGAGGCGTTGCGTGGCCGCATCGTTGGGGTGAACGCCCCAAGCGAGCGCGGCAAGGGGCGCAGGCATCCAAACTGGAGCGTATCAGTCCGCCGACAGTATTGGCGGAGCGTGGGCCTTTTTGCCCGAAGTTGACCAAATCGGCGAAAGCAACAAGCCGATATTTGCTGCGGAATTACTGATCAAATTCTAACCGAGGGGGTGGTGATGAAGTTTTCGAAAAGCATCCAGTTGACGTCGAATGCGCGCCGTTGTGCGTTGGCCACGGTCAGCGTCGTGGCGCTCCTGAGCTGCGCGTCCGCGGCCCTGGCTGACGAGGCCGCCGCTGGATCTGATCTCGAAGAGGTGGTGGTGACCGGTTCGCGGATCGCCCGCGACGGCTTCGACACCCCAACGCCGGTTAACGTCCTGGGGGCGCAGGAAATCGCCGCATCGGCCCCGGCCAACATCGCCGATTTCGTCAACACGCTGCCGTCCGTGGCCGGCTCGATTACGGCGGCCAACTCGTCGGGCTCGCTCAGCAACGGCGCCGCCGGGATCAGCGCGCTCAACCTGCGGGCGCTGGGAACCGGCCGGACGCTGGTTCTGTTCGACGGGCAACGCTCGGTGGTTTCGGCCTCGACCGGGCAGGTCGACACCAACACCTTCCCGCAGTCGCTGATCGAGCGCGTCGAGGTCGTGACCGGCGGCGCGTCATCCGCCTACGGCTCGGACGCCGTCGGCGGGGTGGTCAACTTCATCCTGGATAAGGACTACACCGGCCTCAAGTCATCGCTCGAATACGGCGAGACCACCTACGGGGACGGCGAAAACTGGAAGTACAACATCACCGCCGGCGCGCCGTTCGCGGGGGGCAAGGGCCATGCCCTGTTCAGCGCCGAGTGGGTCGGCCAGAGCGGCGTGCAGACCATCGACCGTGACTGGAACAAGAGCGGCTACTTCGCCGTGCGCAACACCGACCTGTCGGCGGGCGCGCCCTACTACATCACATCCAAGAATGTCGGCATCGGCATCTACACGCCCGGCGGCCTGATCACGAACACGGCGCTGCGCGGCGCCTATTTCGGCGTCAACGGCGCGGTGAACCAGCTGGCCTACGGGGCCACCACCGGCCAGTGGATGATCGGCGGCGACTGGGCCTATTCGATCTCGGACATGCTGGGGTCCAACACCCTCATCCCCGAGGAGGACCGCAGCAGCTACTTCGGCCGCGTCAGCTATGAGGTCGCGCCGAACATCTCGGTCTTCGCCCAGGCGTCGTGGGCCAAGTACGAAGGTCTCAGCTACTATATCAAGCCGACCCAGACCGGGATCGTGATCCAGCGCGACAACGCCTACCTGCCCGCCGCCGTGCGCAACCAGATGACCGCGCTCGGCATCACCTCGTTCCAGATGGGCACCAGCAATGTCGACATGCCGGCCTCCGGCAGCCAGATGTCGCGGGAGACCGAGCGCTATGTGGTCGGCGCCAATGGCGATTTCGAAGCATTCGGCCTCGATGTCGACTGGGACGCCTATTACCAGCACGGCAAGACCACGACCCACGAGCAACTGACCCCGACCTGGAACAACGCCCGCCTGGCGCTGGCCACCGATGCGGTGGTCAACCCGGCCGACGGTCAGATCGTCTGCCGCTCGACCCTGACCAACCCGACCAACGGCTGCGTGCCGCTCAACCGCTTCGGGCAGGGCGTGGCCAGCCAGGCGGCCCTGGCCTACGTGCTGGGCACGCCCTATCGGGACCAGGAGTTCACCCAGGACGTCGCGGCGTTCAACTTCTCGACCAACAGCATCGAGGGTTGGGCCGGCCCAATCTCGCTGGCCACTGGGGCGGAGTTCCGCCGTGAGGAGATGGGCGGCTTCGTCGAGGCCCAGTACATGTCGGGCTGGAAGTACGGCAACTTCCGCGTCACCAGCGGGAAGTACGACGTCAAGGAAGCCTATATCGAGACCGTGGTGCCGCTGTTCGAGGGCATGGACTTCAACGGCGCCTTCCGGCTCACCGACTACTCGACCTCCGGCACCGTGAAGACCTGGAAGGCCGGCCTGACCTACGCGCCGATCGAGGACATCCACTTCCGGGCCTCGGCCTCGCGCGACATCCGGGCCGCCAATATGAGCGAGCTCTACGACGCCGGCACTGCGCGCTCCAACTCGGTGAACATCGGCGGCGTCTCGACCCCGTTCGTGCAGAACCTGCAGGGCAATCCGGACGCGAAGCCCGAGGTCGCGGACGGATACGGCGTGGGCATGGTCGTCTCGCCGCGCTGGATCCCGGGCCTGCAAGCCTCGATCGACTATTACGACATCAAGGTCGACGGGGTGATCAGCTTCGTCACCGCCCAGCAGGTCGCCGACTACTGCTACATCCAGAAGGTGGCCTCGTACTGCAACCAGCTGGTGTTCAACAGCGCCGGCGTGCTGCAGACGATCAACCTCTACTACGACAACCTCAACAGCATGACGGCCAAGGGCCTCGACATCGAGGCGTCCTACCGCACCAGCCTCGCCGACCTGGCGTCCTGGGGCGCCGGCGACCTCGTGCTGCGGGCCATGTTCACCCACTACATCGAGAACGTCACCGACGACGGGGTGACGGCCATCGACCAGGCCGGAGCCAACACCGGCGCGACGCCGGACTGGATCTACCGATTGTCGGCCAACTACGACCTGGAGCCCTGGTCGTTCAACGTCACGGCCCGCGGGATCAGCGACGGCAAGGTCAGCAACGCCTACACCGAATGCCTGTCGAACTGCCCGGCCAGCGTCGCGCCGTACTACACGATCAACGACAACAGCGTTGAAGGCGCGCTCTACTGGGACGTCTCGGCCAGCTACGACTTCGAAGTGTCGAGCGTGAAGGGCGAGGGGTTCATCTCGATCAAGAACCTGTTCGACACCGACCCGGTTCTGGTCGGCAGCCCGGCTGTCCTGGGGGCCGAGAACACCCCCGGCTATCCGCAGACCAACCGCAGCCTCTACGACACCAATGGCCGGACCTTCCGGGTCGGAATCCGGCTGGAATACTGATCGCGGCGCCGAGTTCTGAGCCGCCATTGTCTCCCCAGGGCGGTTCAACCGCCGAGGCCTCAGTAGATCGCATGGATCGTCGTGAGCTCGACACGGCGGTCCTCGCGAGGGCCTCGGCGGTCCTTTTGCTTTTCGGGGGCGCCCGGCCGCCCTAGGCGTCGGCGATCAAGTCACGATCGTGGCGGCGAGCGCGCACGGGTCTTGCCGAACAGCCGCCGAATGCCGATTGATGCCGCGCAAGCGACCCGGGCGAATCCCGAGCCTGGGCGCGGCAAGGCCTGCGCTTCCCGGCGAAAAAAGAAGCAGGCCAAGGAGGAAAGCTGGTGTCTACGCAGACCCTACCAAGCGCGATCGGCATGTATGTCCCGGATTTCGTTCACGGGGTCGAGCGCGCTGGGACTCAGCGGCGGCGTCAGCACCGGATCGACACGCTCCGCAGCAAGACCCTGGCCTCCGCCGCCGAGGTTCTGGCGGCCATCGGTCATGACCGGCTAAGCCTGAAGCACATCGCTGACCACGCAAAGGTCGGCATCGCCTCGATCTACCACTACTTCGCGAGCAAGGACGAATTGCTGACCAGCCTGGCGATCCAAGGGTTCGAGGATCTGCGGCGCGACATGATCCACTTCAGGCAGGTGCCGGGCTTCGCGACCCCGATGGGCGCTGCGACCAACGCTTTCCTGGTGTTCGCCGAGGAACAGCCCGAACTTTTGTCGCTGATGTTCAGCGAACGGCTGATGGCCCGGTCGGACGATCTGCGGCAAGCCGAGCAGGCGACGCTCGAGGCCTATTGCGCCGCGGTGGAGGCCGATGAGCGCTTCCCGCGTCAGTACCGGCGAAGCGCCGCACGAGCGGTGTGGGTGCTGGGCCGTGGGATCGCCAGCACCGCCGCATCCTATCCGGACCGCCGTATTCCTCGCGAGATCTTCGTCGACCTGCTGGCCGGGGCGTCCTTCCTGCTCCAGACGCCGCAGGACCATTCGTAGAGCCCTGAAGCGCGACGGCGCAGCCAAAAAAAAACGGCGAGCAGCCAGGCTGCTCGCCAAGTCGCAGGAAAAGCGCGCGACAGGGAAGGGCGCCGTGCGCTGTACCGGTCACGTGCGCCGAGGCGCGCGCGGAACGGGTCGTAAGGCCGCCGAAAATGCGGGGCCGCCGGTCCGGCGGCCCCGTTGAGCCTTAGAAGCGGTACTGCAGCTCCAGGCCGTAGGTGCGCGGATAGATCAGGCTCACCTGGCGGCGGGCGCCGACGGCGGTGGGCGCCGACGGGCTGGGCAGCGAGCTGCCGAAGCCGACTTCATCGGTCACGTTCTTGACGAACCCGATCACCGTGTAGCGGCGATCGGCGTCACGCCAGAGCACCCGCACGTCGCCGGTCGTGAACGACGAGGCGGTGTAGATCGGGTTGTTGAACAGCGCCGATTGCTGGTCGTCGACATAGGTCGCCGTGCCGTTGAAGATCAGCGAGCCGGGCGTGAAGTCCATGGTGTAGGTGGCGCCCAGGGTCAGCTTGTGGTGCGGCGAGAGCGGCAGGTCGTTGCCGACCAGCGACTGCAGCACGCGGCCGTTGACGGCCGGGCCGACGGGCCGCGCGCCCGACGCGGCGGCCAGCGGGTCCACCGTGTCGACGAAGCAGCAGCCTTCTTTGATCTCGGTGTTGAGATAGGCGTAGTTGGCGATGAACTGCAGTTCGCGGACGGGCGCCCACTGGGTTTCCAGTTCCAGGCCCCAGATGGCCGCGTCCAGGTTCAGGAACTGCGTCGCGGTGATGGTCCCCAGCGGCACGGTCAGCGGAGCCTGGAAGCCCTTGTAGTCGGTGTAAAACAGGGCCGAATTGACCTGCAGGCTGCGGCCGATGTTCTGCTTGGCGCCCAGCTCGAAGGAGTTGACGTACTCCGGATCGGCGTACGGATCGGGCGAGAGGCCGTTGGAGCCCAGCCAGCCGCCGGCCTTGTAGCCGCGCGAGTAGCGCAGATAGACGTTGGTGTCGGAGTTCGGCTCCCACTGCAGGCCGAGGGTGCCGGTGAAGGCGTCCCAGTCGCCCGACAGCTCACGCCGCAGGCCGCCGGTCGCATTCGCCTTCAGGTCCGCCGTCAGCGGGTTGGCCGCGCAGGACGCGAGCGTCGTGCCGCCGCAGACCTGCTGGGTGGTGACGTCCACCGCGAAGCCTTGAGCCACGGCCGGCGGCACGGCGGCGCCGAAGGCCAGCGCCAGGGTCGGGATCCGGGCGACATAGCGGGCGATGTCGTAGCCGTCCTTCTCGTCATAGGTGTAGCGAAGACCGGCGGTCAGGGTCCAGTTTTCGGCGAACTCCCAGTCGATCTGGCCGAAGGCCGCGTAGGACTTGGTCTCCAGGTGGCCGTCGACATAGAGGAAGGCGCCGCGGTCGTTGCGCGCCGACGGGGTTCCCTGCAGGCTCAGCGGCTGGAACATCGCCGGGTCGCCCATCACCTGGATGCCCTGCGGCTGATCGTAGGTCTGGGCGTACTGATAGACGCCGACGATCCAGTTCAGCGGACCTTCGCCGTTGGACGCCAGGTTGATCTCGTTCGACAGCCAGCTCTGGCGCTCTTCGTAGAAGGTGCGCGCGTCGGTCGAGACGCCGCGGGCGGTGAAGGCGGCCAGCGGGCCCGGGCCGTCGAGATCGACGAGGATGTCCTGCGCCGCCGTGCGGGACGCGCCGTCGGAGTCGGTCGAGGTGTTGTAGTTGTAGCGCTGATAACCGCCGAGATACTTCAGGGTCGCCCAGCCGAGGTCGGTCGTGACGTCCAGATGCAGGCGGTGGTGGTCATCGAGCGAGCCGTAGTTCCGCGAATTGACGTTCTGGGTGTACGCATCCTTGAGCCCGGGGTTGGTCTGGGTCAGGCCATAGTTGGTGTTGTAGTACAGCGCGCTGGTGCCGGCGCCCGTGAAGGACGTCGTGTCGTAGGGCGACAGGTTGTTGGTGAAGGTGTTGCCGATGCCGTAGCCGTCGTCCCAGTCGAACTTGGTGTAGCGCAGCCGGGCGGTGGTGTTGTCGCCGAGATCGGCCTCGACCTGCGCTTCAAGGGTGTAGCGCTTGGCCGTCGCGCCGCCTTCAGCCGAGCCGGCGTTGTTGAGGAAGCCGCGTTCGCGCCGTTCCATCGAGGCGCCCACCAGGAAGCGCAGGTTGTCGGCCACGGGGCCGCGCACCATCGCGTCGAAACGGTAGGATTCGTAGTTGCCGACCATGGCGCGGACTTCGCCGTTGAAGTCCTCGGTCGGACGCTTGGCGATGATGTTCATCGCGCCGCCGATCGAGTTGCGGCCGTAGAGCGTGCCTTGCGGGCCGCGCAGCACTTCCGTGCGCTCGATGAACAGCGACGGCGTCGAGGCGTCGGCCATCGAGTTGGAGAAGATGCCGTCGGAGTACAGCGCCACCGAGGGGTCGGTGCCGATGGCGTTGGTCAGGCGGCCGATGCCGCGGACCGACATGCGGTCGTTGCTGGTGTAGCTCAGGCTCGGGGTCATACGGGCGAGGTCTTCGACCGTGTTGACGCCCATCACGTCGCGCTTTTCGCTGGTGTAGGCCGAGATCGCGACCGGAACGTCCTGCAGGCTGGCGTCGCGCTTTTCGGCGGTGACGACGATCTCTTCGACCAGCGAACCGGAATCCGCGTCGGCCGTTTGGGCCAGCGCCTGCGGCGCGGCGCTCAGAGCGGTCGCAGAGGCCCCGGCCACCAGCAGGGCGCGCCAGCGCGATCCTGCCTTAAACGTGCGGCGCGCGCCGCCAAGGTGAGTGGTCATGAGGTCCTCCGAAACGGTTACTGTTTTTGGTTGCGGCGGACCACGGCGACTCGAATCCGATTTGAAAACCCCGAAAGACGGTTAAGTGCTCTACGTGCGGTGGTCGTCGCCGTCTGTGGCGCGAAGGACACGTTATGGCTCGCTCCGGCGCGGCGATTTTGCATACCGGCGCCAAAAATCGATAGCCGCGGTAGCCGACTCCATGGCGGCGCCCGACTCAAAAATAACTCGGCCGGCGCGAGCGACGCTGCCGAGCCGGCGGGAGCCTAGGCCGCGGACCGCATGCGGTGGCGCTCGTTCGGAGCTTGCAGTTGAGCGTCGCCCATCACCCGCCGGATCAGGTCGGCCTGCCGGGCCTCGCCCACCTTGTGGAACAGGCCGCGCAGGTGGGTCTTGGCGGTCGAGCGTTTGACCCCTGTGCGCTGCGCGTACTCGGCCAACCGCTCGCCGCTCACCAGGGCCGAGAGCAGCCGCGTCTCGGCCGGGGTGAGGTTGAAGGTCTGGCGCAACCGATCCTGCTCGATCGCCGCGCGCGGGGCGGCGATGGCGATCAGGGCCAGGCGCTCGCGCTCGCCGGCGGTCTCGATCGAAACGGGCGCGATGCTGGCCGGGTGGGCGCCCTGGCTGTCCAGGCCCTGCAGCAGGATGGACCTGGGCGTGTCGTCATCGGCCAGGGTGACGGCCTCGACCGCCGAGTGGAGGCGCAAGGTGTCGGTCCGCACGTGGCCCAGCAGGCGCAGATCGTCCATTCGAAGTAGGGAGCCGCCAACCAGCCGCCGGGCGACGGTGTTGAGCGTTCTGACCCGCGCCTGACGGTCGGTGACGACCAGGGCGACGCCGATGGTATCCATGGCCTGGCAGATGACCTCGACGAGCCCCTCGGACGGGGCGACGGGCCGGTCCTTGGTTGAACACGCGCTGTACACGTTGATGCTCCTGCGGCTGCGCCCCAAGCGGCGCGACGCCGGCCGGTCTCGGTCATCGCCGTCCCGCCGGGCGTACCGTTCAGCGTGAAAAAACCGTGGAATCGGCGCCGCGGGCCGTCGGCGCCGGTAGGGACCTCCGCCCGACGCCGGACCGAGCTAGGCGGTCAAGGGGCGCAGGGCCCGGCGGCGGCGTAGCGCTGCGCCGACGCAGCCCGTCCCGAGGATCATCATCGCCCAGGTCCCAGGTTCGGGCACCGCCGACGAAGCCGGCCGGACATCGAAGCGGACGTTGTCGAGGCCGACGTCATAGCCGTCCGGGCCCCAGCGCAGGATCAGCCCGTCCCGGTAGCTGGAGTTGACGCTCGCATGCCCATGCTTGGGCCAGGCGGTGTCGGCGGTGTTCCAGAGATCGGCGTTAGTCGAGCCCGGCCGGCGAGGGCTTCCCCCCAAGGGGGGAGGGGGCGCTAAAAAGCCCCGCGGGCCTTCCACCCTTGGGGGGAAGCCGGGCGCGGCCCCGATGGCCTATGCCCGGGTCAGGCGGGGCGGCTCGTTGCGAGCGCCGCTTCGCGGCGAGAAATCCCGCCGCCCTTCAACGACATCTGGTGAGCCCCCATGCGAAGACTGCTTCCGTTCCTCGTTCCCCTGGCCCTGGCCGCATGTTCACAGAACCCGCCGGCCCAAGGCGCCGACGCTGTCGATGCCGCCGCCGCCGGAGAGGCGCCGCTGGCCGGGCTCTGGAAGACCACCACCACGGTCAACGGCCGCAAGGCGCTCGGCGAGAACCAGACCTGCATGGCTGCGGACGCGCCCGAGGCCGGCGCGCCCGAGGGCGAGGCGGCCGCCGCCGGCTGCACCACCACCAGCCGCCAGGCGAAAGCCGGCGGCTACAGCTACGAACTGGTTTGCGAGCAGGACGGCGTGCGCAGCGTCGTTTCGGGCGAGGTCCGGCGTGCGGCGCGTCGCACCACGGCGACCTCCACGACCCGGATGTTCGGACCCGACGGCAAGGAGGCCGCGCCCGCGGCCACCGTGGTGGTCGAGAGCACCTTCGCCGGGCCGTGTCCGGCCGGGATGAAGCCGGGCGACTTCGTCCAGCAGGGCGTCGGCTGAACCAGGAGGATCTGAGATGAAGCGATACCTGTTGCGGGCCGCCCTGGCGTCGGCCCTGCTGCTGGCCGGCGCGGGTCAGGCGAGCGCGGCCCAGTCCGGCATGACCCCGTTCGTGCCGCCGCCGCCGAGCGGCTGGGCCTCGGCCATGCCGCCCAACGAGACCGACGACGAGAACGGCATGGAGCCGATGGTGAGCCAGGGCTACGGTCCGGCGACGCCCGGCGCGCCGGGGGGGATGTCGATCACCTTCACGCATCCTAGCCCGCACGACATGCCAAGCCGCTTCCAGCACCCGCGGCCGCTGGGGCCCAACCCCTTCGCCCCGCAGTTCGTGACCTCGCTGGTCAAGGTCAACGGACTGGACGCCTACCTGATCTATGACGCGCCCGGCCGCGGCGGCGTGTTGCAGGTCAGGGTCGGCCGGGTGCTGGTCGGCATTGTCGGGGGCGAGGTCACGCCCGAGCAGATTGTGGGCCTGGCCAGCAGCATCGATACGGGGCGGCTGCTCAAGTACTGAGGCGGCCGGCGGCTGGGCCTGGACGGCTCAGCCGCGCTTCAGGCGCCAGCGGATCGTGTAGCTGAAGCCGCCGACCTGGTAGGTCCTGGCGCCGGCATAGTCCTTGTCGGGCCCTGCGGTCGGCTGGGGCGGCATCCGGATCGACATGCGAAGCGCGCCGAGCTCCAGGTCGCCCACGCCCTGCAGGCGCTGCAGGTCGACGATCCGGGCCCCGTCGAGATTGAGCGTCGCCGGCGACATCTGCAGGGCGATCGCGCCGTCGCGGCGGTCGAGCACGGCCATGGTCTGGCAGGCGACCAGTCCGGCCTCGGGCGAGTTCGGATCGGGATAGACCCCGGCCATGCGTCGCTCGCCGAGCTGGTGCTCATAGCTGACCACGCCGCAGCCGCTGCCGTTCTCACCCGCCGCGAAGGTCAGGAATCGGTGGTTGTCCTCGTCGCGGCGGACGACGGCGCTCTGGGCTGCGGCGGCCTGGGCGCCGTGCTCGGCCATGCGCTGTTCGTGCGCCTGATAGCGCGCCCTGGCGGTGACGCAGGCCGGACCTTCGCCGCCGTTGCAGGCGCCCATCATCGCTTCCACCAGCCGGTTGGCCTCCAGCATATCGGCGGTCCCGTCGCCCGCGCTGCTCACCGCAGCGGACATCTCGGCGATTTCCTGTTTCTGGCTCTCCGTGAAATCGCGGGCGAGCGGGTTCATGGCGTCCGCCTCGCGGGCGAAGACCGGCGTCTCGACCATCAGCCGTTGGCGCAGCGGCTTGCCGCCGGGCGTCCCGGTGACCTCAATCTCATAGTGGAGCACCGCCGACTGGCGGGTCAGGGGCGCCTCCAGCGGCGCGGCCGCCGCGGCGGACGCCAGACCCGCCAGCAGGGGGGCGGCGATGGTGAAAATAAGACGGGACATGCAAGGACCTCGGAGGCGGCGGCGCCCCGATCGGCGCCGCCGCCTGGATAGGTCGCGGCCGCCCCGCGCGCCTTCCACCACCTGGGGGAAGTTTCCGGCGCGGTGAATTTCTATGAGGTCCCGCAAAGGGGACCATCCATGCTCAAGCACACAGTCTTCGCGCTGGCGGCGCTCGCCGCGGTCGGCGCCCATGCCGCGCCGGCCGCCCTGGACCCAGCGAACGCCCAGCGCTGCGCGGACCTGGGACGCGAGGCCGCCGACCTTCGCGACCAGATCGGCGCGGCGCGCGCCAAGAAGGGGGCGGGTCTGCTGGCCGGCATGGCGGGCCGGGCCCTGATCTACGCTCCGGGGATCGACGTCGGCGGCGGCCGCCTCGGCCAGTACGCCGCCCAGGAGGCCGAGAGCGCCTTGCATCAGCAGGCGTCCTCGGGCCTGGACAAGGTCCGCGGCGACGGCCGGGCGGCCAATTCGGAAAAGGCCGAGGCCCGGCTCAAGGATGTCCAAGCCCAGGCCGCGCAACTGAGCTGTCCGAAGGCCTGATTAGGTGAACTCCAAGATCCTTCTGACGGCCTGGTCGCTCGTGGCGGCCGCCATGGCTGCGCCGGACCTAGCCGCCGCGCAAGCACAGGTCAGCGTCGCTGGCGCGGACTCGCTTGGCGGCCTGATTGCGCGGCAGACGGCCAGCGACCGCATGAACATCGAGTTGGACCAGGTCGTCCGGGCGGCCGTCGCCCGCGGCGTGGCCGAGCGCACAAGCATGTCGGCCCGCCGGCCGATCCAGAACTACCTGGAAGCCGTCAAGTCGACGGTCGCCGAACCCACCGACGCGAGCGTGACGCCGCCGCCCCTCGCGCCCGAAGCGATTGCTCCCCTGGTGGAGAAGCACCTGCGGCGGATGGAGGAGGCGGAGCGCGACAACCTCGCTCAAGACGCGACCGTGCGGGGCGAGGTCGAGACCTATGCCAATGCGAAGACCAACGGCGTGGCGATCAAGCTGCGCACCGCCGCGGCGATCGAGAGCTGGAGCCGGCTGGTGGTGATCGACCCTCCGGGCGAAGTCATCGAGAACGATCCGATCGACGTGGCGCACGCCAGACTGGAAGACCTGACCCGGCGGCGCGAGGAACTGCAGTCCGACCTGAAGACCAAGCCCACTTCGCTGGCGATGCGCTCGATCCTGCTCGAACTTGCAGGCATCGACCGGCAGATCGACGCCGCCATCTTCCGGATCACCGGCGTGGTCTGGCGCCAGCAGGCCGGCCTGGGCGGAATCTGCTTCCCGAAGCCCCAGCCGGGCCGGCCGGTCCCGGTGTTCAACTGCCACTACCTGGCCAACGACATGCCGATGCGGGTCGACCCCAACGGCGAGGACATCGTCGTCGACAAGGTGCTGCTCGACCTCGACGAGGACGGGCGCGGCGGCCTGCGGAAGGCCAGACTCGCCTACTACACCCGCGGCGCCGGCCAACCCCCGAGCACTGAGGCGACCTTCAGCGTCACGGGCGAGGTTCTCTACGCCAGCAACGGCACGGCCCAGATCGCCTATAGCATCGTGGACAGCGACGGCGAGGAGCGCGAGGTCTTCTATCCGCTCGAGCCGTTCACGCAGGCGGCCAAGGGGAAGTTCCCCGGGTTCTCCGGCCACGGGCCGTTCAAGTTCACCTTCCGGCGTGATCCGAAGAGCTATGTGACTTGGGAGGACGCCCAACTCATCGCCCAGGGCAAGGCCCCGAAGAACGCCGATCCCTGGGCGGATCTGGCGCCGCTGGAGCCGGCCGAGGACGACTTCCTCGCGCCGTTGGTGGTGGAGCCGGGGCGCAAGCCGCCGGCGCCCGCTCCGCCGCCGCCCCCGCCGCCGCCACCGCCGGCTGCGGATTTCGATCCAGACATGGAGCTGGCGCCGCTGGAGCCGGGGCCGGGCGACGACGCCTACCTCCCGCCCATCACCAAGCCGGATTGACCCGGAACGCCCGTCGGGCGGCCGCTTGGTGCGCGTGCGCCCGACAGCTCAGCAGAAAGACAAGCCCATGAGATTTTCCAAGCCCTTCGCCGCGGCGGCCTCGGCGCTGACGCTCTGCCTGGCGGCCGCTCCGGCCTATGCCCAGATGGATCCGGCCTCGTTCAAGGAACACCCGGTGGTGAAGCACTACCCCGGCGCCCTGATCGACAGCCACGACGAGAAGGAGTTCGACGCCACCGACCTGGTGGTCGGCTACAAGGCGACGCCCAAGCCGGCCATCGTCCGCAAGGAGGTGGAGGGCCGGGTCTACAAGACCTTCTACATCCACCAGGGCGGGGTCTCGGCCCTGCAGGTGATGCGCAACTACGAGACGGCGCTGAAGGCCGAGGGCTTCACGGTGGTGGTCAGCGGCAAGGTCGCGGCCTTGCCGTCGATGGAGACCGCGCGGGACGGGGCGTTGTTCGGCGCGTTCACCCTCGAGCGCGGCGGTCAGCCGGCGCTCTATGTGAACATCCTGATCGATCCCAATGTCGGCGAGCCGGTCTCGCGCGTGGTGGTGGTCGAGCCCGAACAGATGAAGCAGGTCTATGCGGTCGATGCCTCCAAGCTCTATGCCGGGCTCACCGCCGACGGCCGCATCGCGGTCTATGGCATCAACTTCGACACCGCCAAGGCCGTCGTCAGCGCCGTCTCCGAACCGGTCCTGACCCAGGTCCGCGACATGCTGAGCGCCCATCCCGAGCTGAAGCTGAAGATCGAGGGACACACTGACAATGTCGGCGCGAGCGCCGCCAACCTGGCGCTGTCCGAGCAGCGCGCGGCGGCGGTGAAGACCTGGCTGGTCACGGCTGGGATCTCGCAGGATCGCCTTTCGACGGCCGGCCACGGGGACAAGCAGCCGGTGGCCGCCAACGACACCGAGGACGGTCGCAGCAAGAACCGGCGCGTCGAGCTGGTGCGCGCCGGGTGACCGGCTCGCACCGCGCGCTTAGCGCCGGCGTCGCGGCTTGACCGCCCACATCCAGACGCCGGTGATCGTCAGCAGGGCCAGGGTGAGGGCGATCAGGCTCATGGCCGTGGTCCGCGCCCAGCCCAGCACTTCGCCGGTGTGGATCGGCAGCAGCCAGGCGAGGATGGCGTCGCCCTTCAGCTGGTGGTCGCCGTCTTCCCAGACCGTCATGCGGCCATCGGCGCGGTCGACGGCGGCCAGGTGGTGGGCGCGCGGATTGAGGACGTTGCGGGCCTCCATCACCACCCCGACCAGACGCCCGTCGGGGCCGACGAAGCGGATCTGGCGCAGGCGTCCGTCGGGGAACCGCGCCCTGAGCTGGTCCATCGCCGACTGCGCGGACTGCAGTCGCTGGTCCGGGCGGAGCGGCTCAAGCTTGGGCAGGGCCAGGTCGGGGCTGACGGGGGCGAAGGCGGCGATCGCCGGCTTGAGTAGGGGTTCGGCGATCATGCCCGCCCCGGTCAGGGCGCAAACGCCGATGAACACCGCCGCCAACGCGCCCGGGACGAGATGAAGGTCGCGCAGCAGCCGGCGTGAGCCGGCGCTGGTGTGGATGGTCAGCGCCTGGCCGAGCAGCTTCAGCCTCGGCCACCAGACGATCACGCCGCTGACCGCCATGAACAGCAGGCAGATCCCCTCGATGAGCAGGACCACCTGGCCCGCCGCGCCCTGCAGCAGCGACACGTGCAGCCGCTCGGCCAACTGCAGCGGGTAGCTGGTCAGCGGACCGCTCGACAGCACCCTGGCGCTGACCGGATCGACCAGTGCGATGGACATGGCCCGGCGTTCGTCCAGCATCCGCGCGGTCAGGGCGCGGTCGGGACGCTCGGGCGTATAGATGCGGTCGAGCCGCAGCTCGGGGTGGGCCGAACCTATCGCGGCGATGACCTGGTCCAGCGGCGCGGCCGGTCCGGCCTCGACCCTGACTTCCGGGTGGACGAGCGGTTCGAGCGCGGCCTTGTTGACCAGCAGCACGCCGGTGCCCGCCTGGAGCAGGACCAGCACCGCGAGCGCCAGTCCCACCCAGCGGTGGGCGAGGGTCAGGATCTTCTTGGCCGACATCGGCTAGAAGGCGACGTCGTAGCTGAGGCCGAAGGTGCGCCCGCGGCCCTTGAAGGTCACGACGGCCGGATTGACCAGGCTGGAGTAGAACAGCACCGCGCGTTGGCCCCAGATGGTCGTGTAGTCTTCGTTGAGCAGGTTCTGCACGCCGATGCTGAGCCGGCCGGGGCCGACCTTGGCCTCGCCCAGCAGGTCGACCGTGGTGTAGCCCTCCAGGCGGCCGCCGACGTCGTCCTTGAGGTCGAAGGTCGTGCTCGACTGCAGGCGCAGCGAGCCGTTCTCGAAGCTCTTGGCGACATAGGCGTTGAGCTTCGAAGGACTGGCCAGGGTGACGGTCTGCTTCTTCCAGGAGCCGGCGGTCTTCTGCTCCGAGGCGACGGCCAGGCCGCTGACGCCCACCGACCAGCCGTCGCCGAGCCCGTAGTCGGCGAAGCCTTCCAGGCCGTAGGTGCGCACCTCCTGGTCGACCATCAGGATGTTCAGGGTGGCGGCCGTGAACCGGATGGTCTTGTCCGAAAGGGCGTAGAAGAGCGCCGCCTGGGCGTTCAGCGATCCGACCGTGAAGCGGGTCCCGCCTTCGATCTGCTTGGTCTTGATGCCGGAGAGCGGCTGGCCCTCGACGTCGACGCCGCTGACCAGGGCGAAGCGGCCGCCGATCGCCGGGAGGGTGTAGATGCCGGTCCCGTAGTACTTGGCCGGATCGGGCAGGTCGAAGCCTTCCGAGTAGTTCGCCCAGGCCTGGGCGCGTTCGGCGAAGGTGTAGACCGCGCCGAGATTGACCAGCGTCACGTCGTAGTCGTTGGAGCCGCCGGGCACGGCGTCCGCGCCGCTGGCCACGCCGTTGGCGACCAGAACCTGCTGTGCGAAGGCCACGAAGTCGTCGACCTTCACCTTGGTCTTTTCGTGCCGCAGGCCGCCGGCCAGGGTCAGGTTGGCGGTGGGCTTCCATTCCAGCTGGGCGTAGAGCGCCGGCGTCTTGACCTCGAACGAGGGATAGCGCCCGACCTCGGCGGTGCGGACCAGGTTCATGCCGCCGCTGGCGAAGGCCGTCGCAGTGTTGAACAGCACCTGCTGGGCGTCGAACGTCTCCTGGGCGTAGTCGAAGCCATAGGTGACCGAGAGGTCGCCGAACGACTTGGTCAGGGCCGACTTCACCCCGAAGAGATCGGTGTTCTGCTTGGATGCGCCGTAATAGTTGAGGTTCCGCCGGACCCCGCCGACCGTGAAGCTCGCGGTCCCGGGGAAGGGATAGAAGGCCGACTCTTCGGTGCGGCCATAGACCTGGAGCAGCAGCGACTGCCCCCCCAGCACGTCCGCCGCCGAGTAGTCGATGGAGCCCATCTTGCGCTTGGTCGAAGGCTCCAGGTCCGACGAGAAGCCGCTGCGGACCTCCAGCAGGTCGGTGCGGCCGGCGAGGGCCCCGGCGAGGTTGGGGCCCAGGTAGAGGGCGTCGTCGCCGTCATAGGCGCTGTCGTAGATCTGGCCGAACACGCGCAGTTGGTGACCCTCGGCCGGGGTCCAGTTCACCTCGCCCTGGATGTCGGTGGAGAGGTTCTCCTGCAGGTCGGTCTGGGTGATGTCCGGTTTGATGCGCTCGCCGTCGGCGTCGTAGGCTGGGCCGTTCTTCTGCACCGCCAGGGCCAGGCGGCCGTTGAGCGTCTCAGAGCCGCCGGAGACCGCTGCGCCGAACCGCTTGTCGAGGTCGCCGCCCTCGAACCCGGTGCGCAGGCCGGCCTCCAGCTCGAACTGCGGCGGGCCCGCCTGGCCGCGCTTGGTGACGATGTTGATGATGCCGCCGGTGGCGCCGCCGCCATAGACCGCCGTCGCCCCCGAGAGCACCTCGACGCGGACGATGTTGAACGGATCGATGCTGTCGAACTGGCGGCTCAGCGAGCGCGACTGGTTGAGCGTGACGCCGTCGATCATCACCTGGGCGCTGCGGCCGCGCAGGTTCTGGCCGTAGTTGGTGCGGCCCTGCGGGCCCACGTCGAGGCCGGGGACCAGGGCTCCGAGCAGTTCCTTCAGCGGGACGCCGGCCCGCGCCTGCTGCTGGATCTGGGCCTCGCTCAGGACGACGGTGGCGGCGGGAATGTCGCTGACCTTGGTCGGGGTGCGCGCGCCGACCACGACCAGTTCATCCAGCGGATTGACTGCGTCCGCCGTCTGGGCCGAGGCCCCGCCGGCGATGACCCACAGCGGCGCGATCGCCGCGCCGACAAACCAGACAGACTTTTTCACGATACGCCCCCGGATCGCTGATATTGCGAATGATATGCAGGACGCCTAGCTGGGTCGCCTCCTGTTGGCAATCTGAAAGCGAATTCGGAGCTGGCGCCGGGTGCGCGTCTGCAGGCCCGCGAGAGGCCTCAGTCCCATTCGGGATTCTTTTTCTTTCTCGGCGCGAACAGGCCAGGATAGGGGCCCTTGCCAATGCGGTACTCGCACCAGACGTCGTCCTTGGGGCATTCGAACACGCCGTCGAACTGCTTCTTCAGCTTGGGACCGACGACGGCGTAGGTCGGGCCGTCCTGGGCGCCGGCCGCCAGCTTTCGCTCGCACGCCTCCTGTTCAGCCTTGGTGAGCGCGAGGAAGTCCGCCGACCGGCAGCCGACGCCCGCGCGCAGCGTGCGGCGCAACCCCTCCTTCGGGGCACTGTCACCTTCCTGCACGCGCCAGGCGCCCTGGTCGGCGGCTCGCCGCGGCGCGGTCTGCGGGCTTGCAGGCGGCGAGGGGATCGAGCGCGCCGAGGCGGTGGGGGAGGGCGTCGGCTTGGTCCGCATGGGGCCAGGCGGCGGGGCGCGGCGCAACGGCGGCGCCAGGAGGACGTCGATGACCGTATCGTCGTCTGGAAGCGGGTCTTGCCGCGCCAGCAGCAGCCCGGCGGCGATCAGCCCATGGAGGGCGGACGCCAGCAGGATCGCAGCGGCGGGGCGCAAGCTGAAGGTGTGTCGCACTGCAGACCCTTGCAAACCAGGTCCGGCGGACCCGCAGCCGCCAATCGAGGGATCGGCTGCGGCGGCACTAAGGCGCAGGCGTGTCGATGCGGCGTGGGGTTTGCGTCAGGTCGGCCACAAAGCTGAACCATAAGCAGCGGCGAGCTGACGCGCAGCCGGGCGAGGCGGCCCGGCTGCGCTCAGGGCTTAGGCGAGGTCGAAGCGGTCGGCGTTCATGACCTTGGTCCAGGCTGCGACGAAGTCCTTGACGAACTTCTCGCCCGCGTCGGCCGAGGCGTAGACCTCGGAGAGGGCGCGCAGCTGGGAGTTGGAGCCGAACACCAGGTCGGTGCGGGTGGCGGTCCAACGCTCGGCCTTGGTCTGGCGGTCCGTGCCGAGGAACAGCTCGTCGCCGTGGCCGTCGATCTCCTTCCAGGCGGTCTTCATGTCGAGCAGGTTGACGAAGAAGTCGTTGGTCAACTGGCCGGGACGGTCGGTGAGCACGCCATGCTTCAGGCCGCCGGTGTTGGCGCCCATGACCCGCAGGCCGCCGACCAGGACGGTCATCTGCGGAGCCGAGAGCCCCAGCAGCTGAGCGCGATCGACCAGCAGTTCCTCGGTCGGGACGTTGAAGGCCACCTGCAGGTAGTTGCGGAAGCCGTCGACCCGCGGCTCGAGCACCGCGAAGCCCTCGACGTCGGTCTGTTCCTGCGAGGCGTCGGTGCGGCCCGGCGTGAACGGAGCCTCGATCTTGTGGCCCGCCGCGGCCGCGGCCTTCTCGATGCCGACCGAGCCGCCCAGGACGATAAGGTCGGCGATCGACACGGTCTTGGCGCCGTCGAACCCGGCCTTGATGTCCTCATAGACCTTGAGGACCTTGGCGAGCTTGGCCGGTTCGTTGACCTCCCAGTTCTTCTGGGGCGCCAGGCGGATGCGGCCGCCATTGGCGCCGCCGCGGTGGTCGGACCCGCGATAGGTCGAGGCCGAGGCCCAGGCGGTCGAAACCAGCTCGGCCACGGAAAGGCCGGAGCCGGCGATCTTGTCCTTCAGCGCCTTGATGTCGGCGGCGTCGATGGCGGGGCCCTTCTGGGGCGGGACCGGGTCCTGCCAGATCAGGTCCTCGGCCGGCACTTCCGGGCCGAGGTAGCGGGCCTTGGGGCCCATGTCCCGGTGGCAGAGCTTGAACCAGGCGCGGGCGAAGGCGTCGGCGAAGTGCGCTGGGTCGTTGCGGAAGGCCTCGGAGATCTTGCGGAAGCCCGGATCGATCTTCAGGGCCATGTCGGCCGTGGTCATCATGGTCGGCACGCGGCGGTCGGGGCTGTGGGCCCCCGGCGCCATGTCCTCGGGCTTCTGGTCGACCGGCTGCCACTGCTTGGCCCCGGCGGGGCTGCGCACCAGCTCGTACTCATAGTCGAGCAGCATGTGGAAGAAGGTGTTGTCCCACTTGATCGGCGTGGGGGTCCAGGCGCCTTCCAGCCCCGAGGTGATGGTGTGGTCGCCCATCCCGCTCTCGTGGCCGCTCTGCCAGCCCAGGCCCTGCTGGGCGATGTCGGCGCCTTCCGGCGCGGCTCCGACCTTGGAGGCGTCGCCGGCCCCGTGGGCCTTGCCGAAGGTATGGCCGCCGGCCGTCAGGGCGACGGTCTCCTCGTCGGTCATGCCCATCCGGTGGAAGGTTTCGCGGATATCTCGGGCGGACGCCAGGGCGTCGGCCACGCCGCCGGGGCCTTCCGGATTGACGTAGATCAGGCCCATCTGGATCGCCGCCAGCGGGCTTTCCAGCACCATGTTCTTCTCAGGCTGGATGCGGGTCTCGTTGCCTTCCTGGCCGACCCACAGCTCCTCGGTGCCCCAGTAGACGTCGCGCTCGGGCTCCCAGACGTCGGCGCGGCCGCCGCCGAAGCCGAACACCGGGCCGCCCATGGACTCGATGGCCACGTTGCCGGCCAGGATCATCAGGTCGGCCCAGGAGAGGTTGGCGCCGTACTTCTGCTTTATCGGCCACAGCAGGCGGCGGGCCTTGTCGAGGTTGCCGTTGTCCGGCCACGAGTTCAGCGGCGCGAACCGCTGTTGGCCGGCGTTCGCGCCGCCGCGGCCGTCGCCGGTGCGGTAGGTGCCGGCGCTGTGCCAGGCCATGCGGATGAAGAACGGGCCGTAGTGGCCATAGTCGGCCGGCCACCAGGGCTGGCTGTCGGTCATCAGCGCGGTGAGGTCGCGCTTCACGGCCTTGTAGTCGAGCTTCTTGAAGGCTTCCGCATAGCTGAAGTCCGCGCCCATGGGGTCGTCGGTGCGGAGAATTTCCAGGGAAAGGTGGTTCGGCCACCAATCCCGATTGGTGCGTCCGAGCAGCGAGCGCAGTGCGCCGCGTTGCTTGCGCGGGTCATTGAGCGGGGATGCGTCATCCATGGCGAAGTTCTCCCGTAACGGCGATTTCCCGAAAGCGTAGGCCCAGGATTTCGCCCTGGCCAATGGGAAAACTTTGTCGTGGTCATCGAGAGGATCAATGGACCGCCAAGGGGCGGGAGCAGGGGGTTGTCCCTCGATCGATATAGTGGCACGGTTAGTGTCAATAAAAGATCGGGAGGCGACGATGAAGCGGCGCTGGAAGTGGCTGGGCGCGTCGGTGCTGGTGTTGGCGGCGGGGGCCGGGCTGGCGGCGGCGAACCGCACGACGATCCTGTCGATGGTCGCCCGCGCGCAGATGCCGCCGGTCGAGGAAAACCGCGCGGTGACCTGGGCCCAGGGCCCGCAGGCGCCGGCGCAGGGCGAACGGCCGCCGAACGTGGTGTTCATTCTGGCCGACGACCTCGGCTACAACGACATCACCATCAACGGGGGCGGGGTGGCGAACGGCGCCGTGCCGACCCCCAATATCGACTCCATCGGCCAGCAGGGCGTGGTGTTCGCCGCGGGCTACGCCGGCAACGCCACCTGCGCGCCCTCGCGCGCGGCGATCCTGACCGGCCGCTACCCGACCCGCTTCGGCTTTGAGTTCACGCCGGCCCCGGTGGCGTTTGCGCGGATGGTCGGCACCGAGGCCGAGCCCGGCGCGATCGTGAAGCCGAAGTTCTTCGCCGATCGCATCAAGGACATGCCGGCCGGCAGCACCGTGCGCAATCCGGCGGCGGTCAACGAACTCAGCATGCCCTCCAGCGAGATCACCCTCGCCGAGGTGTTGCAGGGGCGCGGCTATCACACGCTGCACCTGGGCAAGTGGCACCTGGGCGGCAAGAAGGGTTCGCGGCCCGAGGACCAGGGCTTCGACGAGAGCCTGGGCTTCATCGCCGGCGGCTCGATGTTCCTGCCCGCAAAGGACCCGAACGTCGTCAACTCCAAGCAGGACTGGGACGCCATCGACCGCTTCCTGTGGCCGAACCTGCCGTACGCCGTTCAGTACAACGGATCGTCGCTGTTCAAGCCCAAGGGCTACATGACCGACTATCTGACCGACGAAGCGGTGAAGGCGATCAAGGCCAACCGCAACCGGCCGTTCTTCCTCTACTACGCGCCCAACGCCATCCACACGCCGCTGCAGGCCACCAAGGCCGACTACGACGCCCTGCCGCAGATCAAGGACCACCGCACGCGGGTCTATGGGGCCATGACCCGCAATCTCGACGCCAACATCGGCAGGATCCTCCAGGCGCTGAAGGACGAGGGGCTGGACCAGAACACCCTGGTGATCTTCTCCAGCGACAATGGCGGCGCCGGCTATGTCGGCCTGCCGGACGTCAACAAGCCCTATCGCGGCTTCAAGTCGACCTTCTTCGAGGGCGGGGTGCGCACGCCGTTCTTCATGCGCTGGCCGGGCGCCATCCGGCCGGGATCGGCCTATGGCTATCCGGTCGGACACATCGACATCTTCGCCACCGCCGCGGCGGCGGGCGGGGCCGCGCTGCCGACCGACCGGCCGATCGACGGGGTCGACCTGCTGCCGCACGTGCAGGGCAAGAACCCGGCGCGGCCGCACCAGACGCTGTTCTGGCGCTCGGGCCAGTACAAGGCCGTGCTCGACGGCGACTGGAAGCTGCAGGTCAACGGCGCCCGCGACAAGGCCTGGCTCTACGACCTGGCCAGCGATCCGACCGAGCAGCGCGACCTGGCCGCCGCCCAGCCCGAGAAGGTCAAGGCGCTCAAGGACCTGATCGCCCGCCAGGACGCCCAGAGCGTCAAGCCGATCTGGCCCTCGCTGCTGCAGGGGCCGGTGTTCATCGACAAGCCGGGCGGCGTTCCTCAGAAGGCCGGCGACGAATACATCCTCTGGGACAACTGATGACGGCGCTGCTGCCGCCGTCGACCAACGCTCAGTACCGCGGCGCCCGCGTCTCGGTCTGGGCGCTCGGCCTGGCGGCGATGCTGACCCTCGGCCCCGGCCTGATCCACAGCTTCCTGCCCGACGGCGGGGCGGTCTCGATCGCCGGCCTCGACCTCGGAGACCGCCGCGACGTGGTGGTCGGCGTCTTCGCCTGGCAGGGCGCCACGCAGATCGCCTTTGGCCTGGCCCTGCTGGCGACGGCCGTCCGCTACCGGAGCCTGACGCCGCTCATGCTGTGCCTGCTGCTGGTCGAACGAGGACTAATGGCGCTGCAGGGTTGGTGGTTGCGGGCTTCGGCCAGCGGCCACCATCCGCCTGAGCACTATGCGAGCCTGGTCGGCGCCGGGCTCGCCCTGGTCTTCCTGGCGCTGTCGTTGCGAACGCGGACCTAGAAGCCGGCGCCAGGCTTGGTGCGGATGTTCAGCTGTCCGGCCAGGCCCGCGGTGCGGTGATGCTCGATGGCGTGCATCTGCGGGGACATCGCCATCTGCTGGAAGGCGGCGAGCGAAGGGTATTCGGCCAGGGCGACCATGTCCCAGAGATCCTCGACCTCGCCGATCAGCAAGCCGGTGACATGGCCGCCGTAGCGGACCTTGCCGCCGAGGCTCTCGACTAGCTTGCGCACCTCCTCGGCGTAGCGGGCATAGGCCTCGGCGCCGGTCAGATGAGCGTCGGCGCCGTCGGCGTACTCGGCCCTGGGCTTGAATTTCAGCAGGTTGACCATGACGAAGGGGCCGTCTTCGGCGCCTCCAAAGAACTCCATCGCCTGTTCGTGGGGCGGGTAGACGGCGTTGACGACGTTCATAGGCGGGCTCCCTAGCCGCGACGTGAGATAAGGCCGGCGATCACCTCGACGATGGCGTCGGGGCTGTCCTCCTGCAGGAAGTGGCCGCCGTGCAGGGTGACGTGCGGCTGGCCCTGGGCGCCGGGCACGCGGGCCTGGAACGGGGCCTCGCCGCCCTTGGTGATCGGGTCGCCGTCGCTGAAGGCGGTGACCAGCGGCCGCTCGAAGCGCTCCAGCACCTTCCAGGCCTCGAGGTTCTCGGCGACCGAGGCGTGCCCGGGCGTCACCGGGACCAGGGCGGGGAACTGGCGCGCGCCCTCCTTGTAGCTCTCGTCCGGATAGGGCGCGTCGTAGGCGGCGACCTCTTCCGGCGACAGGTCGCGGACCGTGCCGCCGTTGATCAGCATGCCGATCGGCATCTGCGGGACCGACTGGCTGAAGGTGAGCCAGGCCTTGAAGCCGTCGGTCATGCCGCCGCCAGCCGGCAGGCCGGTATTGGCGACGACCACCCCGGCGAAGCGCTCTGGGAAGGCTGCGACCAGCCGCAGGCCGATCAGTCCGCCCCAGTCCTGGCAGAACAGGGTCAGCCCCTTCAGGTCGAGGTCGCTCAGCCAGGCGCTCATCCAGGCCACGTGCCGCTCGTAGGTGTAGTCGGCGCGGTCGGCCGGCTTGTCGGAGCGGCCGAAGCCGATCAGGTCCGGCGCGATCACCCGGCAGCCCCGGGCCACCAGGCCGGCGATCACCTTACGATAGAGATAGGCCCAGGAGGGCTCGCCGTGCAGCAGCAGGACGGGCGCGCCGTCGCGCGGGCCCTCGTCGACATAGTGCAGTCGCAGGGCCGCGCCGTCCGCATCCGTGATCTCGTGATAGCGCGGCGCATAGGGCCAGTCGGGCAGGGCGGCGAAACGTTCGTCCGGGGTGCGCAGGATCTGCATCGGGGCCTCGGGGGCTAGCCAGTCGTTGAAACTAATGACACTATGCGTGTCATTATATTCCGGCCCGGTCAACTGGGCGATCAAGGCAGGCGAGGGAAGCGATGGCGCGTGGATGGAAGATCGGCCTGGCGGCGTTGGCGGCGGTCGTGGTCGCGGCGGCCGGCGTCTGGGCCTTCCGGGGGCAGATCGCGGTGGCGGCGATGGAGCGCACCTTCGACAAGGCGATGGCCCCTGATTTCTACGCCGACCTGCCGGACGGCCTGCACGTCGGGCTGTGCGGCTCGGGCTCGCCGATGCCCGATCCTGGGCGGGCCGGGCCCTGCACGGTGGTGCTTGCCGGCCGCCAGCTGTTCGTCATCGACGCGGGGGCGGGGGGCACGAAGAACCTCGCCCTGATGAACCTGCCGCCGGGCGGGGTCGACGCGGTGCTGCTGACACACCTGCATTCCGACCACATCGACGACCTGGGCGAGCTGATGCTGCAGCGCTGGGCTGGCGGCGGACGCACGGCGCCGGTCCCGGTCTACGGCCCGCTGGGGGTCGACAAGGTCGTGGCCGGCTTCCGGGACGCCTATCTGATCGACCGCGGCTTCCGCGTCGCCCACCACGGCGAGAAGGTCACGCCGCCGAGCGGGTTCGGCGGGAGCGCCCATCCGTTCGAGGCGCCGCGCAACGGCCCCGATGTGGTGCTGATCGAGACCCCGGACCTCAAGGTCACCGCCTTCCCGGTCGAGCACGCGCCGGTCGAGCCGGCGGTCGGCTACAAGTTCGTCTACAAGGGGCGCAGCGTGGTGATCAGCGGCGACACCGCGGTTTCGGCGCGGGTCGAGGCGGCCGCCACGGGCGCCGATGTCTTGGTGCACGAGGCGCTGGCCCCCAACCTGGTCGCCATCCAGAACCGAGCCGCCGCCGAGCACGGGCGCACCAATCTGGCGGCCATCACCCACGACATCCTGTCGTATCACACGGCTCCGGAGGACGCGGCGCGGATCGCCGAGCGCGCAGGCGCCCGCTACCTGCTGCTGACCCACATCATTCCGCCGCTGCCGATCCGGGCGCTCGAGGGCCCGTTCCTGGGCGACTCCCGCAAGCTCTATTCCGGCCAGCTGCGGGTCGGGCACGACGGCGACCTGATCACCCTGCCGGCCGGGAGCGATGAGATCGGCTACACTAATCGCCTGGCGATCTTCCGATAGGAGGCGTTCGAGATGAAGGACCCCATCGCGCTCTCGGGCGCGCCCGGCTCGCCCTATACCCGCAAGATGCTGGCGGTGCTGCGCTATCGCCGCATTCCCTACCGCTTCCTGCCGGCGTCGGGGCCGGCGTTGGCCGGGCTGCCGCAGCCGAAGGTCTCGCTGCTGCCGACCTTCTACCTGCCTGACGAGAACGGCGAGCTGGCGGCGGTGACCGACTCCAGCCCGATCATCCGCCGGCTGGAGCGCGAGCATGGGGGCCGCAGCCTGATCCCAGGCGATCCGGCCCTGGCCTTCCTCGACGAGCTGCTCGAGGACTATGCCGACGAGTGGCTGACCAAGGCCATGTTTCACTATCGCTGGGCCTATGAGGCCGATATCGCCAAGTCGGCGGCGATCCTGCCCTGCTGGCGCGGCTTCTGCGTGCCCGACGCGGTGCTGGCCGAGCGCGGCCGGCAGTTCGCCGAGCGCCAGATCGGCCGCCTGCGCTATGTCGGCTCCAACCCGGTCACCGGGCCGCTGATCGAGGCGAGCTACCAGCGGTTCCTGGCCGCGTTCGAGGCGCACCTGCGCCACTGGCCCTATCTGCTGGGCCGCCGGCCGGGGGCGGGGGACTTTGCGGTGTTCGGGCAGCTGACACAGCTGGCGGCGTTCGATCCGACGCCGATGGCCCTGACCCTGCGGGCCGCGCCGCGCGTCGCCGCCTGGGTCGGGCTGATGGAAGACCTGTCGGGTCTGGACCCGGGCGAAGAGGACTGGATCGACCCCGCCGCGCCGCCGCCGACCTTGGCGCCGTTGCTGGCCGAAATCGGGCGCGGCTATGTCCCGGTGATGCTCGCCAACGCGCAGGCCGTGATGGCCGGCGCCGCCGAGGTCGAGGCGGTGGTCGAGGGACGGCCCTGGACCCAGCAGCCGTTCCCCTACCAGGCCAAATGCCTGCGCTGGCTGCGCGAGTCTTACGGCAAGCTCGACGCCGAGGCGCGCGGCGTGGTCGACGCCCTGCTGGCCGGGACCGGTTGCGAAACGCTGCTGCCCCCTGGAGCTTGATCCCCGCAGGCCTTAGTCAGGGCGCAAAGAGACTGCGGGGACGGCGCGCTTGAGTCAGGAACGGTCGGCGGACGGACGGCGGCGACGGGGCGAGGACAACCGCGCCCGGATCGTTGCGGCCATGCTGGAGATCATCCAGGAGGGCGAGGTCTCGCCCAGCGCCGAGCAGGTGGCCGAGCGCGCCGACGTCGGGCTGCGCACCGTGTTCCGGCACTTCAACGACATGGACAGCCTCTATTCGGAGATGTCCGAGGCGATCGAACAGGTGATGCAGGCGGCGGTCGACCGGCCGTTCAAGTCGGCCGATCCGCGTGCGCGCGTCATCGAACTTGTCGCCCGGCGCGCGGCGGTGTTCGAGAAGATCGCGCCGTTCAAGCGCGCCTCCGACGTGCTGCGGCACCGCTCGCAGTTCCTGGAAGCCGGCAGCCAGCGCCTGGTGGCGGGGCTGCGCATGATCCTGGTGCGTGAACTGCCGCAGCAGGTCGATCCGCTGACGATCGAGACCCTCGACCTGCTGCTGAGCTGGGAAAGCTGGGCGAGGCTACGGCGCGAGCAGGGGCTCAGCCCCGCCCGCGCGCGCCAGGTTCTGGAGGCCTCGGTTCGGAGGCTGCTCGCCTAGAGCATTTTCCGCCGAAGTGGCTACCGGTTCGGCGAAGAAAATGCTCTAAATTCAAAGGGTCTTGAGCATTTTCCGATCCAATCAGATCGGAAAATGCTCTAGGGGCGCGACCGCTCGGCCAGGAACAGGCGGATATCGGCGGCCAGAAGTCGGGCGCTGTCATCGCCCAGATAGGGCATGTGTCCGGACGGATAGACCTTCATGGTCAGCCGCTCGCGCGCCAGGCCCGAATGGCGCGCCACGTTCTCGAGCGCGCCGAAGGTGGTGACGAGGTCGTAGTAGCCGGAGCCGGTGAACACCCCGAGCGAGGGGTTGCGACGCATGGCGGTCGCCAGGTCCTCGGCGTAGTTGCGCGGGCCAGGGCCCCAGTTCCAGCGCGAATTGACCTCGGTGAAGGCGATCGCCTGGTAGGTCGAGGGCGCCTTCACCTTCAGGTCTCGTTCGACATATTCGTTGAGGCCGGCGACGAAGGACGGCGTGTACTGGCCCATGGCCGGGTCGTCGGCGACGGGATCGCCGCCGCTTGCGGCCAGCGGCAGGGTGTAGCGGCCGTCATAGGCGCCGATCTGCAGACCCTGGTCCTTCAGCAGCAGCTCGCCGAACTTCGAGAGCGAAATGCGCAGGTCGGCGTCGAGCCAGCTCCGGGCCGAAAGCCCGGTCAGGGCGGCCAGGCCCTCTGCGACCTTGGCCTTGTCGGCGGCAGGCAGTTCCTCCCCCGCATAGAGGGCCGGCAGATAGACCTCGCGGGCGAACTTGCGGGCGGCCTCGGCGGCGCTTTCGGCCGAGCTCGCGGCGGCCTTGCCGTGGACCCAGGCGGTGGCGGCCATGGTCGGCAGGCTGGCCAGCGCTGCGCGGTCGTCGCCGGCCCCGCCGCCGCGGTTCATGTCGAACGACGGGCCCAGGATGATGACGCCGTTGAGGGTGGTGGCGCCCAGCGCGCCGGCCGGCGACATCGGGCCGCCCATCAGGTTGGTCGCCACGACCGAAGCGCGGACCGTGCCGTAGCTTTCGCCCATCAGGAACTTCGGCGAATTCCAGCGGCCGTTGGCGGTCAGCCAGCCCTGGATGAACTCGCTGGTGGCGCGCGCGTCCTGGGTGACGCCGTAGAAGTCCTCGGCCCGGCCGCCGGGCAGCAGGCGGCTGTAGCCGGTGCCGATCGGGTCGATGAACACCAGGTCGGCGACATCCAGCAGCGAATACGGATTGTCCTCCAGCGCGAAGGGCGGGACGGTCGGCGGCTTGACCGGGTCGGCCATGGCGATCCGGCGCGGGCCCAGCATGCCCATGTGCAGCCACACTGACGACGAGCCCGGCCCGCCGTTGAACACGAACACGACTGGGCGGTCGGTCTTCGCGCCCTTGGCCACATAGGAGAAGCTGAACAGGCTGGCCGCCGGCTGGCCGCCTGCGCCCTTCAGGATCGTCTCCTGCAGGGTCGTGCGATAGGCGACCTTCTTGCCCATGAAGACGCCGGCGTGGTCGCTGGCGTAGGTGCGCGGCGCAGCGATCGCCGGCGCGGGGTCGGGCGCGGCCAGCGACGGCGAGGCGACGGCGGCGAGCAGCAGGGCGGCGGCGCCCGCCGAAATCAGATGGCGCATTGGCTGTCCGGAACTTGAGGAACGCGGGCCCAGCGGTAGCCGTCCTGGGCCTGGCCGCGGGGCAGGTAGGTGATCGCGAGGTCGCGGCCGTCGCGGCGGATCTTCAGGGTGATGGTCTGCTCGGGCTTGGCCTGGACGGCGTCCAGCACGACGGCCTCGGTGACCTCGTCGCCGTCGCGGACGCCGGCGATGGCGGCCTGTGACCCGGCGACCAGGCCCTTCACGATCCGCGGTCTGGTCGTCAGCGAGGCGCTGTCGAAGCCGAGCTCGAAGGCGCGGAAGCTGGCCGCCTCGCGCGTGAAGCAGGGACCATAGGCGTCCGATGGCGGGACCAGCAGCGTGCCGGCCATCATGGCGGCGTGCTCGGCGCGGACCTGCGGTCCGAGTTCGGCGGCGAGGAGTTCCAGCCAGGCTTCGGTGTCGTACGACTGGCCGGCGGCGCGGCGGGCGAGCATCGCCTTGACCAGGTCGTCGAGCCGGCGCTTGCCGCCCGACTTGGCCCGGACCTGGGCGTCGACCATCGCCATGTAGAAGGCGCCGCGGTCATAGGGCAGCTTGCGCACCCGCGTGTCGCTCCAGAACTTGGCGGCGATCTCCTCGGCCGGGGCGGTGTTGACCGGGTTGCCGTAGTAGCTCTGCGCCCGCTCGTTGATCTGGGTCAGGAAGTCTTCGGTGGAGATCAGGCCCGCGCGCCAGGGAATGGTCGCCGAGTAGACCTCGGCCAACCCTTCGCCGTACCAGGAGACGACGCCGTTCGGGCCGTCCAGGCCGCCCGGCCAGTTGTGGACGATCTCGTGGGCCAGGTGATGGCGCATGCCCTCGACGGTCGGGGCCGGATCGTCGCCGAAGCCGGACATGAACGAGTTGATCAGCCCGGCGCCGCCGGTCCCCGGATAGGGGTTGTGGCGGAAGAACACGCGGTAGGGCTTGTCGGGCTCGCCGAAGAAGGTGGCGATCGCGACACGCGCCTTCTCGGTCCAGCTGGCCACCGCCGGCACGTCGAACGGCGGGGTTCCCAGCCAGTAGATCGCGAACGGCTGGCCGCTCGAGGCCTCCGGATAGCTCTTCAGCGGACCGGCCATGTAGAAGGTGTTGGCGAGCAACTCGACCGGGCCGACCAGCTTCAGCGGGCCTTCGCCGAGGCTCTGGGCGCCGCGCGAGCCTGCAGGCATGGCGGCCAGGTCCCAGTCGAGGGAGAGGCTATAGGGCTTGCCGGTGTCGGGCAGGGCCAGAAAGGTCACCCCCGCGCCGTTGAGGCCGCCGGCCTCGGGCCGCAGGTCGAACGGCGGGCCGGAGCCGAGCTTGGGGCGGAACGCGGCGGCGCTGGCGGCGTAGCGGACGGTGACGTCGCCCTGCGTCTCGCGCGCGACCTGCCAGCGGCGGAAGTACATGAAGTTGGACGGATCGACCGGGTCGTCCTTCTGGACCAGCGGCACCGGGCCCTTGGCGTCGGTCACCTCGATCTGGGCCGCGTCGTAGCGCTGGGTCTCGACCGAGGCGAAGACCATCGGCAGACGCAGGAAGGGCTGGCCCGGCTTGGCGTCCGGCGCCTGCAGCTTGAGGGTGACGCCGACGGTGTCGACCACGCCGCCGGTCTGATGCGGGGCGAGGGTCAGGTTCAGGGCCGGGGGCGCGGTCTGGGCCCCGGCGCTTGTGGCGAGCGCCAGGGCGGCCGCGGCGGCGGCCAGCAGGGTCTTGGTCTTCATCAGGCGGGCGGGGTCCGTGGCAGCGCCGACAGCAGGCGGTCGACGTCGTTCATGTCGTTGAACACCGCCAGCGAGACCCGGAAGCGGTTCTGCGAGACGGTCAGGCGGATGTCGGCGGCCTTCATCAGGTCGCCGAGCTTGGCGCGGGCGTCCTTGAGCGCGAAGGCGACCAGGGCCGTCTGCGAGTCCAGCGGCGTCATCGGCTGGTAGCCGCGGCCGCGCAGCTCGGTCTGCACCGCCTTGATCAGCGGCTGGCGGGCGGCCTGGATGGCCGGGACGCCCAGGTCGTTGATGAAACCCAGCGAGTGGTCGAGCTGAACGACGCCGGTCCAGGAGGTGGTGCCCATGGCGAACTTGCCGGCCGCATCGGGCGACATGCCGTAGGTGGCCGCGCTGGGGCCTGGCTCGTCATAGGGGAAGACGTGCGACTTGAAGGCGTTGAGCTGGTGGTAGCCCCACCAGGGGCGCTTCACCTTGTCCTGGATCTCCTTGCGGACATAGAGGAAGCCCAGGCCGAAATCGCCCATCAGCCACTTGTAGGAAGACGCCGCGGCGAAATCGACGCCGGCCGCGCGCAGGTCGATCGGCGTGATCCCGGCTGCGTGGACCATGTCGACATAGACATAGGCGCCGTGCGCGTGGGCCAGGTCGCAGACCGCCTTCAGGTCGTGCGCGAAGCCGTTGGTGGTCGAGACCGCGCTGATCGAGACCAGCTTGGTGCGGTCGTTCACGGCGGCGGCCATCTGGCCCATGTCGATGGCGCCGTCCCGGGTCATCGGCAGGGTGACGACATCCATGCCGGCCTTGGCCAGTTCGCCATAGGTGTAGAACGAGCCGAAGAAATGCAGGGCGTCGGTGACGATGCGCCCGCCGCTCTCGGGGATGCCCAGCGCGCGGATCACCAGGTTCTCGCCCATGGTCGTGGACTGGATCAGCGACAGCTCGTCCGGCGCGGCGCCCACCATCTCGCCGAACTTGGCGATCATCGCGGTTTCCTTGGCCCCGACGCTGTAGCCCGTGACCGTGCCGTCCTGGGTCTTGTAGCGGAGGTACTCCTCCAGCGCCGCGCGCGCGCCGAGCGGCATCGGGTGGGTCGAGCCGGCGTCCAGATAGGTGAACGGCATCTTGGCGAAGGCGTCCTTGGCCGGCAGCCGGGCCGGGGCGGCGGACGCCTGGGCCGCCGCTGCGGCCGACTGGGCCATGGCGCCGCCGGCGGCGGCGGCGGCGACGAGGGCGCGGCGCGTCAGCTTCATGGTGATCTCGCACTCTTGCGGCCAGGTCCGGCCGTGTTCGAAACGCTAGGCGCCGGCCGGCGGATTTTCTTGTCGTTCTCCACGGCGAAGGTCGCCGCGGCGGCGAGGATTATGCGGCGGCGGGCTCTGACCTTGCATTAGTCATGCGTCATCGCCCTGATCAGCGGAATTTGCGCGCCCGCATCGGGATCGCCGTGGTGCTCTTGGACTCGGTCAGGGTGACGATCGAGCGGACGTCGATGACGCCGGGCAGCTTCAGCAGGGTCGAGAAGATGAAGTCCTGATACCAGATCACGTCCGGCGCCAGGATCTTCAGCATGGCGTCCATCTCGCCGAAAACCGTATAGCATTCAAGGATTTCTGGGATATCGTTGATAGCCTTGTGGAACTTGGCGCGGTCTTCGTCGCTCAGTGTCGTCATCTTCACCTGGGCGAAGATCTGCATCTTGAAACCCAGCTTCTCGCGGTCGACGATCACCACCTGGGCCTTGATGTAGCCCTCCTCGCGCATCCGCTGGATGCGCCGCCAGCAGGGCGACTGCGACAGGCCCACGCGCTCGGCGAGCTCGGCGGTCGAGAGCGAGGCGTCGCGCTGCATCAGCTCCAGGATCTTCATGTCGATGGCGTCGAGCTCGGCGGGCATATCTTATGTCCTCGGTTCAATATACGCGCATAGCGGATGCGGGGATCGGCGCTGTCAAGGCCGAGTAAGGCAAGATAATCCCGAGTGGTAGAATAGGCTCACTTCACGATCAGCAACTGTCTCCGCACGGGCGGGGCCAGCGCCTTGGGGGCGACGAAGTGAATATGCCGAGTAAGTCGCCCAAGCCTGCAGGGCCGCATTCGCCGCCGCCCGAGGACTATTCCAACTGGGTGCGGACGGCGATGCGCAACATCGCGGCGACCCCGGATGCGGCGGTGCTGTTCGACTCCACCATCAAGGAGCCGACCGAGCTGCTGGCGCAGGTAGTGCGCGGCGCGTTCGGCGGCGAAATCACCGATCGCTACGAGAGCGTGTTCGCCAACGGCAACCGCTTCGTCGCCGCCGCCGTGGCGCAACGCTACGGCGTGCAGCCGGCCAACGTGCTCTGCACCACAGGCGCGACCAGCGCGATGGCGATGGCCATCCGGGCCTTCGTCGAGCCCGGCGACCACGTGATCGTCGAGACCCCGTGCTTCGACCTGCTGCCGGGCCTGGCCGCGGCCGCGGGGGCGAGCATCAGCTATCTGCCGCGCCGCGCGCCCGACTTCGCGGTCGACACCGCCGAGCTGGAAGGCCTGATCCGGCCGCAGACGCGCCTGGTGCTGCTCACCGACCTGCACAACCCGTCCGGCGCGTCGCTGGGGCAGGGGACGCTGCTGGCGCTGGCGGCGCTGGCCGGCAAGAGCGGCGTGCGCATCGTGATCGACGAGGTCTACGGCGACTTCGCCGGCCCGCACGCCGCGGCCGCCACCTACTCGCCGGAGATCATCAGCGTCGGCAGCCTGACCAAGGTCCAGGGCCTGTTCGCGCTGAAGTGCGGCTGGGCGATCGCCGCGCCCGACAAGATCGCCAGGATCCTGGCGGCGAGCGAGCAGGGCGACATGGGCGTCTCCAAGCTCTCCCACGCCGTCGCCGCGCGGGTGCTGGAGGACATGGCGCCGTTCGACGACCACTGGCGCGGCCTGCTGGCCCGCTCGCGCCCGGTGCTGGAGCGCCATGCGCAGAGCATGATCGCCGAGGGGCTGCTGGCGGGCGAGCTGCCGGCCCATGGCTGCATGTATTTCCCGCGCGTCGTGGGCGTCGCCGACACCCACGCCTTCGCCGAGTGGCTCTGGCGCGAGCACCACGTGATGGTCGCGCCGGGCGAGTTCTACGGGTTGCCCGGCCATGTGCGGATCGGCTTCGGCGGGGACGCAGAGCCCCTGGACCGGGGCCTGGGCCGCTTCGCCGACGCCCTGCGGCGGTACTCGCGATGACCTTGTGCGCTCCGTGTCGCGAACTGGCATCGGTCATGCGAGGCGATGGCGGCGAGCGCATAAACAATCTGCGACGCTTTGGCGTCGGTTTGAAGAACGAAAAGAAAAACCGCGTTCCGGCGCCTAGCTTTTCCACAAGCGCCACAACGCAAAAGCGGAGTTTGCGGCCCGCCCCGAACGGGGAGCGGCGGGGCGCGTCGGAGCCGGAGGGGCTCCGTGACAACAGGGGGATATAAGATGGTTCAGTCGGTTCGCGGGCGCATGCTCGCCACCAGCATGATGGGCGGTCTGGCGATGGCCGCGGCGATGTCCGCACAGCCGGCCTTCGCCCAGGACGACGTGGCGGTCGAAGAGATCATCGTCACCGGTTCGCGCATCCGTCGCGTCGAGACCGAGACCTCGGCGCCGGTTTCGGTCGTCACCGAGCAGACCCTGACCGACCGCGGCGTGGTCCAGGTCGGCGACATGCTGAACCAGATCAGCTCCAACGTGCCCTCGTTCGCGATCGCGGACGGCACCGGCAACGAGGCCGGCAGCGGCCAGACCTTCCCGAACCTGTTCGGCCTGGGCGCCGGGCGCACCCTGACCCTGGTCAATGGCCGCCGCATGGTGACCACGTCCCAGTCGCGCGCGGTCAGCGGCATCGACGGCCTCGGCGACCGGGTGGTCGACACCAACATCATCCCGACGGGCCTCGTCGAGCGCATCGACGTCGTCCAGGCGGGCGGCGCGGCGGTTTACGGCTCGGACGCCATCGCCGGCGTGGTCAACTACGTGCTGAAGGACAGTTTCGAGGGCCTGGAGATCGACGCCCAATACGGCATCTCCTCGCGCGACGACTATCCGACCCAGGCCCTGCGCGCGACGGCGGGCAAGAACTTCCTGGACGGCCGCGCCAACATCGCCGCCAACGTCGAGTGGTCGAAGACCGACTCCCTGCTGGACTACGACCGCCCGCGCACCAATCTGGGCCGCGTGACGGTGTCGAACCCGGCTAACCGCACGCCGAGCGACGGCATTCCGGCGCTGGTCGAGAACCTGAACAGCCGCTTTGTGACCTTCAACGCCAACGGTGTGGTTTCGCGCGCCGGTCCGCCCTTCGCCAGCCAGATCGGCGCCGTCGCCGGCCAGCCGATCCAGAGCAACGCCACGGGCGACGCCTTCATCCCCTACAGCGTCGGCACGCTGGTCAATCCGACGATCCCGCCGTTCACCAGCGGTGGCGATGGTCTGCCCTACCAGGAACTGGCGGCGCTGCAGGTCGGCATCGAGCGCTGGGTCGGCAACCTTATCGGCCACGTGGACCTCACCGACCACGTCCGCCTGTCGGGCGAGTTCATGTACGCCAAGGTCGAAGGCCGTGACCCCTACGGCCAGCAGGCCAGCAACACGGTGCTGAACAACGCCGCGTCCGGCGCCGGCGCCATCGCCCTGTCGCGCACCAACCCGTACCTGACGCCGGCCATGAGCGCGGCGCTGGGCGCCGGCGGTCCGCCTCTGTTCCTGTCCAAGTTCTGGACCGACCTGCTGCCGACCCGTGAAAACGTCAGCACCACGAACACGACCCGCGCGGTGGTCTCGCTCGACGGCGATTTCGATTTCGCCGAGCGGAATTTCTACTGGAGCCTGTCGGCCAGCCGCGCCGAGACCGACGGCGAGAGCGCCGGCTGGGGCGTGATCACCTCGCGCTTCAACAAGGCGGTCAACGCGGTTCGTAACAGCTCGGGCGCCATCGTCTGCGCGGTCAACGCCAACGCCAGCGCGGCCGACGACGACGCGGCCTGCACCCCGCTGAATCCGTTCGGCGTCGGCAACGTCACCCAGGCCAACCGCCTCTACATGACGACGTTGATCGGCCAGGACTACCTGAACACCCAGGACGACTATCTGGCGACCATCGGCGGCGACGTCTTCAACCTGCCGGCCGGCGCCGTGAAGTTCAGCGCCGCCTACGAGCACCGCCGCGAAGAGGCCAAGTACACCCCGTTCATCGCCAACCAGCAGGGCATCGTCGGCTCGCAGGTGGCGACCCTCGCCACCAAGGCCGCCTACAACACCGACGAGTTCTCGGGCGAACTGCTGGTGCCGATCTTCGGCGGCGACTTCACCCTGCCGGGCGTCCGCTCGCTGGAGTTCGACGGCGCCTATCGCCGCGTGAAGCACTCGATCGCCGGCTCGGAAAACATCTGGGGCGTCGGCCTGCGTTGGGAGGTCTTCGAGGGCCTGACCATCCGCGGCTCGCGCAGCCGCAACTTCCGGGCGCCGACCCTGGACCAACTGGCCTCGCCGTCGCGCACCGACCTGTCGAACGCCGGCCAGGACCCCTGCGACGCCGACCGCATCAATTCGGGCCCGAACCCGGCGGTTCGCCGCGCCAACTGCCAGGCGCTGTTCGCTGCCAATCCGAGCTTCGGCCCGTTGGCGACGTTCCAGAACCCGTCCGAGAATTTCTCGAACACGCTGGTCACCTCCGGCGGCAACCCGAACCTGCGCAACGAACTCTCGGACACCAAGACGATCGGCTTCATCTACCAGCCGACCTTCGCGCCGGGTCTGACCATCGTCGTCGACCGCATCGACGTGGACCTGACGGACGGCCTGTCGCCGTTCACGCCGCAGGACTTCATGGCCGCCTGCTACGACTCGGTCAGCCCCTCGGCCGAGATCTGCGGCGCCTTCACGCGTGATCCGACCGGCGCCATCGCGACGGCCATGTCGACCACCTTCAACGCCGGTACGGTCGCGTTCCGGGGCGAGACCTACAACGTCAACTACCGCTTCCCGATCGGCCGCTTCTTCGACGACGCGGACTATGGCGAGCTGGAACTGGCGGTCGATGCGACCCACACCACCCGCTACGAGCAGTCGGTGACCGGGTTCGACGTGAACCGCTACGACGGCACCACCCGCCAGCCCGACTGGGTCGTCGACTTCGACGCCACCTACTCGCGCGGCCCGGTGCGGCTCTACTACTCGCTGCACTACCTGCCGGAAGCCAAGGTCAACAGCTTCGACACGATCGAGAGCACGCCGACGCCGGAGATCAGGGAAAACTACCGCCACAACATCTCGGCGCAGTACGACTTCGGCAAGTACACGGTGCGCGGCGGGATCATCAACCTGACCGACGAGCAGCCCTCGTTCCCGACCCGGAACTACGGCGACATCCTCGGGCGCCGGTACTATGTCGGCCTGAACGCGCGGTTCTAGGGCCACGCCAAACCGTCGCGCGGAACACTCTCGTCCGCGCGCGGCAGGCGGCGCCGGTCTGACCCACGGGCCGGCGCCGTCACGCATTTCGAGGGCAGGGACATGAGCTTGGCGAAGGATGATCTCGGCGACCTGGTCGTGTTCGACGCCGAAGCCGTCCGCGCCCGCCTGACCTACGAAGCGGCGATCCCGGTGGTCCGCGAGGCGATGATCGCGCTCTCGGACGGCCGCGTGCGCCAGCAGCTGCGCAGCTTCCTGCCCTGGGGCGAGGGCAAGACCTTCGCCATCATGCCGGCCGCCATGTCCGAGACTGGCGTGTTCGGGGCCAAGCTGGTCAGCGTCTTCAAGCGTCCCGACGGCGCCAAGGCCCATGAGGGCGTGGTGCTGCTGTTCGATCCGCAGAGCGGGGCGCCCGTCTGCCTGGCCGACGCCGGCGAGGTCACGGCCATCCGCACCGCCGCCGCCAGCGCCGTGGCCACCGACGCCCTAGCGCGGCCCGACGCCGCGGTCCTGGCGCTGCTGGGCGCCGGCAAGCAGGCCGCGGCGCACGCCCAGGCCATCGCCAAGGTCCGCCCTCTACGCCAGATCCGCGTCTGGGGCCGTTCGGCCGCACAAGCCGGCGCGTTGGCCGCGCAGATCGCCCTCGACACCGGGGTGGAGACCCTGGCCGCCTCGATGGAGGCCGCGCTCGGCGGCGCCGACATCGTCTGCACCGTGACCGCCGCGGCCGATCCGATCCTTTCGCGGGCGCAGGTCGCGCCCGGGACCCATATTAACGCGGTCGGCTCCAGCGGCCCGGCCCAGGCCGAGATCGCCGGCGACCTGGTGGCGGGCGGCCGCTTCATCGTCGATCATCGCGAGCACGTCCTGGCCCATGGGGGCGAGTTCCTGCGCGCCAAGGCCGCCGGCCTGGTCGGCGAGGACCACATCGCCGCCGAGATCGGCGAGGTGCTGGCCGGTGCGCGGCCGGGCCGCACGGCGGCGGGCGAAATCACCCTCTACAAGTCGCTCGGCCACGCCGCCCAGGATCTGGCGGCGGCCGCCTGGCTCTACCAAGACGCTACCGGAAAGACCCTATGACCGATCAGACCGCCCGCATGCACAAGGGCGTCGACCTGTGGGCCGTGGTCGCCCTCGGCCTCGGCACCGCCGTCGGCGTGGCCATCTTCTCGGTCATCGCGCCGGCCACCGCCCTGGCCGGGCCCGGCATGCTGCTGGCCGTCGTGGTCGCCGCCGTGCCGATGTTCGTCATCGCCATGACCTACGCCTTCATGGGCTCGGCCCTGCCGACCTCGGGCGCCTCGTTCGAGTGGTCGCGGCGGTTCGTGCACCCGTTCGTCGGCTACCTGATCGCCTGGATGCGCATCGTCTCCAACGTCGGGGCCATGCTGATCCTGGCCTTGGTCATGGTCCGTTACCTGTCGATGGTCATTCCGCTGCCGACCAAGCCGACCATGCTGGCGGCGTTCGTGATCTTCTTCTTCGCCAACTACTTCGGCGTCGGCCTGGCGGCGCGGCTGCAGGTGATCCTGATGGGCGCGCTGGTGGTGCTGTTCATCGTCTTCTCGGCCTGGGGCTCCCCGCACGTGCAGGCCGCCCAGTTCGAGCCGTTCCTGCCCAACGGCACGGCCGGGATGCTGGCGGCGATCCCGCTGCTGATCGGTCTGTTCTTCGGCATCGAAGCGGCGACCGAGATCGGCGACGAGGTCAAGGACAGCCAGAAGACCATCCCGCTCGGCATCGGCCTGTCGATCCTGACGGCGGTGGTGCTCTACCTGATGGTCGGGGCGGTCGCGATGGGCGTCATCGGGCCGGAAGCGCTGGCCAAGAGCGAGACCCCGCTGCTCGACGCCGCCCAGCCGTTCATGGGCCCGGTCGCCAAGCCGCTGATCGTCTGCGCCGCGGTGATCGCCATCGCCAAGTCGATCAACTCGCTCTACCTCGGCTTCTCGCGCAGCCTGTTCGCCATGGCCCGCGAGGGCATGCTGCCGGCCGCCCTGGCCAAGGTGCACCCCAAGTACGGCACGCCGCACATGGCGCTGGCGACCATCCTCGGCGCGACCTGCCTGGGCCTGCTGGCGCCGATGAACCTGACCAGCCTGTTCCTGGCGGTGAACATCCCGACGCTGCTGAAGTACGCCGCCACCTGCATCGCCGCGACCGTGGTGGTGCGTAAGCACCCGGACATCTACGAGGGCGCGCGCTTCAAGCTGTCCAAGGGCGCGACCGTCGGCTGGGCCTATGCCGGCTGCGCGGCCTCGCTGGTGGTGGCGGTGCTGGGCTTCTCGGCCGACTGGACGCCCTATGCGGCGCTGGCGGTCTGGGCGGCGATCGGCGTCACCTACTATGCGGTGTCGGGCCGTCAGCGGGCGGCGGCGGCCTGATGCGGGTCATCGATCGCCAGGAGGTCGCCGAGCGGCTGACCTACGACCTCGCCATCCCGATCGTGCGCGAGGCGATGATCGCCTTTTCGACCGGTCAGACGCGCCAGCTGCTGCGCTCGATCATCCCGCTGGCCGAGGGGCGGATGTTCGGCCTGATGCCCGGGGCGCTGGGCGAGGACGCGCCGTTCGGGGCCAAGGTGATCAGCGTCTATCCCGAGAACTTCACCAAGGGCCGCCAGTCGCATCAGGGGCTGATCGTGCTGTTCGACCCGGCGACCGGCGCGCCGGCCTGCGTGGTCCATGCCGGCGAGGTGACGGCGATCCGCACCGCCGCGGCCAGCGCTGCGGCCACCGACGCCCTGGCCCGGCCCGAGGCCCGCCGCCTGGCGCTGCTGGGCTATGGCGAGCAGGCGGCGACCCACGCGCGCGCCATCTCCAAGGTGCGGCCGCTGGAGCAGATCGCGGTCTGGGGCCGCTCGCCCGAGCGGGCGCAGGCCTTCGCCGCCGCGATGACCGCCGAGCTGGGCGTGCCGGTGAGCGCCTTCGCCGAGGCCAGGGACGCGGTCGCCGGCGCCGACGTCATCTGCACGGTCAGCGCCGCCAAGGAGCCGATCCTGAAGGGCGCGTGGGTCGGTCCGGGCGTCCACGTCAATGTCGTCGGCTCAAGCTACGCCGGGCCGGTCGAGATCGACAACGAACTGGTGGTCCGCGGCCGCTTCATCGCCGACAGCCGCGAGGGCGTGCTGGCTCAGGGCGCGGAGTACCTGAAGGCCAAGGAGGCGGGCCTGATCGACGAACGGCACGTGGTCGGCGAGATCGGCCAGGTGTTCGCCGGCGAGCTGGAAGGCCGCCAGAACGCCTTCCAGGTGACGATCTACAAGTCCCTCGGCCATGTGGTGCAGGATCTCGCCAGCGCCTGGGCCCTCTTCAAGGCGGCGACCGATGCGTAGGACGATGCACCTTCTGGCCGGGGCGGCGCTGGCGCTGATGGTCGGCGGCGCGGCCGAGGCCAAGGATCTGGTGATCCACGCGGGGCGGCTGATCGACGGGGTGTCGGCGAGCCCGCGCAAGGACGTCTCGATCCTGGTGCGTGACGATCGCATCGTCGGCGTTGAGCCCGGCTTTGTGCGCCCGCAAGGCGCGGAGGTCGTCGACCTGTCGACCGCCACGGTGCTGCCGGGCCTGATCGATACTCACACCCATGTCAGCTATCGCCGCGGCGGCATGGCCGAGCGGCTGACCGGCTCGGACCTGGAGGACGCGCTGCGCGGGGTCGGCGCGGTGCGCAAGCTGCTGCTGGGCGGCTTCACCAGCATCCGCAATGTCGGCGCCGAGGGCGGCACGGACCTGGCGCTGAAGAAGGCGATCAATCGCGGCGACATCGAAGGCCCGCGCATGTGGGTGTCGCTGGAGTACCTGGGCCCCACCGGCGGCCCGACCGATCCGCGCAACGACATCGACGGCTCCTGGCACAACCATGGCTGGGGGGCGAGCGTCATCGACGGCGCCGACGAGGCGATCCGCGAGGTGCGCGATCACAAGCGCCGCGGCGCCGACCTGATCAAGATCCTGCCCAGCGGCGCGGTGGGCAGTCCGGGCGACTCCACCAACCCCAACGCCAAGCTGATGACCGATGCCGAGATCCAGGCGGTGGTCGAGACCGCCCACGCGCTGGGCATGAAGGTCGCGGCCCACGCGCACAGCAAGGCGGCGATCGACGCCTCGATCCGGCTGGGCGTGGATTCCATCGAGCACGGGACCTATGGCGACGCCGAGAGCTTCAAGCTCTATCGCAGCCACGGGACCTATCTGGTGCCGACCGTGCTGGTGCCGCAACTGGTCGCCGAAATGGTCGCCAAGCGCCCGGCCCTGGGCGGCCCCTCGCCGGCGGAGAAGGCGAGCGGCATGGTGTCGGTGATCCGCGGCATGTTCCGCGGCGCGCGCGCGGCCGGGGTGAAGATCGCCTTCGGCAGCGACGTCAGCGGCCTCATTCCCTACGACGGGAACGCGCGCGAGTTCGCGGTGATGGTCGGGGAAGGGATGAGCCCGGCCGACGCCATCCTCACCGCCACGCGCAACGCCGCCGACCTGATCGGGGCGTCGGCCGACATCGGTTCGATCCAGACCGGCCGCTACGCCGACATCGTCGCGGTGGCCGGCGATCCCCTGAACGACATTACGGAGCTGCAGCGCATGAAGTTCGTCATGAAGGGCGGGATCGTCTATCGCGACGACCTGAAGGCGGCCGCGCAATGAGGCCGCTGTTCCTGGCCCTCGCCCTGACGAGCGTCGCGCCGGCCGCGCTGGCGCAAACCGCGCCGCGGATGGAGGTGCTGCTGGCGCCGGGCCCGCTGGCCGCCGACGCCGAGCAGGGGCATCTGGACGTGACCTTGAAGCTGTCGGGCGTGGACGCCGCCGCTGGCCAGCCGCTGCTGGCCCTGCCGGTGGTGATCGCCAACACCGCCACCGTCGCCGCGACACTGCAGGACCTGCGCGCCACGGACGCCGCGGGCGAGGTTCCGCTGAGCTTCAAGGACGATCCGGTGGCCATCGCCTATGCCCGCCACTGGATCCCGGGACGGGCGGTGAAGGGCGACCTGACGGTCAGCTACCGCGCGCCGATCGACAACACCCCGCCCAAGCGCGGCGCGGGGCCGCCCTATCAGCTGCGCACCGAGGGCGGCGGGCTGTCGGGGGTGGGCAACACCTTCATCCTGATCCCGGAGGGCGCGAAGCCTTACGACATCAGCCTGCGTTGGGACCTTTCCAAGCTGCCGGGATCGGCGGCGACCTCAAGCTATGGCGACGGCGACGTCTCGCTGGGCGTCGGGCCGGCCGGGCGGCTGATGTCGACGGTGTTCATGGCCGGGCCGATGCACCGCTATCCGCAAGTGCCCAAGGGCGGCTTTTCGGCGGTCTGGCTGGGGACGCCGCCGTTCGAGCCGGGGCCGGTCATGGACTGGACCCAGCAGCTGCACAGCTGGATGATCAAGTTCTTCCGCGATCCCAGCGAGCCGCCGTATCGGGTCTTCCTGCGTTACAACCCCATCAACGCCGGGGGCGGGGCGGCGCTGACCAACTCGTTCCTGACCACCTACGGCAAGACCGGCTCGGGCGAGGCGCTGAAAGGCACCCTGGCGCACGAGATGATCCACACCTGGACCGCGGTGGACGGGCCGGGCCAGTGGTTCGGCGAGGGAAATGCCGTTTTCTATCAGGCGCTTCTGCCGCTGCGTGCAGGCCTGATGACGCCGGACGATTATCTGGCGGACATCAACGAGACGGCGCGGCGCTACTACTCCAACCCATTGAACAACACGCCCAACGACCAGATCGCCCCGCGCTTCTGGGAGGACACCCGCGTGCGCGTGCTGCCCTATGACCGGGGCGCGATGTACTTCGCGGTGCTGGACGGCCAGATCCGCAGGGCCTCGGGCGGCCAGCGCTCGGTCGACGACCTGGTGATCGAGATGGTCGAGCGCGAGCGCCGCGGCCAGACGACCGGCGAAGCCGACTGGCTGGCGCTGCTGGACAAGGAGCTCGGCGCGGCCGGGGCCAAGACCCACGCGGCCATGTTGGCGGGCGGGCTGATGCTGCCGGAGGCCGACGGCTTCGGGCCGTGCTTCACGCGCACGACCGGCAAGGTCCGGCGGTTCGAGCTGGGCTTCGAGCCCAAGTCGCTGGTCGGCGACGTCAAGACCATCCGCGACCTGCAAGCGGGGTCTGAGGCCGACAAGGCGGGCCTGAAGGACGGCGACGTAGTGACCTATGGCCAGGCGCTGGACGCCCTGCAGGGCGATCCGGAAAAGCAGCTGACCTTGCACGTGACCCGGGGCGGGAAAACGTTCCCGATCAGCTACTTGCCGCGGGCTGAAGAGGTCGAGATCTATCAGTGGCGGCGCGTGCCCGGCGTACCGGACACCGCCTGTGGACGGGGCGCTTAGAGCGTGACAGCTTCAAGTGGACGCCGGTTGAAGCGACCGTCACGCTCTAAATATTTGAAGATAGACCCTTTTTGTCCATTTCAGGCTGGGCCTGAAATGGAAAGGGTCTACCGCCCCGTCACGAACGCCCGCACGTCGTTGCTGAACGCCTTGAGGGCGTCCTCGTTGGTATAGGCCATGTGGCCGCCTTCGTAGTCGTGCAGCACCACTCGGTCGGCCGGCAGGACGCCGTGGGACTTGAGGTAGCGGGCCGGGCCGATGGTGGTCGTGGTGTCGTAATAGCCCGTGCCGATCATCAGCCGGAAGCCCGGCTTGGCCTTCAGGGCCGCGCCGAAATTGGCTTGATAATCAAAGTCGTTGAACGGACCGCCGATGCCGCTGGTCGGCGACCAGCCCCAGCTCAGGGTCTGCGGCGCGAACGAGCGGTAGTCGGCCATCGGCCAGGTCACCTTGAGCTCGCCGGCCATGTAGGCGTCGAAGCTCGGCTTGACCATGTCGGAGACCTTGCCGAACGGATCGACGGGACGCGCGCCAGGGGCGGAGGCCGGACCGGCGTAGCGGGCGTCGTACATCCCCACCACCAGGCCCTTGTCCTTGAGCAGTTCGCTGACGAAATCGACCTTGGAGATGATCAGGTCGTGCGCCAGGTAGTAGTCGGCGCCGATGCCGGTGAAGGCTTGGAGCTTGCGGGCGATCGCCTCGCGCTCGGCGGTCGGCAGATCCTGGCCCTTCACGAGCGCCGGAAGATATTCATTCATTCCAAAGGCATAGGCGTCATCGACGAAGGCCGGGATCGACTTTCCGTCGGTGTCGGCGCGGCCGTGATAGGCGGCGACCGCGGCCAGCGCGGTGATGTTGGTCGCGTAGGCGAGCATGTTGCCCGGGCGCTGGCTGGTCTCGACCATGTTCACCGCCTGGCCCATCAGGATGACGCCGTCGAGGGGGGTGGTCTTGGCCAGCTGGCCGGCCATCACCGCCGCGCGGATCGTGCCGTAGCTTTCGCCCAGCACGTACTTCGGCGAGGCCTCGCGGCCGTTGGCCTTGAGCCAGGCTTCGACGAAGCCGGAGACCGAGCGGGCGTCGCCGTCGACCTGGTAGAAGTCGGCGCGCTTGGCGGCCGGCTGGACGCGGGTGAAGCCGGTCTCGGCCGGGTCGACGAACACCAGGTCGGCGACGTCGAGCAGGGAGTAGGCGTTGTCGACGACCTTGTAGGGCTTGGGGACTTCGGCGTTCACGTCCTGCGGCGGGGCGATGCGGCGCGGGCCGAAGGCGCCCATGTGCAGCCAGGTCGAGGCCGAGCTGGGGCCGCCGTTGAACAGGAAGATCACCGGCCGCGAAGCCTTGTCCTTCAAGCCGTCGCGGACATAGGCGGTGGTCACGAAGCGGATCGTCGGCTCGCCGGCGGCGTTGCGCAGCACGGTCTCGCCGACGCTGGCGACGTACTTCACCTTCTGGCCGTTGAAGGTCCCGACGTGGCGGGTGACGAAGCTCTGGGCGGCGGGCGCCTCGGCGGCCGGAGCCGCCTGGGCGTAGGCCTGCGGGGCGGCTGGGCAGAGGAGGGAGAAGGCGAGGGCGGCAGGCTTCAGTCGCACGCTGGATGGTCTCCGGTCGGGTTTCTATCGACAGGTTAAGCAGCGGAGATCGCATTATCTTGCCGATGTTGGCCGATGGCCCAGGTTGGCGCGGCGGCTTTATGCAAGGACGCGTTGGGGCCGTGCATGGCCCATGCGGCCATGTCTGGCTCGCGGGTGGAAGCTATCCAAGGCCGCAATGCGTAAGCGGCGGCTATCGGCATGGGGCATAAGCTATTCGGCGCCCTTGCAGGAACCTGACTAGCCTATGTGCGGCCTGGTGTCCGGGGCGGGCAGTTCGAAAAGAAATTCTGCGCAGGCGGACTATCGTATGTCCGCATCATCGGGGGAACGAATATGCGTGCGAGCCTGCGAGCGCTGTTGATGGTCGCCTGCCTGACCCTGGCGCCGATGGGGGGGCAGGCCGTCCTGGCGGCGCCGAGCGCAGCGGTCCGCGCGCCGGTGGTCGCCACGACCCAGCACGTCGGGACCTTCAACGGCCAGAAGGTCGCCTACAAGGCCATCGTCGCCGAGACCTTCCTGACCGACGCAGCCGGCGCCCCGACCGGATCGCTGGTCACCACGGCCTATGTGCGGACCGATGTGAAGGACGCCGCGCGGCCGGTGCTGTTCCTGTTCAACGGCGGGCCCGGCGCCTCGACCACGCCGCTGCACTTTGGGGCGTTCGGCCCGAAGAAGCGCACCGAGGACGGTCCGAACCAGCGGATGGTCGACAACCCCGACAGCCTGCTCGACGCGGTCGACCTGGTGTTCATCGATCCGATCGGCACCGGCTACAGCCGCCCGTTCCCCGGCGTCGACGGCAAGACCTTCTGGAGCCGCAGCGGCGACGCCGCCGCGGTCAAGACGGTGATGGCCCAGTGGCTGAAGGCCAACGGCCGCGAGGCCTCGCCGCGCTACATGCTCGGCCAGAGCTACGGCACCACCCGCGCGGCGCTGGTCGCCGACATCGGGGCGGACCTGAAGCTCGACGGCGTGCTGCTGTTCGCGCTGGTCGGCAATCCGGCGGGGCTGGAGATGCCCTATGTGACGACCCTGCCGACCTTTGCGACCACGGCCTGGTATCACCGCAAGGTCGACCGCGCCGGGCGCAGCGTCCAGCAGGTCCACGACGAGGCGGTCGAGTTCGCGCGCACGGCCTACGTCACCGCCCTGATCAAGGGCGCGAGCCTGCCCGAGGCCGAGAAGCGGGCCGTGGCGGAAAAGATGTCGTCGCTGATCGGGCTGCCGGCCGAGTTCATCCTCGCCAAGAACCTGCGCCTGACGCGCGAGGACTTCATGTTCAACCTGCTGAAGGACCAGGGGCTGCGCACCGGCCAGCTGGACGGCCGGGCGACGGCGCGGCTGGACGCCCCGGCCAAGCGGCCCCCCTATGACGATCCGGGCATGGGCTTCGCCGAGCCGCGGCCGCCGGGGCCGGCGCCGACCGGGGCGCTGCCGGTGGCCAAGGGAATGACCGCGCTGGAGTCCTACTTCAAGGACACCCTGAAGTTCCGCACGGCTGAGACCTACAATTCGCTGAACCTCGACGTGAACGCGGCCTGGGACCACCAGGGCATGGCCGACGTCAACGACCTGCTCGGCAAGGCCATGCAGGCCAGCCCGAAGCTGCGGCTGTTCTGGGCGGCCGGCTATTACGACGTCACCACGCCGCCCTATGGCGCGCGCTACGCCCTCGACCAGGCCGGCGTGCCCGGCGAGCGGCTGACCGCGGCCTATTTCGACGGCGGCCACTCGGTGTTCACCGACCCCGGCAACCACGCGGCGCTGAGCGCGGCGGTGCGGAAGTTCGTCCGGCCGTGAGGGCGGCGGGGCGTCAGTTCCTCCCCCGCTGGGGGAGGTGGATCGATGCGCAGCATCGAGACGGAGGGGGCTTGCTGCAGGAGTCGCAGTCCCCCTCACCGGGCCGGTCGGCCCGGAGCTCCCCCAGAGGGGGAGCATCTAAGATTTTCAATCTCCTAGAAAAGTCTCCGCCGATGTTCCCCACTCGCGTCTCGTTTCTCGCCCTTTGCCTGGCCGCGGGCCTGGCCGGTCCGGCCGCCGCCGAGGTGCAGAGCTTCGTGGTCATCGCCAATGGCGAGAAGGTCGGCCACCTGACCGCCGACGTGCAGGGCCGCAAGGTCGCCGTCGACTACGCCGTCAGCAACAACGGCCGCGGGCCCAAGGCCAAGGAGGCGATCGAGCTGGACGCCGCCGGCGTGCCGGTGAGCTGGTCGATCGACGGCTCGTCGCTGTTCGGCAGTCCGGTGCAGGAGCGCTTCGCCTGGACGCCGGGCAAGGCCGAATGGACCAGCCAGGCCGACAAGGGCCAGGTCGCGGCCGCCAAGCCGATCCTCTACGCCGCCAACGACGCCAGCCCGTGGATGCTGGGCGTCTATGTGAAGGCGCTGCTGAAGTCGCCGACCAAGACCCTGCCGCTGGCGCCGTCGGGCGAGATGCGCCTGAAGGAGGTGCGGAAGCTGACCCTGGGCGAGGGCAAGGCTGCGGTTCCGGTCACGGTCTATGAGCTGTCGGGCATCGACCTGTCGCCGAGCTATGTGCTGATCGACAAGAAGGGCGAGCTGTTCGGCACGCTGGACGGCGGGGTGATCCGCGAGGGGGCGGAAGGCGCCATCCCGCAGCTGCAGAAGGTCAGCCGCGAGGTCGATCTGCAGGCGGCGGTCGAGGCGCAAGCCAAGCTGGCCCACCGCTTCGAGACCCCGGTGCGCATCCGCAACGTCAAGGTGTTCGATCCCAAGACCATGACGGTCGGCGGCCTCTCGACCGTAACCGTGTTCAAGGACCAGATCACCAGCGTCGAGCCGGAGGACGCGGGCCGCGTCGTCCCGGCGGGCGAGACGGTGATCGACGGGCAGGGCGGCACGCTGGTGCCCGGCCTGCACGACATGCACTCGCACACCACGCTGCAGTCGAACCTGTTCAACCTGGCGGCCGGGGTCACCGCGGTCCGCGACCAGGGCAACTACAACGAGGAACTGCTGGGCTGGATCGACGGGCTGGAGACCGGCAAGTTGGCCGGGCCGCGCATCGTCCGCAACGGCTTCCTTGAAGGCCGCAGCCCCTATTCGGCCCGCCACGGCTTCATCGCCGACAGCCTGGAGGGGGCGCTGAAGGACGTGCGCTGGTACGCCGACCACGGCTACTGGCAGATCAAGATCTACAACTCGATGAACCCCGACTGGGTGGCGCCGATCGCCGCCGAGGCGCATCGCCTGGGCATGGGCGTGACCGGCCACGTGCCGGCCTTCTCGAGCCCCGACCGGGTGATCAAGGACGGCTACAACGACATCGCCCACATCAACCAGCTGATGCTGGGCTGGATCCTCGACCCCAAGGAGGACACCCGCACGCCGCTGCGGCTGACCGGCATGGCGCGGGCGGGGGACCTCGACCTGAACGCCCCGCGCGTGCAGGCGACGCTGGCCCTGATGAAGGACAAGGGCGTGGCGCTGGACACCACGGCGATGATCCTTGAGCGGCTGATGCTGTCGCGCTCGGGCCAGGTGCAGGAGGGCGACGCGCCCTATATCGACCACGTGCCGGTCGGCTATCAGCGCTACCGTAAGCGCAACTTCGTAACCATCTCGGGCCCGGCGCAGGACGCCGAGTACCAGGCCGGGTTCGCCAAGGTGCTGGAGACCCTGAAGCTGCTCGACGACCGCGGCATCCAGCTGCTGCCGGGCACCGACGACGGCACCGGGTTCTCGCTGCTGCGCGAGCTGGAGGTCTATGTGAAGGCCGGCATCTCGCCGGGCAAGGCGCTGCGGCTGGCGACCCTGGACAGTGAAAAGTACTTCGGCCGCGACCACCAGCTGGGTTCGATCGAGCGCGGCAAGCTGGCCGACTTCTTCCTGGTCGAGGGCGACCCGACCGCCGACATCGGCAACATCCGCAAGATTCGCATGACCATGCGCGGCGGCGTCGCCTACTACCCGGCCGAGATCTACGAGCACCTGAACGTCAAGCCGTTCAGCGCCCCGCCGCCGGTGAGCGTGGCGAAGTAGGCCCAGAGCGTCATGGCCGGGCTTGTCCCGGCCACCCATAGACTTGGGGGCGCGTCAGGCACGCTCGGCGACGGCGGCCGATCCTGAAGCGCGGAGCGTATGGGTGGCCGGGACAAGCCCGGCCATGACGATCGGGAAGGAGGGGCGCCGCCGACCCTTTGCGAAAGTCGCCGAGCTTTTACCTGAGCAAGAAATCTAGTTGACGGACTAGCTCTCCGACACGTGCGCCGCCGGAGGGAGCGTTGGGATAGCGCCTCAGCACATCCCTAACGATAGGCGGCGTGATCGATTCGGTTTGCCTGACATAGCCCGTCCCGACAGCCACATTGCCATCGGCCAAGAGTTCGAAAGCCCGCGCCGCGTACGCGGCTGCCCCGAGAATGTGCTTAACCTGAGTTGCCTTCGACAGCGGGTGCAGGAACGCTGCGCCCGCTGCTGCGAGAGCGGCGAGCGCCGCATTGTCGGCGGCGCGAAGTCCAATCTCGCGAACTTCGCACGCGGCCCGCTGCGCCGCCCACGCGCTATCTCGGAGCGCCTTGCTCCGCTTTGCGCCCTCCGCGAAATCGTCCGCTGCAGCTATTGCGGTTCGCGGCCGCTCGTCGCGCGGGCGGGCATGCTCGAAGATCGCCAAAGCCGGCCGTGCACAAGCCGCGGCGTACCGCGTGACCTCTCGGAGCTCCCTGTCGCTGAGATCGATACTGCGGAGGACGTCGGCCATGCCGGCAACAATATACGCGCGATTTCGCGCGCGTCCGCTTTCGAGACCTCTTGCCGACGTTGAGAGGGTAGTCGTGCCTCGGGCAAGGCACCGATCCGTTGCAGATTGACCATCGCCATCTAGACTGGACGTCGAACTCGACGGCGTCAGCGGGGGATCATGACCGTCTCGGCGAAGGATCAGCTGGCGCTGATGGCGCGCTATCATGGGTGGGCGACCGAGCGCTTGCTGGCGTCCGTCGAGCCCATGCCCGAGGAGGCCTACCGCCGACCCTGCGGCCTGTTCTTCCAGTCGGTGCACGGCACGTTGAACCATCTGCTGCTGACGGACAGCGAGATTTGGTATCCGAGGTTCGCCGGGGTTCCGACAGGGAGCATCGCGTTGGACGCCGAAATCGAAAGCGATCGGGCCAAGTTGGCGTCCCGACTGATCGCGGCGACGGCCAGGTGGCGCGAGCTTGTCGATAGCCTGAGCGAGGCTGCGCTGGCCGAGGATCTGCGCTTCACGATGACGACCGGGCAGGCGCGCACGTTGCCGATGCCGGCGACGCTGCTGCATGTCTTCAATCACGCGACGCATCACCGGGGGCAGATCACCGCCGCGCTCTCGATGATGGGTTTTGAATGTCAGTCGCTGGACCTGCCTCAGCTGATTTTCGCCGAGCAGGCGTCGTCCGCGGCTAGGTGAGCGCCTTCCACCCGTTGCTCGTGGCCGGGCTTGCGACGGCGGCCTCCTGAAAGGCGGAGCGTATGGGTGGCCGGGACAAGCCCGGCCATGACGACCAGGGAGGGGCGGATGGCGGCACCCGACCGATTGCGGACTTCAGGTCAACTCAGACAGAATGATCTGGCCAGCGCTTGTGACGGCGCCGAGGAGTATGCAGGACCATAATGCGATCAACGCCCAATACGTGGTTGGTGAGTTCTCCCGACTGCCAGCTATCCGGAAGCGTGACTTTCCGGTGCGCAAGCTCCGGATGAGATGAAACCCCGACCAAACAGCCACGGCGACCTGCAGAACCAGCATTAGCAGGCCCGTCGACAGCTCAGCCGAATTATTCACGCCAACATCCCCGAAAACTCCGTGGTCAAGCTGGCGCAGAACGAGTCTTCAATCCACTCATATTGGACGGCGCTCGACCGCGTCGCCGAAGCAGCCCTAAGGTTCCGGCCTAGGGTGAGCACCCGGGGGCGTCATGCAGAACGTGATGGTCTATCTCGTCGGGCCGCCCGGGGTCGGCAAGTACACGGTCGGCAAGCTGGTCGCCGCGCAGCTCTCAGCCAAGCTGCTGGACAACCACTACTGGAGCAATCCGATCCTGGAGGTGGTCGAGCCGGACGGGCGCGTGCTGCCGGCCGGGGTGTGGGACCGGACCGACGACGTGCTGGCCGCGGTGCTGGAGAGCGTCGCGCGGTTCGGGCCGGCCGGGCGCAACTATGTCTTCACCCATGCGGTGTCGGACGCCGGCGGCCATCCCCTGGACTGGATCATCGCCGGACGGATCCTCGCGGCCGCCGAGCGCCGGGGCGCCAGCCTGCTGGCGGTTCGGCTGACGTGCGGCGAAGCGCAGCTGCGCGAGCGGATCTCCAGCGAGGAGCGGCGCGGCCGGTTCAAGACCACGGACGCCGGGCAGGCCGGGGCGCTGGCCGGCCTCGACCCGTTCCCGATCCACCACGACTGGATCCTCGACCTGGATACCAGCGGGCTCGGCGCGGCGGAGACCGCCGCGCGGATCGAGGCGGAGCTCAAGTCCCGCCTGTCGTCGGTCGGCGCCTAGGCGCTGGCGGCGGTCGCCGCTTGGCGCCGGCGCGTCGCGCGCACCATGGCGCCGGCCGCCCCGAAGCCGACGATCATCATCGCCCAGGTCGCCGGCTCGGGGACGGCGCTGGCCAGCAGGATGTTGGCGGCGGGTTGGCTCCGGGTCAGGACGCGTTCGGGGAGGTGCAGGCCCGTTCCCCGGAAGTACCTGGACTCCAGGTAGGTGACGCCCGGCGCGATGGTCATGGTTCCAACGACCGGGATCGGGTCGCGGGCGTTTCCGTAGTCCGCTGCGCCCACGACGTAGGTCGAACCGGCCTTGAGGGTGAGGGGCGCGATCGAGGCGAACCGGTAGCCGCTGATCAGCGGATCGGCGCTGGTGACGACGACCGAGGCGAGCAAGGCGCCGCTGGCGTCCCAGATGCCGACCTCGTGGTCCAAGTAGAGGCCGTCCTCCTGGTAGTCGAAGGCGCCCAGGCCGAGCAGCTGTTGCGAGGTGTCGGCCCGGAAGGACCAACCCATCGTCCAGTCGCCCCCGGTCGTGGTGGCGAAGTTGTCGTCGAGGACGATGCCGGGCGTGGCCGCCGACGCGGGGGCGGCCGTGAGTGCGCCGAGCCCGAGCGCCGCCGCGGCGGCCAGGGCCTTCAAGGTCGTGGAAAGCTGCATGTGGTCCCCCAGTGCGCCGCGGAGCCGCGCGGCGCGGGCGCGCCGGCGAGCTCCAGGGATTCGCGTACCGCCGATATGGCACGTTGTCCCGGATCGAGAAACACATTCAACCGTCGCGGGTGTTCTGCGGCGGCGTCGCTGGCGGCGGGGCGTTCGGCGCGGGCCACGAAGCGCGGAACTAATCTCGGCCGTGGCTCATGAATTGTTCGACGACGTTCGACATGTCGAAGGACTTGCCGCCCTGGACCGGCGGATACTGGGCCAGGGTCTGCAGGTGCTTTTGCATCAATTCGCCCATCGGGGAGACGAGCCAGGAGACCTTCTGCAGCAGGTGACCGTAGGAGTCGCTTGTGTCGTAGCTCTCGAACGGATCCATGCGGATGTTGAACACCATGGGTTTGCTGCGGCCGTTGATGTCGCCGTAGTAGTCCTCGATGGTCGAGAAGTGCCACTTCCACGGTCCCATTCGCACCGCGGTCAGTTTGGATTCGTAGTAGTGGAACAGGTGGTCCCGCTCGGACTTCGGCGAGCGGCCGGTCCAGTAGTCGAGATTGTTCACGCCATCGATGTACTGTTTCTTTTCAGCCATCAGCCGCTCGGACACGTCGGGAACGCCGGCGGCGGCGGCCAGGGTGGTGAACATGTCCTGGTGCGCCTGAATGCCGTTCAGCAGCTGCCCTGGCTTTACGACCCCCGGCCAGCGGAGCATCGAGATCACGCGGACGCCGCCTTCATAGGTGGTCATCTTCTCGCCGCGCCATGGCGTCGTCGCGCCGTGCGGCCATGAGGAGTGCTCCGGGCCGTTGTCGGTCGAGTACCAAACGATGGTGTCCTCCTCGAGTCCCTGTTCCTTGAGGAAGTCGAGCACCACGCCGATGTCATGGTCGTGCTGCATCATGCCCGAGCCGTGCAGGTCGGCCTCGGACGTGTACTGCTCGGCGGCGTAGCGCCACTTGTCGTTCAGGCGGGTGTAGAGGTGCATCCGGCTGGTGTTCAGCCAGACGAAGAACGGCTTGCCGTCGGCGTTGGCGCGCTTGATGAAATCCAGCGCCGCCGGGGTGAACTCGGCGTTGTCGACATCGTGCATCCGCTCCTGGTGGAGCGGGCCGGTGTCCTCGATCTTCTGCTTGCCCACCTTGCCGAAGCGCGGATCGACGGTGGGGTCGTCCTTGTCGGTGGCCCAGCTATGGATGACGCCGCGCGCGCCGAACTTGCGGTCGTAGGCTTCGAGGCTGCCGGCATAGGCCTTCGCGAAGTTCTGGTAGTCCCGCTGCTGGTTCTCCTCGGAAACGTTGAGGTGGTAGAGGTTGCCGAAGAACTCGTCGAAGCCGTGGTTGGTCGGCAGATGTTCGTTGCGGTCGCCCAGATGGCTCTTGCCGAAATGCCCGGTGGCGTATCCTGCCGCCTTCATGACCTCAGCCAGGCAGGGGGAGGCGGGCTGCAGGCCGAGCGGGTCGCCCGGCTGGCCGACGGTCGTCATGCCCGAGCGGATCGGGTACTGGCCGGTGATGAAGGCGGCCCGGCCCGCGGTGCACGAAGGCTGGCCGTAGTGATCGGTGAACCTGATCCCCTCCAGGCCGATGCGGTCGATGTTGGGCGTCATGTAGCCCATCGTCCCCAATCCGTAGGCGCTGACGTTCTGCCAACCGATGTCGTCGCCCCAGATGACGAGGATGTTGGGTTGCTTGCGTGACATGGCCGAACCTCCCTTTGGAGGAACGACCCTGAAAGAGGGCGCGGGGCGCGCCCATCGGGACAAACCCTAGGGCCGGGGCGGCAAATCTCCTGGGCCGCCCCGATGAGGCTAGGGCTGCGCGGCCTCGACCAGGCGGCGCACGCCCGGGGTGACCATGATGATCAGGTCGGCGGGCGGGCGCTGGCCGAAGAACGAGAAGATCGGGCGCGCGGAGGCGGCCTCGAAGGCGTCGGCGCGATCGAGGACGGTCTTGGCGCGGGCGGCGAGGTCGGGGGGGAGCGGCTTGCCGGCCTCCAGCGCGTCGAGGGCAGCCAGGCCGACGGCGGCCATCTCGGCGAGGTCGGCGGAGACGGGCAGGGCGTCCCGCATGGCCGGGTGATCGGCGGCGAGGGCCGTGACGCGGCGGTGGTTGGCGGCCCAGACTTCGAAGTCGCCGCGGAGCGCGGCGCGACCCTCGGCGTCCCCGGCGGCGACGCGTTCGGCGCGGGCCACGAAGGCGCGGGCGACCAGGCTGTCGACGGGAGCTGCGTCGGCCAGGCCGTTGAAATTCTGGACGAACTTCTCACCGCGCAGCAGGGCCGGGACGCGCTGGTCGTGGGCCATGTTGCGGGCCGGGCCGACGAGGTCGAGCAGGACCAGCAGCGGCTCGGAGGCGCCGGGCGCCAGGCGCGAGGCCATGCGGGCGCGGGTCGCCTGGTCCTGCAGGCCGAGGCGGCGCAGGCGGTCCTGCTGGACGGCGAGGCGGGCGTACATGTCGCCTTCGTCGCGCACCTCGCGCGGGGACCAGAAGCGTTCGGCCAGGGCCGCGGCGCGCGGCCAGAGGCGCGAGTCGAGGATCTCGTCGGTGACCAGCTCGGCCCAGACCGGCGCCTCGCCGCCGAGCACCAGGGCCTCCTGCTCGGGGCTCAGCGGGGCCATCGGCTGGACGATGACGCCGTCGGTAACGAAGCGGGCGACCAGCGGGTGCAGCTTGCGGGCGGCCTCGGCGTCCTTGGGCGGCATGCCGGCGGCGGCGGTGTCGAGCGGGTCGAGGCGGTAGGAGAAGGCCGCGGTGTTCAGCAGGTCGAGATAGTAGCCGGCCGAGACGATGGTCTTGTGGCCGAGCGCGGTGGCGCGGGCGGTGGCGTTGGAGGTGCGCCAGGCGTGGACGACGACGTCGCGCGGCAGGGCGCCGGTGTCGATGACCTCCTCCCAGCCGACCACGATCTTGCCGCGGCGGGTCAGGGTCTGGTGGACGCGGCGGTGGAAGCGGGCCTCGACATCGGCCTTGGTCTTAAGGCCCTCGGCCTTCATCAGCGCCTCGACCTGCGGGTCGCCGGCCCAGGCGTCGTCAGGAACCTCGTCGCCGCCGATGTGGAAATAGGCGTCGGGGAACAGGCCGGCCATCTCGTCGAACAGCCGCTCGACGAAGCGGTAGGTCTCTTCGGAGGCCGGGTTCAGCACCTGGAGACCGGCGGCGGGGGCGCCGGCCGGGTTGGAGGCGAGCTGCGGGTAGGCGAGCGTCATGGCCCGCGCGTGGCCGGGGACGTCGAATTCGGGCACCACCCGCACGCCGCGGTCGGCGGCGTAGGCGACCAACTCGCGGATTTGGCCTTGCGTGTAGTACTGGCCGTGGCCGGCGACCTCGTGCAGGCGCGGGAAGCGGCGGCTCTCGACGCGGAAGGCCTCGTTGTCGCTGAGGTGCAGGTGCAGGACGTTGAGCTTGACCTGCTCCATGGCGTCGATCTGGCGCTTGATGGTGTCGACGCTCATGAAGTGGCGGGCGGTGTCGATCATCACCCCGCGCCAAGGGAAGCGCGGCGCGTCGTCGATGGCGACCAGGGGCAGGGAGGCCGCGCCGCCGGGACCGGTCTCGAGCAGTTGGCGCAGGGTGGCCAGGCCGCGCAGCACGCCGACCGGACCGTCGGCCTGCAGCGCCACGCCCCGCGGCGAGACCTGCAGGCGATAGGCTTCGCGCGCCTTGAGCGTGAGAGCGCCGGGATCGGCGGCGGCGCAGGTGATCTCAAGGGCGGGGCCGCCGGCGGCGAAGGTCTCGACGCCGGTCAGGCGGTTAAGGTCGAACTGGAAGCGTTCGGCGGCGCGATCCAGCATCGGCTCGCGGCAGCCGGTCCAGGTGACGACGAAGCGGCCGGCGACCGGCAGGACGCCCTCGTGCTCGGTCACCGACTGCGGCAGCGGGGTCAGCGAGACGGCGGCGGCGGGCCCGGCGCCCAGCAGGACGAACGCGCAGACGGCGGCGAGGGCGACGGTGCGGATCGACATGGGCGGCCTCTGTGGGAAAAGAACCCTGGCGGCGGCGCAGGGGAGCGACGCCGCCAGGCGGTCCGGGGGCATGGCCGGACCAAGGGCGGCGCGTCGGGAGAAGGCCCGCCGCGCCGCGTTCAGGGACATGGAAGCTAGTAGTTAGCCGTGAAGCGGACCCCGAAGTAGCGGGTGTTGTCGCGGCTGATGCCGGTGCGGGTGCGGACCACCGTTCCGGCCGGCGGCAGGAAGATCCCCAGGGTGGTGCCGTAGGTCTCGGCGCTCTCCTCGAAGACGTTGTTGGCCAGCAGGTCGAGCTTGTAGGTCCCGTTGGTGAAGCTCACGCCGAGGTCGACGAAGGTGGTGGCGGCGAGGTTCTTGGCCGGGTCGCCCAGCAGGTCGGTGTTGGACTTGCTCTGCGCGCGGACGGTGCCGTTCAGCACGATGTCGTAGTCGCCCAGCACCTCGCGGAACGTATAGGCTCCGCTGACCGTGCCGCGCCATTCCGGGGCGCTGGCCAGGTGACGGCCGGCGAGGTCGCGCTGCACCGGGCGGGCGGTGGTTTCCCCCGGCACGACCATGGTCACGCAGCCCTGGGCGGCGGTCTGGCCGGTGTAGCAGGGGGCGTAGGGGAAGGATTCGATCCGCGCGTCGGTGTAGGAGACCGCCGCGTTGAGGCGGAAGTCGTCGGTGACGGCGGCGGCGGTCGAGAGCTCGACCCCGTGGGTGCGGACCTCGCCGACCGAGGCCAGCTTCAGCACCGGGATCGTGTTGGACTGGGTGGCGTCGTAGAAGACGGTCTGCAGCTGGTAGTTCTCGTAGCGGCTGTCGAAGTAGTTGAGGTTCAGCGTCATCAGACCGTCGAACCAGTCGGTCTTCAGGCCGGCCTCGACGGCCTTCACCTTTTCCGGCTCGAGGGTCTTGAGCGTGCCGACCATGGCCACGGTGTTGTCCTCGGCGTCGTAGACCGGGCCCTGCGAGGCCTTGCCGTAGGTGACATAGGCCATGACGTTGTCGGTCAGGTGATACTGGACCGAGGCGTCGTAGTTCACGTAGTCGCCGCTGTCGTCGCCCCGGCTTACGATCAGGTCGTTGATCTTCGGGAACGGGATGGTGATGCCGTTCTCCAGCCGCCGGCTGGTGGCCAGGATCGGGTTGAACACCCAGGTGTAGTCGACCTTGTCCTTCTCGTAGCGCAGACCGCCCATGACGGTGAGCTTGTCGGTCACGTTGTAGGAGGCGTGGCCGAAGACCGCGAAGGCCTCCTGGCCGAACACCCGATGCCAGTCCACCGGCAGCAGGAAGCGGGTGTAGTCGTAGGTGTTTTCGGTGTTCGAATAGAAGGCGCCGGCGACGTACTGCAGCGGGCCGTCGCCGCTGGAGGTCAGGCGCACCTCCTGGGTCACGTACTTGGTCTTGTTGTAGATGTGCGCGAAGCCGTCGAAGTCCGGGCGCATGGCCATGTTGACCAGGGTCGAGGCGGTCAGGTCGGTGGTCGCCGGGTTGGTCTCGCGCAGGAACGAGGTGATCGAGGTCAGGGTGACGGCGTCCAGGTCGTAGTCGATCCGCAGCACGCCGCCGTCGTCCATGGTGCGGCTCTTGGAGTCGCGCGGCGAGACGAAGCCGTCGAGGTCGAAGGTGGCCGGGGCGGGGCGCAGCTCAGAATACGGCCGCTTCGGGAAGTTGAAGTCGTAGGGCGTGAAGATCTGCGTCGTCGGAACCGACGAGTAGCCGAGGATCAGCGCGCCCAGGCCCTGCTCGACGGCGTTCCGCTGCTGGTGGAAGGCGGTGAGGGTGACGGTGAGGTCCTCGGTCGGGGTCAGCTGCAGCTTGCCGCGGACGCCGTTGACCTCGGAATAGGTGTCCGTGCCGGTGGTCAGGTTGGTCAGCACGCCCTTGGTGTGGCGCGAATAGGCCGAGAGGCTGAAGGCCGCCCAGTCGTTGATCGGGCCGGAGACGAAGCCGCCGAACTGGCGCTCGCCGTCGTCGGTGACCAGGGCGGTGGCGAAGCCGGTCCAGACCTGGGACGGCGAGCGGGTGACCAGGTTGATCAGGCCGCCGGTGGCGTTACGGCCCGACAGCGTGCCCTGCGGGCCGGGCAGCACCTCGACCCGTTCGATGTCGATGAGGTTGTTGGCCAGGGTGGCGCGCGAGGGCTGGGGCACGTCGTCGAGGGTGACGCCGACCTTGTTCTCGGCCCCGATGTTGGAGGCCGAGGTGGCCACGCCGCGGATCGACAGGCCGGCGCCGGAGATCGAAGGGACCAGCTTCTTGAGGTCGGCGATCTCGGTGACGTTGTTCTGAGCCAGTTCGCCGGCGCCGACGACCTGGACCGGCTTGGGGATGTCCTGGACGTTCTCGGCCCGCTTCTGGGCGGTGACGACGAGTTCGGCCAGCAGGCCGTCGTCACTGGTCTGGGCCGCGGCCGGGCAGGCCGCCAGCAGGACGAGCGCGGACGACGCCATAAGGGCGCGGCGTGCAGTGATGAACATGTTTTCTCCCCGTATTTTCTTCGTGGCGGCCAACCCGGTCGCCGTGCGGTGTTCTTGTGTAATCGTTATCATCGTCGGCCGAGCGCAGGCGCGCAGGGATGGCGATGACGTCTGTACTGGGACGTGCGGCCGCGCAGGCGGCGGCGCTGTCTTGGAAACCCGACCCGATGCCCCGGAGTCGGCCTTACCTAAATCGTGAACTTACATCCGGTCAATACCGCATGTAAGTTGGTGGCGAAACCTTGCCGAGCCGGGGGCGGTGCGCGGATAGTGCGGCCGGACCCTGGCAGAATCACGAGACCCGATGAGCGAACGCCCGCGCCGCATGACCCAAGCCGAGCGCACCGCCAGGACCCGGGCCAGGGTGTTGGCGACGGCGATCGACTGCCTGCACACGGAAGGCTATGCGGCGACCACGACCTCGCTGGTGGCGCAACGCTCGGGCAGCCGCGGGGCGATGCTGCACCAGTTCCCGACCCGCGCCGACCTGATGCTGGCGGTGGTGGAGGCGGCGTTCGAGGAGGAGATGGACCTCTACGACGCCCGATTCGGCGCGATCGCCGACCCCAAGGAACGGGTGCTGGCCATCCCCGAGGCGGTCTGGGAGACCCTGAGCCGTCCGGCCGGGGTGGCTGTGCTGGAGATCCTGCAGGGCTCGCGCAGCGACCCGGCGATGACGCAGAAGCTGGCCCCGGTGCTGGCGCGGATCTCCAAGGAGTCGCGCCGGCGGCTGATCAAGTGGTTCGACGCCGACTATCTGGCGCCGCCGGCGGAGATGCGGCTGATCGTCTGGGCGGTGCGCGGGCTGTCGATCTCGCAGGTGCTGGAGCCCGAGGTCGGCGACGTGCGCGAGTCGATCCTGCTGCTGCGGCGGCTGATGGAAACCTTGTACGGGGGAGGCAAGGCATGAGGCTGCTGCTGGCCGGGGCGATGGTCCTGGCGCTGGGCGGCGCAGCGCAGGCGGCGCCGGTCGGGATGGTGGCCGAACCGTGCCCGCCGCCGGCCGCGTCCGACCCGCTGGGAAGGGAGATGTCGGAGGCGCTGGTCGCCGACGCGCCGTTCCCGCCGGCGTTGCTGGCCAAGCTGATGGACCCGGCGCGGGGCGCGGCGGCCGAAAAGGCCAAGGCCGAACAGGCGGCCCGGGACTGGGCCGACCTCTGCCGCTATCGCGCGGAGAACGCCGCCGTAAAAGCCGTCGAGGCGGTGTTCCTGGGCGACTCGATCACCGAGCTTTGGATGGTGGCCGATCCCGGCTTTTTCAGCGCCGCGCGAGTGGACCGCGGGATCAGCGGCCAGACCAGCGCCCAGATGCTGCTGCGGTTTTCCGCCGACGTCGTCGCGTTGAGGCCCAAGGTCGTGCACATCCTGGCCGGGACCAACGACGTGGCGGGCAATCTGGGCCCCAGCCGACCCGAGGATTTCAAGAACAATATCAGGGCGATGGCGGACATTGCTGATGTACATGGCATCGCCGTCGTGCTCGGCGCGATCCCGCCGGCCGACCGCTTCCTGTGGCGGGCGGGGCTGAAGCCGGCGGCGCAGATCGGCGAGCTGAACGCCTGGCTGAAGGGCTTCGCGGCGAGCCGCGGCTATGTCTTCGCCGACTATCACGCCGCGATGGCGACGCCGGAGGGGGCGATGCGCCCGGCCTTCAGCAAGGACTACGTGCATCCCAACCGCGCCGGCTACGCGGTGATGGCGCCCCTCGCGCAGGCGGCGCTGGACGAGGCGCGGCGGCGCGGTCCAAGAAAGGCGGCGCTGGGAGGAAACTAGCCATGAAGATAAGGTTCGCGGTGCTGACGGCGCTGGCCGCGCTGTCGGTGGGGACCGCCTGCGGAGCGCAACTGTTGCCTAAGGACACCGAAGTCTGGACGCCTGAGCCGCCGGTGGTCGCGCCGGGCGCGCAAGCCGGCGCGGCGCCGTCCGACGCGCTGGTGCTGTTCGACGGCACGGACCTGTCCCAGTGGGTGGCGACCAAGGACAAGTCGCCGGCCGGCTGGACGGTGGCCGATGGCGTGCTGACCGTGAACAAGGCGGCCGGCAACATCGAGACCAAGCAGAGCTTCGGCGACTATCAGCTGCACATCGAGTGGCGCGTCCCGGCCAGCATCACCGGCGAGGGCCAGGCGCGCGGCAACAGCGGACTGTTCCTGGCCTCCACCGGCGGCGGCGACGCCGGCTATGAGATCCAGATCCTCGATTCCTACCAGAACCCGACCTACGTCAACGGCCAGGCCGCCAGCATCTACAAGCAGCGCCCGCCGCTGGCCAACGCCATGCGCAAGCCGGGCGAGTGGCAGACCTATGACGTGATCTGGCGCGCGCCGGTGTTCGGCGCCGACGGGGCGCTGGTGAAGCCGGCTCGGGTCACGCTGCTGCACAACGGCGTGCTGGTGCAGGACAATGTCGAGCTGGCCGGCGAGACGGTGTTCATCGGCAAGCCCAAGTACAAGCCGCACGGCAAGTCGCCGATCAAGCTGCAGGCCCACCGCGACCCCAGCGAACCGATCAGCTTCCGCAACATCTGGGTCCGCGAGCTGGCGCCGGCGGGGTGAGCGGGGAGCGTCTTCGCGTCGCGATCGCGCAGACGCCCGTGGGGTTCGACCCGCGGGCGAACGGCGCGGTGATCCGGGCTCAGATGCGGGAGGCGGCCGCCGCCGGGGCCCGGCTGATCCAGTTCACCGAGGGGGCGATGTCGGGCTATCCGTCGGGGCCGGGCAAGTAGGCCCTGGCCGGATGGCGGGTGGACTGGTCGGCGCTGCGCGAGGAGCTGGAGGCGACTGCGGCCCTGGCGGCGGAGCTGCAGCTCTGGACGGTCGTCGGTTCGAACCATCCGCTGACGCCGCCGAACCGGCCGCACAACAGCCTCTATGTCATCTCCGACCAGGGCGAGCTGGCGGGGCGCTACGACAAGCGGCTGTTGTCGTACACCGAGGTCAGCGACTGGTATGCGCCCGGCGCCGAGCCGCTGGTCTTCGAGGTGGGCGGGTTTCGCTTCGGTTGCGTGCTGTGCATCGAGATCCAGTTTCCCGAGCTGTTCGTCGAGTACGCTCGGGCGGACGTCGACATGGTGCTGCTGTCGACCTTCTCGCGCGATCCGATGTTCGCGGTGCAGGCGCAGGGGCATGCGGCCTGCGGCGCCTTCTGGCTGGGGTTCTCCGTGCCCGCGCAATGCAGCGACGCGGCGCCCAGCGGCCTGATCGGGCCGGACGGTCGGTGGATCGCCGTAGGGCCCGCGGACGGCGCGGCGGCGGTGGTCGTGGCGGACCTGGATCGCGGAGCGGCGGGCTTGCGCGGCGCGCTGGAGTTCGCGCGGCCATGGCGGGTTCGCGCCCGGGCCGGCGATCTACACGACCAGGCCCGGGTCGTCGATCCGCGCAGCGCCGACGTCGGCCGCTTCTGAACGCGGTCTCCGGGCTAGCTCGAAGCGGGGCGGGCCGATGCCGCGCCGAACGCCGCGGCGCGCTCTTGGCGTTCCTCGATATAGGCCGGGTTGGGACGGGCTTGCGCCTGGGTCCAGGGGACGGTGATCGCGCACTTCGGGCAGGCGTAGTCGAGGCCGAGCTCGGTTCCGCAGGCGGCGTGGAACATGCGCACGGCCAGGCCCTCGTCCGGGGACTTGCACCATTTCTCGCCCCAGGCGCGCAGGGCCAGGACGACCGGCATCAGGTCGCGGCCCATCGGCGTCAGCCGGTATTCGTAGCGCAGCGGGCGCTGGGAATAGGCTTGGCGTTCGACCAGGCCGTCGGCCTGCAGGCGCTTGAGCCGGGCGGTCAGCAGTTGCGGCGTGGCGCCGGTCTGGGCCTGGAGGTCGTGGAAGCGCGACAGGCCCATGAACAGCTCGCGGATGACCAGCAGCGACCAGCGGTCGCCCATCAGATCGGTCGAGCGGGAAATCGGGCAGAGGGTGTGGGGTTGCAGCGCGCGCACTCCTGTCTCGGCTCCACAGTAGTCAGGTCGCTATGAAGTTCATAGGCGATTGACACTATGATTATCATACTAACAGATGGCCCCCGAGGAATCGCCGCGGCGTGAACGCCCGGACGAAGCAGGGAGCGGAACCATGGGCCAGTCGTCGGGAATCCTGATCGAGGCGGAGGACTTCGCCGACCATGGCGGCTGGGTGCTGGACTCCCAGTTCGAGGCGCAGATGGGCTCGCCCTATCTGCTGGCGCACGGGCTGGGAAAGCCGGTGGCCGACGCCACGACCAGCGTCGAGATCGGCCAAGCCGGTGAGTACGAGGTGTGGGTGCGCACCCGCGACTGGGCCGCGCCGCACAATCCCGGGCGCTTCGCCCTGTCGATCAACGGCGAGCGGCTGACGGCGGCGTTCGACGCCCCGGAGTGGAGCTGGCAGTCGGCGGGCAAGGTCGTGCTGGCCAAGGGGCCGGCGGCGCTGGCGCTGCACGACCTGACCGGGTTCGACGGGCGTTGCGACGCGATCTTCCTGAGCCGTGACGGGACGGTCCCGCCCAATGAGGCGGGCGCGGCCAGCCGGGCCTGGCGCAAGGCGATGCGCGGGCTGCCGGCCGATCCGGTCGAGGCCGGCGCCTACGACGTGGTGGTGGTCGGCGGCGGGGTCGCCGGCTGCGCGGCGGCGCTGACCGCGGCGCGGCTGGGGCAGCGCGTGGCGCTGATCCACGACCGGCCGGTGCTGGGCGGCAACGCCAGCAAGGAGATCGGCCTGATGCCGCGCGGCACGCAAGGCAAGCTGCTGGCCGAGCTGGCGCAGCGGACCCCGGACGGCGACCTGGCGGCGCTATCGCTGCTGCAAGCCGAGCCCACCGCCAGCGTGTTCCTGGAGCACCGGATCATCGCCGCGGCGCGTGAGGGCGACCGCATCGCCTCAGTCGATGCGGTGCAGGCCAAGGGCGGGGCCGAGCGCCGCTTCCGCGGCAAGATGTTCATCGACACCAGCGGGGTGGCGATGCTGGGCGTGCTGGCCGGGGCCGAGACCCTGTTCGGCCGCGAGGCGCGGTCCGAATACGACGAGCCCTACGCCCCTGAGGTGGCCGACGACATGCACCACGGCAACACCCTGTTCTTCCGCACCAAGATGGCGGACCAGCCGGTCCCGTTCCCGGAGGTGCCCTGGGCGACCGAGATCTCGAAGGACTACGCCAATCTCAGCGGCCAGCTGACGGCGCCGGGCGTGGAGAACGGCGCGGGCCCGAACGCCAATCCGGACAACTCGACCTTCCAGTTCAGCGCCGATCCGAGCCAGGCCTGGATGATGCAGTTTCCGGCCACCCACTATTGGGAGTACGGCCAGTGGCTGGACCCCTACACCTCGGGCGAGCTGGTCCGCGACTACCTGATGCGGGCGCTCTACGGGACCTTCTCGAACGTCAAGAACGCCGATCCGGAGCAGTACGCCAACCTGGAGTTCGACTGGATGGCGTTCGTCGCCGCCCAGGGCGAGTTCCGGCGGTACAAGGGCGACCACGTGCTGACCGAGAACGATATCCGCAACCACACCCGCTACAACGACATGCTGGTCTCCAACGACGGGTTCTTCTGCATCCACTGCGCGTGGAACCCGGGCGAGGGAAAGTACGACTTCCGCCTGAAGGACTGGATCATGGACGTGCGCGACCAGCAGCCCTACGGCATCCCGTTCCGCTGCCTCTATTCGGCGAACATCGACAACCTGCTGATGGCGGGCAAGCACATCAGCGTCACCCATGTGGCCGGCTCGTCGGTGAAGCTGATGGGCAACGGGGCCCAGCATGGGGTGGCCGTGGCGGCCGCGGCGTTCCTGTGCAACGAGTATGACGCCACCCCGCGCGGGCTCTACGACGCGCGCCTGGACGAACTGGTCGGGCTGGTCGACCGGCTGAACGGCCACGAGCATGCGCCGGGCGGGCGGTTCGTGGCGGTGCCGGGGTAGGCCCCCAACCTCGCTCATCCCGGCGGAAGATGCGAGTTAGCGCGCCTCGACGGTGAGGTGCGCCAGCTCGTGGACGGGGACCAGGCGGCGGCGGACCTCGGCGGCGTCGAGGCCGCCGACCACGCTGACGATGGCCGCGTGCGCCTGCGGTCCGACGCGCCAGACGTGCAGGTCGCAGATGCGCGCGTCGCCGGGGCCTTCCAGCAGCTCGCGGACCTCGGCGGCGACGTGCTCGTCGGTGGCGTCGAGCAGCACGCCGGCGGTGTCGCGCATCAGGGTCCAGGCCCAGCGGGCGATGACCGCCGCGCCGACCAGGCCCATGACAGGATCGAGCCACACCCAGCCGAGCATGCGCCCGGCCAGCAGGGCGACGATGGCCAGGATCGAGGTCAGGGCGTCGGCCAGGACGTGCATGTACGCCGAGCGCAGGTTGTTGTCGCCGCTGTGGTGGACGCCGTGGTGGCCGTGATGGTGCTCGTGATCATGGCCGTGGTCGTGATGGTGGCCGTGGTGATCGTGGCCATGGTGGTGATGGCCGGCGCCGAGCAGCAGGGCGCTGACCAGGTTCACGGCCAGGCCGACGACGGCGACGATGGTCGCCTCGCCGAAGGCCACGGTGGTCGGCTCCAGCAGCCGCTTGACCGACTCCACCCCGATGCCGACCGCGACGACGCCGAGCACCAGGGCCGAGGCGAAGCCGGCGAGGTCGCCGACCTTGCCGGTGCCGAAGCTGAACTTGCCGCTGCGGGCGTGCTTGCGGGCATAGGCGTAGGCCGCGGCCGACACGCCCAGCGCCCCGGCGTGGGTGGCCATGTGGAAGCCGTCGGCCAGCAGCGCCATCGAGCCGGTCCAGTAGCCGGCGACGATCTCGGCCACCATCATCAGGGCGGTCAGGGCCACGACCCACATCGTGCGCCGTGCGTGATCGTCGTGCGCCGCGCCGAGGAACACGTGGTCGTGGGCGAGGGGGTCGGCGTCGTTGGCCGGAGGCATGGGCGGGCTCATTTCGAGTAGCGGCGGATGGCTTCGATGACTTCCTGGGCGCCTTGGGCGCGGGCGTCGTCGTCGAGGCCGGGCGCGGCGACGTGCTCGCGCAGGTGGGCTTCCACCACCTCGTCCAGCAGGCCGTTGATGGCGCCGCGGGTGGCGGCGACCAGGTGCAGGGTGTCGGCGCAAGCGGCGTGGCCGGCGATCGCGCGTTCGATCGCCTCGACCTGGCCGGCGATCCGGCGGACGCGCTTGAGCAGCGCCTCGTTGTGAGATGAGAGGTGAGCCATAGGATACCCCCCTATGGTATCTGGCTCACGCTGGCAAGCGCCTGCCCCTCGCGGGAGGGGCAGGCGCTTGTCGCTAGCTCAGGGTCTCGCCGCGCTGGAAGGCGGCGACGCGAGGGGCGTGATAGGCGCTGACCACGTCGTGGCGCGGGGTGGCCTGGACGTAGACGTCGATCTCGGCGAGCAGGGCGTCCCAGGCCCCGGCGAGCTCTGGCGTAAAGGCCGGGCCGAGCACCTGGCGGACCGCGTCGCGGACCACGGCGAAGAAGGTGGCGAACACCTCGCGCGGCACGTCGTAGCCCTCGTGGGTGATGATCTCGGTCTCGATCATATGGTCGGCGTAGCGGCGCTCGCCGATGAAATCGAGGATGGCGGCGAAGGTGCGCGAGAGCATCTCGCCCTTGATGGCGTTGTTGGTGTCACGCCAGAAGTAGGGCTCCATCTGCGGCTGGAGCTCGAACAGGCGCTTGTAGACGACCGGGGTGGGGTCTTCGCAAAGCTCGGCCAGCTGTTCCAGGCTGGCCTCGATTTCCGCGGCGCGCGCGAACGCGGGGGCTGTCGACATCGGCGTAATCTCCCATCGGCCTCCAGGACCTTGGCGAAAGCCTAGACCGGGCCCGGGCGGCTCGAAACGCGCGATCTTGGAATTCGCGACATAACCATGTGTTATGTAGCGCATGGCCGAACATGCGAAAACGAAGGGGGCGGGGGCGGCGCGGCGGCAGATCGCCCAGAGCCTGCGCCAGACCAATCTCGACCTGCTGCCGATCCTGCACGCGCTGCTGCGCACCCGTAGCGTGACGGCCAGCGCCCGCGAGCTGGGGATCAGCCAGCCGGCGGTGAGCAAGGCGCTGCGCCAGCTGCGCGAGGTGTTCGCCGACGACCTGATCGTCTCGCGCGGGCGGGAGGCCAAGCTGACCCAGCGCGGCCAGGCGATCCTGGGACCGCTGGGGGCGATCCTTTGGGACCTGGAGCTGCTGTACGAGCCGCCGCAGCCGTACGACCCGCGGCGCGAGCGGCTGCGCATCGTCATCCGGACCGCCGACTATGTGACGGTGCTGCTGGCCCCGCAGCTGGCCAAGCTGTGCGCGCGCGAGGCGCCGCAGGTGGAGCTCCTGTTCCTCGAACAGACGGTGGGCGAGGCCGAGGACCGCGACCAGATCGACTTCTTCATCGTGCCGCGGCCGGTGGGGCGGACCTTCGGCAAGCGGATGGAGCGCATGGCGCTGTGGCGCGACGAGATGGTCTGCATCGCCGCACGCACGGACGGACGCTGGGGCGAGGTGATCACCCCGGCCGAGTTCCGCGGCGCGCGGCAGGTGGTCTATCAGGTCGGCGAGCGCAGCGCCCTGGCGCGGGCCGGGCTCATCCAGCCGACCTCGGTGCTGGAGGTCGCGCCGGTCTGCGAGGTCCCCAACTTCCTGGTCATGGGGGCGATCGTCGAGGAGGCCGAGTGCCTGGCGCTGGCGCCGCGCAAGCTGGCCCAGGAGTTGGCCCGGTCACGCGAGGTGCGGCTGATCGAGATCGACTATCCCGACCGGCGGCTGGACATCGACGCCTTCTGGACGGCGTCGGCGGGGGCGCGGCGCGGGCACGCCTGGTTCCGGGACCTGCTGGCCCGCGCCGCCGCGCAACTGCCCGCCTAGAGCTAGAGCTTGCGGCCGAGGAACTTCTCGACCTGGCGGCGCTCCCACGCCCCGTCGAGGAACGGCACGACGTTGAACACCGTGGCGCCGTGGGCGAGGAGGCCAAGACCCCAGCCGAGCGCCGGCCAGACGAACCACAGATAGTTCGGGTAGCTGGTCAGGTTCACCACGGCGAGGATCGGGATGACGATCAGGTACTGGGTCAGGTGGACGTAGAACGCCTTGACCTTGCGCACATGGGCGAGGGCGAGGGCCTCGTCTGGCCTGATGTCGGGGCTGGGGTTGTCCATGGTCGGTTCCTTCAGGCGGTCGAGGTCGGTTTCGAAGACCGCCGCGAGGGCCTTCATCGACTCCAGGCTGCCGGGCTGGCCGCGCTCAAGCCGCTGAATGGTGCGGACGCTGAGGCCCGAGACTTCTGCGAGCTGTTCCTGGGACCAGCCTCTTTGCAGTCGCAGCTTCTGGATCAGCATGTCCAAAGTCCTCGTCGGAGATCGCCCCGACCCTGAAGGAAGAAGGCCTGTCGCCTCCACGTCAGCAACCCGCCAGTCGCCCGCCAGCAGGGCGACGCCAGGCCGACAGGATCACGCCAGACTAGGACTGTCAGGTCGCCGCGCCAATGGTTGCGACCCTGGACAAGGCCGCGGCGGCGAGCCAGACGTTGGCGCGAGGGGCGCGGCGCCCGCCCCGCCGCGGCGGCGCCCAATTCGGGGTCCAGAACCGCCGGGGAGCGGTGCGCGCGAGGTGAGTTTGAAGACGCTGGCGGTGATCGCCCTGAAGGGGGGCTCGGGCAAGACCACGGTGGCCACGCACCTGGCGCTGGCCGCGCATCTGCGCGGCATGCAGGCGCTGGTGGTCGACACCGATCCGCAGCATTCGGCCCGCGACATCCTGGAGACGCGCGAAGGCGGCGGGCCGCAGGTCGTGGCCGCGAGCGCGCGCAACGTGCTGGCCGCGCAGTTCGGGGCGCTGTCGCAGGGCCAGGAGCTGCTGATCATCGACACCGCGGCCGGGGCGGTGGAGTCGGTCGGCGAGGCGATCGTGCTGGCCGACTTCGCGCTGATGGTGGTGCGCCCGACCCTGATCGACCTGTCGGGCCTGGCGCGGACGCTGAGCCTGGTGCGCAGGATCGGCAAGCCGTCGGCGGTGGTGATGAACCAGGCCCCGGTTGCGCGCGGCAATGTCGAGGCGCCGCTGGTGAAGCGGGCGATGAAGGGCCTCGACTACATGCAGGCGCAGGTCGCGCCGGCGATCCTGCGGTCGCGCTCGATCTACCAGACCGCGCTGGAGCGCGGCCGCTCGGCCGAGGAGTCCCCCGACCGCGCCGCGGCCGGCGAGATCGCCGCGCTCTGGGACTATGTGGACGGGCGGCTGCGCGCTCTGGCGCCGCCGCAGGCTGACCTCAGCGCCTGACCGTGCGCAGCAGGAAACGGTGAAGCACAGCGGGTCGGGCTGTGCCGGACGCCGACAGTTCGACCGCGAGTCCGCTTGGGTCCCGGCCTTCGCCGGGATGAGCGGAGTTGAACGCGGCGGCGTCGCGCTTGCGGGGAGTTCGTCGGAGAGTTGGGGAGCGGCCGGTTCGAGCGCGGGCCGATCCCAGGCGCCGCCGCCCCAACCGCTCGTCCCGGCGAAGGCCGGGATCCAAGCGGCGCCGGGGCCATGCTGGACGTCGCCTGATTGATTGCGGGTCGGCTTGGGTCCCGGCTTTCGCCGGGATGAGCGGAGGTGGGACCTAGCCCGCCGCTGGCGCGGCGGTGCTGGCGCGCACGACCAGGCGGTGGGGGAGGGTGACCTGCTGCAGGGTCGTGGCGCGGCCCTTGAGGATGTCGAGCAGCAGGCGCACGACCTCGTGGCCGATGGCGTCCATCGGCTGGCTGACGGTGGTCAGCTGCGGGGCCAGGTATTCGGCGAAGCGGATGTCGTCGAAGCCGACCAGCGAGACGTCGCGCGGGCAGGTGAGGCCGGCCCGGCGGATCGCCTCCAGCGCGCCCATGGCCATCTCGTCGGAGAAGCAGAAGATCGCGGTCGGGCGGTCCTGGCCGGCCAGCAACGCCGCGGCCTGGTGCAGGCCGGACTCGATGGTGAAGTCGCCGGTGACCGCCTGCAGCGAGGCGGCGCGGCCGTGACGCGCGGCGGCGGCGCGCACGCCGGCGAGGCGGTCGGCGCTGAGCGGGCTGGCCAGCGGGCCGGTGATCGCGGCCACGCGGACGTGGCCGAGGCCGTAGAGGTGATCCATCACCTCGGCCGCGGCGGCGGTGTTGTCGATGTGGGCGCTGGCCACGCCGAGGTTCGGGGCGAACTCGCAGCCGTTGACGATCGGCGTGCGCGGCCCCATCGCCGCGACCATGTCGGCCAGGGTGTCGGGCAGGCGGTGGCCGAGGAAGATCAGGCCGTCGGCCTCCTTGCGGCGGAGCATGGTGGCGTACTGCTCCTCGCGCTCCTCCTGGTGGCGGGTGTCGCCGAGCAGCACCGAATAGCCGGCGGCGTGGGCGGCCTCCTCGACGCCGCGGATGACCCGCGAGAAGAACGGATTGGAGATGTCCGGCACGGTGACCAGAATCTTCTCAGTGCGCAGGGTGCGCAGGCTCTTGGCCGCGAAGTTCGGCTCGTAGCCGAGCCGGGCGACCGCCTCCATGACCTTCTGCCGGGTGCCTTCCAAAACGAGTTCGGGGGCGCTGAACACCCGGGAGACCGTCGCGGTGGAGACCCCCGCGTCGCGCGCGACATCTTGAATGGTAGGCATCGGCGCGACACTGGCGAGAAGCGCCTCCCATTTCAAGGCGCAGGTTCGCGTGGGCCCCGGCCGCACAATGCAGTTGCCGGGCGATGGGGCGGCTGTTATCGATGATTTCGATTACATGGACGCGAGCGCGGGCCGATTCAGGGCCGTAAACGCCGCCGCGGCAGCCGGTCGGGGAGGGCCAGGAAGATGACGACGAACGTTCGGCTATTCCTGATGATGGTGCTGCAGCTGGCCATCTGGGGCGCCTGGGCGCCCAAGCTGTTCCCCTACATGACCATGCTCGGCTTCGAGCCCTGGCAGCAGTCGCTGGTCGGCAGCTCGTGGGGCGTGGCCGCCCTGGTCGGGATCTTCTTTTCCAACCAGTTCGCCGACCGCAACTTCTCGGCCGAGCGGTTCCTGGCCGTCAGCCACCTGATCGGCGGCCTGGCCCTGGTGGGCGTGGCCTTCTCGACCAGCTTCTGGCCGTTCTTCGCCTGCTACCTGGTCTACAGCCTGCTCTATGTGCCGACCCTGTCGGTCACGAACTCGATCGCCTTCGCCAACCTGCGCGACCCGGCGGCCGACTTCGGGACCGTGCGGATGGGCGGCACGGTCGGCTGGGTGATGGTCAGCTGGCCGTTCGTGTTCCTGCTGGGCGCGCACGCCACGGCCGAACAGGTGCGCTGGATCTTCCTGGTCGCGGCGCTGATCTCGTTCGCCGCCGCCGCCTATTCGCTGACCCTGCCGCACACCCCGCCGCGCAAGGAGGCCGCCGGCATCGACAAGCTGGCCTGGCGCCGGGCGCTGACCCTGCTGGGCACGCCGTTCGTGCTGGTGCTGTTCATCGTCACCTTCATCGATTCCGTGATCCACAACGGCTACTTCGTGGTCTCGGACGCCTTCCTGACCGACCGCGTCGGCATCGCCGGCAACCTGTCGATGGTGGTGCTGAGCCTGGGGCAGGTGGCCGAGATCCTGACCATGTTCCTGCTGGGCCGGGTGCTGATCCGGCTAGGCTGGAAGGCGACGATGATCGTCGGCATCCTGGGCCACGCGGCGCGGTTCGCGGTGTTCGCCTTCTTCGCCGACAGCATCCCGGTGATCGTGGCCGTGCAGCTGCTGCACGGGATCTGCTACGCCTTCTTCTTCGCCACCGTGTACATCTTCGTCGACGCGGTGTTCCCCAAGGACGTGCGCTCGAGCGCCCAGGGGCTGTTCAACCTGCTGATCCTGGGGGTCGGCAATGTGGTGGCGAGCTTCCTGTTCCCGGCGCTGATGGGGCGGCTGACCACCACGGTCACCGCCGCCGACGGCACGACCAGCTCGGCGGTCGACTATCCGGCCCTGTTCATGGTCCCGACCGGCATGGCGCTGGCGGCGGTCGTGCTGCTGGCCCTGTTCTTCCGCCCGCCGACCCGCGGCCCCGTCGCCGCCGAGCAGGCGAGCGACGAAACCCTGACGCCCAGCGTCGCCGCGCCGCACTGAGCGCCGCACGCCTCAAGGAGATCTAGGATGACACAAGGACTTGCGCGGCGCAGCGTGCTGGCGGGCCTGGCAGGAGCGGGAGCGGCGATGACGGGATTTGCGACGAGCGCCAATGCGGCGGACGGAAAGCTGTTCTTCCAACGGCACGGCCTGCCGATCGGGCTGCAGCTCTACACCCTCGGCCCGGATGCGGCGAAGGACCTGGACGGCACGCTCGACCAGGTCGCCAAGATCGGCTACCGCAACATCGAGCTGGCCGGACTGCTGGGCCGCTCGGCGGCGGACATGCGCGCGGCGATGGACCGCGCCGGGCTCACCTGCACCAGCGCCCACATCCAGGGCCGGGCGATGGGCGCCCAGACCTTCAGCGGCGACCTTGCCAAGCTGGCCGACGACCTGAACGTGCTGGGCGTGAAATCGGCGGTGATGCCGCTGTTCTACATTCCCGACCGCTTCGAGCTGAAGCCGAACCCGGGTGAGGACGGCCCGGCGTTCCTGAGCCGGCTAGCCGGGCAGATGACGCTGGACGACTGGAAGTGGAACGCCGACTTCCTGAACCAGAAGGGCCAGGCGCTGAAGGGCGCGGGCATCACGGTCGGCTATCACAACCACAACAACGAGTTCGCGCCGATCGGCGGCACGACGGGGATGGACGTCCTGCTGAAGGAGACCGACCCGTCGCTGGTGACCTTCGAGATGGACGCCGGCTGGGTGACCGCCGCCGGCCACGACCCGTTCGCGCTGCTCAAGGAGCACAAGGGCCGCTTCACCCTGATGCACGTGAAGGACATCAAGGCGACCACCAAGCCGAACTTCGGCCTGAAGCAGGACCCGACCGAGGTCGGCGGCGGGATGATCGACTGGAAGAAGCTGCTGCCGGCGGCCTATGCGTCGGGCGTGCGCGGGTTCTTCGTCGAGCAGGAGCCGCCGTTCGCCCATCCGCGCATCGAGTCGACCAAGATCAGCCGCGACTACCTGGCGAGCGTGGCCGCCTGATGACGCGTGGAGCTCCCCTGCGGCTGGCCATGGTCGGCGGCGGACCGGGGTCGTTCATCGGCCCTGTGCACAAGATGGCGGCCGAACTGGACGGCGCCATCGAGCTGACGGCCGGGGCGTTCAGCCGCGACGGCGCCAAGAACGCCCAGGCCGCCCTGGCCTGGGGCGTGGCGCCGGAGCGGGCCTATGGCGACTACCGCCAGATGCTGGCGGCCGAGGCCGCGCGCGAGGACGGGGCGCAGCTAGTGGCGGTGGTGACGCCCAACCACCTGCACTTCGAAGTCGCCGCAGTGGCTCTGCAGGCCGGACTGCACGTGATCAGCGACAAGCCGGCGACCCTGAACCTGGCCCAGGCGCAGGAGCTGGCCGGCGTGGTGGCGGGGTCGGGCAAGCTCTACGGCCTGACCTATGTCTATACTGGTTATCCGATGGTGCGCGAGGCGCGCGAGATCATCGCCCGCGGCGAGCTGGGCGCGGTGCGCAAGGTGATCGTCGAGTATTCGCAGGGCTGGCTGTCGCGGCCGATCGAGCGCGACGGCGACAAGCAGGCCGGCTGGCGGGCCGATCCTGCCCAGGCCGGGGTCGGCGGCGCGATCGGCGACATCGGGGTGCACGCCTTCAACCTGGCCGAGTTCGTAAGCGGGGCGCGGGTCGAGCGCATCTGCGCGGACCTGGCCGCGGTGGTGCCGGGCCGCACGCTCGACGACGACTGCAACGTGCTGCTGCGGTTCGCAGGCGGCGCGCGCGGCGTGCTGATCGCCTCGCAGATCTCGGCCGGGGCGCGCAACGGCCTGACCATCAAGGTCTATGGCGAGAAGGGCGGCCTGACCTGGTCGCACGAGCGCCATACCGAGCTCATCGTCGACTGGCTGGACGGTCCGACCCAGATCCTGCACGCGGCCTCGGGCTATCTCGGCGCCGCCGCCCGGGCCGGATCGCGCATTCCGACCGGACATCCCGAGGGCTTCATCGAGGCCTTCGCCAACCTCTATCGAGACTTCGCGGGCGCGGTCGTCGCCGGGACCCCGAGCCTGGTTCCCGACATCGGCGAGGGCGTGCGCAGCATGGCCTTCGTGGAGCGGGCGGTCGCCGCCAGCGCCGCGGGCGAGGGCTGGGTCGCGCTGCTGGGAGACGCCGCATGAAGACGCTCAAAGGTCCCGGGATCTTCCTGGCCCAGTTCATCGGCGCCGAGCCGCCGTTCGACAAGCTGGAGACGATGGCCAAGTGGGTCGCGTCGATGGGCTATGTCGGCGTGCAGATGCCGACCGGCGGGGCGGACTCGTTCTTCGACCTGGCGCGCGCCGCGCAGAGCCAGACCTATTGCGACGAGATCGCCGGGGTGCTGGCTGAGCATGGGCTGGTGATCACCGAGCTGTCGACCCACCTGCAGGGCCAGCTCGTCGCGGTGCATCCGGCCTATGACGAGCTGTTCGACGGCTTTGCGCCGGCGGAGCTGCGCGGCAAGCCGGCCGAGCGCCAGGCCTGGGCGGTCGGGCAGGTCAAGGCGGCCGCGGTGGCGAGCCGGCGGCTGGGGCTGAAGGCGCATGCGACGTTCTCGGGCGCGCTGGCCTGGCCGTACTTCTACCCGTGGCCGCAGCGGCCGGCGGGCCTGGTCGAAGAAGCCTTCGCCGAACTGGGCCGTCGCTGGCGGCCGATCCTCGACGCCTTCGAGAACGAGGGCGTCGACGTCTGCTACGAGATCCATCCGGGCGAGGACCTGCACGACGGGGCGACCTTCGAGCGGTTCCTGGACGAGGTCGGCGGGCATCCGCGCGCCAACATCCTCTATGATCCCAGCCACCTGCTGCTGCAGCAGCTGGACTATCTCGGCTATATCGACCGCTATCACGAGCGCATCCGCGCCTTCCACGTGAAGGACGCCGAGTTCCGGCCGGACGCGCGCTCGGGCGTCTATGGCGGCTACCAGGGCTGGGTCGAGCGACCCGGACGGTTCCGCTCGCTGGGCGACGGGCAGGTCGACTTCAAGGCGATCTTCTCGAAGCTGGCCCAGTACGACTATGACGGCTGGGCGGTGCTGGAATGGGAGTGCGCGCTGAAGCATCCCGAGGACGGCGCCCGCGAAGGCGCGCCGTTCATCCGCGATCACATCATCCGCGTCACCGAGCGGGCGTTCGACGACTTCGCCGGCAGCGCGCCGGACGCCGGACGCAATCGGCGGCTGCTGGGCCTGTAGGAGTTCAAGACATGAAGCTGGCGATCATCCTGGCCGCGACCTTCGCGGCGAGCGCGGCCGTGGCCGCCCCCTCGGGCGAGGCGGTGTTCAAGCAGCGCTGCGCGGTCTGCCATTCGATCGCGCCGGCCCCGGGCAAGATGGGACCGCCGCTGGCCGGGGTCGCCGGGCGCAAGGCCGGGACGCTGCCGGGATACGCCTACAGCACGGCGATGAAGGGCTCGAAGCTGACCTGGAACGCGGCCACGCTCGACGCCTATCTGAAGGCGCCGGCCAAGAGCGTGCCAGGCACCAAGATGCTGGTCGGCGCGCCCGACGCCGAGCAGCGGGCGGCGCTGGTGACGTATCTGGGGACGCTGAAGAAGTAGGCGGGGCGAGCGCTCCCTCATCCCGCTCATCCCGGCGAAGGCCGGGACCCAAGCGGCGCTCGGGCCAGGCAGGAGCGCCGCCGGCTTGTTTGCGATTCAGCTTGGGTCCCGGCCTTCGCCGGGATGAGCGGGGCTTGAGAGCTCCTGCACCTCGATGTCCTTGAACGCGATGGGATGGCCCTCGCTCTGCAGGGCGATGTAGCCCTCGGTCGCCTGGTGGGTTTCGAAGTAGGGCCGGGCGACGGCGGCGAAGCTGTCGCTCGGGTCGAGGGCGACGCCGGCGTAGCGGTGCACGACCGCGCCGTTGATCTTCTGGGTCACCTCGCCGTTCGGCAGGACCTCGAGCTCCAGGCTGGTCCAGGTTCCGTTGGCGATGGTGGGCGCGGTGGCCGAGGGGACGCAGTGCGCCTTGGCCTTCACCCCGTCGAAGGTGATGCTGGTTCCGGGCGTGCAAACTGCGCCGGTGGGGCGGGGGCCCTGGCCGTCGCGGCCGAGGATCTGGAACTCCACCGACATCGGGAACGGCTGGGCCAGGCTCATGCTCTGCGGGCTCTGGCTGGCGAACATCACGCCGCTGTTGCTGCGGGCCCAGGCCGGGGTGTCGGGCAGGGCGGGGTCGAGCACCCGGTAGTTCAGCCGCAGGCGATAGGCCTGGAACGGGGTCTTGTAGAACAGGTGGCCGAACTTGCCGCCGAACTTGCCGTCATAGCCGGCGTAGGAAACGCGAATAGCGCCGTCCTGAACGATGAAGGTCTGGGCGTAGTTCTCGCCGGCCAGATAGCCGGCGATCTTCGGCGTCCAGCCGTCGAGCGTGCGGCCGTCGAAGATCGGCGTCCACTCGCCGGCCTTCACCGCCTGGGCGTGGGCGGGGGCGGCGAGCAGGGCGAGGGCGGCCAGCGGCGCGAGCGCGGCGGCCAGTCGGCGTGAGGGCATAGGGTTTCAGTTTCCTCCCGGAAGGTGTGGACGCGCGTTCCGGCGTTCCCTTGTCTACTTGCAATGTAACCCATTTCATGGAACCTGGGAGATGCAAAGCGCAGGTCGGCGCCATGGCGGATTCGCGTCCGCCGCCGACGCGCGAAAAACCAGGCGGATCACGCCGCCGCACCGAGACCGGGGGGGACTGATGGCCAATTTGAACGGCCGTTCGCGCCAGGAAAACACCTATGACGCCATCGTCGTCGGCAGCGGGATCAGCGGCGGCTGGGCCGCCAAGGATCTGACCCAGAAGGGCCTGAAGACCCTGGTGCTGGAACGCGGGCCGATGGTCCGCCACCTGGAGGACTATCCCACGGCGATGACCGACCCGTGGGACACCAAGTACCCGCAGGGCAAGCTGCCGGCCGAGCAGCTCAAGGCGCAGTACCCGGTGCAGTCGCGCACCGGCTACACGGTCAACGAATACACCAAGCACTTCTTCGTCCGGGACGACGAGAACCCGTACACCGAGGAGGAGCGGTTCGACTGGATCCGCAGCTACCAGGTGGGCGGCCGTTCGCTGACCTGGGGGCGGCAGACCTATCGCCACAGCCCGATGGACTTCGAGGCCAACGCCCGCGAGGGCGTGGCGATCGACTGGCCGATCCGCTACGCCGACCTCGCCCCCTGGTACGACTATGTGGAGCGCTTCATCGGCGTCTCCGGCCAGAACGAGGGCCTGCCGCATCTGCCCGACGGCCAGTTCCAGCCGCCGATGGAGATGAACTGCGTCGAGAAGGCCTTCAAGCAGCGGGTCGAGGGCAAGTTCGTCGAGCGCCGGATCACCATGGGCCGCTGCGCGCACCTGACCGAGCCGACCGAGGAGCAGCTGAGCCTGGGGCGCAGCAAGTGCCAGTACCGCAACATGTGCATGCGCGGCTGTCCGTTCGGCGGTTACTTCAGCTCCAACTCGGCGACGCTGGTGGCGGCCGAGCGGACCGGGAACCTGCGGATGCGGCCCGACAGCATCGTCACCTCGCTGATCTATGACGCCAAGGCCGGCAAGGCGACCGGGGTGCGGATCCTGGACGCGCAGACGCTGCAGGAAGAGGAGTTCTACGCCGAGGTGATCTTCCTCTGCGCCTCGGCCCTCAACTCGACCTGGATCATGCTGAACTCGACCAGCTCGCGGTTCGAAAACGGCTTCGGCAACGGCAGCGACCAGCTGGGCCGCAACGTCATGGACCACCACTTCCGGGTCGGGGCCAAGGCCGACGTCGAGGAGTTCGGCGACAAGTACTATTCCGGCCGCCGTCCGAACGGCATCTACATCCCGCGCTTCCGCAACCTGGGCGACGCGGCGACCAAGAAGGACTTCCTGCGCGGCTACGGCTACCAGGGCGGGGCCTCGCGCCCCGGCTGGGACCGCGATCTGGCGGGCGAGGGCTTCGGCGCCGACCGCAAGGCGGCGATGAGCCAGCCCGGGCCCTGGACCATGCAGCTGGGCGCTTTCGGCGAGATCCTGCCCTACGAGGACAACCGCGTGACCCTGAACCACGCGGCCAAGGACAAGTACGGCCTGCCGACCCTGTCGGCGAAGGTGACGATCCGCGAGAACGAGAAGGCCATGCGCAAGGACATGCAGGCCGCCGCCGTGGAGATGCTGGAGGCCGCCGGCTTCAAGAACGTCATGGCCGCGGACATGGGCTATGCGCCGGGTCTCGGCATCCACGAGATGGGCACGGCGCGGATGGGCCGCGACCCGAAGACCTCGGTGCTGAACGCCCATAACCAGGTGCACGAGTGCACGAACGTCTACGTCACCGACGGCGCGGCCATGACCTCGGCCTCCTGCGTGAACCCGTCGCTGACCTACATGGCGCTGACCGCCCGGGCCGTCGAGCACGCGGTCCAGGCCAAGCGCAAGGGGGACCTGTGATGCTGAACCGTCGCGACGCGTTCCGGGGCCTGGCCCTGACCATGGGCATGGTGTCGGTCGGCTTCGCCGGCCCGGTCGCCGCGGCCCTGCCGCCGCTGGCCTGGACGCCCAGCGCGCTCGACGCCGAGCAGGCCCGGGCGCTGGACGCCGCGGCCGAACTGATCGTGCCGAAGACCGACACCCCCGGCGCGCGCGAGGCCAAGGTCCCGCAGTTCGTCGACCGGGCGGTCGCCACCTATCTGCCGCCCGAGCAGGCCGGGCTGCTGAAGACCGGCCTGAGCCAGATGAACGCCGACGCGCGGGCCGCGCACGGCAAGGCGTTCGCCGAGCTGAGCAGCGCCCAGCAGACCGCGCTGCTGAGCCGCTACGACCAGGAGGCCGCCGCCGCCCGCAAGGCGTGGAAGCCGCGCCACTTCTTCTCGCTGCTGAAGGAGTACGTGACGATCGGCTACTTCACCTCCGAGCCGGGGGCGACCCTGGCGCTGCGCTACGAGCCGGTGCCCGGCGAGTACCACGGCTGCATCCCGCTGGCCGAGGTCGGCCGCGCCTGGGCGCTCTAGCGGCTAGCGCGGCGCGACCGGGTTGTCGGGGATCGGCGACATGGCCTTCAGCTCGGTCATGGCGTCGAGGCTGATCTTCGCCCAGCGCTCGAACAGGATGGTGAAGTCGGAGCGGTTGGTGACGCTGTTGCGCATGTAGGGCCCGGTGTCGCCGGCCAGCCGGGAGTCGACCGCCCGGCCGAGCAGGGCGCCGGTCTCGGAGTCGCGCACCTCGATGACCACGGTGGCCGAACCGGCCTCCTGGCTGAAGGTCCGCGAGCGGCCGGCGGTCGGACGATCCGGCGAGGTGACATAGAGGTTGGCGACGCCCGTGCGCACGCGCAGGACGTCCGGTCCCGGGGCGGTGACGACCTGGTAGCCGGCCTGGGTGTAGGCCTTCTGGAAGACGTCCTCAAAGCCCGTGCGGGCGGCGTCGAGCATCTTCTGGGCGTCTTCCTTGGAGATGCGCTGGGAGAGATCCATGGTGTCGTTGTTGTAGTCGCGGACCCAGTTCTTGCGGAACGCGACCTCGGTCGGATCCATCATCACCTTGGTGTAGCCGCGGAAATCGGAGCCGGGCAGGACGTAGGCGGCGTCGAACCGCTTGGAGTGCACGTTGCTGAGCCCGTCCCAGGTGGCGGGCGGCGAGGCGGCGAGGGCTGGCGGCGCCGCGCTCCCGAGCAGGCAGATGGCGGCGAGCGCGGTGACGACGGTGCGGCGGGTCATGGTGATGGCTCCCTGACGAATGGCTTAGCGTCACCATGCGCCCGGCTCCCGGGGCCCGGTATCAGGGGAAACCCGCAGACCAGAGCAATTTCCGATCTGATTGGATCGGAAATTGCTCATGATTCCTTGAGTTTAGAGCATTTTCTTCGCCGAACCGGTAGTCGCTTCGGCGGAAAATGCTCTAGGGCCAGGGAACCGCGAGGCGGTCAGGCCAGCTCGGCGGCCGGATAGCGGCGCTTGAACCAGGCCTGGTAGAGGGCGCCGACGACCAGGCTGACCAGCATGAACAGCAGCACCGCGGCGGTGACGCGCTTGTCGCCGAAGGTGGTGTTGGCGATCAGCATGGCGATGCCGGGGTGGCGCACGGAACTGGCGACGGCGAGGGTGGCGCGGTCGCAGTCGGCCGGCCCGCCGAGCAGGTGTCCGCCGATCAGGGTGATGAGCGTCAGCCCGGCCATGGCCGCCATCGCCCCGTCGCCGATCAGGCTGCGGATCGCCGGCCAGATCGCCGCCAGCATCGGTACGAAGACCACCAGCACCAGCAACATGCTCAGCCGGTAGACCCAGGGGCCGATACGCTCGGCCAAGGCCGGGGCCAGCAGGCGGATGACCATCCCCAGGCCGAGCGGGATCAGCACGCCGGTGGCGACGGTGGCGGCGATGGTGCGGATCGGCAGGGTGCGGTCATGGCCAAACAGCCGCGCGGCGAGGTCGAAGACCAGCGGCACGGCGACGATGGTCAGCAGCGCCATGGCGACATAGACCCCGTAGGCGTACTCCTTGCGGCCGCCGATCTTGAGCTGCTTGCCGGGCACCAGCGGCGGCACCGGTGAGATGGCCATCAGCATGATCCCGCCCTTCACCGCCGGCTCCAGCGGCAGCAGCCAGACCATGGCGGCGGCGGCCAGCGGGGGAATGACCTCCACCGCCAGGATCGCCTTGAGCAGCAGGCGCGGCCGCCGCAGGACATAGATCAGGTCGCCGTGCCCCGACTTCAGGCCGACCGTCATGACGAGGCCGGCCAGGCTGAGGGTCAGCAGGAGCGGCAGGATCTGCTTGAGGGCTTCCATGTTCCGGCCGCCTCCGCGGCGTGCAGCGTCAGGGCAGGGTCTTGACCATATCGGCGAAGATCGCGTTGACCCCGGCCTGGTCGGCGTCGCTCTGGTCGAGCCGCTTCTGGGAGGTGGCCCGCCAGGCCAGCTTGCTGCTGGCCCGATCGATGAGATCGAGCATCACCGTGCCTTCGACGTAGTTGATGTTGCGGACGTCGACGTCCATCGGCGGGCCGTACATGCCCCACCCGTAGCCGCCGATGCAGCCGCGGATCCCGCAGGCCACGGGACCGCCCATCGGCGCGCCGAAGGTGTCGACGCGGGTCTCGGTCCGGTTCTGCAGGCCGATGTGGTACTGCACGAGCAGGGCGGCCGACGACGGATCGGAGACCTGGCGATAGCCCCGGCCGGCCAGGGCGCCTTCGACGGCGGATTTGATCCGGGCCTGGATGATGTCGTTGTCGATGCGCTTGTCGCCCGATCCAGGCTGCGCGCCGGGCGCCCAGGCCCAGGTCGAGCCAGGGGCCACCGACACCGTGCTGCTCTTGAGCACCGAGACCTTGCCGCCGGGGCTCTCGCACGCGGCGAGGGTGAAGGCCGCGGCGGTCAGGCCGGCCGCCAGGGCCAGGGACTTCAGGAGGCCGCTAGGCATGTGTCGTTCCCATCTTGGTTGCGGTGCCGCAAGCTGCGGCTGTGGCGAGACTGTCCGGCCCCGCCCGCAGGCCAGCAATCAGGTCAAACCCTGGCTCTGGACCTAGGGGCGGCTGACGCACCGCGCAGCGGCGGGCGTGCGCAGGAGTCACGAGGTGGACGTTTCGCGTTCGCGCGGCGGGCCCTTGAACTCCTCCAGGTCGCGTTCGAGGAAGAAGTTCAGCGCCGTGCGGATTACGGCGATGGCCGCCAACTGGCCGATGTCGTCCCAGGTCGGGGCGATGGCGGTGCGGGCGATGTCGGCGGCCAGCGCGAACTCCAGCGCCAGCACGATCCAGCGGGCGAACCGCATCCAGATCTGGCGGCGGGCGGCGTTGACGTCGTCGGGCCGGCTGAAGATGTAGCGGCCGGCCAGGAGGACGGCCTCGATCGCGCCGATGGCGATGCAGACGACGCAGACGAGCTCGGCCGAGAGGGCGACGTAGGTGGCGAACTCGCGGAGGATGGTTTCCATGGGATCAGCCAAGCTGGCCCGCGCCGCCCGCGCCATCGGGGAAAACCCGGGGAGCGGCGAGGCCGGCGCCTAGGGCCGCAGGATCGACCTGCGGCGAACATCACCGCACCTGCTTGGCGGCCGCCTTTTCGAGCTGGGCGGCCTCGCCGCGGGTGATCACCCCGTCGCCGTCGGGATCGTGGGCCTTGAAGCGCACGGCCGTATAGGCGTCGATCTCGGCGGGGGTGACGAGGTTGTCCTTGTTGGCGTCGATGGCCTGGAACCAGCCGCCCTTGCCGACCAGGCCGGCGCGGTCGACGCCGCGCTCCTCAAGGTCCATGCGCGTGCTGGCGGCGGCGCGGTCCCACTCCTGGGGCGTGATCTTGCCGTCCTTGTTGCTGTCGGCGCGCATCAGGAAGGTGCGGCGGGAGTCCTGGTACTCCTTGGGGGTGATCTTGCCGTCCCGGTTGGCGTCGGCGAGCAGTTCCTGAGCCGCGGCGCTGGAGGTCAGCAGCGAGAAGGCGGCGGCGGCGAGGGCGAGACGGTGCATGGCGTGGCCTTTTCGTCGGGACGGATGTCGCAACGATGCTCCCGCGTCCGGCTGCGGCGGGCCATTGGGCGTCGACCTGAGGCGGGCCCGGGACGGGCCTGATGCGCGTTCGCCTAGGCGCGTACGATGCAGCGGAAGCCGACGTGGCTGGTGGAGGTGTCGACCGGCTGGGCGTGGCGGGCGGCCGGCCGGTAGCGGCGGCAATAGGACGGGGCGCAGAGATGCGAGCCGCCCTTCAGCACCTTGCGCGGAATGCGGATTTCCGGCTGGTTCGGATCGTAGCTGGCTTCCATCGCCGCCTGGGCGCGGCTGACGGCGCAGCAGCCCTTGACCGGTTCGGCCGCGGCGGTCGACCACCAGTCGGCGGTCCATTCCCAGGTGTTGCCGATCATGTCGGAGAGGCCGTAGCCGTTCGGCGGATAGGAGCCGATCGGCGAGGTGCGCGGCCAGCCGGTCTTGTCGAGGTTCTCGAACGGGAAGCGGCCGTGCCAGGTCTTGGCCATCGGCTTGCCGCCGGGCTCGAAGGCGTCGCCCCAGGCGTAGATCATGCCGTCCAGGCCCCCGCGGGCGGCGTACTCCCATTCGGCCTCGGTCGGCAGCTCGGCCCCGGCCCAGGCGGCGTAGGCTTCGACGTCGGCCCAGGAGACGTGGACCACGGGATGGTCCTCAAGCCCATCCAGCGAACTGTCGGGACCGTAGGGATGGCGCCAGTCGGCGCCGGCCACGTAGTGCCACCAGGCGCGGATGTCGTTCAGCGGCACGGGGCCGGTGGTGGGGATGAAGACCAGCGAGGAGGGGGCGAGCATGGCCGGGTCGGCCCCTGGATAGTCGGCGGGGTCGGCGGGCTGCTCGGCGGTGGTGACCCAGCCGGTCGCCTCGACGAAGGCGGCGAAGTCGCGGTTGCTGACCGGGCGGGCGTCGATCCAGAAGCCCTCGACCTCGACCCGGCGCACGGGCGCTTCCTCCGGATAGTGGACCTCCGAGCCCATGCGGAAGGCGCCGCCGGGGATCCACACCATGCCTGGGCGCTGGTCGGGCGCAGGTTGCTGACGCTGCATTTGGGGCATCCGATGGTGTCCTCGATCCGGTCAGGTTGTAGGCGATCTCACCACCGGCGGGAACGCTTGGCGATCCGGCGAAACCCTGAGCGGCGCCCCGCGCGCACGGTTAGGCCCCGCGCCCTCGAGAGCGACGCGGGGCCTGTCCAGGAGGCCGGGCCCGATGCCCGACTGACGGAGCGGTCCCCGGGGGGAGGGGAAGGAGCGTTCCGACAAGGCCATCACAGCACCGGCGGTTAAGCACGGTGATCAGGTCGGCGCCTCAGGCGGGGCGTGGATTCTCCGGAGGTCAGAACGCCTCGCCGATGTAGAAATAGAAGGCGTGGGAATCCTCGCCGAACGCGAAGTCGATGCTGGCGTTGACGCGGTGCGCCTTGGACGCCTTGAGGCGCAGTCCGACGCCCGCCGCGGGCAGCAGGTTGGAGCCGAACTTGTCGAACGAGGGGGCCACGCCGCCGACGCCGGCGAAGGCGACGGCGCCGATCCGCCAGAACAGGTCGCGCCGGTACTCGACCTGGACCGCCGCCAGGGTGTGGTCGCGATAGCGGCCGGGGTCATAGCCGCGCAGGTCGTTGTTCTGGCCGAACATGCAGAGGTCGAAGAACGGGGCGCCGTCGCCGCTGTCGCAGACCGACAGGCGGGCGGCGACCACCGCCTTGTCCGAGAGCGCATGATAGGCGTTGGCGGCCAGCTGGAAGCGGTCGTAGTCGAAGTCGCTGCCCAGCGCAGGGCCCGCCACCAACCACTCGGTGGTGACATAAGCGCCCTCGCGCGGGCTGAACTGGCTGTCGCGGCTGTCGTACTCGGCGGCCAGGCCGAGCGCCGAGCTGACGCTGTCGAGCTCGACCTGCGGCAGGTCCTGGTCGGGATAGGGGAGTTCGGTGAGGTCGAGCGTCGTCTTGATTGCGACGCCGCGGTAGCGGACCCCCAGATAGGTGTGGGGCCTGACGCGGAACAGCGCCGCGGCGAGGACGCCGCCGCCCTTCTGGTTGATCGGGATGGCGTGGTTGCGGTCGCCGGCCCCGGCCCCGATGCCGTAGAAATCGAGATGGAAGTCGCCGACCCCGCCGCCGAGCGTCAGCCGCACGGCGTCCTGGCGCAGATTGGCCTGCTGGCCGGCGAAGGCGGCCCAGCTGCGGCTGTCGGCGTACATCCCCCCGACGCCGGTGACCCAGGGGGGCGCGGCAGGGTCGTGGTTGTAGATTCCGAGGGCGGTGACCGCCAGACCGTTGCCGATCGCCGGATTGGAGACCGGGATCGGCATGGCCACGACGCTGAACGGCTTGGCGGGCTTGTCGCCCTCGTCGGGCGTAGCCTCCTCGGCCAGCGCCGGCGAGGCGAGCGCAAGGTAAAACGCAACGATGGCAGCCCGCATGGACCCTAGCCCGGACGATCGACGACCACGTAGACGACGGTGTCCCCTTCGTACCGGGGCGCATAGTAGGCGCCGCCGCACGAGTAGTAGGTGAGCCCGGAATAGGGGTAGGGCGCGCAGGCCGGGGGCAGCGAGTAGTAGCGCGAGCCGATCACCGCCGAGGTCACCGCCGCGGCCGTGCCGAAGGCCACGCCCGCGGCCACCGGATGGTAGTCGCGGTCGTCCCAACCCCAGCCGTTGTCGTGGTCGACATTGACGTTGACGTTGTTGCCGACGTTGACGTTGCCGGTGTTGACCCGGTTGCCGCCGCGGTTGACCTGGGCGTTGCGGTTGACCTGGGCGGCCCGGTTGGCGGCGCCGGGATGGTTGGCCGCCACGTTCTGACGATTGACGTTCTGGCCCACGTTCTGGCGATTCACGTTCGGGTGCGCGGCCGGCGCGCGGGCCGCGGCCGGGCGCGCGCCGTGGACGCTGGCGCGGGCGCCGCCGCGAACCTGATGGCCGCCGCCGCCGCCGCCGGGGCGCGCCTCGGCGAGGACCGGGAACAGCGCCGCCGACAGCGCCGCGGCGGCGAGGGACAGGCTATGGAACTTCCACATGGCGGTGGCTCCTAATTGCCAAGCGCGGTCAGGCGGATGGGCAGGGCCCCGGCGGGGGCCTGGAAGGCGAAGGTCTGGGCGTCGAAGGCCGGGCGGAAGTTCCACGACAGGGTGGCCGTGTACTGCGGCGAGCTGGGGTCGGTGCGGTCGGTGATGACGATCTTGCGCGGGACCGGAGAGTCGCCCTGGGCGATCCAGATCTGCCAATCGACCTCGGCCTCGCGGAAGGCGTAGTGGTCGGTGCGGGTCCCGTCGATCAGGGCCGGCCCGACATAGAGCGCTTCCTGGATGTCGTCGGCGCGGCCGCCGCCGGGCTCGCTCCAGCGGAAAAGGTCGGTCAGCGGCAGCTCGATGCCGTAGCGGTCGGCGGCGAGGGCCAGGGTCTCACGGATCGTCGCCGGGGCCTCGACCTGGGCGTAATAGGCGGTGCGCGGCGAGGAGACGGTGAGCTGCTTGCCGTCATAGGTGAAGCGGCGGTCCTTGTAGTCGCCGACCCGCTCGATGACGAAGCCGTTGGGGCGGCGGACCTTGAAGGTCGCGTTGTCGCCGAACTGCAGGCGCTGGCCGTCGTCGAGCACGAGGTCGAAGGCGCCGCTGGTCTTGAGCTCGAAACTGGTCTGGGTCCCGAGATAGGCGCTCATCCGCTTGAGGGCCTCGATGGCGTCGGGGTCGATGTCGGCGGCGTCGGCTGCCGCCGGCGCGGCCGGGGCCGGGGCGGGCTGGGCGTAGGCGGTGGTGGCGAGCAGGGCCGCGATGGTCATGGCCGAGAGCCAGGGAACGGTTCTCACAGGGGGGACTCCCGGTTTTCAGGGTGGACAGTGGCCGACCGGCGCGAACCGCCGATCCGTTCGGGGGCGGGCGGCCGCCAGCCGCCGGCGAGGGCGGCGGCCTTGGGCCAGTAGAGCTTGAGCCGCAGCCGCAGCCGGCCGGGCGGGGCCGGCAGCCAGGCGCCCGGCGGATCGGGCGGCTGGTGGTCGATGCGCAGGACCAGGCCGCCGTCGGGTTCGAAGGCCAGGGCCTCGCGGCTGTCGATATGTCGGGTCACGGCCCGCAGGGCCCCGCTGGCGGCGCGGACCGCCAGGCCGAGGGTCCAGAAACCGTCGACCGGCGGGGTCGCGCCCGGGGCGAAGCGAATGACATAGGGTTCCGACCCGATCAGCGGGCGGCCCTCGGCGTCGCTGTCGCAGATCCACTGTTGGACGTCCTCGGGCGCGGCCGCGCCGAGGCTGGCGAGCAGGGCCGAGGCCGGCGCCGATAGCGAGGGGACGACGCGCCAGACCGCGCCGTCGGCCGGATCGTGGTCGTGGATCACCCGCGCAAAGCCGTCGGCGGCGCCGAGGGCGAGAGCCTCGCGCAGGGCGGTCTCGTCCGGCAGGTGGAACGCCTTGCCGGGGGCGACGCCGATCCCGGCCAGGGCGCCGAGGTCCAGGTCGTCGCCGGGCGGGTAGCGCGCCAGAAGCCGGGCCAGATGATGGAACAGGCGGTGGGGCGAGAGCGTGGTCAGGGCGTCCAGCGCCGGCTGCAGCGGCGGATCGACCTGGCCCGACAGCGGCCGTAGGCGACCGCCGGCCGGCTGGGCCGGGCCCAGGGCCAGCTTCCGGACGAGCCCGCGTGCGGTCTCCAGGTCACCCGCTCCGCGCGCGGCGATCCGCACCACCGCCCAGACCAGGTTGGTGGGGGAGCGCCGGGCGACAGCGTCCTTGGGCGCCTCGCCGCGCCAGCCCGGACCGACCAGCACCATATCCAGTCCGCGCTGGTGGGGGCGCGGATCGACCCGCCCGATCCGTTGGCCCCAGGCGTCGAACAGCGAAACCGACCAGTAGCGGCCGCCGAGATCGGGCAGGGCCAGCAGCATCGGCCCTTCGCTGAGGTCGATCCAGGCGCTGGCGCGGACGATCAGGGCGTCGTCGTCGGTCAGTCCAGGCGCGATGACGCTGCAGTCGTCCGGCAGGGCCAGGACTTGGTTTATGCCGACCGGATGGGTGCGGCGCACCGCATCCACCAGCAGCAGCGGGAACCCCAGGACGACTCCGTCAGCGGCCGCGCGCCGGAGGTCGAAAGGGTTCGTCTGTAAGTGCAACGCCATGGGCGTGGACGCCTCCTTGTCCAAGGGAAGCGTTCCAGCGCGCGCCTATCGCCGCCATCGGGTCAAACCCGATGTCGGGCCCCGCCGGGATGGGACTTAAGGCTGGATAAGATTGTGCTTAATGCCGAAACGAACGAACTCGGCGGCGGTTCTCACCCCTGCCTTGCGCATCGCCGCAGCGCGGTGGCTTTCGACGGTCTTGACGCTGATCTGCAGCTGCCGGGCGATCTGCTTGTTGGAGTTTTCCTCGGCGATCAGCTGGGCGACCTCGAGCTCGCGCATGGTGAAGCTTTCCAGCCGCGAACGCTTGCGTTCGCTGACCGCCGCCTCGAGCAGGAGTTCCGACACCGAGGAGGAGAAATAGGGGCGGTTGGCCCCCAGGGCCGAGATGGCCGCCTCCAGGTGCTGTTCGCTCTCGCTCTTGAGCAGGTAGCCCCGCGCCCCGGCCGCCAGGCCGCCGCTCACCGTCTCGTCGTCGTCGTGCATGGTGAACAGCAGCACGTTGGTCTGGGGCGAATCCTGGCGCAACCGCCGGGTGACCGCCAGGCCGTTCATGAGCGGCAGCGAAACGTCGATCACCGCGACGTCGGGTTGCTGGGCCGCGGCGAGCTCGACCGCGGACTGACCGTCCGAAGCTTCACCGCAAACCTCCCACCCCGGATGGCTTTCGACTATGTCCCGTATCCCCCGTCGGACGATCTCGTGATCGTCGGCGATCAGAATCCTCAGCATTCAACACCCCAGGTATGAATGCCCTAGGCTCAGGACTCATAGCCAGAAGAGCACGGTAGCGGCGAGGGCGATGGCGGACAGGAAGACGGTCGGGCATCGATCGTAGCGGGTGGCGACGCGACGCCAGTCCTTGAGCCGGCCGAACATGA
>JAGOQB010000005.1 GCA_017991675.1 Phenylobacterium sp. | reverse complement strand
TCATGTTCGGCCGGCTCAAGGACTGGCGTCGCGTCGCCACCCGCTACGATCGATGCCCGACCGTCTTCCTGTCCGCCATCGCCCTCGCCGCTACCGTGCTCTTCTGGCTATGAGTCCTGAGCCTAGCCGTGTGCGCTGTTCCAGGCCGCTTCCAGCGCGCCGTCGTAGAACGCGGCGAGACGCTCCAGCTGGGTTGAGCAATCGCCCGCAAAGCAGGACCCGTGCATCACGGCCAACCGGCTGGGCTCCAGCTTCGCCAGGCGGCGGATGGTCGATCCCAGCTCTGGCGTCAGCGAACTGGCCTGGAACATGGTCTCGGCGCTGATCGCCGCCTCGACGATGCTCGCCTCGGTCAGCGGCGGGCCGTCCCCGCATTGGGTGAACAGGTCGCCGGAAAACAGGGTGCGGCCGGTCTCCTCGTAGATCAGGCCCGACTCCCAGGCATGCGGCACGTGCGGCGTGTCGAGCCAGCGCACACGCCGGCCGCCGAGATCCAGCACCTCTCCGTCGGCGAGCGGGCGCGGCAGCCGGTCGGCGAGATCGTTCAGCGAAACCATGCAGGCGGTCAGGCCATGCGCGACCGTGGCGGCCGGCGCCGCAGCCAGCCACTCGTTCATCGATCCGCACTCGTCGGACTCGACATGGCCGAACGAAATCCACCGCAGCGCCTCGAGCGGCAGGATACGGCTCACCGCCTCCGAGATCTGCGGGAACATCCGCTTGGGGCCGGTGTGGAACAGCAACGGCTCCTCGGCGGTGATCAGATACTGGTTGAAGGTGAAGCCGAGCGGCGGCGCGATGTCCGGCACGAAGGTCGAGAAGCGATAAACCCCGTCGGCGATCTCAGCGGCGCGAACTTCCATCCCTGGGCCTCCCAATGACTGGTGGCGACGTTCGATGGCAGCTTGCGCGCATCAAGGCCGGTTTTCCAGTCGAAGGCGCCGCCCAGCGGACGCGATGTTCGCCACCAAGCCGCGAATGCGCTGGAGGCCTTGCAAGCGCGGCTCAAGGTTGGGCGGGACCTCGCGCCTGGGCGCCCATGCCGCTTTTCGGAATCACCGGGGTAGTGAGCGCCTTTGGCGGGCCATGTCGCTTATGCAGCGGCGGCGCCAGTTTCCTTCCGCTTCAGGATTGCGAAATTGCCATTGGCCTGCGCGATCAACGTGTCCCCGAGATAGAGGCGGGAATCGAGATTTGCGATTGTCCGCCCGCGATTGAGTACAACCGTCTCGCACCGGATCGTGCCCGCGGGAGCCGGACGGAAATAGGTGATCTTGATTTCAATGGTGGCGCACATCTCACCCGCATCGAGGGTGGGGTAGAGCGCCGCCCCCATGCCCGTGTCAGCTAGGGCGTAAAACACGGCGCCGTGGGCGACATGGTGCGGATTGTGGTGAATGCCCGGTTCGATCTCGATCGAGCAGATGCTGCGCCCCGCGCTTCGCTCGTCAACACGGAGCTTCATCGTCTCGGCGAACGGATGAGCAAGTGTCTCGAGTGATGCTGTCACGTTGTCGTACTCCACGTCGCGTCGACGCGATTAGGGCATATGCCGGACCGTCGAGCGAAACATCACTGGCCAGGGCGCGCAAGGTCCCTGTGCGGGTAGGGCCAGCGTGGCCAAGGCTGTGAGGATGCTGGTCGGAGGCGTCGTAGAGTTCAAGGCGGATCGCCCTGGCCCTCGCCCCCGCTGCGCCTAGCCGACGAAACCGGCGGCGCGCTTGAGCCGGTCATTGATCGCCTCGCCCAGCCCCTCGTGCGGGATCGGGGCGACGGCGATGGCGGCCGGGTTTGTGCGGTCGGCGTCGCGCAGATAGGCGAACAGGCGCGCGGCGGCCTCGCGCAGGTCGCCGGTGGGGCTGAGGTTCCAGCGGTGCTCGCCGGGACCGAAGGCCAGATACGCCTCCCCCGGCTGCGGGGCGGCGGCGTTCAGCCGGACCGGGGCCTTGGGCGAATAGTGGCGGGCCAGCCGGCCGGGCGAGCGCTTGGCGTCGGCCTCCGCCTCGGCCAGCGGGCCGATCACCGCCTCGATCTGCTGGCGCGTGACCGAGCCCGGCCGCAGCAGCCGCGGCTGGTCGAGCAGCGCGACCACCGTCGATTCCAGGCCCACCTCGCAGGGGCCGCCGTCGAGTGCGGCCGCCGCCTTGTCGCCCGTCTCTTCCATGGCGTCGGCGTAGTTGGTCGGGCTGGGCCGGCCCGAGCGGTTGGCCGACGGCGCCACCACCGGCCCGCCGAACCGCGCCAGCAGCGCGCGGGCCTGCGGATGGACCGGGACGCGCACCGCCACGGTGTCGAGGCCGGCGCGGGCCAGGTCGCTCACCGCCACAGGGTCGGCGACCGGCAGCACCAGGGTCAGGGGTCCGGGCCAGAACGCCTGCGCCAGCGCCCGGGCGCGGTCGTCGAAGACCGCGATCTTCTGGGCGCCCGCCAGGTCGGCGACGTGCGAGATCAGCGGATTGAAGCTCGGCCGGCCCTTGGCCTCGAAGATCGCCGCCACCGCCTGCGGATCGCCGGCGTCGCCCGCCAGCCCGTAGACCGTCTCGGTCGGCAGGATGACCAGCTGGCCCTCGCGCAGCGCCGCGACCGCGGCGTCTAGCGCCGCGTCGCCGTCAGGTTGACGCTGACCTTCACCTCGGCCGGAATTTGATCGGTGTTCTTCCACTCGCCCTGTCCGACGCCAAAGGCCGTGCGGTCGAGGCTGGTTACACCGCTGACGCGCGCCTTGTCGCCCTCGATCTTGAGCGTGAACGGCAGCCGCAGCGGGTGGTTCGCCCCGCGCAGGGCGAGCGTCCCATGGGCGACGTAGCGGTTCTCGCCGGTCTTCTCGAAGCGGGTGGCGGTGAAGGTCGCCTTCGGGTGCTCGGCGGTGTCGAACCAGTCGGCGCCCTGCAGCGACTCGTCGCGCTGCGCATCGCCGCTGACCGCCGAGGCCAGGTCGATGCTGACGGCGACCTTGGATTTGTCGAGCGCCTGCGGGCTGAACAGGATGTCGGCGTTCCAGCGGTCGAAGCGGCCCTCGATCGCCACCCCGCCCCAGGCGGTCGCAAAGCCCAGGGTCGATCCGGCGTCGACCTTCCAAGCCGGCGGCGCAGCCGCCTCGGCCGGCGTCTCGGCGACGGCGGCGGCCGGGGCCTCCGCGACGGGCGCCGGGGTCATGCTCGGCGCGGCCTCGACCACGGCGGGCGGCGGGGGCGGCAGCGGCTTGCTGGCCGGCGGGGCGGGCCGCACCGCGTAGCCGGCGGCGACGGTCGCCAGGGCGGCGACGGCGATGCCGAGCAGCCGCGGGTCGAACCAGGCGCCTGGCCGGGCGCCGGGGGCCATGTGCGCCAGCACCGGCTCGTCCTTGCTCAGCAGCTGGTGTTTCAGCGCCCCGGCCACGTGCAGCGCCACCAGGACGTAGGCGCCCCAGGCCAGGACCTCGTGGCCGGTCTCGCCGAAGCCATGCCAGGCGCTCTTGGCCGGCTCGGCCAGGTGCGCCAGCCCCGGCACGTGCGGCCAGGGGATGACGCCGTAGAGCAGGGTCGGGACCTGGATGCGGCTCGCCGAGACCATGATCCAACCGGTGATCGGCAGGCCGATCATGATGACGTAGAGCCCGACGTGCGCGACCTTGGCCAGCGCCTTCTCCCAGGTCGCCATGCCGGCCGGCGGCGGCGGCGGGCGGTGGGTCAGCCGCCAGACCAGCCGAGCCAGGCTGAGCAGCAGGACGGTGATCCCGATCGACTTGTGGAGCTGGACGAGGGCGAAGCCCTCGGGGGTCCGTCCTCCGCCCATCCGCCAGGCGATGATGACCTGGAACACGATGGCCGCGGCGATCAGCCAGTGCAGGACGATCGCGACGGCGCTGTAGCGGGCGTGCGCCTGGGCGGGCTCGGACATGGGGACGATCTACTCTGACTCGACACGACGGCGAGCGCGCCGCACCGCGGCGGCAGGTTTGTGGACTCCGTCCGCGAAAACCTGCCGCTAAGGCGCAGTTGCGTTCCAGTTTCCCATATGGGCCGGCGGGCCGGTCTGGCTAGGCCCAAGCCGCCCTGCATCCGGCAACGCACCGTTCCGCCCGCCGCAACAGCGGCGCACAGCGGCGGCCCGGGCTCCGCCCGCGTCCCGGAATCCCGCGACCAACCCCTTGCGCGATCAAGGGTTTGCGTTTCGCGGCTCGTGAACGCTTGGAGCGCCGCCGCACCTCCCCTAAAGAACGCCTGACATATCGGAGTTCAGCATGTCCTACCGCGCGCCTGTCCGTGACCTCGCCCTCTCGCTGCAGATCGCCGGCCATCCGGCGCTGGTATCCGGCGCCTTTGCCGAACTCGATGACGATACGGTCGCCGCCGTGCTGGACGCGGCCGGCGCCTTCACGCAGGAGCAGCTCGCCCCCCTGAACCGCAAGGGCGACCAGGTCGGCGCGCGCTACGAGAACGGCGCGGTGATCGCCGCGCCCGGCTTCGCCGACGCCTACCAGGCCTTTGTCGCCGGCGGCTGGAACTCGCTGTCGGCCGATCCCGAGCACGGCGGCCAGGGCCTGACCAAGGCCATGGAGCTGGCGGTGTTCGAGATGGTGCACGCCTCGAACATGGCCTTCGGCCTCTGCCCGATGCTGACCCAGGCCGCGATCGAGGCCCTCGACCTGCACGGCACCGAGCGCCAGAAGTCCCTGGTGCTGCCCAAGCTGGTCTCGGGCGAATGGACCGGGACGATGAACCTGACCGAGCCGCAGGCCGGCTCGGACCTCGCCGCCGTGACCACCCGCGCCGAACCCGACGGGAACGGCGGCTATCGCCTGTACGGCCAGAAGATTTTCATTACCTGGGGCGACCACGACGCGGCCGACAACATCTGCCACCTGGTGCTGGCCCGCCTGCCCGACTCGCCCCCCGGCGTGAAGGGCATCTCGCTGTTCCTGGCGACCAAGCGCGAGGTGCTGGACGACGGCTCGCTGGGGATCGCCAACGACCTGCGCGCCGGCTCGATCGAGCACAAGCTGGGCATCCACGGCTCGCCCACCTGCGTGATGCTGTTCGAGGGCGCCAAGGCCGAGCTGGTCGGCGAGATCAACAACGGCATCGCCCATATGTTCGTCATGATGAACGCCGCCCGGCTGCAGGTCGGCGTCCAGGGCGTCGGCATCGCCGAACGCGCCTTCCAGCAGGCCCTGGCCTTCGCCCAGGAGCGCAAGCAGGGCCGCGCGGTGTGGTCGGCCGAATACCCGGCCCCGCTCTACGGCCACCCCGACGTGCGCCGCTCGCTGCTGCTGATGAAGGCCAAGATCGAGGCCGCCCGCGGCATCTGCATGACCACCGGCGTCCTGGCCGACCAGGCCCGCCTGGCGTCCAGCGAGGCCGAGCGCGCCACCGCCAAGGCCCGCCAGGAGCTGCTGACCCCGATCGCCAAGGCCTGGTCGACCGACGTCGGCGTCGAGGTCGCCTCGATGGGCGTGCAGGTGCACGGCGGCATGGGCTTCATCGAGGAGACCGGCGCGGCCCAGCACTATCGCGACGCCCGCATCGCCCCGATCTACGAAGGCACCAACGGCATCCAGGCCATCGACCTGATCGGCCGCAAGGTCGCGATGCAGGACGGGGCGGTGATGGACGCGCTCTGCGCCGAGATGCACGAAACGGCCCAGGCCCTGCAGGGCGATCCCGCGCTCGGCGGCGTCGCGGCCTATCTCGAAGCCGGGGTGGCGGCGCTGGAGCGCGCCACCGACTGGGTGCTGCAGAACAAGGGCCCCAACGCCCTGGCCGCAGCGACCCCGTACCTGAAGCTCGCCGGCGACGTCATCGGCGCCTGGATGCTGGCCCGCCAGGCTCAGGCCGTGGCCGGCGGCGACGACGCCTGGAGCAAGAGCAAGGCCGCCCTGGCCCGCGTGTTCGCCAGCCAGGTCCTGGCCCAGGCTCCGGGCCTGGCCGCCGGGGTCATGGAAGGCGCCGACGACCTCGAAGCCGTCGGCGCGGAGGCTCTGGGCGCCTGACGCCCAGAGCCAAGCAGCCTTAAAGCTGGGCCAGCATGTAGTCGGCGGCCGAGACCTTGAACTCGCCCGGCGCTTCGACATTGAGCTCCTTCACGACGCCGTCCTCGACGATCATCGAGTAGCGTTGCGAGCGGACGCCCATGCCGAACTTCGAGGCGTCCATCTCCAGGCCCAGCGCCTTGGTGAAGTCGCCGTTGCCGTCGCCCAGCATCAGGATGTCGCCCAGCACCGACTGGCTTTCGCCCCAGGCCTTCATGACGAAGGCGTCGTTGACCGACACGCAGGCGATGGCGTCCACGCCCTTGGCCTTGAAATCGGCGGCGTGGTCCTTGAAGCCCGGCAGGTGACGGGCCGAGCAGGTCGGGGTGAAGGCCCCGGGCACCGCGAACAGCGCGACCTTCTTGCCGGCGAAGATCTCGTCCGTCGTCATCGGCTTGGGGCCTTCGGCGGTCCCGGCGGAAAAGGTGGCGGCGGGCAGCTTGTCGCCGACTTTGATGGTCATGATCTGTCTCCCTGATCAGCTCTGCCTCACCAGATAGCGACCCCGGCGCAGGCATCAACGGCCTTGTGTAACGTGATGACTTGAAAGCGGCGCGATCGGCGTCACATTCGAAGTATGGGAGACGGCGAATTTCTTTCCGGCAAGATGCTGATCGCCATGCCCGGCATCGGCGATCCGCGCTTTGAGCGCGCCTTGGTGCTGATCTGCGCCCACGACGAGGGCCACGCCATGGGCATCGCCGTGAACCGGCCGGTCGAGGGCCTGACCCTGCCCGACCTGCTGGGCCGGCTGGACGTCAAGCCGAGCATCGAGATTCCGGCCGAGCTGGTGCTGCTGGGCGGGCCGGTCGACCGTGAACGCGGCTTCGTTCTGCACACCGACGACTACACCGCCGGCGAGCACAGCCTGCACGTCGGCGGCGGCGTCGCCCTGACCGCGACCCGCGAGGTGCTGGAGGCGATCGCCGGCCATGGCGATCCGCCGCGTCGTTCGACCCTGGCGCTCGGCTATGCCGGCTGGGGCCCGGGCCAGTTGGAGCGCGAGCTGCGCGAGAACGTCTGGCTGACCTGCGAGCCGGACGAGACGCTGATCTTCGGGACCGACCATGCCCACAAGTGGTCGAACGCCCTGGCCAAGATCGGGGTAGACGCCAGCCTGCTGACCTCGACCGCCGGCCGAGCCTAGCGCGCCCTAGCCGCGCGCTTTCACCGGCGCGGCGCCGTCGACATAGCTTTCGTTGAGATAGACCTCGGCTTCCTGCGGCGACAGCGCCGGCGCATAGCCGAAGCCCTGGCCGTAGTCGCAGCCCAGCGAGAGCAGCTGGCGGGCCATCTGGGCGTTCTCGACGCCCTCGGCGACCACCTCCAGCGACAGGTCCTGGCCCAGCTTGACCACGGAGGAGACGATCTTCGCCGAGCCCTCGTTGGTGGCCATGGTGCGCACGAAGTAGCGGTCGATCTTCAGGGTGTCGAACGGCAGGCGGGTCAGGTAGCTGAGCGACGAGAAGCCGGTGCCGAAGTCGTCGAGCGCCAGGGCGGCCCCGGCCTCGCGCAGCTTGTGCAGGATGATCGCCGCGCGGTCCGGGTCGCGCATGACGTCGCCTTCGGTGACCTCCAGCTTCAGGGCGCCGGGCGGCAGCCCCGTTTCGCGCCGGATCTCCAGCACGTCGGACACCAGATCCGGGCGATCGATCTCGCCGGTGGAAAGGTTCACCGCCACGGTCAGTTCGCCGGCGGCGCGGTGGTCGAGCCGCCAGCGGGCGAGCTGGGACGCGGCCTGGCGCATCATCAGCGCGCCGAGCTCGCTCATCAGGCCCATCTCTTCGCAGAGGGGCAGGAACTGGTCGGGGGTCAGCAGGCCGCGGCGCGGGTGGCGCCAGCGGACCAGCGCCTCGAAGCCGGACAGCGCCCCGGTCGAGAGCCGCACGATGGGCTGATAGAACGGTACGATCTCGTTGCGGCCCAGCGCCCCGCGCAGGTCGCTTTCCAGCGCCAGCCTGGACAGCCCGTCGCTCTCCAGGCTGCGGCCATAGGCGGCCGCGCCGCCGCGCCCGCCGCTCTTGGCGGCTTCCACCGCCAGTTCGGCCCGCCGCAGCAGTTCGGCGGCCTCGGGCGCGTCCTCGCCCCCGAGCGCCTCGACGGCGCCGATCGACAGGGTCGGATGGATATCGAAGCCGGCGACCCGCAGCGGCTGCTCCAGCGCCTGGCGCAGGGTTTCGGCGGCCGGCATGTCGCTGACCGTGGTCAGCACTGCGAATTCGTCTTCGCCGACCCGCGCCAGCAGGGCGTGCGGCGGGAAGGCGGCGGCCAGGCGCGAGCCGAGCGCGGCCAGCACCAGGTCGGCGCGTTCGTGGCCCAGCGCCTCGTTCAGGCGGCGCAGGCGGTCGAGATCGGCGACCACCAGCTCGTGCTGGCCGGCATGGGCCAGGCGCTCGCGGGCGCGGGCGACGAAACTCTTGCGGTCGAGCAGGCCGGTCAGGCCGTCCTGGTCGGAGGCGGCGAACTTGGCTTCCGGCGCGACCACCCCTGCGGCGCGCAAGCCTTCTTCCAGCCAGACGCCGCGCCAAATGCAGACGCCGCCGCCGCGCATGCGCAGTCGGACTGAAATCTCGGCGCCCGGTTCCTGGACGCGCAGGACGTCCTCGGCCAGCGCCCGATCCGGCGGCAGGGCCAGGGCGCGCATGGCCGCCGACGAACATTCCGGCGCAAGCGGACCCAGCCCCAGCGCGCGCGAGGCGCCGGTCAGATGCAGGCGGTCTTTTTCGGGTTCCCAGAGCCACAGGGCCACATCGGCGGCGCCTAGCGCCTCCAAGGTCGCGGTTGCGTCCCAGCTCCAACGATCGTTCGGCATCGTCTCAAGACATTCCGGCCAACGCGCCGCAGAGCGGATCGGCCCACGACAGCCGAGCGCTAAACAGACACTCCTTCGTCCGGGCCCTCGTGCGCCCGCAGCGGAGACACAAGGCCGAACAACACATGATCGCGCCAGACGCCGTTAATTTTCAGATAAGCCTGGGCGAGACCTTCTTCCCGAAACCCGGCACGGTTGAGAAGTCGCCGGGACGGCTCGTTGCTGGGCAGGCAGGCGGCCTCCAGGCGGTGCAGGGCCAGCGTGCGGAAGGCGAAGACGGTCAGGGCGCGCACGGCGCCCAGGGTTTGGCCTTGCCGGGTAAAGGGTTGGCCGCACCAGTAGCCGATCGAACCCATCTGGGCGACGCCGCGCCGGACGTTCGACAGCGTGATCCCGCCGGTCAGGGCGTCGTCGCGGGTGCGGAAAACGAAGAACGGATAGGCTGTTCCCGCCTCGCGATCACGCGCATAGGCGGTAAGCCTGCGGCGGAAGGCCGCACGGGTCAGGTCGTCGGCCGGCCAGGTCGGCTCCCATGGCTGCAGGAACTCCTTGGACTGCATGCGCAGTTCGCGCCACTCGGCGAAGTCGGCGGCGCGGGGCGGACGCAGGCGCACCCCGTCGCCCTCGATCCGAAGGCCGCTTTCCGGCGCGATCCAATCCAACAAGGCCATGGGCGGAACCTCGCGGGATGCGCGGAATCCGTCAAGCCGCCTGAGGCTATCGAACGGCTAGCCGAACAGCGCCCGCTGGAAGGCCTCGCCGGCCTTCATCGCGCCCTTGGGGCCGAGGATGCTGGCGGCCGCCGCGCCGGGGGCCAGCATCTGCGCGCCCAGGCGGGCGATGTCGGCGGCCTCGACGGCGTCGATCTGGGCGGCGAGTTCGGCCGGCGGCAGGGTGCGGTCGAACAGCAGCACCTGGGCGGCGGCCTGTTCGGCCCGCGACAGCGGCTGCTCTCGGGCCATGAACATCGAAGCCTTGAGCTGGGCCTTGGCGCGGGCGAGTTCAGCGCCCTGCACGCCGCCGGCCATGCCCTTGATCTCCTCGGCCGCGACCTTGGCCAGTTCGACGGCGTCCTTGGCGGCGCAGCCGGCGAACACCCCGAGCACGCCGGTGTCGGCATAGGTCTCGGAATAGGCGTCGACCGCATAGGCCAGGCCGCGCTTCTCGCGGGCCTCCTGGAACAGGCGCGAGGCCATGCCCCCGCCGAGGATCTCGGCATAGAGCCGCAGCGCGAAATAGGCCTCCTCGCGCACGCCGACCGCCGGCAACAGGAAGACCAGATTGGCCTGCTCCAGCGCCTTGGGGGTGGTGCGCACGCCGCCGACGAAGGCGGCCGGGGCCGGCTCGCTGGCGCCCTGCCCGGCCGCGCCGCCGAAATCGCGTTCGGCCAGGGCCAGCAGTTCGTCCTCGTCCACCGCGCCGGAAGCGCAGACCACCAGGGCGTCGGGCGCGTAGAGCGCGCTGCGCCAGGCGGACAGGGCGCCGGGGTCGGCGCGGCCGATGGACTCGTCGGTGCCGAGGATCGGCCGGCCCAGCGGCTGGCCGTGAAAGGCCGCGTCCTGGGCCATCTCGAACACGTGGTCGTCGGGGGTGTCGGCGGCTTCGGCGATCTCCTGGCCGACGACCTGGATCTCGCGGGCGAGGTCCCCGGCGTCCATGGTCGGACGCAGTACGAGATCGGCGACCACGGCGCTGCCGAGATCCAACCCGCCCTTCAGGGCGCGGATCTGGAAGCTGGTGCGCTCATAGCCGGTGGCGGCGTTGATCTGGCCGCCCTCGGCCTCGATCACCTCGACGATGTCGCGGGCCGAGCGATCGCCCGCGCCCTTGAACACCATGTGTTCGAGCAGGTGCGACCAGCCGGAGCGGACCTCGTCCTCGGACCGCGCGCCGCGGCCGGCGACGACCGACAGCGCCAGGGTCTCCAGACCGTCGATCGGGTCGCAGACGACCCGGACCCCGTTCTTCAGGGTATGGATGTTGGGCAGAGCCTCAGCCTTCCGCAAAGGCCCTGACATAGGCCTTGATGGTCTCGGCGTCGGCCGGCAGGCGGTCGAAGCGCTCGGGCTTGCCGGCCAGGTGCGCGGCCGTGCGCGGCATCACCGGGGTCTCGCCGGTGGCGGCCTCGACGGTCTCCGGGAACTTGGCCGGATGGGCGGTGGACAGCACCACGATCGGGGCGTCGGTCACGCCGCGGGCGCGCTGCATGCCGCACACCCCGACGGCGGTGTGCGGATCGATCAGTTCGCCGGTTTCGCGCAGCGTGGCGACGATGGTGCGGGTGGTGTCGCCCTCGCCGACCGCAAGGCCGGTGAAGGTCTCGCGCATGGCGGCCAGCGCTTGGGGCGGGATGTCGACGCCGCCGGTCTCAGCGAAGGCGGCGAAGGCGCGGGCGGTCTCGACGCCGTCACGGCGCGCGCATTCGAAGTACAGGCGCTCGAAGTTCGAGGCCGACTGGATGTCCATGGCCGGCGACTGGGTCGGGGCGGTGACGCCGCGGACATAGCGTCCGTCCTCGAAGGCGCGGGCCAGGATGTCGTTGGTGTTGGTCGCCACGATGATGCGGTCGATGGTCAGGCCCATGCGCTTGGCGACATAGCCGGCGAAGCCGTCGCCGAAATTGCCCGACGGCACCGCGAACGACACCGCCCGATGCGGCGCGCCCAGGGCCACGGCGGCGGTGAAGTAGTAGACGCTCTGGGCGACAATGCGGGCGAAGTTGATCGAGTTTACCGCCGACAGGCCGACCGACTGCTTGAGCGAGGCGTCCGACAGCGCCGTCTTGAGGATCGCCTGGCAGTCGTCGAAGTCGCCGGCGACGGCCACGCAGCGGACGTTGTCCTCCTCGGCCGTGGTCATGAAGCGGCGCTGGACCTCGGAGATCCGGCCGTCCGGGAACATGACGACGATCTTGGTGTTGGCGCGGCCGCGGAAGGCCTCCACCGCCGCGCCGCCGGTGTCGCCGGAAGTGGCGCAGAGGATGGTCTGGGTCCGCTTCTGCTGGCCCAGCACGTGGTCCGACAGGCGGGCCAGCAGCTGCATGGCCACGTCCTTGAAGGCCAGGCTGGGACCGTGGAACAGCTCGGCGATGAAGCCGCCGGGGGCGATCTGGCGCACCGGGACGACGGCGGCGTGCGTGAAGCTGGCATAGGCCTCGGCGCACATCTCGGCGAGGGTTTCGCCGTCGATCTCGTCGCCGACGAACTTGGCCAGCACGGCGGTCGCCACCTCGGCGTAGGGCCGGCCGGCGAAGGCGGCGATCTCGTCGCGGGTGAAGCTCGGCCACTCCTGCGGGACATAGAGCCCGCCGTCCGGCGCCAGGCCCGCCAGGACCGCATCGACAAAGCCGACCGAGGGCGACTGCCCCCGCGTAGAGACGTACCGCATCAAGACTTCCACTTGCGCCAGAGCATGGCGGCATAGACGCCGACCAGGGCGGCGGCAAGGCCGAACCAGGTCAGGGCGTATTCGAGGTGCCGATTGGAGATTTCCGCCGGCAGCGGGGCCGGGTTGAGCGCCTGCCAATCGGGATTGGACGAGGTCTCGGCCATCAGGAACAGCGGCGCAGGCGCGTCTACCTTCAGGGCCTGGGCCATGGCGGCGACGTCGCGGACGTACCAGCGATTGGCGGCCGCGTCGTTGGCGGGGCTGAAGGTGTTGCCGGCCTCAGGAACGCGCAGCACGCCGACCACCTCGACGGGCGCCAGATCCGAAACATTGACCCGCGGCCGGGCCGAGATGTGGTCGCCCACGAAGCCGCGGTCGACCAGGATGCTCCGATAGCGGCCGCCGGCGACGCGGCAGGCCGAGATCAGCCGTGAACCGGCCTGGCCCTCGCGAACCGAATACAGCTCGAGATAGGGGGCGCTGGCCAGCCCCGGACACACCAACCGGATCCGGGCGAAGTCGAGGTCGGCGCCGGCGGCCATCCGTTCCAGCGCCGCTTCGCCGCTGGTGGCGGGAGCCGCCTGCAAGGCCGCGACGCGGACGAGCAGGGCTTCCTTCCAGTGCAGGCGCTGCAACTGCCAGCCGCCGAGGCCGATCAGAATGGCGAGCGAGATGGCGACAGCGATCGTCAGGCCGACCGGAAAGCGCCGGGCGCGATCAGTCATGGCGGGCTTCCGAGGCCTTGTTGGCGAACTGGGCGGCCAGCAACACGCCCTTCAGCGGCCGCAACAGGCCGAGACAGACGAAGAGCGTCAGGGGCAGAAAGACGACGATGTGCACCCAGATCGGGGGCGAGAACGTCAGCTCGGTGAAGAGCAGGGCGAAGGCGCAGAGGAAGCCCGCGATCAGGATCACGAAGACCGCGGGACCGTCCCCAGAGTCGGCCTTGGCCAGATCGTAGCCGCACCGCTCGCAGGCGGGGGCTACGGTCAGGAAGCCTTGGAACAGGCGTCCCTCTCCACAGTTCGGGCAGCGGCCGCGGAGGCCCGCCAGCAGCGGATTGGGACTGTCCATATCGGCGGGCCCTAGTGGCCCGCCCCGCCGAACACCACGTAGATGAAGGCGAACAGGAAGAGCCAGACGACATCGACGAAGTGCCAGTACCAGGCGGCGGCTTCGAAGCCGAAGTGCTTCTGCGGGCTCATGCCGCCACGCAGCAGGCGGATCAGGCAGACGGCCAGGAAGATCGTCCCGATGAGGACGTGGAAGCCGTGGAAGCCGGTGGCCATGAAGAAGGACGACCCGTAGAGGCCCGAGTTCTCCGCGCCCTCGCCGCCGAAGAAGTACTTGTGCTCGAGGATGTGGTGGTACTCGTAGACCTGCACCATGGTGAAGATGGCGCCGAGCGCGATAGTCAGCGCCAGACCGATCTTCGTGCCCTTGCGGTCGCCTTGCTGCAGCGCGTGGTGCGCCCAGGTCACGGTAGTGCCCGACAGCAGCAGGATCAGGGTGTTCAGCAGCGGCAGGTTCCAGGCCGGAACCGTCTCGATGCCGGCCGGCGGCCAGGTGGCCCAGGCGGCGCGGACTTCCTCGATCGAGGACAGGGTCCGATGGCCGTGGAACAGGGCCATTTCGAAGAAGATCCAGAACCAGGCGACGAAGAACATCACTTCGGAAGCGATGAACATGATCATGCCGTAGCGCAGGCCGATCGAAACGACCGGCGTGTGGTCGCCCGCCTTGGATTCCTTGATCACGTCCGACCACCAGCCGAACATGGTGTAGAGGACGCCGGCCAGGCCGGCCAGGAACAGCCACGGCGACTTCTCGACGCCGAACAGGCCCTTCATCCACATCACCAGGCCGATCGCCATGATGGTCGCGGAGGCGGAGCCCACCAGCGGCCACGGGCTGGGCGGCAGCAGGTGGTAGTCGTGCTTAACTTCGCCGTGGGCCATTTCGGTCCTAACCCCTCTCAGATCTCACAGACGCCTGCCCCTCTCTCGGGCCGGCGAATGACAATTCGCGTGTGCTATAGCCCCGCCTTGGCCGGAACGCCAAGGGCGGAAGAGTGCTTTGCCGCAGTGGCGTCGGCGCGTTTCTCGGCGCGCTCGGCCTCCACCGACGGGAAGAAAGTGTACGACAAGGTCACTTCGCCCTTGCCCTTGGTCTCGAAGTCGTCCGCAAACTTCGGATCGACGAAGTACACGACCGGGAATTCGATGGTCGTCTTCGCCGGAATCGTCTGATCCGAGAAGCAGAAGCACTCGAGCTTCTGGAAATAGGCGCCGGCCGATTCGGGCACGACGTTGTAGATCGCGCGGCCCGTCTGCGGCTTGTCGCTGTTGTTGGTCACCTTGAAGAAGGCCAGGCCCGTCTGGCCGATCTTCACTTCCTGGGTGACCTGCTCGGCCGTGAAGGTCCACGGCAGCTCGCGGATGTTGGCGTCGAAGCGAATCGTCAGCTTGCGGTCGAGCGCCTTGTCGGGCGCGGCCTCGGCCTTGCGCACGGTGCCGTCGAAGCCGGTGACCTGGCAGAACGCCTTGTAGAGCGGCACCGAGGCAAACGCCGCCCCGACCATGGCCACGAAGCCGCCGACGGCGATCAGGGCGACCTTGCGGTTGCGCTTCTGGAGCGGCGAGAACTCGGGCTTAGAAGGGCCGGTGGGCAACACTGCCTCCCAGACGGACGACGGTCACCACGAAGACCAGGACGACGAACAGGACCAGGCCCAGCGCCAATGCGATGTTGCGGCCGCGGCGGGCGCGGGCTTCGACGGTCGGATCGGGGGTGGGCTCGCTCACTGGAAAACTCCGACGGCGGGCAGGTCGAGCAGGTGCTCGGCCAGCAAGGTGGCGAACAGAAGGGTCAGGTAGAGGATCGAGAACGCGAACAGGTTGCGCGCGTCCTTGGAGCTGGCCTTGACGTCGTAGAGGCCGTCATCGTTGCGCTGGCCGCCGGTCTCGCCGGCGCGGCTGCGGAACACCCGCCAGGCGAGGATCAGGAACACCAGCCCGCCCAGGCCCGCGACCGCCAAATAGGTCATGCCGCCGAGGCCGGTGAAGGCCGGCACGATGCACAGCGGGATGAACAGCAGGCTGTAGATCAGGATCTGCTTGCGGGTCGAGGCTGCGCCGGCGGTGACCGGCATCATCGGCACCCCGGCCTTCTGATAGTCCTCGCTGGTATAGAGCGACAGCGCCCAGAAATGCGGCGGCGTCCACATGAAGATGATGGCGCACAGCAGCCAGGCGTTCAGCGGCGCGGTTCCCGTCACCGCGGCCCAGCCGATCACCGGCGGCAACGCGCCGGCCAGACCGCCGATGACGATGTTCTGCGGCGTCGAGCGCTTCAGCCACATCGTATAGACGACGGCGTAGAAGAAGATGGTGAAGGCCAGCAGGCCCGCCGCCAGCCAGTTGGTCGTCATGCCCAGCAGCATCACCGAGAACAGCGACAGCACTACGCCCATGGCCAGGGCGTCGGCGCCCTGAACCTTGCCCGCCGGCACCGGACGCGCGCGCGTGCGCCGCATCTTGGCGTCGATGTCTGCGTCGTACCACATGTTGAGGGCGCCCGACGCGCCGGCGCCGACGGCGATGCAGAGGATCGCCACCCCGGCCAGCACCGGGTTGATCGACGCGTTGGCGCAGACCAGCCCGGTAATGGCCGTGAAGATGACCAGCGACATGACCCGCGGCTTCAGCAGCTGGACGTAGTCCTGCCACCGCGGGGGCGCGCTGGAGCGGGAAAGGGCTGGCGACATGGTCATCACAATACTCTCAAAACGACCGAAGGGCGCGCGCTGGAATGTCCCAGCCCGCGCCCCCACAGAGGTCTTTGGGAGCCGGACCTAGTGGAGGTCCGGCTTGACCACCGGCAGTTCGTTGAACTGGTGGAACGGCGGCGGCGAGGACAGGGTCCATTCCAGCGTCGTCGCGCCTTCACCCCACGGATTGGCCTCGGCCTTGCGGCGGAAGATCATCGCGTCGAGCAGCATGACCAGGAAGACGCCGACCGCAGCCAGGGTCACCAGGTAGCCGACCGAGGACACGTGGTTCCAGAGCGTGAACGCGTCCGGATAGTCGATGTAGCGGCGCGGCATGCCTTGCAGGCCGAGGAAGTGCTGCGGGAAGAAGATCAGGTTCACGCCGACGAACATGACCCAGAAGTGCAGCTGGCCCAGCCACTCGCGGTACTTCACGCCGAAGATCTTCTCGAACCAGTAGTAGAAGCCCGCGAAGATCGCGAAGACGGCGCCGAGCGACAGCACGTAGTGGAAGTGCGCGACCACGTAGTAGGTGTCGTGCAGGGTGTAGTCGATGCCGGCGTTCGCCAGGACCACGCCGGTGACGCCGCCCACGGTGAACAGGAAGATGAAGCCCATCGCCCAGAGCATCGGCGTCTTGAAGTCGATGGAGCCGCCCCACATCGTGGCGATCCAGGAGAAGATCTTCACGCCGGTGGGAACCGCGATGACCATCGTGGCGGCCACGAAGTAGGCGCGCAGATTGATGCTCATGCCCACGGTGTACATGTGGTGGGCCCACACGAGGAAGCCGATGAAGCCGATCGCCACCATGGCGTAGGCCATGGCCAGGTAACCGAACACCGGCTTACGCGAGAAGGTCGAGACGATGTGGCTGACGATGCCGAAGCCCGGCAGGATCAGGATGTACACTTCCGGGTGACCGAAGAACCAGAACAGGTGCTGGTACATGACGGGGTCGCCGCCGCCGGCCGCATCGAAGAAGTGGGTGTTAAAGTTACGGTCGGTCAGCAGCATGGTGATCGCGCCGGCCAGGACGGGCAGCGAGAGCAGCAGCAGGAAGACGGTGACCAGAACCGACCACACGAACAGCGGCATGCGGTGCAGGGTCATGCCCGGCGCGCGCATGTTGAAGATCGTGGTGATGAAGTTGATGGAGCCGAGGATCGACGAGGCGCCGGCGAGGTGGAGCGCCAGGATAGCGGCGTCCATCGACGGACCGGCGTGCCCGGTGGTCGAGAGCGGCGGATAAGCCGTCCAGCCGCCGCCGAAGCCCTTGCCCGGGCCGCCGTCGACGAACATCGAGACCAGCAGCAGGATCCAGGCGGCGACCAGCAGCCAGAACGAAATATTGTTCATCCGCGGGAAGGCCATGTCCGGCGCGCCGATCATCAGCGGCACGAACCAGTTGCCGAAGCCGCCGATCATGGCCGGCATGACCATGAAGAAGATCATGATCAGGGCGTGCGCGGTGACCACCGCGTTGTAGCCATGCTTCGACTGCTCAACCAGCCCGAACAGCTGGATCGAGGAGCCTTCCTTGAAGATCTGGATGCCCGGTTCGGCGAGCTCCCAGCGGATCAGGCCCGAGAGGGCGCCGCCGACCAGGCCCGCCATGATGGCGAACAGCAGGTAGAGGGTGCCGATGTCCTTGTGGTTGGTCGAGAAGAACCAACGCGCGATGAAGCCTGGCTTGTGGTCGGCTTCGTGGTGATCGTGAGCTGCGGCTTGTGCCATCTTACTATGTCCTAGGCTCATTTCGCGGCCGGCGCCGCGGCGGGCGCGGCGGGCGTGGAGGTCGGGGCCGGCGCGGCGGCGGCCGGAGCAGCCGCGGCGGGCGCCGTAGCGGCGGCCGGGGTCGCGGCGCCTTCGGCGGCAGGGGCGGCCACGGCGGCGGGCGGGGCCGGAGCAGCGGCCGGGGCGTCGGGGGTCATCGAACCGCCCTTGGACGCCACCCACGCCTCGAACTCCGGCTGGGTCACGACCTTGATCTCGATCGGCATGAACGCGTGGTCGACGCCGCAGAGTTCCGAGCACTGACCGTAGAAGGTGCCGGTGCGCTCGGCCTTGAACCAGGTTTCGTTGATACGGCCCGGGATCGCGTCGATCTTCAGGCCGAAGGCCGGCAGGGCGAACGCGTGGATCACGTCAGCGCCGGTGACCAGCACGCGGACGGTCTTATTGACCGGAACGACCAGCGGTTCGGTCGCAGCCAGACGGAAGGGAACATTGCGCTTGTTGGCTTCTTCTTCGGGCAGCATGTTCGAGACGAACTCGCCGACCTTCTGATCGGGAAGCTCGTAGCCCCAGTACCACTGATAACCGGTGGCCTTCACCGTGTAGTCCGGCTTGGGCATGTCGTGATAGGCGAACAGCAGCCGGAACGAGAAGATCGCGACGAACATCAGGATCAGGACCGGCACGACCGTCCAGATCACTTCGATCAGCGTGTTGTGGCTCCACTTCGCCGGAACCGGGTTCGAGCGCTTGTTGTAGCGCACCACGACCCAGATCAGCAGCGCCAGCACGAACACGCAGATCAGCGTGATGATCGGCAGCAGGATGAGATTGTGGAAATCGTGCGCAGCGTGCTTCAGCGGCGAAGCAGCCGGCTGCAGCCCGATGCCGCCCGGGGTCGGTTGACCCATCAATTCCTCTGCGAACGCCTGGACGCCCCAGAACGCCGACGTTGCGCCCGCCGCGGCTGCCGCCGCCCACGTCCGCATGCCCTGAACCCTAGACTTCATGTCCCCTCGGTCTGCTTGGCCGGCCGCGCCTCGCGAAAGACGATCGCCCCCGCCGACTGAATCGAGACGTAGCGCCGCGCAAACCGCGAGGCCCCGCCCTTAAGCCGGGGTGCATACGCGCTCTCCCGTAGCTTGCCAAGGCGCTAAGACCCCCCATGGCGCAATGTCTCGACATGGAGATGCTTCAGATGGTTCGCGCGCGCCTGAAAAAGGCCGTTTTCGCATAACTGCGGAAGGTTAAGCCGTCGGGTTTCCATCAAGGCGCCGGCCGACACGAGCGGTCGGCGGCGGATTGGGGTGACGTCCGGGGCGCAAGCACCTATTTCTGTGGGCTCGCCTTCCGAAAGCAGACCTGACGATGAACGCCCTCGCCCCCGCCGCCTCGATTCTCGATTCCGTCGGGGTCGCCCCCGAACGCGCCCGCGAGCTGCTCGGCGAGGCCCTGGCCGGCGCCGACGACGGCGAGCTGTTCGTCGAGCGCTCCGAGAGCGAAGCCTTCCTGTTCGACGACGGACGGCTGAAGTCGGCCTCGTACGATTCGTCCGAAGGCTTCGGCCTGCGGGTGGTCGCCGGCGAGACCGCCGGCTACTCGCATTCGAGCGAGGTGTCCGAGGCGGCGATCAAGCGCGCGGGACAATCGTCTGCCCTGGCCAAGCGCGGCTATTCCGGCGTTTCGGCCGAGGGCCCGCGCGCGACCAACACCAAACTCTATGGCGAGGACGATCCGACCGCCTCGCCCGCCTTCTCCGACAAGGTCGCCCTGCTGCAGGAGATCGACGCCTGGGTGCGGGCGCGCGACCCGCGCGTGGTGCAGGTGATGGCCAGCATCGCAGGAGAGCGGCGGATCGTGGAGATCCTGCGCGCCGACGGCCGCCTGATCCGCGACGTGCGCCCGCTGTGCCGGGTGAACGTTCAGGTGACCCTGGAGAAGGACGGCAAGCGCGAGAGCGGCTATTCGGGCGCCGGCGGCCGCGCCGGCTTCGACGCCTGGATCGCGCCCGACAAGTGGCAGGCCCAGGCCGACGAGGCCATCCGCCAGGCGCTGGTCAATCTGGACGCCGTCCCCTGCCCGGCCGGCGAGATGGACGTGGTCCTCGGCCCCGGCTGGAACGGCGTGCTGCTGCACGAGGCCGTCGGCCACGGGCTGGAGGGCGACTTCAACCGCAAGGGCACCTCGGCGTTCTCCGGCAAGATCGGCCAGCGGGTCGCCGCCCCGGGGGTCACCGTCTTTGACGACGGCACCCTGCCCGGCCGCCGCGGGTCGCTGACCGTCGACGACGAAGGCACCCCGACCGAGCGCACCATCCTGATCGAGGACGGCATCCTGGTCGGCTACATGCACGACCGGATGAGCGCGCGGCTGATGGGCATGACCGCCACCGGCAACGGACGGCGCCAGTCCTATGCGCACATGCCGATGCCGCGGATGACCAATACCGCCATGCTGGGCGGCCAGCACAAGCGCGAGGAGATGATCGCCTCGACCAAGCGCGGGCTCTACTGCGCCAACTTCGGCGGCGGCCAGGTGGACATCACCAACGGCAAGTTCGTCTTCCAGTGCACCGAGGCCTACCTGATCGAGGACGGCAAGATCACCACCCCGGTCAAGGGCGCGACCCTGATCGGCGACGGCCCCTCGGCCCTGACCCGGGTGACGATGATCGGCGACGACTTCGACTTCGACGCCGGCGTCGGGGTCTGCGGCAAGTCGGGCCAGAGCGTGCCGGTCGGAGTCGGCCAACCCTCGCTGAAACTCACCGGCCTGACGGTCGGCGGCACCAGCATCTAGGCTTGGAGGCGATGGTTACATGCTCGTAATCATCGGATTTCTTTCAGGAAATTAATCCACATTTCCTGGATTTAATTGGCGCGACCCCGGAGGCGCAGGTCACTTGCCTGTGTCTTTGGGGAGCAATGTTACATGATCGCGCCGGCCCTGGCCTCCGCACTCGCCCTCGCCGCGCCCGAGGCGGCCGCGGGGATTTCCACTCCGCCGGCCGCCGCGCCCGCCGCCGCGGAAGGGGTGATCAGCTACCCGGCGGCCTTCTTCGCCGACAGCCAGGCGGCCAACGCTTGGGAGATGCTGCTGCGGCTGCCCGGCTTTACGCTCGACACCGGCGACAAGATCCGCGGCTTCGAGGGCGGCGGCGGCAACGCCCTGATCGACGGCCAGCGCCCGACCAGCAAGACCGATCCGCTGGACGAACTGCTGCGCCGGGTGCCGGTCACCCAGATCGAGCGCATCGACCTGATCCGCGGCGGCGCGCCGGGCATCGACATGCAGGGCCGCACGGTGATCGCCAACGTGATCCGCAAACCCGGCGGGGGCCTGCAGGGCCTGATCGCGGTGGCCAACAACCACATCTATGACGGCCGCAACCTGCACGGCTTCCGGCTGGAGCTGTCCGGCGGCCGCGAGGGCCGCAACTGGGAAGGCTCGGCCCGCTACGGCTTCGGCGCCGACGACGGTGGCGACTTCGGTCCCGGCGTGGCCCTCGGCCCGGACGGGCGGCCGCTCCGCGTCAGCCAGATCGATTCGACCGGCGGCATCGGCAACCAGACCCTGACCGGCGCCTACGAGCAGCCGGTGCTGGGCGGCAAGTTCCGCATCAATGGGCGGCTGTTCTGGGAGAAATACAAGTTCAAGGAGGATAGCGTCATCGTCCTGCCCGAGGCGGGCCTGGCGACGACCGACGACATCAACCACACCCATGAGACCGAGCTCGGCCTGCGCTTCACGCGCGACTTCGGCTCGCGTGCGACCCTGGACCTGATCGGCCTGCGCCAGACGCGCGATCGCGACATCTCCTCGGTCTACGCCGAGGCGCTCGAAGAGGACCGCTTCAACCTGCAACGGGAAGGCAGCGAGACCATCGGGCGCGGCGTGCTGTCCTATCGGTCCAGTGAGACCCTCTCGTTCGAGGCCGGCGGCGAAGGCGCCTTCAACAAGCTGCAAAGCGACACCCGTCTGACGGTGAGCGGAACGCCGATTCCGCTGCCCGCCGCCAATGTCGTCGTCGAGGAGACCCGCGGGGAGGTGTTCGCCAAGAGCGTCTGGCGGCCGACCAGCAAATGGACGCTCGAAGGCGGCCTGCGCTACGAGGCCTCGTCGATCTCCTCGACCGGCGACGTGGCGCTGGAAAAGAGCCTGAACTTCCTGAAGCCGCGGCTGGCGGCGACCTGGGCGCCGACCGAGGCGACGCAGGTCCGCCTGCGCTTCGAGCGGGTGGTCGGGCAGCTGTCGTTCGACGACTTCGTGGCCGATTCGTCGCTGAACACCGGGGTGGTGACCGCCGGCAATCCCGACCTCAATCCCGAACAGGCCTGGGTCAGCGAGGTCGCGGTCGAGCAGCGGTTCTGGAAGGAGGGCGTAGTCGGCGTGACCCTGCGCCGCTCGGCCCTGACCGACGTGATCGACCGCGCCCCGATCATCACCGAGTTCGCGATCTTCGACTCGCCGGCCAACATCGGCGACGGGACCAAGGACGAGCTGGTGCTGAACCTGACCGCGCCGCTGGGCCGCTTCGGCCTGACCGGAGCCCAGCTGAAGGGCGAGGCGACCTGGCGGCGGTCGGACGTCACCGACCCGACCACCGGCGAGAGCCGCGAAATCTCCAAACTGCGCCCGGTGGAGTGGGAAGCGACCGTCTCTCAAGATCTGCCTCAGTGGCGCACGACCTGGGGCGTCGACGTCTACGGCGGCTGGCGCGAGACCAGCTATCGGTTCAACGAGGTCTCGACCTTCAAGCTGGGGACCTTCGTGCGGCCGTTCGCCGAGTGGCGGGTGCGGCCGGACGTCATCGTCCGCTTCGAACTGCCCAACATCACCGAACGGGGCCTGCGCCGCACCCGCACCGTCTATGACGGCCCGCGCGGGTCGAGCCAGGTGCTGTTCACCGACGACCGCAAGCTGGAGTTCGGGCGGATGTACTACGTCCGCATCCGCAAGACCTTCGGCGCCTGAAGCAGCCCCAACGAAGAAGGGCCGGACGCATCGCTGCGCCCGGCCCCTATTCATGCCTCAGGCAGGCCGCGATCAGCTCTCGCGGTCAGCCCGGACCGAGGCCGGGTTCACGGCCTGGCGTTCGCCGTCCAGCACCGGAGCGATCGGCTCGGGCTGGGCGTGAGCCGGATTGTTGGCGCCGTGGGCCCAGTGCTTGATGAAGAAGCTCAGCACCACGAAGACCACGCCGACGCCGACGCCGGCCCAGCCGAGCTTGTTGAAGCCGTCCATCGAGGTGGCCAGCGCCGCAGCCGGATCCAGCACCTGGCCGCCGACTGTCTCGGTCCCCATCGCGCCGGCGATGGCGCCGCCGACGAACTGGGCGATCGACGAGGCGAGGAACCACACCGCCATCATGAACGACACCACCGAGGCGACCGAGAGCTTGGTGATTTCGGACAGGCCCACCGGCGAGAGGAAGAGCTCGCCCGTGGTGTGCAGCATGTAGAGCAGCGCCAGAATGATCAGCGGCAGGCGGTAGTTGTCGTCGGCCAGGCCCTGAGCCCAGACCACGACCAGGAAGCCGAGGCCGACCTGCAGCAGGCCGAAGCCGAACTTCAGAGTCGGATTCGGGTCGCGGCCGCGGGCGCCCAGCCAGGCCCACATCGCCGCGAAGATGGGGGCGAAGATCAGGATGAAGCCAGCGTTGAACGACTGGGTCTGGGCCGCGGAAATGCCCAGCAGGTCGACGTTACGGGCGGCGAACAGGTTGAGCGAGGTGCCGGCCTGTTCGAACAGGGTGAAGAACACCACCGAGCCGAAGATCAGCACCAGCGCCAGCAGCATCCGCTCGCGCTCGATCTTGTCGCACTTCACGGTCAGGAAGTAGCCGATGAACAGCAGCGCCAGGACGGTGGAGATCCCGAGCGCCCAGCCGACCAGCTGGTTGCTCTGCACCAGCAGCCAGATCGGGGCCACGCCGAGGATGGCCAGGATGTAGATCAGCCATTCGCGATTGATGGGACCGGCGACCGGCGCCTTCAGCAGTTCGAGGTTCGGCGGTTCGCCCTTGCCCTGCAGCAGCGGCTTGCCGAACACGAAGACCACCCACCCCAGGGCCATGCCGACGCCGGCGAGGCCGAAGCCCGCCCACCAGCCGACCGTCTGGCCAAGCAGGCCGCAGAGCACCGAGGCCCAGAAGGCCCCGAGGTTGATGCCGTAATAGTAGAGCGTGAAGCCGGAGTCCCGGCGCGGGTCGCCCTGCGGATAGAGCTGGCCGACGATGGTGGAGATGTTCGGCTTCAGGAAGCCGACGCCCATGATGATCAGCGAAACCGCCAGGTAGAACGCGTTCTTGCCGAGCGGATCGACCTGCTTCTCCATGGTGAAGCTGTCCTTGGCCAGGACGGGCGGCAGCGGGCCGCCGGCCTGCAGGCCCTTGATCTCCAGGCCGCCGCCCTCGGCGGGACCGAAGTCATAGGCCTTGTCGCCGACCATCAGCTTGACGGTGCGCGATTCCATCCGCCCCTCGGCGACGACCTCGTACTTCTGGCCGCCATAGACGAGCTGCTGGGTCGCGGGCTTGCCCTCGACCGCCATGGTCAGGTGGCCGGCCACCAGCAGCAGGGCGCCGAAGGCCACCGCCTTGCGGGTGCCGAGATAGCGGTCGGCGAGCAGACCGCCGATCAGCGGCAGCAGATAGACCAGGCTGGTGTAGGAGCCGTATTGCGCCCCGGCGGTGGCGTCGTCGAACAGCAGATGCTGGGTCAGGAAGAAGATCAGGATGCCGCGCATCCCGTAGTAGGAGAACCGCTCCCACATCTCGGCGAAGAACAGGATGATCAGCCCTCGCGGATGCTGCTTGAGCAACTGCATGAGGACGGGGATCCCGGTCGCCAACGTAATGACGATCCCCAAAAGGATTACGATGTTCATGAGGGCGGTATTCCGATTCCTTGGACTGCCGGCTCTTCAGAGGGTCGTTTTCGCCCCCGCCGGCTAATTTGGCGGGAGAAGATCACGCAGCCGGGTCGAGCACAAGCAATCGGGCGCCTGAAGCTTGGCAATGAGGGAGCCTGCCCCCCACCTTAAGCGTTGCATCTGCACGAAGGAGGAGCGTCCCCATGCTGACCCCCGGCCCCGACCATCCCATCGACATCACCCCGGCCAAGACCCGCTGGCGCGTCATGTACGGCGAGCACGTGATCGCCGACAGCGGCGACGTCCTGATCCTCACCGAGGCGAGCTATGCGCCGGTCGCCTACTTCCCGCGGGCGGACGTTTCGATGGAGTACTTCTCGCGCAGCGAGCGCAAAACCCATTGTCCGTACAAGGGCGACGCGGCCTACTACACGATCCTGATGGACGGCCGGTTCGCCGAGAACGCGGTCTGGACCTACGAGGAGCCGTACCCGGCGATGGACGCCATTCGGGGCCGGCTGGCCTTCTATCCCGACAAGGTCGAGGTCTATGCGGTCGAGGACATGCTCGTCGATCCCAAGCACCCGCATGCGGCGGTCGACCAGATCGTGCAGCATACCGACAGCGGCGCGGGCGCCAGCCAGCGCGACCATTGGCCGCCGAACGTCACCTCGCCGTCCCCCGAAGGCTAGGGCCGGCGGGGGCGGCGAGCCGGGGCCGCCCGATCAGTAGGCGAAGTCTTCGAACACCCGGCGCACGTCGCCCTTCCACGGGCCGTGATAGAGGTCGAGCAGCCGGTCGGCCGGGGTGAGGCCGCTGTCGGCGATGTCCTCCAGCTCGGCCAGATAGCCGCTCTCGTCGACCATGCCGGCGCTGAGCCGGTTGCGGTTCTTCAGGCCCTGCTTGGCGATGGCGACCATGTCCTTGGCCACGTCCTGGACGCTGCGGCCGTTCACCTGGGCCTTGAGGCCCAGGCGGGCGACGTCGGCGCGCAGGCGCTCGTGGTCTTCGACCCGCCAGTCCTTGCAGAGGTCCCAGGCGGCGGCGAGCGCGGCCTGGTCGTAGAAGATCCCCGCCCACAGCGCCGGCAGGGCGCAGAGGCGGCTCCAGGGCCCGGAATCGGCGCCGCGCATCTCCAGGTACTGCTTCAGGCGCACTTCCGGGAAGGCGGTGGTGGTGTGGTCGGCCCAGTCCTTGAGGCTGGGGCGGTCGCCGGGCAGTTCGGCCAGTTCGCCGGCCATGAACTTGCGGAACGAACGGCCGGCCAGGTCGACGTACTTGCCGTCGCGCTTGGCGAAGTACATCGGCACGTCGAGGGCGTAGTTGGCGTAAGTCTCGTAGCCGAAGCCGTCGGCGAACACGAAGTCCAGCATGCCGGTGCGGTCGGGATCGGTGTCGGTCCAGACATTGGCGCGGGCCGACAGGAAGCCCGAGGGCTTGCCCTCGATGAACGGCGAATTGGCGAACAGCGCAGTGGCGATCGGCTGCAGGGCCAGGCTGGCGCGGAACTTGGCCACCATGTCGGCTTCCGAGCCGAAGTCCAGATTGGCCTGGACCGTACAGGTGCGGAACATCATGTCGAGGCCGAGCTTGCCGACCTTGGGCATGTACTCGCGCATGATCTTGTAGCGGCCCTTGGGCATGACCGGGATCTCGTCCCGCCGCCAGATCGGCGTGAAGCCGAGGCCGAGGAAGCCGAGGCCGAGCTCGTCGGCGACGGTCTTCACCTCGGTGAGGTGCTGGCCGGTCTCCTCGCAGATGTCGTGCATGGTCTCCAGCGGCGCGCCCGAGAGTTCGAACTGGCCGCCGGGCTCGAGGCTGACATTGGCCATGCCGCGTTCCAGGGCGATGATGTTGTCGCCCTCGTAGACGCCCTTCCAGCCGAATCGCGTCAGGCCGTTGAGCAGGGCCTGGATGCCGGCCGGGCCGTCATACGGAATCGGTTCGGCGGTCCCCAGGCGGAACACGAACTTCTCGTGCTCGGCGCCCACGCGCCAAGCGCTGGCGGGCTTTTCCCCAGCCTCGAACCAGCGGACCAGGTCCTCCAGCGTGAGGGGACGCTCGTCGGTCACGACGTCGGCCATCTCGTTCTCCCCAGCCCAATCCAGCCTAAAGCGGCGCGATCTTTACGCCGCTCAGACAGGTGGGCGCAATTCAGGAAACCTCAAGGCGCCTCAGGAAACCTCATGGCTCCGCCAGTCGCCCTGAGCGGCCTGCCAAAGGGTAAGGGCGCTGATGGCGGCGGTGTCGGCCCGCAGAATCCGCGGCCCCAGGGTAGCGGGCGTGGCGTAGGGAAGGTTCCGCAAAGCGTCGCGCTCGCTGGGCGAGAAGCCGCCCTCAGGGCCGACCAGGATGGACCAGGGGGCCGGCGCCGCGCCCTCCAGGGCCGCCAGCACAGGTCTCGCTTCGCCGGCTTCGTCGCAGAACAGCAGCCGGCGCGGGGCCTCCCAGCCCTCGATCAGTTTGGCCAGCTTCACCGGCTCGAAAATCTCCGGCACGTCGAGGCGGCCGGTCTGTTCGGCGGCCTCGGCGGCGATGGCCGCCAGGCGGTCGACGCGGGTGCGCTCGGCGTTGGTGCGCTCGGTGATCACCAGCCGCACGCGGCGCGCGCCGAGTTCGGCGGCCTTCTCGACGATGGTCTCGACCCGCGTGCGCTTGACCAGGGCGATGACGAGGTCGAGGTCCGGACCGAACGCTTGGCGCCGTTCCAAGGCCATCGGCCGCAGGATGACGCCGCGCTTGCCGGCCACCTCGATCACGGCGCGCCACTCCCCATCCCGGCCGTTGAAGACCAGCAGCTCGTCGCCGACCGCCCGGCGCATCACCGAGGTCAGGTAGTGGCTCTGGCCATGGTCGAGCCCGAGGGCGACGTCCTGGGAAAGGTCGGCGGCGACGTGAAGACGGATCATGCACGAGGTTCTAGCCCTGGGCGGCGGTTCAGGACTAGGCTTCGATCCATGGCGAAGTCAGACAACGGCGACGACGCGTACGAGGCCGAGCTCGCGGAGCTGCAGCTGGCCCTGGTGCGCTATCAGCAGCACGCGATGAAGGCGGGCGACAAGGTGCTGGTGATCTTCGAAGGCCGCGACGCGGCCGGCAAGGACGGTGCGATCAGCCGGATCACCGAGCATATGTCGATCCGCGCGACACGGGTGGTGGCGCTGCCCAAGCCCACCGAGCTGGAATCCAGCCAGTGGTACTTCCAGCGCTATGTCCCGCACCTGCCGTCGGCCGGCCAGGTCGTGATCTTCAACCGCTCCTGGTACAACCGCGCCGGGGTCGAGCGGGTGATGGGGTTCGCCAGCCAGAAGGACCAGGAGATCTTCCTGCGCGACGTGCCGCATTTCGAGGAGATGCTGGTCGAGAGCGGCCTGAAGCTGGTGAAGATCTGGCTCGACATCAGCCAGAAGGAACAGGCCGAGCGCCTGAAGGAGCGGCGCGAAGACCCGCTGAAGGCGCTGAAGACCAGCCCGCTGGACGACGTGGCGCAGGAGAAGTGGGCCGACTACAGCGCCGCGCGGGACACGATGCTGACCCGCACGCATCAGGCGGAGTCGCCCTGGACCTGCGTGGTCACCGACAAGAAGAAGGTCGCGCGCATCAACGTCATGCGCCACCTGGTCAAGACCATCGCGCCGCAGGAGATCGCCGACACGGTCGAGGCGCCCGACGGCAAGGTGCTGTTCCCGTTCGAGATCGGCGCCATCGCCGAAGGCCGCCTGAACAAGTAGCCGCGGGTGACGGGGGTGGAGGAGATCTCGGCCCGCGAGGCCCGGCGCATCGCGCTGGCCGCGCAGGGCTTCGCCGAGCGGCGACCGGCCGCGCCTGGCAAGCGCCACCTGTTGAAGACCATCGAGCGGCTGGGGGTCGTGCAGATCGACTCGGTCAACGTGGTCTCGCGCACCCACTACCTGCCGGCGTTCTCGCGGCTCGGCGCCTATCCGCGGCCGCTGCTGGAGGAGATCGCCTGGGGCAAGCGTCCGGCCCTGGTCGAATACTGGGCGCACGAGGCCTCGCTGCTGCCGGCCGCGACCCACCGGCTGCTGCGCTGGCGGATGGACGACGCCCGCGCCGGGGTCGGCGTCTGGAAAGGCGTTGCCCGGTTCCTGCGCAGCCACGGCGACTTCATCGACAAGTGCCTGGACGAGATCGCCGCCCGCGGGCCGATGCCGGCCTCGGAGCTCAGCCTGGGGGCCAAGGGCGCCGGCAGCTGGTGGGGCTGGAGCGAGGGCAAGCGCGCGCTGGAAAGCCTGTTCTGGGTCGGCGAGCTGACCACCGCCACCCGCCGCGGAACCTTCGAGCGGGTCTACGGCCTGCCCGAGAAGGTGCTGCCCCAGGCCGCTCTCGAGGACCCGCCGCCCCGCGAGGAGGCGCAGCGCGAGCTGCTGCGGATCGCGGCGCGGGCCCAGGGCGTGGCCACCGAACGGGACCTGCGCGACTACTTCCGCATGGGCGTGGCCGAGACCAAGTCGCGCCTGGCCGAACTGGTCGAGGCCGGCGACCTGACGCCGGTGAAGGTGAAGGGTTGGGAGAACGGGGCCTATCTCCACCGCGACGCGAAACGCCCGCGCAAGGTTGCGGCCAACGCCCTGCTCTCGCCGTTCGACAACCTGATCTGGTTCCGCGAGCGGACCGAGCGGCTGTTCGGGACCCGGGTGCGGCTGGAGATCTACACCCCGGCCCACAAGCGGGTGCACGGCTATTACGTGCTGCCGTTCCTGCAGGGCGAGGCGATCACGGCCCGGGTCGACCTGAAGGCCGAGCGCAAGAAAGGGCTGCTGATGGTTCAGGCCGCCCATGCCGAACCCGACGCGAACGAGCAGACCCCGGCCTTGCTGGCCGCCGAGCTGAAGCTGATGGCCGGCTGGCTGGGCCTCGACCGGGTCGAGGTCGCGCCGAAGGGGGACCTTGCGGCGCGACTGGCGAGCGCGCTGAACTAGACCCCGCTCACCCCGGCGAAGGCCGGGGCCCAAGCGGCGCTTCGACCATGACTGAGGGCTGCTTGTTTGTTTACGATTCCGCTTGGGCCCCGGCCTTCGCCGGGGTGAGCGGATGAGGGACGGCCAGCGAGCCGTCACCTACCCCTTCGGCGTCATCACCAGCCAGGGGGTCGCCTGGAGCCGGAACTCCCAGACCGCCAGCAGCTGGTCGAGGTGGCTCGCGCCCTTCAGGAAGTCGGGCAGCGGCAGGGTCTTGGGCTGCGGATCGAGGCGAACGATGTCGTGGGTCGGGCCGAACCGCTCGACCAGCCGTTCCAGCACGCCGGGACGGTAGACGCCGTGGGTCTCGACGATCAGATCCATGCCGGCCAGGGCCGGCGACAGGTCGGGACGCAGCAGGTCGTCCTCGGCTCCCTCGATGTCGACCAGCACCAGGCAGCGACGATCCTTGAACGCCTCGAAACCGTCGGGCTCGAAGCGTTCGCCGATGATGACGCGGTCCGTCACGCCGTTCTTGGCGGCGAGTTCGGCGCAGGCCAGCCGCGCCTTTTCCTGGATGTCGAAGGCGTGGACCGTGACGCCCGGCATCAGCCGCGCCAGGCCGACCGCGTAGTAGCCTTCGGCGCAGCCGACATCGATCACGCAATCCAGCGGCTTCGCCGCGAAGGTCGCGAGATAGGGGTGGAGTTCCGATTCGTAGGTCCCGATCAGCCGCGGGGTCAGGGCCCCCTCGGTCGCCGAGGTGACGTACTCCATGCCGGCGAAGGGCCCCTGCATGATCCGCGCGCCATGGTGACGGACATAAGCGTCGGCGATCGCGCGCGAGCGCCAGACCGCCAGCACCCGCAGGGCGACGTTCAGCTCACGCGGATCGGCCAGCGACGGCTCGCGCGCCAGGCGGTCGCGCAGCCACTGAACCACCTGCTCGACATAGGTCATTCGGCTTCCCCCAGGGCCGATCGGGCCCTGGGGGTCATCTAGCACGGGCGGCCATGCCCGTGTCAGCCGTCAGACCGCGCCTTCGCTCACCGCATGCAGGCGGGCATAGGCGCCGCCCTGCTTCACCAGGTCGGCGTGGCGGCCCTCCTCGACGATATGGCCCTGGTCGAAGACCAGGATCCGGTCGGCGTTGCGCACAGTCGAGAGGCGGTGGGCGATGACGATGGTGGTCCGGCCGGCCATCAGCTCCTCCATCGCCGCCTGCACGTCGCGTTCGGTCTCCACGTCGAGCGACGAGGTGGCCTCGTCGAACACCAGGATCGGCGCGTCGGCCAGGAAGGCCCTGGCGATCGCCACGCGCTGGCGCTCGCCGCCCGACAGCTTCACCCCGCGCTCGCCCACCAGGGTCCGGTAGCCCTGGGGCAGCCGCGTGATGAACTCGTGCGCCCGGGCGCGGCGGGCGGCCAGCGCGACCTCGTCGGCCGTGGCCTCGGGGCGGGCATAGGCGATGTTGTCGGCGATGGTCCGGTGGAACAGCGCCGGGTCCTGCGGCACCACGGCGATGGCGCGGCGCAGCGAGCCCTGCTGCACGCGGGCGATGTCCTGGCCGTCGATCAGGATCCGGCCCTCGTCGAGATCGTAGAGCCGTTGGACCAGCTTGACGAAGCTCGACTTGCCCGACCCCGTCGGACCGACCAGGGCGACGCGTTCCCCTGGGCGGATGGTCAGGGAGAAATTCCGGAACAGCGGCTCGCTCACCGACTTGTAGCGGAAGGTGGCGTTCTCGAAGACCACCTCGCCCAGCTGCCCGGCCAGCGGCGCGGCGTCCGGCGCATCGGCGACCTGGGGCGCCATTTCGGCGAAGCGGGCCACGTCCTCGACATCGTCCAGCCCCTTCTGCAGCATGCGGACGTTCTCGCCGATGTTGCGCAGGTAGCCGCTCATCACCAGGAAGGCTGTGATGCCGAAGGCGACGTCGCCGGGGGTCGCCTTGCCTTGGGACCAGAGCAGCAGCAGCAGGCCGGTCAGCCCGCCCTGCAGCACCGCCAGCAGCATGTTCTGGATCAGCCAGAGATCGGTGAAGCGGTTCCAGGTGCGCACCACCGCGCCGCGCCAGGTCTCGGTGATCTCGCCGATGCGGGCGCTTTCGCGGGCCTCGGCGCCGAAGCTGCGGACCGTGGCGTTGCCGGTGACCGAGTCGGCCAGCGCGCCGCCGATCCGCGAGTCCAGGGCCACCGAGCGCTGGTTCAGCGGCCGAGCGTACTTGGCGGTCAGGATCACGTTGGAAGCGATGTAGAACGCGACGATGGTGAGCGAGAAGACGCCGACCATCGGCCAGCGGACGATCATCATCACCGAGAGGCCGACGAGCACCAGCAGGGCCGGACCGATCCACATGACGATGGCGTCGGAGACCTGGTCGTAGCCCCACATCGCCCGCGACAGCCGGCGCACCGTGGCGCCGGCGAAGGCGTCGGCATGCCAGTCGGCCGAGAACGACTGCACGCGAGCGAAGCCCTCATCGGTCAGGTCGCGCATGTTCAGCGCGGCCAACGGGTTCCAGAACTTGTTGGCGATGTTCCGCACCACCGACAGCACCAGGTAGAGCCCGACGAACACCGCCCAGGCGGCCCAGGCGACGTTCGCCGCCTGGGGCCCCTCGGCGACGGCGTCCACCAGCCGGCCGGCCGCCAGCGGGATGGCCATGTCGGCGGCGATGGAGAGCAGCGAGAAGAGGACCATGCCGCTCAGCAGGCCCGGGCGCCGCAGCCAGTAGCGCATGACGAAGCCTATGACCTTGCGGTTGGGCAGGGTCCGCTGCTTCTGGTCCTCGGCGTCTTCGTAGTGGTCGGTCACAGCTCGGTTCCTTCGGTCACGGCGTGCAGCCGCGCATAGGCGCCGCCCTTGTCGATCAGCTCGGCGTGGCGGCCCTCCTCGACGATCCGGCCGCGGTCGAAGACCAGGATCCGGTCGGCGCCGCGGATGGTCGACAGCCGGTGGGCGATGACGATGGTCGTGCGCCCGACCATCAGCTCCTCCATCGCCGCCTGGACCAGGCGTTCGGTCTCCACGTCCAGCGACGAGGTCGCCTCGTCGAGGACTAGGATCGGCGCGTCGGCCAGGAAGGCGCGGGCGATGGCCACCCGCTGGCGTTCGCCGCCCGACAGCTTCACGCCGCGCTCGCCGACCGGCGTGTCGTAGCCGTTGGGCAGACGGGCGATGAAGTCGTGGGCACGGGCCCGCTTGGCGGCCAGCATCACCTCCTCCGGCGTCGCGTCGGGTCGGGCGTAGGCGATGTTCTCGGCGATGCTGCGGTGGAACAGCGCCGGGTCCTGCGGCACCACGGCGATGGCGCGCCGCAGGCTGGTCTGGCCGACCTTGGAAATATCCTGGCCGTCGATCAGGATCCGGCCGCTCTGCACGTCGTACAGGCGCTGGATCAGCTTTACGAAGGTGGACTTGCCCGACCCGGTCGGTCCGACCAGGGCGATGCGCTCGCCCGGCGCGACGATCAGGGTGAAGCCCTCGTAGAGCGGCCGCGGCTGGCTGGCGTAGCCGAAGGTGACCCGGTCGAAGATGACCTCGCCCAGGTCGCCGCGGAACGGCCGCGCCTGCGCGTGGTCGCTCAGCTGCGGCTCGGTGCGCATGTAGGTCGCCACGTCCAGCATGTCGTCCAGGCCCTTTTGGAGCATCTGGGTGATCTCGCTGAAGTTGCGCATGTAGCCGGCCATGACGATGAACGAGGTGATCGCGAAGGCCACGTCGCCCGGCGTCGCCTGGCCTTGCGCCCAGGCGTGGACGAGGAACCCGGTCAGGCCGGCCTGCAAGATGATCAGCAGCAGATTCTGCCCCAGGCCCACGACGTTGAAGCGGTCCCAGGTCTTGTTCACCGCCCAGCGCCAGGCGTCGGCGGTCTGGGCGAAGCGTTCGGCTTCGCGCTCCTCGGCCCCGAAACTCTTCACCGTCGGGTTGGCCCCGATGGCGTCGGCCAGCGCCGCGCCGATCTCGGAGTCGAGGGCGGTCGAGCGCAGGTTGGCCGGCCGCACGAAGTGCACCGACATCAGGATGTTGTAGGCCGCGAACACAGCGATCACGACCGCGACGAACAGCCCCGCCAGCGGCCAGCGCAGGCCCAATGAGATCGCCAAACCGCCGAGCACCAGGACGGTCGGCAGCAGCATGGCGATCAGGGCGTCGGCGGCGCTGTCATAGCCCCACATGGCGCGGCTGACCCGCCGCACCGTGGCGCCGGCGAAGTTCGAGGCGTGCCAGTCCGAGGAGAAGGCCTGCACGCGGGCGAAGCCTTCCTTGACCATGCGCGACATGATCCGGGCGTAGAAGCCGTTCATCACCCGGAACATGCTGGTCCGGGACATGTAGAACACCAGGTAGAGCCCGGAGAGCGAGGCCCAGGCGATCCAGGCCGCGTCGGTCACCTTGTCCGGGCTGGAGACGGCGTTGATCAGGCCGCGCGTCGCCCAGGGGATCGACAGGTCGCAGATCGTGGCGATCAGGCCAAAGCCGATGATCAGGGCGAACTTCTTCGGCTCGCGCATCCAGTGCCCGGCCATGAAGCCGAGCACCTGCCGGTTGGTCAGGGTTCGGGGACGGTCGAGGTCGTCGTCGAGAATGTCGGTCATAACGCGTTTCACAAATCGGCCCGGCAGCCGCCGGGGGTAAATTGAGACATCGAGGGTGGGCGCCGGGGCCCGTGGGGGAGCACGGACCCCAGCGCCGCTGCCGCGCCCCTAGACGGGTCGCCGGGCCTCGAAATTGAGTATGCGGCTCGACCGGCCGGGCGGCCGTCCGGGCTGGTGGTCGGCGCCGACGGAGATGTCCGTGAAGCCCGCCGCGGCGAGCGCCAGTTCGAACTCCTTCAGGCCCCAGAGCCGGAAGGCCATCACCTCCAGCTCGGTCTCCACCAGCCGGCCGTCGCGCCAGCGTTCGTAGCGGTCGTGGGTGACCCGACGCTGGCCTACGAGATCGATCTCCACGGCCCGGCCCTCGATCCGCAGGACGTCGCCCGAGGGCGTCGTCCAGGTGCGGATGTCCGGTCGCTCGCTCACCAGGTAGCCGAGCGGCATCAGGTCGATCAGCAGCCGCCCGCCCGGACGAAGGTGATCGAAGAACCGCTTCAGCACCGCCAGCGCCTCTGCGAAGTCGTCCAGCAGGGTGAAAGTCCCGGCCGGCACTAGGATCGCCGCGAAGTCGTGCTCGTAGCCGAAGTCCTGGAACCGCGCCTGGCGGAGCGCGGGCGCAAGGCCGCGCGCGGCGCAGTGGCGGGCGCAGGAGGCCAGCATGTCGGCGGAGCGGTCGAAGCCTTCCACCTCCAGCCCGGCCTCGAGCAGCGGGATCAGCAGGCGGCCGGTTCCGACCCCGGCCTCCAAGATCGGGCCGTCGGTTCCAGCCAGCCGCTCCAGATAGAACGGCACGTCGGGCAACGAGCCCGGTGGTTTGTCGAGGTCGTAGACCTCGGTGCACATCGCCCCGTAGCGATTGGGATGGGGGGCGTTGGTCGCAACCGAAATGGGTTCGGCGATAGGCATGTCGTCGTCTTTCGAGACGGACGGATTTCGCGCGTAGCGAAGGGGAAATCCGTGGAATCGGGGAGCGCCAGGGTTGCGCGAACGAACGCGCGGTCAGGCTGGCGATGGGAGTGCAGATCAGCCCGCTGGCGGGGCCGGGCGCGACCTAGTCGCGGAACCGTCCTGCGAAGGCGATCACGGCGACAGACGGCATCTGCAGGCGATGATTTAGTGCTGCCACGATGATCACCTCCCTGTCAGATGGTTGCGGGGCCGGACGACGACGGGACGCAAACTGCGCGCATGGATTCGCCCTGTCAATCGCAATGACCGGCGTTATTTCACCCGCACCGCAGAGTTGCAGCGCAGGAGTGGCCGCAACGCCACAGGGGGAGTAAAGCCTGCACATGACCGCCCAACTGCCCGACGCCGCGCCCAGCAACTGGGTCGACCGCCACGCGCCCGCTGCGGTGCAGCCCTGGCTCAAGCTCGGCCGTTTCGACCGGCCGGCAGGGATCTGGCTGCTGATGCTGCCCGGCTGGCAGGGCGCGGCGCTGGCCGCGGCGATGGAGGGCAAGCTGCCCGACCTGTTGCTGCTGGCCAAGATCTTCGTCGGCGCGGCGCTGATGCGGGCGGCCGGCTGCGCGTTCAACGACGTCGTCGACCGCGACTTCGACGCCAAGGTGGCCCGCACGGCCATGCGGCCGGTGGCGTCGGGCCAGATCAGCGTGCGACAGGCCTGGGGCTTCATCGTCGTCTGCAGCCTGATCTCGCTAGGCCTGCTGCTCAGCATGACGCCGCTGGCGGTCGGACTGGGCGTGCTCTCCCTGGCGCTGGTCGCCGGCTACCCGTTCATGAAGCGCATCACCTGGTGGCCGCAGGCCTGGCTGGGCCTGACCTTCAACTGGGGCGCCCTGCTCGGCTTCGCCGCCGCCACCGGGTCGGTCAGCGCCTATGGCTGGCTGGCGGCGCAGGCCGGCGGCGCGGCGCTGGTCCCGGCCGAGCAGCTGGAGATCGGGCGGCTGACCCTGGCGGCGGCGCTGCTCTACGCCTCCGGGATCTTCTGGACGCTCGGCTACGACACGATCTACGCGATCCAGGATCTTGAAGACGACGCCCTGGCAGGGATCAAGTCGTCGACCCGCCGCCTGGGCGCGAACGTCCAGAAGGGCGTACTGGTCTTCTACGTGCTGAGCTTCGCCCTGGCGCTGGCGTCGGCCTGGGCCGGGGGCCTGGGCCCGCTGTTCCTGCCGCTGGCGGCCCTGTTCGGCATGCACCTGTCGCGGCAGGCGGCCCGCATCGACGTCAACGACGGCCCGCTGGCGCTGGCGCTGTTCCAGTCCAACCACCTGGCCGGGCTGCTGTTGTTCCTGGCCCTGGCGGCCGGGGCCTGGAAAGGCCCCGTGGCGGGGTTCTAGACCGCCACGGGGGCGCCCCTAACCGAAAGCGGCGCGGCCGGCGCGCTCGGCGAGCGCGGCCTCCAGCCGGGCGCTGGCGTCGTGCAGCACGTCGATCGCCTGGTCGATCTCGCGGCGCTGGGCCTCGAACGCCTTGATCCGCTCCTTGAACTTGCCAAGGGCTTGAGTGTTCTGGGCTGTCAGGTCGTCGTCGCGCTCGTAGAGGTCGAGGATGTCGCGGATCTCTGCGAGCGACAGCCCGACATGCTTGCCGCGCAGGATCAGGGTCAGCCGCGCACGGTCGCGATAGGTGTAGATACGCGCCTGGCCTTCGCGGCTGGGCGACAGCAGGCCCTGCTCCTCGTAGTAGCGGAGCGCCCGCGGAGTCGTTCCGAACTCGCGGCAAAGCTGGGTGATCGTGAAAGTGGTCGCCGGACGGCGAAGCTTCTGGAGCATCTGTACCTCCCGTTTGTCTCTGATGCGCGGGGCTTGTTCCGCGCCCGTCACCACGAACAGTTCCCCGACCTTACGTCCACGTCAATGCTGACGTTGGGTGAGCATTGCCGCACCCCTCCCCGCGGCGTGAGGATGCCGAAAACTGGGAGGACGAGACGATGGGTGAGCTGGATTTCACCGGCCGGACCGTACTGGTCGTGGGCGGATCGAGCGGAATCGGCAACGGGATCGCGCAAGGCTTCCGGGCGCGCGGCGCGGAGGTTCACGTCTGGGGCACCCGCCCGAGCGCCGCGGACTATGCCGGCCTAGACGGCTCCGACCTGATGGGCCTGGCCTATGCGCAAGTCGACGTCGCCGACCGCGACGCGATCGCCGCCAACGTTCCCGACTTCGAGAGGCTGGACGTGTTGGTCCTGTGCCAAGGCACGGTGGTCTACCGGCGCGGCGAGTTCGAGCGCGCCGGTTGGGACCAGGTCATGGCGGTCAATCTCGACAGCCTGATGGCCTGCGCGGCCAAGTTCCGCGACATGCTGGCCACGGCGAAGGGCTCGATCATCATCGTCAGCTCGGTGTCCGGGTTCCAGGCCAACCGCGGCAACCCGGCCTATGCGGCGTCCAAGGCCGGGGCGGTCAGCCTGACCAAGACGCTGGGCCAGGCCTGGGCCGGCGACGGCATCCGGGTGAACGGCCTGGCTCCCGGCCTGGTCGACACCAAGCTGACCAAGGTCACCACCGAGCACCCCGACCGGCTGCGCGGGGCGCTGAGCCGCATCCCGGCCGGGCGCATGGGTGAGCCCTCCGACATGGCCGGGGCGGCGTTGTTCCTGGCCTCGCCGCTGGCCGCCTACGTCGTCGGCCAGACCTTGGTCGTAGACGGGGGGCTGAGCCTGTGAGCCGCCTCAGCCGATCGATGAAGGGCGCGCGGGTGCTGGTCACCGGCGCAGGCTCGGGCATGGGCCGGGCGACGGCCGAGGTGTTCGCCGAGGAAGGCGCGCACGTGGCGGTCACCGACCACGCCCTGGCGCCGGCGGCGGCCGTCGCCGACGAGCTGACCACCCGCGGCCTGAGCGCGCGGGCCTGGAAGCTGGACGTGTCCGACGCCGCCGAGATCGCGACGCTCGTGCCGCAGATCGCCGAGGCGCTGGGAGGGTTGGACGCAGTGATCAACAACGCCGGCGTCTCGGCCTTCTCGCCGATCGACAGCGACGGCTACGAGGCGGTTTGGGACCGCTCGCTGGCGATCCTGCTCAGCGCCCATCAGCGAGTGATCCGCGCGGCCCTGCCGTTCCTGCGCGCCTCGACCGCCCCGCGGATCGTCAACATCGCCTCGACAGAGGCGCTCGGGGCGACGGCGATGGACAGCCCCTATGCCGCGGCCAAGGCCGGGGTCACCGGCCTGACCCGGGCCCTGGCGGTCGAGCTCGGCCGCGAGGGGATCACCGTGAACTGCATCTGCCCAGGTCCGATCGCCACCGGCATGACGGCGGCCATCCCCGACGACCAGAAGGCGGTGTTCGCCAAGCGGCGCACGGCGCTCGGCCGCTACGGCCTGCCCGACGAGGTGGCGCACATCACCCTCAGCCTCTGCCTGCCGGCCGCCTCGTACATCACCGGTGTGACCATCCCGGTGGACGGCGGGCTGATGGCGCGCAACGCCTGACCGGACCAACCCCGCAGAGGACGGCCCCTCGACCCGATTGACCGCATTGTTTGTATGGCGTACAAATAACGCCATGTCGAACGTGCGACCCCTGAAGGCGACGCGAGCGGTGCGGGAACCGGGCAAGCGGATGCGTTCGCGCCTGCTCGACGCCGCCGTGACGCTGTTCAAGGATCAGGGACTTGCCGGCGTGGCGGTGGCCGACATCGCCGCGGCGGCCGGCGCCTTCCCCAGCCAGATCACCTACTATTTCCGCACCAAGGAGGCGCTGTTCGTCGAGGCCGCCTGCCGCGAGGTGCTTTACGTCGCCCGCCAGGCCGAAGGGGCCGCCGCCGGCGCGGCCAGCGGGCCGCACTACAACCGCGTGCTGGTCGAGACCGTGGTCGGATCGCCCGGCCTGGCGCTGTTCGTCGAGGCGCTGTCCCTCACCCGCCGGCGCCAGGACCTGGTCCCGCAGGTCGAGCGCACCTTCGAGCGGCTGCACGCCCAGGGCGACCGCGCCTATGCCGAGACCAAGGCCCGGCGCGGCTGGACCGGCGGCGACGACCCGGCCGTCACCGCACGGCGGTTCTGGACCCTGGCGCTGGGGGTCGCCCTGCGCGACGGGGCGACCGGCGCCACCACGCAGGAAGCCGTCGACGAGATGCTCGCCCTGATGCAGCACGACGCCAACCGAGGACACGACTGATGGCCGCGGCCGCCCGCCTCTCGCCCAAGGACTTCTTCACCGACCAGGAATGGGCGCCGATCTCGGCTCGCTCCTCCTGGCGCGGCCTGGCCATGATCGCCCACGCCTGGGCGCTGATCATCGCCGCCGGCGCGATGGTCGTGGTCTGGCCGCTGACCCTGCCGCTGGCGGTGATGATCATCGGCACGCGCCAGCTGGGGCTGGCGATCCTGATGCACGACGCCGCCCACGGCGCCCTGCACAAGAACCTGAAGGTCAACGACTTCATCGGCGAGTGGCTGACGCCCGGCGGCCTGCACCGCTACCGCCCCTATCACCTGACGCACCACCGCTTCGCCCAGCAGGGCGAGGACCCGGACCTGGTGCTGTCGGCGCCGTTCCCGATCACCCCGCTGTCGCTGCGGCGCAAGATCGTCCGCGACCTGACCGGCCAGACCTTCTTCAAGCAGCGGTTCGGCGCGTTCGTCGCCAAGCTGAAGATGCGCAAGGCCGGACAACCGGTGCTGCCGATCATCGTCCAGGAGATCAAGGACAAGCGCCGCTGGCTGGGTTTCGGCCTGATCGTCACCGCGGTGGCCGCGCCGTTCGGCCTGTGGTGGGCCTGGCCGGTGCTGTGGGTGCTGCCGCAGGCGACCTGGCTGCCGCTGGTCACCCGGCTGCGCAACATCGCCGAGCACGCCTGCATCAAGGTGGGCGAGCCGGACCCGATGCGCCAGGCGCGGACAACCAAGGCCGGCTTCGCCGAGCGGCTGCTGATCGCGCCCTACTACGTGAACTATCACTGCGAGCACCACATGTTCATGCATGTGCCCTGCTACAACCTGCCCCGCGTGCATCGCCTGCTGCGGGCCAAGGGCGTCAGCGAACAGATGCTGATCGAGCCGGGCGGCTACCGGAAGGTGCTGGCGCTGGCGGCAGCCAAGGCCGCATAGCACCAGGCTCTTGGACCTTGTCGCGTTGATCCGAATCGTCGTCGGCAAGGCCTCCAGAGCCATGGCGTCACTGTAGCGCCTTCGGGAGTCCCATGACCCAAGCGACCTTTGTCATCAGCCCTCAAACCTTCCTGAACGGGCTCGTCGTGTTGGAGACGCCCTTCAGGGTCATGGCGAACGTCACGTTGAACAACGTCCGCGGCGGCGCCTTTTCCTACATCTCGCCACTAACCACGCTGCATTACACGGACATTGGCCGATACTGTTCCATCGGCGACCACGTATCGGTTCTTACGGACCACCCTCTGGACGGGTTGACCACGAGTCCTTTCGCCTATGAGAAGCTGTTCCCCAGCCCCTTCGACGCGCCCCCAGTCGCCAGCTTCGAGAAACTGAAGCGAACAACCATCGGCAACGACGTGTGGATCGGCGCCGGCGTGAAGCTGAAGACCGGCCTCACCATCGGCGACGGAGCGGTGATCGCCGCGGGCGCCGTGGTGACCAAGGACGTGCCGCCCTACGCCATCGTCGGCGGCGTGCCGGCCAGGACGATCCGCTACCGCTTCGATGAAGCCATGATCGAGCGCCTCCTCGCCCTCGAATGGTGGCGCTACAATCTGATCGGTCAGGCATTCGACCTGACGAACCCTGCGAAGGCCGTCGATGAAATCGAGGCCGCTGTCCGCGAGGGCCGCCTGACGCCGCACGCGCCGGAATGGTGGAGTTTCAAGAAGTCGGACAACGCCATCAGGAGGGAGCCCGCCTAGCGCCCCGCCTTCTTGCGCGCCGAGCGGAGCTGGAAGGCCAGGAACAGCAGCACCGCGCCGAACACCAGGCCGTAGATTCCGAGCCACCAGGTCAACACCACCGCGCCGGTCATCGGGGCGAGGATCAGCACGACCCCGAACAGCAGCGACACCACCGCCGAGAAGGCCAGCCAGCCCCGCGCCGGCACCGGGCCGCGGCGCATCGCCGTCACCAGCTTCACCCCGCCGGCGAACAGCGCCCAGACCGCGACGATGGCGACGAAGGTGATCATGCCGAGGCCCGGTATGAAGAACATGATCAGGCTGGCGACAATGTTGGCTACGCCTTCGAGCGCCAGCAGGCCCCAGGAGTGCCGCGCGCGCATCGCCTTGAAGGCGCTGGCGATCGCGAGGAAGCCGTCGGCCATCAGGTAGATCGAGAACACCAGGATGAGCGAGAGCGCCGTGGTCACCGGCGCGAACAACGCCAGCAGACCGAAGATTACGCCGGCCACGCCGCGCAGGGCGATCGCCTGCCAGGAGACGCCCTCGAACATGAAGGTCAGCACAGGGTTTGGGGACCGCAATCCTTGATCTGTCGTCATGGCCTTCTCCCGCTTGGAGGGAAAAAGGCGAAAACTGGGCGTTAGGTTCCCGCCGATGGGACGCGCACGCCCCACGCGCCCATGCTAGGGGGCGCGGGTGATTATCCAGACCCAGGAAGGCCGCCGCGCCTTCATCCTCGAAAACACCCGCATCCAGCCACCGCCGCATACGCCCGAGCTGAACCTGCATCTGGCCGACGAGGTGACGCCGATCTGGCGCCTGACCGAGGAGGCTCTGGCCGAGATCGGCCTGCCGCCGCCGTTCTGGGCCTTCGCCTGGGCCGGCGGCCAGGCGCTGGCGCGCTATGTCCTCGACCATCCCGACGAGGTCGCCGGCAAGCGCGTCGTCGACTTCGCCTCGGGCTCGGGCATCGTCGGCATCGCGGCGATGCGGGCGGGCGCAGGCCACGTGCTGGCCACCGACATCGACCCGTTCTGCGGCGCGGCCCTGGCGGTCAACGGCGAGCTCAACGGCGTGCGGATCGACTTCACCGACCAGAACCTGCTGGACGCCCCGCCGCCGGACGTCGACGTCATCCTGGCCGGCGACATCTGCTACGAGAAGCCGCTGGCGACGCAGGTGATGGACTGGCTGGCCGCCGCCCATGTGCGCGGAACCCGGGTGCTGATCGGCGATCCGGGCCGCAGCTACTTCCCGCGCGTGGGGCTGGAGAAACTGGCCGAGTACGAGGTGCCGACCACCCGCGAACTCGAGGACCGCGAAGTCAAGAAGACCGCCGTCTGGACTCTGCCGGCCTGACAGCCCAGACTGGAACGAATTGAGAACTCGATAGCAGAGAGCGCCATGCGCGAAGACGGCAAGATCGACTATGTGGAGCTGCCGGGCGGCGATCTGGTCTCCACCAAGCGCTTCTATCAGTCGGCCTTCGGCTGGAGCTTCACCGACTATGGCCCCAGCTATGCTGCGTTCGAGGAAGGATTGGACGGCGGCTTCGACGCCGACGCCGCGGCCCAGACGGACAAGCCCCTGGTAGTGCTCTACGCTCACGACCTGGAGGCCATGGTCGCCAAGGTGCAGGCCGCCGGCGGCGCCATCGTCAAGCCGATCTTCAGCTTCCCAGGGGGCCGACGCTTCCACTTCCGCGACCCGTCCGGCAACGAACTGGCGGTCTGGTCAGAGAGCTAGGCGCTCAGAATTCCGTCTCGGATTGCGGCACGCCCTCGCGGCGCAACAGATCCTTCAAGGCGACGGACGGGCCGTCGTAATCGACCGAGCCTATTTGTTTGCCGTCCTGATAGACCGCAAGGCGACCACATTCGTCGCAGACGAGGTAGTCATAGACCGGCCCGCCGGCGGCGATGCGCAATGCCTGGCGAGGCGTGAAGCAACCTGCCGACCACTCCCGCACCACCAAGCCCCGCGCAATCTGGCGGGCGGCCCTGACCGTATCGGCCGGGCCGAGCTGCGCGGTGCCCAGGACCGCGTACCCATTCAACCGGGGAAGGCGTACGTCGCTGGTCACGGGCTCAAGCGAGTAGAGCGTGGCGGCCCGTCCGCCTTCCAGCACAACCAAGGCGCGCCGCATCGCAGGATCGCGGCCGTCATTGACGCAGCCCCACAAGGCGCCGGCGACGACGCCAGCTGCCAGCATGATTCGCCCGAACCCCATCACATCTCCCGCCGTCGTCGAACCGTCACGCACTCACGCTATCGTCCGCCCCCTGACGACGGGAGCCGGAAATGGGCAAGAGCTGCGGCGAATGCGGCATGTGCTGCAAGCTGCTGGCGATCCAGTCGCTGGACAAGCCGGCCGGCGCCTGGTGCGGGCACTTCAAGCGTGCGGCCGGATGCGGCGTCTATGACGAGCGGCCGCCCGCCTGCCGCAGCTTCGTCTGCCTGTGGCTGGACAGCGAGAAGCTGGACGAGGCCTGGCGGCCCGACCGGGCCAAGTTCCTGATGTACACCGAGAAGGACGGCCAACGGCTGAACGTCATCGTCGATCCGAACCAGCCGGGGGCCTGGAAGCGCGAGCCCTACTACCGTCGGCTGAAGGCGATGTCGGAACTGGCGCTGGAGGGGCGCGAACTGGTGGTGTGCATCGGCGACCGGCGGATCGTCGTCTTCCCGCACGAGGACGTCGACCTGGGCCTGGTCGATCCGAAGCACAAGTTGGTCAGCGGCTACGCCGAGCGCGACGGCATGATGGTCCCGTACGCGATGATCCTGAGCGACGTGGACGCCAGCTAGGTCAGTTGGGAGATCATCGTCGGATCGCAGGACGAGGCCAGCGCCACGCCCGCACGATCCTTGGCCAGCGGCAACAGCCCTTCGCCCGCCTTCGCCGACGGCAGGGTCATCGCATAACAGGCCTCGGCCGGGCCGCTCATCGCGCCCAGCAGCCGGACCATGTCCTGCTCAAGCATCCAGGTTTCGGCGGCGATCTCGTCGGGCGACGCCTGCTGGCCCGCCATCTGGCTGAACGCCAGAACGGCGAGCAACGCCGCCGACGCCGCCAAGGCGTCGATTGTTCGCATGTCTATCCCCAAGGGCGGCATATAGCCGAGCAGGGCCCCAAAGGGCAATCGGACGTGGACGGAAAGTCCTCGCAGCTGGCGCAACCGACCGCACGACGCGCGTACGCGGGGCAAACTTGACCTTATAGTGCCGCCACGATCAGCAATCGTTCTCCGGAGTCGCCATGCGCCGCCGCACCTTCCTCGCCGCCCTGCCCGCCACGGCGATCGCCGGCGGCGCCTGGGCGCAGAGCCGCGCCGACAACCCCAATCGCGACCGTCCCGACGTGCAGGGCGGCGATCGCGTCGATGGGGCGACCTTCGCTTCGCGCAGCGCCGCCTGGGGCGCCCACGGCGCAGCGGCCACCGCCCATCCGCTGGCCAGCCTGGCGGCGCTCGACGTCTTGCGGCTGGGCGGGTCGGCGGTCGATGCGGCGATCGCCGCCAATGCGGTGCTCGGCCTGGTCGAGCCGATCGCCTGCGGCATCGGCGGCGACTGCTTCGTCATGGTCTGGGACCCGAGGACCCGTCGCGTCGAAGGGCTGAACGGCTCGGGCCGTAGCCCCAAGGGCCTGTCGCTGGAGACCGTGCGCGGCCGGTCGAAGAACGGCCTGATCCCCTCGTATGGCGCCGTATCGGTCAGCGTGCCGGGCGCCGTCGACGCCTGGTGGACCTTGCACCTGCGCTACGGCAAGCTGCCGTGGAAGGACCTGTTCGCGCCGGCGATCATCTACGCCGAGGAGGGGCACGCGGTGTCCCAGAACGTCGCCTACTACCTCGACCGGTCGCTGAAGAACTTCACCCGCCCGAACGCCGGGATCGAGGAAACTGAGAACTTCAGGAAGGTCTGGGCCCCGGACGGCCGTACGCCGAAGGAAGGCGAGATATTCAAGAATCCGGCGCTGGGCCGCACCTATCGGCAGATCGCCGCCAACGGGCGCGACGGCTTCTATGGCGGCGAGGTCGCCCAGACCATCGAGGCCTATTTCAAGCGGATCGGCGGCTGGATGACCAAGGCCGACCTGGCCGCGCACCGCGCGCGCTGGGCCCCGCCGCACAAGGTCAACTACCGCGGCGTCGACGTCTGGGGCCTGTCGCCCAACAGCCAGGGCCTGGCCACGCTGCAGATGCTGAACATCATGGAGACCTTCGACCTCAGGGGCATGGGCTTCCAGTCGGCCGCGGCGATCCATCATGCCGTAGAGGCCAAGCGCCTGGCCTTCGAGGATCGCGCCAGGTTCTACGCCGACCCCGACTTCTACAAGACGCCGACCGAGTGGCTGCTGTCGAAGGAGTACGCCCGAGAGCGCGCCAAGCTGATCTCGCCCGGCAAGATCCTGACGCCGGTGTTTCCCGGCCAGGCGCCGAGCCGCGGCGACACCACCTACTTCACCACCGCCGACGCCAACGGAATGATGGTCTCGATCATCCAGTCGAACTATCGCGGCATGGGCTCGGGCCTGTCGCCGGACGGCCTGGGCTTCATGTTCCAGAACCGCGGCGAGCTGTTCGCCCTGCAGGACGGCCACGCCAATATCTATGCGCCCGGCAAGCGGCCCTTCCAGACCATCATCCCGGGGTTCGCGACCAAGGGCGGCGATCCGTGGCTGTCGTACGGCGTCATGGGCGGCGACATGCAGCCCCAGGGCCAGGCGCAGATCATCTCCAACATGGTCGACTTCGGCCTGGGCGTGCAGGAGGCCGGCGACAGTCCGCGCTGGCATCATGGCGGATCGAGCGAACCGACCGGCGAAGCGCAGAAGGGAACCGGGGTGCTCAACCTCGAAACCGGCGTGCCGCAAGCGACCAAGGCCGCGCTGGCGGCCATCGGCTGGACGCTCGCGCCCGATCCCGGCGGTTACGGCGGCTATCAGGCGATCGAGCGCTGGCCCGGCCGCTATGCGGCGGCGACCGAGATGCGCAAGGACGGCGTGGCCTTGGCCTATTGATGGAGCCGACCTTCTTTGCGACGCCGCAGGCGTTCCGCGCCTGGCTTGAGGCCAACCACGAGACCGCGACCGAGCTCTCGGTCGGCTTTCGCAAGCGAGGCACGGGGCTCGCCTCGATCACTTGGCCGCAGGCGGTGGATCAGGCCCTGTGCTTCGGCTGGATCGACGGGGTTCGCCATTCCATCGACAGCGAAAGCTATCGCATCCGGTTCACGCCCCGGCGGCCGAAGGGCATCTGGAGCCAGGTGAACATCCGCCGGATCGAGGAGCTTCGCGCCCTGGGCCTGGTCCATCCTGCCGGGCTGGCCGCGTTCGAGGCCGGCAAGGGCCGCACCAACGAATATTCGCACGAACGCGGCGTCCAGGTCTTTTCCGACGCCGAGACCGCCCTCTTCCAGGCGAACGCGCCGGCATGGGCCGCCTTCCAGGCCTTCTCGCCCTCTTACCGCAAGGTCGCCGTCCACCGCGTGGTCAGCGCCAAGGGCGCCGAGACCCGCGCCAAGCGCATGACGATCCTGATTGACGCCTGCGCGGACGGGGTGAAGCTGGTGTCCGCGACCAAGAGGGAAACGCCATGACCCCCGACGAAGTTCGCGACCTCATCCTGGCGTTTCCGGGCGCCGAGGAAGGCACGTCCTATGGCCAGCCGTCCTACAAGGTGAACGGCAAGTTCTTCACCCGCCTGCGCAGCGAGGACCAGAGCCTGGTGCTGCTGGACGTCAGCCACGACGAACGTGAAATGCTGATGGAAGCCGAACCGGCGACCTTCCACATCACGCCGCACTACAAGGACTATCCCAGCGTGCTGGCCCGCATTGAGCGCCTGCACCCCGGATCGCTGCAGCACTTCCTGGAACGCCGCTGGCGCAAGATCGCCCCCAAGAAGCTGGTCAATGCGCGAGAGGCAGGCGCCTGACGCGCCGGCGCATGATTTCTTGGAACGGAGATGGCGCGGATTCGCTCTCAGGGGCGATGCTCCACGCACCGCCGCGACGCCAACGGACAGGAGGTCCCCATGGCCCAGCCGAAACCGCTCGAGCGCTTCGAGTTCGAGGAGACTGACGAGGGCTATCTTCTGACCGTGGCCGGCGCCGGCGGCGACCCCGTCGCGCTTGAGGTCTCACCCGACCAGATGGACGCCATCATCGACGCCCTGAACGACGTCCTGGGCGGCGATGACGACTTCGACGATGACGACGACTGACTAGCGGCCGGCCAGCACCTGGGCCGAAGCCTGGGCGAGGGTCTCACGGTAGCAGTCCGAGCGTGCGACGGCCTGTTTGACCATCCGGACGCTGCCGGCGTGCGCGCCGCACGCTTCGAGCGCGGCGGTCTCCAGGCGCCTTTGAAGACGCTCGACGTCGGCCGGACGGCCAAGGTCGAGGTCGCCGACCCGCACGACGGCGGCGCCGTATCCGGCGGGAGCGGCGACTGCAGCGCCCGCGGCGAGCGCGAGCGCAGTCGATACTGCGATGATTTTGAGCATGGCGTTTCCCTACTGCCGAAATAAGTCGCAGCGACGGGGCTCTGCGGCCTCATTGCGCCACAACACTTGACAGATATTGGGTTTGCGACCGCCGCGCCACCGAAAACGGGCGGCTAGAATTCGTCTTCCATGGCCGAGCGGAACTGCTCGAAGATCTCCGCGGCGCGCTCGTCGCTGGACTGTCCGGGCTCCGGCTCGTGCCGCGGCGGCTCCATGCCGACGAGCCGGCCCGCCACCGCGCCGTTCTGGACCAGCAGGAGTTCCTCGCCGGCCTCGACGGCGGCCAGCACCTGGGCGAGCTTGGGCGGGAGATCGTCGAGATCGATGCGCTTCATGATCCGCCGATTTTACCGGCGCCGTGCAGGTGACACCAGGGCTGGGCGGCCGTAGACCGAACCGCAGCACGAATGGAGAGCGCATGGCCTACCGGTCGCTGAGGGATTTCATCGCCAAGCTGGAAGCGGCGGGCGAACTGGTGCGGGTGACCGAGCCGGTCTCCAGCGTGCTGGAAATGACCGAGATCCAACGCCGACTGCTGGCGACCGGCGGCCCGGCTGTGCTGTTCGAGAACGTCGTCCGCGCGGACGGCGAACGCTCGACCATGCCCTGCCTGGTCAACCTGTTCGGGACGGTGAAGCGCGTGGCCATGGGCGTCACCCTGGAAGGCCAGGAGCGCACCACCGCCGGGGAGCTGCGCGAGGTCGGCGAACTGCTGGCCTTCCTGCGCAGCCCCGAGCCGCCGCGCGGCCTGAAGGACGCCTTCGAGATGCTGCCGCTGGCCAAGACGGTGATGTCGATACGCCCGGCGACCGTGAAGAAGGCGCCGGTGCAGGACGTGGTCTGGACGGGCGACCAGATCGACCTCACCAAGCTGCCGATCCAGACCTGCTGGCCGGGCGAGCCGGCGCCGTTGATCACCTGGCCGCTGGTGGTGACCAAGGGCCCGTCCGACGAGCGCGAGGACGACTACAACCTCGGCATCTACCGCATGCAGGTGCTGGGCAAGGACAAGACCATCATGCGTTGGCTGGCGCACCGCGGCGGCGCCCAGCATCACCGCCGTTGGAAAGCGGCCGGAAAGCCCGACGCCCTGCCCGCCGCCGTTGTGATCGGCGCCGATCCGGGCACCATCCTGGCGGCGGTGACGCCTGTGCCCGAGACGCTGTCGGAGTACCAGTTCGCCGGCCTGATGCGCGGCGCCAAGGTCGACCTGGTCCAGGCCAAGACCGTGCCGCTGCTGGTGCCGGCCCAGGCCGAGATCGTGATCGAAGGCCACGTCATGCTGGACGAGTACGCCGACGAGGGGCCGTACGGCGACCACACCGGCTATTACAACTCGGTCGAGCAGTTCCCGGTGTTCAAGGTCAGCGCCATCACCATGCGCAAGGACCCGATCTACCTGACCACCTTCACCGGCCGACCGCCGGACGAACCGAGCGTGCTGGGCGAGGCGCTGAACGAGGTGTTCATTCCGCTGCTGCGCCAGCAGTTCCCAGAGATCATCGACTTCTGGCTGCCGCCCGAGGGCTGCTCGTACCGCATCGCCGTGGTCTCGATGAAGAAGGCCTATCCCGGCCACGCCAAGCGCGTGATGATGGGCGTCTGGAGCTTCCTGCGGCAGTTCATGTACACCAAGTGGGTGATCGTCGTGGACGACGACATCAACGCCCGCGACTGGAAGGACGTCATGTGGGCGCTGTCGACCCGCATGGACCCGGCGCGCGACATCACCCTCGTCGAGGGCACGCCCATCGACTATCTCGACTTCGCCTCGCCGGAGAGCGGCCTCGGCTCGAAGATCGGCCTCGACGCCACCAACAAGCAGCCGCCGGAAACGCACCGCGAGTGGGGCGAGAAGCTCGGCATGAACGAGGCGACGGTCGCCGCCGTCACGGAGAAGTGGGCGCGCCTGGGCCTGCCCGGGAGCGGCGATCCGGTATAGTCCGCCTGCAGGTCCGCCGGGGGGCGTCAAGGAGATGCGCGTGAAGTTCGCACCGATCCTGCTGGCCGGCCTGGTCGCCGCCTGCGCCCCGCCCACTGAATCCGAGGCGCAGGGCGCCCATATCACTCAGACCGCGCCCGCCACGCAGGCGGCCGGCCTGCCTCTGGACTTCCCCGTCGCCTGCACGGTCGGATCGAGCTGCGAGGTCCAGAACTATGTCGACCGCGACCCTGGTCCCGAGGCGAAGGACTATCGTTGCGGCTCCAGCACCTACGAGGCGCATGGCGGCGTCGACATCCGCATTCCTGACATGGCCGCCCAGGCCGCCGGCGTCGACGTGCTGGCCGCCGCGGCCGGCAAGGTGGCGCGCCTGCGCGACGGGCTGGCCGACGTCTCGGTGCGGACCCGCGGCGCGGCGGCCCTTCAGGGCCAGGACTGCGGCAACGGCGTCGTCATCGACCACGGCCAGGGCTGGGAGACGCAGTACTGCCACCTGGCGCAGGGCAGCCTGAAGGTGAAGGTCGGCGACGCGGTCGCCGCCGGGACCCCGATCGCGCGCATCGGCCTGTCGGGCAATACCGAGTATCCGCACCTGCACCTCACCGTCCGCAAGGACGGCGTCATGGTCGACCCATCCTCGCCCGAGCCTGGCTGCGATCCGGCGCGGCGCGGCGCAGGTCTTTGGACGCCGAGCGCCGAACGGGCCATGGCCTACAAGGCCGGCGCGGTGCTGAACGCCGGCTTCGCCGCCGACGCCGTCGACATGGCGGCCATCGAGGCCGGAGGGATCGCCCCGCCGACGACGCGGACGGGGCTGGTCGCCTATGTCCGGGCCATCAACCTGCAGGGCGGCGACGTGCAGGAACTGACCCTCGCCGCCCCCGACGGCCGGGTGCTGGTGTCCAGCGCCCAGCCGGCCCTCGACCGGGCCAAGGCGCAGTACATGGTCATCGCCGGCAAACGCGCCCAGGCCGCCGGGTGGCCGCCGGGCCGCTACGTCGCGACCTACGTGGTGCGGCGGGGCGGAAAGGCCGTCATTTCAAGGACCTTCGCGGCCGTACTTTAGAGACCGGCCAGGCGCGCCCTTGCCCTTTTGGCAAAACCAAGCCCAACTGCGCGCCTTCGCGGGGGCGAATGAGGGACAATCAAGTATGGACGCCGTGACATCCGGCCACGCCGCGGCCCTATGGGTCGGGCTGCACCTGATCCTGTTGCTGGTGCTGTCGCTGCTGGTCGTGCGCCAGCGACGCCGGCACAAGGTGGCGCTGGGCGACGGCGGCGTCCCGGAACTGGCCCAGGCGATCCGCGCCTTCGGCAACGCGACCGAGTATGTCCCGGCCGCCATGGTCGGCATCGCCGTCCTGGCCATGGTCGAGGCCCCGCCGCTCGCCGTGCACCTGACCGGCCTTTTGCTGTTCGTCGGCCGCGGCCTGCACGCCTTCGGCCTGTCGCGCAGCGGCGGCTCCTCGTTCGCCCGCTCGATCGGCGTCACCCTGACCTGGCTGGCCTATGTCTTCGCCAGCGTCGCGCTGCTGTTCTACGCCATCACGTGAGCCGCAGCTTGCCGCGGAGCGCGCATCCCGCCATATGGCCTTGATGGACGAAAACCTGCTCGCCGATGTCGTCTCCGCCGCGCTTAAGGCCGGCGCAGACTCCGCCGAAGCCGTGGGGGCGCAGCGCGCCGCCCTCGGCATCAATGTCCGCATGGGCGCACTGGAGGAGGTCGAGCGCGAGGAAAGCCGCGACCTCGGCCTGCGGGTCTTCGTCGGCCAGCGGCAGGCGACGGTCTCCGGCTCCGACATCTCGGCCGAGGCGCGCGCCAAGCTGATCGAGCGCGCGGTGGCGATGGCCAAGCTGGCGCCGGAGGATCCCTACGCCGGCCTGGCCCCCAAGGAGCGCCTGGCCAAGGGTCCCTTCGTCGAGCTCGATCTCTACGACCCGCAGGAGCCCTCGCCCGAGGCCCTGGAGGAGGTCGCTCGCGCCGCCGAGGACGCCGCCCGCGCCAATCCCAAGATCACCAATTCCGACGGCGGCTCAGCCTCGGCCTCGTCGTCCCATTGGCGACTGGTCACCTCGAGCGGCTTCTCAGGCGTCTACCAGGCCTCGGCCTTCTCGATCACCGCCTCGGCGATCGCCGGCGATGGCGAGACCATGGAAAGCGGCTATGACGGCCGCTCGGCCCGCTGGCGCGACGACCTGCCGAGCGCCCGCGCGATCGGCGAAGAGGCTGGCCGGCGCGCAGCCCAGCGCCTGGGCGCGCGCAAGATCGATTCCACCACCGCGCCGGTGATCTTCGAGAACCGCGTGGCCATGTCGCTGATCAGCCCCCTGATCGGCGCCATCGCCGGACCCTCGATCGCCCGCGGCACCTCGTTCCTCAAGGACAAGCTGAATGCCCAGCTGTTCGCCAAGGGCGTGAACATCGTCGACGATCCGCACAAGGTGCGCGGCCTGGGCTCCTCGCCGTTCGACGACGAGGGCGTCGTCAACCGCCGCTGGGCGCTGATCGAGGACGGGGTGCTGACCACCTGGATCATGAACACCTCGTCGGCCCGGCAGTTGGGCCTGGAGACGACCGGCCACGCCTCTCGCGGGCTGGCCGGCGCGCCGGGGGTTTCGACCACCAACCTCACCCTGGAGCCGGGCGCCGCCAGCCAGGCCGAACTGATCGCCCAGGCCGGCAAGGGCCTGCTGATCACCTCGATGTTCGGCCCCTCGCTGAACGGCAACACTGGCGACTGGTCGGTCGGCTGCTCGGGCTTCTGGTTCGAAAACGGCGAACTGGCCTACCCCGTCGCCGAGATCACCGTCGCCGGGAACCTGATCGACATCTACGGCCGCCTGCTTCCAGGCGCCGACCTTGAGATCCGCGGCTCGGCCAACGCGCCGTCGCTGCTGATCGATGGCCTGGCGATCGCCGGGCGCTGATGACGGATCCCGCCCAGGACCTCGAACTGATCAGCCAAGCGGCGTTCGACGCCGGGGCCCTGGCCCTGAAACTGCGCCGCGAGGGCCTGGAGACCGCCTACAAGGAAGGCGACTCGCCGGTCACCAACGCCGACCTGGCCACCGACGCGCTGATCAAGCAGATGCTGACCAGCGCCCGCCCCGACTACGGCTGGCTCTCGGAAGAAACCGCGGACGATCCGGTCCGTCGCTCGCGGCGGCGGCTGTTCGTCGTCGATCCGATCGACGGCACCCGGGCCTTCATCAAGGACCGGCCCTGGTGGGCGGTCTCGGTCGCCGTGGTCGAGGACGACAAGCCGATCGCCGGGGTGGTTTTCGCGCCCGACCTCGACGAGACCTACCGCGCGACCGCCGGCGGCGGCGCGACCCTGAACGGCCAGCCCATCTGCGCCTCGCAGCGCGACACCGTCGAAGGCTGCGGCATGGTCGGCGACGCTCGCATGTTCGCCCATCCCGCCTGGCCGACGCCGTGGCCGCAGATGCGCATCGAGGCCCGCAACTCCACCGCCTATCGGATGTGCGTGATCGCCGCCGGCGCCTTCGACGCCACCCTGGCGCTGGTCGCCAAGTATGACTGGGACCTGGCCGCCGCCGACCTCATCGCCCGCGAGGCCGGCGCCTTCGTCGGCGACCATCTTGGCCGCCCGTTTGTGTATAATGGCGCAAAACCCGCGCAACCGAGCCTCGTTTGCGCCGCTCCGCGATTGGCCCCATTGATCCTGGAGCGCGTACGGCATATCGACCTACCCAATTGACCAATTTGGGGAACATCATGCCCGAGAAACAGCTTCTGCACCTCGTCATCGGCGGCGAACTTGAGGATCTGGAGCACAACACGTTCCGCGATCTGACGAAGATCGACCTCGTCGGCGCCTACGCCAGCCATGGCGAGGCGGTCGCCGCCTGGCGCCGCAAGGCGCAGGAGACCGTCGACAACGCGCACATGCGCTATTTCGTGATCCACGCCCACAAACTGCTCGATCCCGACAAGGATCCGCAGGAAGACTAAGCTCGTGTGTCATCCCGGTTTCGGCGCAGCCGAAAGCCGGGACCCATTGTCGCCTGATCGTGGGAAACAGGGCGCGGCCGAGCCGAAATCTGCCCCGTCGGTGTTAATAGATCCCGGTCTTGCTTCGCAAAACCGGGATGACACGGGCTTGGACTGGGTTCCGGGGCGCCCCCTAGAAGGCTACTCCCGCTTCAGGATGCCCTCAGTCAGCAGCCGGCCCCACATGTTGGCGCGGAAGTCAGCCTTGATGCCCGCCTCGTCATAGGCGTCGCTGTCGACCCACTCCAGGAAGGTCTGCCCCTTGGGCTCGCCCTCGGCCAGGTAGCGCTCGAAGGTGTAGTCGAGCACGCCGGTCTTGCCCTGCTTCACATGCAGGTAGCGGATATGCAGCTGATCCAGCGCCTCGCGGATCGGCAACCCCTTGCGGAAGTGCATGTAGAAGACGCTCATGATGCCGGCCCGGTCCGCCCCGGACTTGCAGTGCATCAGGGCCGGATACTCGATCGTCTCGAACAGCTCCTTGGCGCCGTGCACGCGGGCGCGGCTCGGCACCTCGCGCGAGGTGATGGTGAAATCCACCAGCTTCAGGCCGAGACGCTCGCAGGCGTCCTTCTCCAGCGCATGGAAGCTGGCGTCGAAGCCGCCGCGCAGGTTGATGATCGTCTTGACGCCGCGCTTCTTCCATTCGGCCAGTTGATGGGGCCAGGGCTGGTTGGTGCGCACCAGCTCGTCGCTGATCCAGTGGGCGTTGGAAAAGCCCAGGCGCAGATAGGCGTGATCCTTCCAGAGATAGTCCAGATAGGTCGCGACGCGCCCCTTGGGCGTGGTGAGGTCGAAATCGGCCAAGCGAGCTTCCTGCATTGCGCGCGCCTAGATAGGCGGTTCGGGACGCCAGCGGAAGCCGAGCGCGACGTCTGGTCCTAGGTCAGCGGCTTCAGCACGGCGGTGAACCCCGCGACCTTGCCGCTGCTGGGCATCAGGGCGCAGGTGAAGGTGAAGTCGCGCCAAGCCGAACCGGAGCGCACCTGGCCTGCGCCTGTCAGGCTGCGGGTGCTGACCAAGGTCAGGGTCTTGGGATCGTCGGTGCCCAGGAACACCCGGTCGGCGTTGGGGACCTGCTTCTTGAGCGCGGGCAAGGCGGCCGGGCGACAGATCACCTCGGCCACCTTCTTGGCGTTGCTCCAGCCGCTCGCCAGGCGCCGTTCTTCCGGCGTCTTGAGGGCCGCGATGGACTTGGTGATCGCGGTGTTCTGGGCTCGAGACAGCTCAGGCTCCCGGCTCAGCGTGACGGGGGAAGCGGCCGGCGGCGCCGGAACGGCAGGGATCGCCGGCGCGACCTTGGCGGGCGGCGCCGGGGCGGCCTTTACAGGCGGCGCTGCGGCGGCCTTGGCGGCGGGCGTGGCCGGGGACGGCTGCCCGACCGCGACGGCGGGCGCCAGCGCCAAGGCCAGGATGAATGCGACGGCGCGCATGACGGTCTCCATATGGGGCGAGGATCACCGCCACGCGCGCCCGATCGAGTGAGGATCGGCGGCACGCCTCGGTTTCGCCCCGACCAACACCATATGCCGCCTTTGCGCCGGGCCAAGACGCCTTCTTGACTTCCCTGCGCCGAGAGCCGACCCCAGGACCGATGAGCGAGCCCGCCGCCGAACTGTCCACCCGCGCCGTCGTCGCCCGGATCGCGCGCGTCTACATGGCGCCGCGCTGGAAGGGCTGGACCGTGGCGATGATCGCCGCGATCGCCGTGGCCTATCTGAGCGCGAGCCTGATCCAGATCCTCGAGCCGGCGATCAACGACCTGTTGGTCAATCACAAGCCCGGGACGCTGCTGGCCGTGCCGCTGACCATCGCCGGGCTGGCCCTCGCCCGCGGCCTGTCGCAGGTCATCCAGGCCACCCAGGTCAACCGCATCGGCAACGAGGTGGTCGGCCAGGTCCAGGTGCAGCTGTTCGGCAAGCTGGTGCGCGCCGATCTGGCCCGGCTGCGCGCCGGCCACACTGGCTCGTTCGTGTCCTCGGTTCTCTACGACGCAGGCCTGATCCGCGAGGCCGCCACCGCCGGGGTGATCAACTACACCCAGCATCTGCTGACCGTGATCGGGGCGATCATCGTCATGGTCAGCAACGACCCGATGCTGTCGCTGACCCTGGTCGTGGCCGCGCCGCTGTCGACCTGGGTCATGCGGCGGTTCTCCAAGCGCACGGTCAAGGCCACCAAGGGGGCCATGGCCGAGACCTCGGCTCTCTCGACCGCGATCATGGAAAGTCTCGACGGCGTCCGCGTCGTGAAGATCGAAAACCGCGAGGCCTATGAGGAAAACCGCGTCGCCGAGGTCGTGAAGCGCCGCCAGAAGTTCCTGGTCAAGGGCGCCAACGCCCGCGCCCGCGCCGCGCCGGCCACCGAGACCCTGATGACCCTGATCACCGCCGGCGTCATCGCCTACGCCGGCTGGCGTTCGCAGTCGGGCGGCATGAACGTCGGGGCCTTCGTCGCCTTCATCGGCGCCCTGGGCCTGGCCTCACAGTCGCTGCGCCAGCTCGCCAACCTGCAGACGGTGATGGCCGAGGGCCTCTCGGCCGCCCGCCGCCTGTTCGCCGCGCTCGACGTCGAGCCTGAGGTCCGCGAACGGCCCGGCGCCAAGCCGCTGGTCATCACCGACGGCACGGTCGCCTTCGACGACGTCGGCTTCGCCTACGGCGCCGAGGACCGCCCCGCGCTGCAGGGGGTCAGCTTTGAGGTCAAGCGCGGCGAGACGGTCGCCCTGGTCGGCCCCTCCGGCGGCGGCAAGACCACGATCCTCAACCTGATCCCCCGCTTCTACGACGCCAGCAGCGGCAAGGTTATGATCGACGGGATCGACGTGCGCGACGTGACCCTCGCCTCGCTGCGCGACCACGTCGCCCTGGTCACCCAGGAACCGTTCCTGTTCGACGAGACCATCCGCGCCAACATCGCCTATGGCCGGCCGGGCGCCACGCAAGAGCAGGTGATCGAGGCGGCCAAGGCCGCGGCGGCGCACGAGTTCATCGGCGCCCTGCCCGAGGGCTACGAGACCCTGGTCGGTGAGGCCGGCGCGCGGCTGTCCGGCGGCCAGCGCCAGCGCATCGCCATCGCCCGCGCCTTCCTCAAGGACGCGCCGATCCTGCTGCTGGACGAGGCCACCAGCGCCCTCGACACTGAAAGCGAGGCCCAGGTCCAGGCGGCGCTGTCGCGACTGATGCATGGTCGCGCCACCATCCTGATCGCCCACCGCCTGTCGACGGTGCGCGGCGCCGACCGCATCTATGTCATCGAGAAGGGCAAGGTGGTCGAATCCGGCGACCACGCGGGCCTGATCAAGAAGCGCGGCCTCTACGCGCGGCTGGCCAAGAGCCAGGATCTCGACATGGAACCTGTGCTTTGAAGAACCTGCTGCGCAACCCCGGCGTCCAGACCTTCCTGAGCTGGCTGCTGTGGCTGCACCTGATCATCACGCTCAAGAGCCGCCGCTGGACGCACGACAACCTCGCCTGCGTGGAGCCGATCCTGCAGGACGGCAAACCGGCGGTGGCGCTGTTCTGGCACGGCAGCATTCCGCTGTGCCTCGGCCTGGCCCCCGTCTGGTGGCGGCGCGACAAGGTCCGCTGCATGGTTTCACCCTCGGCCGACGGCGAGTTCATCGCCCAGGCGCTGTCGCGGGCCGGCTTCCCGGCCATCCGCACGTCCTCGGCCAAGAAGGGCGACACCAACAAGGCCCGCCAGGCGGTCGCAGCGATCCGCGAGGCCATCAACTGGGTCAATGACGGCGGCGTGCTGATCGTCACCCCGGACGGCCCGCGCGGCCCGGCCGAGGTGATCGCGCCCGGCTCGCTGCAGATCGCCCGCAAGACGGGCGCGCCGATCTACCTGATGGGCCTGGCGGTCTCGCCGGCCATCGTGCTCGACACCTGGGACAAGGTCACCTTCGCCTGGCCGTTCGGCCGCGGCGCGACCGCCTGGGACGGGCCCTTCTACGTGCCCGCCGACGCCGGCGAGGCCGAGATCGCGGCCCTGATCGAAGACCTCTCGGCCAAGCTCACCGCCACCACGCGGCGCGCCGAAGCCTTGGTCGGCCGACGTTGATCCTTCCGCGCCGGGGTGACACATAGAGCCAATGGCGCACGAGCATTCAGGCCATAGTCACGACGATCACGACCATGACCACGATCATGGCGCCCATGATCATGCGCACGGCCATTCCCACGGCCCCGGCGGTCATAGCCATGCCCCCAAGGACTTCGGCCGCGCCTTCGCCGTCGGCGTCGGCCTGAACTTCGCCTTTGTGCTGGCCGAGGTCGCCGCCGGCCTCTGGACCGGCTCGCTGGCGCTGCTGGCCGACGCCGGGCACAACCTTTCGGACGTGCTCAGCCTGCTGCTGGCCTGGGGCGCGACGATCCTGGCCAAGTCAGCGCCGACCTCGCGCCGCACCTACGGACTGCGCAAGGCCACCATCCTCGCCTCGCTGGCCAATGCGGTGCTGCTGCTGGTCGCGGTCGGGGTCATCGTCTCCGAGGCCATCCACCGCTTCGCCGAGCCCGCGCCGATCGCCACCTGGCCGGTGATGATCGTTGCGGCCATCGGCGTGGTGATCAACACGGCCACGGCGCTGATGTTCATGAAGGGACACGAGGACCTCAACATCCGCGGCGCCTTCCTGCACATGGCCGCCGACGCAGCGGTGTCGCTGGCCGTGGTGATCGGCGCCGGCGTCATCGCGCTGACCGGCCTGTTGTGGATCGACCCGGCGCTGAGCCTGCTGATCGCCGCGGTGATCGTCATCGGCACCTGGGCGCTGCTGCGCGATTCCGTCGACCTCGTCCTGGACGCCGCCCCGCGCGGGATGGACGTCGAGGCCGTGCGCGCCTGGCTGCTGGCGCGCCCGGGCGTGACCGAGGTCCACGACCTGCACGTCTGGGCGATGAGCACCACCGAGACGGCCATGACCGCTCACGTCACGCGCCCCGAGAACATCGACGGCGACGACTTCCTGCACGCGGCCTGCGAAGGCCTGGCCAGCAAGTTCGGCATCGGCCATGCGACCCTGCAGGTCGAGACCGGGCGCTCGGCGGCCTGCCGGCTCGCCAACGCCCACACGATCTGAGCCCCGCCCCTTGCGTCCGCTTCCCCTCGCGCTCTACGCCGCCGCCACCGGGCTGGCCGAACCCCTGGCGCCCGGGCTCCTGCGCCGGCGCGCCGCCCGCGGCAAGGAAGACCCTGCCCGCATCGGCGAGCGCCTCGGCCGCGCCGGCCTCGCCCGCCCGCCGGGCCCGCTGGTCTGGCTGCACGGGGTCAGCGTCGGCGAGAGCCTCTCGCTGCTGCCGCTGGCCCAGGCGCTGGCGCGACCGGGCCTGACGCTGCTGGTCACCTCGGGGACCCGCACCTCGGCCGAACTGCTCAGCAAGCGCCTGCCGCCCGGCGTCATCCACCAGTATGCGCCGGTCGACGCGCCCGGCGCCGTTCGACGCTTTCTCGACCACTGGCGGCCGGACGCCGCCATCCAGGTCGAGAGCGAACTCTGGCCCAACCTGATCCTCGGGGCGAAGGCGCGCGGCGCGAAGCTGGCGCTGATCTCGGCGCGCATGACCCAGGCCAGCGCCGATGGATGGCGCCGCGCGCCCGCGGCGGCGCGGGCCGTGCTGGGCGCCTTCGACCTGATCTTGCCCCAGGACGCCGACACCGAGGCGCGGCTGCGCGCCCTGGGCGCGACGACCGGGCCGCACCTGAACCTCAAGAACATCGGCGCGCCGCTGCCCGCCGATCCGGCGGAGCTCGAACGACTGCGAGCCGCGATCGGCGATCGCCAGGTCATCCTGGCGGCTAGCACCCATCCGGGCGAGGACGAAATCATCGCCCGCGCCGCCGCCGGGACCGGCGCCCTGCTGATCGTCGCCCCGCGTCATCCCGACCGCGGCGCGGCGGTCGCCGCGCTGCTGACCCAGTTGGGCTATTCCACGGCGCGGCGAGCGGCTGGCGAGCCGCTGAGCGCGACGACCACCGCCTATGTGGCCGACACCCTGGGCGAGATGGGCCTGTTCTTCCGCGCCTGCGACGTCGTGGTGATGGGCGGCAGCTTCGTGCCCGGCGTCGGCGGCCACAATCCGCTGGAGCCGGCGCGGCTGGGGGTTCCGATCCTCACCGGCCCGGACGTGTTCAACGCCGCGGCGACCTATGAGGAGATGTTCGACCGCGTGGCCGCCATCCGCTGCGCTGGGGAAGCGGCCCTGGCCCGCGACCTGCGCGGGCTGCTGAACGAGCCGCTGATCGCGCCACGGATCGGGCGCGCGGCGCTGGCCTATGCCGAACGCCAGGGCGCGGCGCTGGACCAGGCGCTGGCCCTGCTCAGCCCCTTGCTGCCGGCATGAAACTCTCCACCCCGCGCTGGTGGTACGTCCGCGAGGGCGCGCCCGCCCCGGTCACCCGGGCCCTCTTGAAGCCGGTGTCCTGGATCTGGGCGGCGGCCACGGCGCGGCGCATGGCGCGCGCCCGGCCGGTCGATCCCGGCGCGCCGGTGATCTGCGTCGGCAACCTGACGGTCGGCGGCTCGGGCAAGACGCCGGTCGTGCGCGAACTGCTGCGCCGGCTGCCCGGCGCACACGGCCTGTCGCGCGGCTACGGCGGCTCAGAGCACGGCCCGCTGCGGGTCGACCCGGCCCGCCACACCGCCGCTGACGTGGGCGACGAGCCACTGATGCTCGCGGCTGACGCGCCGATCTGGATCGCCCGCGACCGCGCCGCCGGCGCCCTGGCCGCCGTCGGGGCCGGCGCGTCCGCTATCGTCATGGACGACGGCCATCAGAACCCCAGCCTGAAAAAGGCCCTGTCGCTGGTCGTCGTCGACGGCGAGACCCGCAATGGGGTCTGGCCGCTCGGCGACGGCTCGGTGTTCCCGGCCGGGCCGCTGCGCGAGCCGCTGGCGGTCGGGCTGGCCCGGGCTGATGCGGTGATCTTGATGTTGCCGGCCGACCTGGACCGGCCTGACCCCGAACTGCTGGCGGCGCTGGCCGCCAAGCCGGTGCTGATCGCGCGCCTGGAGCCGGCCGAGCCGCCGCCTGCTGGACCGCAGGTGGGCTTCGCCGGCATCGGCATGCCTTGGAAGGTCGAGCGGGCGCTGAAGGCGGCCGGATGCGAGTTGGTCGACTTCGTGCCGTTCCCCGACCACTTCGCCTACGACGCCGCTGCCCTGAAGCTGATCGAGGGCCGCGCCGAGATCTTCGACGCCGGCCTGGTGACCACTGAAAAGGACTGGGTGCGGCTGCCGCCCGCCTGGCGTCAGCGCGCCAAGGCCTGGCCCGTGCGCGCGGTGTTCGAGGACGAGGCCGCCCTCGAACGCCTGCTGGCCCCCTACCGCTAGAAGATCGGCTGGGCGGGCTCCGGTTGCGCGGGCGCGACCGGCGACGGCGCAGGCGCGGCCTCGGGCGGCGGCGCGGCCGGATCAGCCGGCTCCACCGGAATGAGATCGTCGATCGACAGCTCGGGGGCCTCGACTGGCGGCGGCGCGACCGGGGCCAGGCCGATCTGGCGGCCGTTGGCCCGCACCACGCCCTTGCTCATCGCGAACCGCGCGAAGTCGCGCCAGATCTCAGCCGGAAGGCCGGCGCCGGCCACCCCGTTCATCGGACTGTTGTCGTCGTTGCCGACCCAGACGCCGATCACCAGATCGCCGACATAGCCGAGATAGAGCGCGTCCCGATAGTCCTGGGTCGTGCCGGTCTTGCCGTAGGCGTATTGCGAGACGTTGCCGCCGTTGGCGGTGCCGAAGGTGACCGCCGCGCGCAGCAGGTCGCGCAGGCCGTCGCGTTCCTTGGCCGGCAGCTCGTGCGGCGCAGGCTTGCGGGCCTGGATGACGCCGTAGGGGATCACCGGGTAGCGCCCGCCCGCCACCCCGGCATAGGCCGCGGTGAGGTCCAGCAGCGTCGTCGGCGCGGTGCCGAGCGCCAGGGTCAGGTCGGGCGGAAACTGCGAATGCAGGCCCATGTCCTCGGCCGCCTTGATGATCGCCGCCCGCCCGACCTGCTGGGCGAGCCGCGCGGCGGCCACGTTGGAGGACCCGGCGAAGGCGTTGCGCAGGTGGATCTCGCGATTGGCGTAGTGGCCCTCGTGGTTCTTCGGCGACCAGTCGGCGATCGTCACCGGGGCGTCGAGGATCAGGCTGTCGGGGGTCATGCCCTGGCGCAGGGCGGCCTGGTAGACGAACAGCTTGAAGGCTGAGCCGGGCTGGCGCTGGGCGTCGGTGACGCGGTTGAACTGGCTGGCCTTGTAGTCGTCGCCGCCGACCATGACGATCACCCGGCCGTCCGGACGCATGGCGACCAGCGCCGCCTGGCTGGCGTGCAGATAGCCGCCATGACGCTTCAGGGCCGTGCGCACGATCTCCTCGGCGCGGTCCTGCAGGATCGAGTCGAGGGTGGTCGGGACCATCACCTCGCCATAGGCGGCCTCGAACGCCTCGCGCGCCTGGGACGAGACCCAGTCGGCGAAGTACGAACCGACCGGCAGCTTCTCGCGGCCCGAACGGACGCTGGCCGGGCGCACCCCGCGGGCCTGCTGCGGCGTTATGACGCCCTGCTCGGCCATCGCTGCGACCACGATCCGGGCGCGGGCGCGGGCCGCCTCAAGGTCCTCGGTGGGGGCCAGGCGCGAGGGCGCCTTGACCATGCCCGCCAGCATCGCCGCCTCGCCGATCGAGAGCGTCTCGGGGGTCTTGTCGAAGTAGTGGCGCGCGGCGGCCCGCAGGCCGAACACCCCGTCGCCGAAATAGACGGTCGAAAGATAGCGCGAGAGGATCTCGTCCTTCGACAGCCGCGCCTCGAGATAGAGCGCGATCATCGCTTCCTGGGCCTTGCGGCGCAGGCTGCGCTTGTTGCTGAGGAAGGCGTTCTTCGCCAGCTGCTGGGTGATGGTCGAGCCGCCCTGCTGGACCTCGCCGGCCGAGACGTTGCGCTGCAGGGCGCGGGTCAAGGCCTTCAAATCAATGCCGAAATGGCTGTAGAAGCGCCGATCCTCAATGGCGATGAACGCGCCCGGGACGTGCTCGGGCAACTTGGTCACGTCGACCGGCTGCTCCTTGTAGGAACCGCGGCGGGCGAACGGCTTGCCGTCGGCGGTGACCAGCACCAGCGTCGGATCGGGCAACGGTTCAAGCGCCCGCCCGAGGGGCAGCGACCAGACCATGAAGACGATCACGGCGACCATCGCGAGCACCGCCCCGGCGGCGATCTGCCAGGGGCGGCGGCGCCAGATCGGCGGCCGTTCGCGCACGACGTCTGGTGCGCCGGTAAGCTCGGTCATGGGGCTCCGTACTCGGACGTTGGGCGATCGGCCGATCGCCCTCTTCGCACGCCGCGAAGGACCTTGCTAGGCCCCCGCCCGCTGGGCGTACTCCCACGCCGACTTGGCCAGCAGCGGCACCCGCTCGGCCATCGCTGCGGCCTGCGGGCTGTTGGCCGTGCCGTCGCGCACCCGGCCGACGATGCCCTGACAGATCCCGGCCAGGCGGAACATGTTGTAGGACAGGAACCAGTCGAGGTGATGCAGGCCCGCGCGGCCGGTGCGGGCGCAATAGGCCTCGACCGCCTCCTCGATGCTCGGAATGCCGTGCGCCTTCAGATCCGGCAGCTGGGCGATCGTGCCGTTGACCCAGTTCATCAGCAGATAGGTGAAGTCGGCCAGCGGTTCGCCCAGGGTCCCCAGTTCCCAGTCGAGCACGGCGATGACGCGCGCTTCGGTCGGGTGGATGACCATGTTGTCCAGCCGGTAGTCGCCATGGACGATCGAGGTGCGCTCCTGCTCGGGCAGGGTTTTGGGCAGCCAGTCGATCAGCCGCTCCATCTCCTCGATATGGACGGTCTCCGAGGCCTTGTACTGCTTGGTCCAGCGGTCGACTTGCCGGCCCATATAGTTGCCGGGCTTGCCGTAGTCGGAAAGGCCGATGGCCTGGTAGTCGGTGTTGTGCAGGTCGGCCAGGGTGTTGATCTTGGCCATGAAGATCGCATGGCGCTCGGCCGGCTCGTACTGCGGCAGCTGCTGGTCCCAGAGGATCCGGCCTTCGACCATGTCCATCACGTAGAACATGGTGCCGACCACCGACTCGTCGGTGCAGAGGCCGTAGGAGCGCGCGACCGGGAAGCCGGTCGGATAGAGCGCGGTGATCACCTTGTACTCGCGATCGACCGCGTGCGCCGAGGGCAGCAGCTTGCCCGGCGGCTTGCGCCGCATGACGTACTTCTTCGTCGGGGTGACGAGCTGGTAGGTCGGGTTCGACTGGCCGCCCTTGAACTGGCGCACTTCCAGCGGCCCGGCATAGCCCTCGACATTGGCCTGCATCCAGGCGGCCAGCGCCGCCTCATCGAAGCGATGGGACTCGGCGACCTCCTTGGTCCCGCTGTTGAGCTGTTCGCGCTGCTGCTCGGCGGTGTCGGACATGGCGGTTCCCTCGGCGGTTCGTACAGTTGTTTGAACCACCATACCGAGGCCACGGCCTGGCGAGCAAGCCGTTCCGCGGCGGGAACGTCAGCGGGGCTGCAGCGCCCGCCAGCCGATGTCGGTGCGATGGAAGCCGCCCGGCCAGTCGATCCGCGCGATCGCCGCATAGGCCTTGTCGCGGGCCTCCTGCAGGCTGGAGCCGCGGGCGCAGACGTTCAGCACCCGCCCGCCCGAGGCGCGCAGGGTCCCATCGGGGTCGCGCGCAGTGCCGGCGTGGAAGACCACCACGTCCGGCCCGAAGTCCTGCTCTGCGCCGCGGATGATCGATCCCGTCACCGGGCTTTCCGGATAGCCGTCGGCGGCCAGGACGACGCAGATCGCGGACTCGTCGCGCCAGACCGGCGGCGGCATCTGGCCCAGCGTGCCGTGGGCGCAGGCCACGAGGTAGGGCACGAGGTCGCTTTCCAGGCGCAACATCAGCACCTGGCATTCCGGATCGCCGAAGCGGACGTTGAACTCCACCAGCTTGGGGCCGTCCTTGGTGGCCATCAGCTCGACGAACAGCACGCCCTTGTACGGCGCGCCCTCCGCGGCGATGCCGGCGAAGGCGGGCTCGGCCAGCCGCAGGCGGGTCTGCTCGATCAGCTCCGGCGTGAACACCGGGGCTGGCGAATAGGTGCCCATGCCGCCGGTGTTGGGACCAAGCTCGCCGTCATAGGCGCGCTTGTGGTCCTGGACCGCGCCGAAGACGATCGAATCCTTGCCGTCGCAGAGCGCGAACAGCGAACCGATCTCGCCTTCGAGGAATTCCTCGATCACCACGCGGGCGCCGGCGGGGCCGAACCGGCCGCCGAGGGCGTCGTCGATGGCCGCCTCCGCCGCGGCGCGGTCCTGGGCGATGACCACGCCCTTGCCGGCGGCCAGGCCGTCGGCCTTGATCACGTAGGGCGGCTGGAACGCGTCGAGCGCGGCCTTGCCGGCCTCAGCCGTATCGCAAACCTTGTAGCCGGAGGTCGGCAGACCGTGGCGGTCGGTGAAGGCCTTGGCGAAGGCCTTGGAGGATTCCAGTTGGCCGGCGGCGGCGACGGGTCCGAAGCACGGAATGCCGGCTTCGTTCAGCGCATCGGCCAGGCCGGCCTCGACGGAGACTTCAGGACCGATCACCACCAGGTCGGCGGCGATGTCCTTGGCCAGGGCCAGAAGACCAGGGACGTCCGTCGTCTTCAACGGCGCCAGCTCGCCAAGAGCCGCCATGCCCGGATTGCCCGGCGCCATGACCAGACGCTTCACCAGCGGCGAGGCCGCGATCTTCCAGGCCAGCGCGTGTTCGCGCCCGCCCGAGCCGACGAGGAGGATGTTCATGAGCGAGCGTTTGGCGCGCGCGGGCGCGGCGGTCAAGGATGGGCCGCGCCGCCCCCGTCCCCGATCCAGCGCCGCACGGTCGCCCGTGCGCGCTCCGACGCGCCTGAGGCCGGGCGGCTAGGCGGCGCGGTCACCTCCAGCACCACCCCGTCCGGGTCCTGGAAGTAGATCGACTGCTGGGCGCCGTGATCCTCTTCCCAGTAACGGACGCCGGCCTCGCGCAGCCGAAGCCGCCAGGTCGCGAGCTCGGCCACGGTGTCGGCCGACATGGCGTAGTGGCGGGCGTCCTTCGGAAGGTCGCGATAGAGCGGCGTCGGCGCGCCCTTCAGCTCCACCAGGACGATCTCACCGCCCCCCGGCAGGGCGAAAATCATCATCAGCCAGGCGTAGTCGCCCCAATCGTCGCCCTCATGGGCCTCGACCAGCTCCAGCCCGACAACGTCGCGATAGAAGGCGAGGCTGGCGCCGGCCTCGCGCACCGGAAACACCACATGGTCCAGCTTCAGCATGCCGACCGTCCTCCGCGGGGAGGCCGCCAGCATAGCACATGCGCGGGCGCCGCGAGGCCCCTTCGCGCCTAGCCCCAGATCCGGAAGTGCTTGGAGAGCTTGAGGCCCTGACGCTGGTAGTGAGAGCCGCCCTCGCCGTAGAGACGGGCAGGTTTCGCGGTCAGCGGTTCATAAACCAGCCGAGCGACGGTCTGGCCGTCCTCGAGCAGGAACGGCGTTTCGTGGCTGCGCACCTCAAGCACGCCGCGCGAGCCGACGCCGCCGGCCTCGGCGGTGCCGAAACCGGGATCGAAGAAGCCGGCGTAATGGACGCGGAACTCGCCGACCGAGGGATCGATCGGGGTCATTTCGGCCGCCTCCATGACCGGGATCTCCACGGCCTCCTTGGAGGCCAGGATGTAGAACTCGCCCGGATCGAGCAGCAGCTCGCCGCGGCGCGGGATCAGCGGCTCCCAGAAATCCTTGGGGTCGTGACCGTCGACATGGTCCATGTCGACCACCCCGGCATGGCGGCGGGCGCGGAAGCCGGCGACGCCGTCGGAGAGGTCGACCCCGACGCTGCGGACCTGGAGCTTCGGCGGCTCGCCGCGCTTCAGGCGCAGCTGGTTCAGGCGGGTGGAGGTGCGCACCAGGATCGAGAAGGTCTGCGGCGCGATCTCGATAAAGGTCGGTCCGGCGTATCCCTCGGCGACGTCGTCGAAGGCGACGGAATTGTTGGTCAGCAGCCGGACGAACACGTCGACCCGGCCGGTCGAGCTCTTGGGATTGGCGCGGGCCGAGATGCCCTTCGGCAACGCCAGGGCTTCCTGCAGCTCGGCGATGTAGACGCAGCCCTTTTCGAGCACCGCGCCGCGGGTCAGGTCGAGTTCGTGCATCGCCACGTCCTCGAGGCGCTGCGGCACGGTGCGCCCGAGCCCAGGCAGGAACGAGGCGCGCACGCGCCAGGCCCGCGCGCCCAGGCGCAGGTCGAGGCTGGCGGGCTGCACCTGGTCGAGGTCGAACGGGCGGGAGGACGTGATGGCGCCCGCGGCGATCAGCTCGTCGATAGACTGGGAAGGCAGGATACCGGGGGCGTGGCTCATCGGCGCGACACTCGCCGCCCGCCACGAGTCTGGCAAGGCTGGAGGCCCGCTTCACCTGCAAGCCGCGGCAGATTTTCACTGGTGGCGGAGGCCGGGGCCGAGGTTTAGAACGCCCAGCCTAAGCTGAAAGGAACCACCATGGCCGAAGACACGCGCGACTGGGAGCTCGAGACCAAGCTGGTGCGTGGCGGCCTGGCGCGCACGCTCTATGGAGAAATTTCCGAGGCGCTGTTCCTGACCCAGAGCTTCTCGTACGAGAGCGCCGGCGCCGCCGACAAGCGCTTCTCCGGCGAAGAACCGGGCTTCATCTACCAGCGCTTCGGCAACCCGACGACGCAGATGTTCGAAGACCGCCTGGCGCTGCTGGAAGGCGCCGAGGTCTGCCGGGCGACCGCCTCGGGCATGGCGGCGGTGCATGTGGCGCTGCAGGGCCTGGTGCGGGCCGGCGATCATATCGTCGCGGGCCGGGCGCTGTTCGGCTCCTGCCGCTGGATCCTGTCCGACTGGATGCCGCGTTTCGGGGTCGAGGTGACCTATGTCGACGCCACCGACCTCGATGCCTGGAAGAACGCAGTACGCCCCAACACCAAGGCCTTCCTGGTCGAAAGCCCGGCCAATCCGCTGCTGGAAGTGACCGCCATCGGCGCAGTCGCCGAGATCGCCCATGCGGCCGGCGCCAAGCTGGTGGTCGACAACGTGTTCGCCACGCCGGTCTTCCAGAAGCCCCTGGCCCTGGGCGCCGACATCGTCGTCTATTCGGCCACCAAGCACATCGACGGCCAAGGCCGTGTGCTGGGCGGCGCGATCCTGGGCGCCGAGCAGGTGATGACCGAGGCCTATAAGGACATCCTGCGCCACACCGGGCCGGCCTTGTCGCCGTTCAACGCCTGGGTCCTGCTCAAGGGCCTGGAGACCCTGGAGCTGCGTGTCACCCGCCAGGCCCAGAACGCGGCCAAGGTCGCCGACGTCATCGCCGCCCATTCGAAGGCCAAGACGGTGCTCTATCCGACCCGGCCCGATCACCCGCAGGCGGCGCTGGTCGCCAACCAGATGACCGGCGGCGGCAATGTCGTGGCCTTCGACCTGGGCAGCCGCGAAGCCGCCTGGCGGTTCCTGGACACGCTGGAGATCGTCGACATCTCCAACAACCTCGGCGACGCCAAGTCGATGGCCACCCACCCCTGCACCACCACGCACCGCTCGATGCCCGAAGCCGAGCGCCTGGAAATCGGCCTGACCGAGGGCTGGGTGCGGATGAGCGTCGGGCTCGAAGGCGCCGGCGACCTGACCCGCGACGTCAGCCGGGCGCTGGACGCGGCCTGAACTTGAGCGCCTGATTGCAGGGCTTTCCATCGGGAGGCCCTGCGATGGCCCGGACGCACTCGCTGATCGGCTCGGCCCTGTTCCTGGTGCTGGCGCCGGGAACGGTCGGCCTGCTGGTTCCCCACCTGATCAAGCTGGCGACGCCGCGCGCCGCCCTGCCCGGTTGGCCGCTGCTGGCTGTGCTCGGCGCGGTGCTGGCGCTGTTCGGACTGGCCGTGCTGCTCGAGTCCTTCCTGCGCTTCGCCGTGCAGGGCCGCGGAACCCCGGCGCCGATCGCGGCGCCCGAGCGCCTGGTGGTGAGCGGCTTCTATCGGTACGTCCGCAACCCGATGTACGTGGCCGTGCTGGCGCTGGTCGCCGGCCAGGGCCTGATCACCGCCCGCCCCTGGACGCTGGCCTACGGCCTTGGCCTCTGGGCGGCGTTCCACGCCTTTGTGACCGGCTACGAAGAGCCGACCCTGCGCCGCAGCTTTCCCGACGAATACGGCCGCTACGTCGCCAACGTGCCGCGCTGGGCGCCGCGCCTGCGGCCCTGGAAGGGCTAGGTCAGCCAGGCCAGGATTTCCGCGCTCATCTCCAACGGATAGGCGTGCGCGAGGTCGGGAAGCTCTTGATAGGCGACGTCGGCGCCGGCGGCGTCCAGCGCGCGGACGGCCTCGCGCGCCATATCGACCGGGAACATCCAGTCCAGCGCCCCATGGATGACGTTGATCGGCAGGCCGCGCAGGCGATCGCCGTCGGCCATCTGGGCCAGCATCGGATGGAAGGCGGCCGCCACCGGCGCCAGGTGGGTGAAGGGCGAGGCCGGCTCCAGACCGCTGACATAGCTGAAGGTGCCGCCGTCGCTCATGCCGGTGAGCAGCAGGCGCCGGCGGTCCAGGGTCCAACGCGCGCCGATCTCGGAAAGGATGTGCGCCAGGTTGGGCGTGTCGAGATCCGGGCCGGTCAGCGCCCAGGTCTGGCCGATCGCGGTCGGGGCGACCACGATCGCGCCGTGGCTGCGGGCGGCGCGCAGCCAGCTCCACAGGAACGCCCGGCCGTTCCCCGAACCCCCGTGCAGGGCGACGACCAGCGGCCAGGCGCGGTCGGGGGAATAGTACTCCGGCACATAGACCGAGAACGCGCCGCGTGCGCCGGGTTCGCCGCCGCCGTGCATGACGCCGGTGTGCGGCGCCGGAGCGTTGAAGCGCGCCTGCAGCTCTGCGTCGCCGCGAAGGCCGGGCTCCAGGAAGAAGCGGCTTACCGGCGGCAGCAGGCCGGCCAGGGGGTAGAGCGCCTCCAGCGCCCGCGGCCCATGGCGCAGGGCCTTGAAGGACTGCATCACGTCGCCAGCCGCCACTCCGGCGCGCAGGCCTTCGAAGGCGGACGCCACCGCCTGGCCGGCCTCATCCAACGGCCCCCGCAACGCCGCGACCGGTCCTTGCCAGCCGCTTGCCCGTTGGAGGTGTTCGCTTAAGCCCGCCTCGGGCGCGCCGACGGCGGCCAGCAGCGCCGGCAGATCCGGCGGGTTCAGCCGCCGGCCGATCAAGGCCAGCGCCTCCAAGGCGCCCAGAAGCGCGCCGGTCAGGTCGGCGAGTTCATCAAATTCGCGGTCAGCGTCGTCCATGCGGCCATAGTCGCGGCGGTCACCCCGTCGTGTCATCCCGGAAAGCGCGAAGCGCTTGTCCGGGACCCATTCGCGCCGAGCGGCGAGACCCGAGCTGGAGGCTGTTGGCTCCGGTGTTCATGGGTCCCGGTCTTGCTTCGCAAACCGGGATGACAGCCATAGCTCGGGACGGCAGCTACGAGCTGATGACAGCTATGAGCTAAGCGTCGCCGGGTCGATGGCGTAGACCGACGAGCAATATTCGCAGGTCACCCGGATCTGGCCGTCGTCCTCGACCATGTCGGCGCGCTCGTCCTCGCCGAATGACTTCAGCACGGTCTCGATGCGGTCCTGCGAGCAGCGGCAGAAGGCCTGCAGCGGCTTGGGCTCGAAGACCCGCACGCCGTCCTCGTGGAAGAGGCGGAACAGCAGGGTCTCGGCCGAGATCGTCGGGTCGAGCAGTTCGTCCTCGCCGATCGTCTCGAAGAACGCCTGGCTGCGGACCCAGGCCTCGGTGGTCGATCCGCGGGCCTCGTCCTCGGCGATGTTCTGGATCAGCATGCCGCCGGCGCGCCATTGCGGCCCCTGCCCGACATCGGCCTGACCCACGGCCAGGCGCACGCGGGTCGGGGTTTGTTCCGACTGGGCGAAATACTGCTCGGCGCAGAGGGCCAGGGTCTCGCCCTCGATGGCGGTGACGCCCTGGTAGCGGTCCATGTCCGGGCCCTGATCCACGGTCATGATGAACACGCCGCCGCCCAGCAGGCTCTTGGCGCCCGGGCGCGCGAAGCCGGTGGTCAGCTTGGCGACCTCTTCCGCGTCGAACCGGCAATAGCCGCGCAGGGCGCCGCTGGTGTCGTAGTCGACCACGACATAGCGCACCGGGCCGTCGCCCTGCGCCTGGACGATCAGCCGGCCGTCGAACTTCAGGCTGGAGCCGACCAGGGCGGCGAGCGCGCAGGCCTCGCCCAGCAGGTTGGCGACCGGTTCGGGATAGGCGTGACCGGTCAGGATCTCATGCACCGCCGGGCCCAGGCGGACCAGGCGACCGCGCACGGCCTCGCCCTCGATCTGGAAGGGGGCGACGATGTCGTCGGGGATGGCGTTCATGACGGTGTCGGACATGGTGGCGGCATATAGGGGGGCGAGGCCGAAGTTGCGAGCTTTAGCGGTCGCCTCCCCTTGTCGCAGTCAGATCACTCCGAAGCACCAGGCCAGGATCGACTTCTGGGCGTGGATGCGGTTCTCCGCCTCGTCCCAGATCAGCGACTGCGGGCCGTCGATGACGTCGTCGGTGACTTCCTCGCCGCGGTGGGCCGGCAGGCAGTGCAGGAACACCCCGTCCTTGGCGGCCAGCGACATCAGATCGCCGTCGACCTGATAGGGCTCCAGCGCCTCCATGCGCTCGTCATGGTCGACATCGCCCATCGAGACCCAGGTGTCGGTGATCACGCAGTCGGCGCCGCGCACGGCCTCGCGCGGGTCGTCGGTGGTGAACACCTGGCCCTGCAGATCGGCGGCGCGGGCCAGGTCCATCAGGTCCGGGTGATAGAGCGCCGGGCTGGCGATGTTCAGCTTGAAGCCGAGCTTGGGCGCGGCGTGGATGAAGCTGGAGCAGACGTTGTTGCCGTCGCCGACCCAGGCCAGGGTCTTGCCGGCCAGCGGACCGCGATGCTCCTCGAAGGTCATCAGGTCGGCGATGATCTGGCAGGGGTGGCCCTTGTCCGACAGGCCGTTGATGACCGGGACGGTGGAGGCGTAGGCCAGCCGCTCGACGTCCTCGTGGCTGTTGGCGCGCAGCATGATCGCGTCGACCATGCGCGAGAGCACCTTGGCGGTGTCTTCGATGGTCTCGCCGCGGCCGAGCTGCATGTCGTTGGCGGTCGAGATGATGACGTCCCCGCCCAGCTGGCGCATGGCGGCGTCGAACGAGAAGCGGGTGCGGGTGGAGTTCTTCTGGAAGATCATCGCCAGGGTCCGCTCGCGGGCCGGCGCGTCGCCGTCCACGCGGCCCTGGGGCCAGCCGCGGCGGGCGGCCTTACGCGCCTTGGCGTCGTCAAGGATGGCGCGCAGGTCGGAAGCTTCGATCTTCCAGAGGTCGACAAAGTGTCTGACGGGTTGGGTCATAGTGAGGTCCTAAACCCGCTCATCCCCGCGAAGGCGGGGACCCAAGCTGCAACGCCGATGCGATGCGCTTGGGAGTCGGCTTGGGTTCCCGCCTTCGCGGGAATGAGCGGCGGAATGGGGATCAGGCGGCGGTCTTGGCCTTGGCGCGGGCGGCTTCGCAGGCGCGTTCCAGCTTTTCGACCGCCTCGCGGGCTTCCTCGAGCGTGAGGGTCAGCGGCGGCAGCAGGCGCACGCAGTTGTCGCCGCCGCCGGCGATCAGCAGGTGCTGGTCGCGGGCGTGCTGCATGAACTCGCGGTTGGGCGTCGCCAGCTTCAGGCCGATCAGCAGGCCCTTGCCGCGGATGTCGAGCACGACGTCCGGGTAACGGTCCTTCAGGCCGTTGAACTGCTGGGTGAAGTAGCCGGCCAGGTCGCGGACGTGATCCATCAGCTCGGGCTTGGAGAGCTCCTCCATCGAGGCGAGCGCCACGGCCATGGCCAGCGGGTTGCCGCCATAGGTCGAGCCGTGCGAGCCGACGGTCATGCCGGCGCCGGCCGCCGCGCTGGTGACGCAGGCGCCGACCGGGAAGCCGCCGCCCAGGGCCTTGGCCAGGGCCACGATGTCCGGCTTCACGCCGGCCGCCCACTCCCAGGCGAACAGCTTGCCGGTGCGGCCGAGGCCGCACTGGATCTCGTCGAGGATCAGCAGCGTGCCGGTCTCGTCGCAGAGCTGGCGCAGATCCCGCAGTTGCTGGTCGGTCAGGGCGCGGGCCCCGCCCTCGCCTTGCACCGGCTCGACGATGATCGCCGCGGTGGTCGGGCCGACCGCGGCCTTCAGCGCGTCCATGTCGCCGAACGGCAGTTGGACGAAGCCCGGCATGCGCGGGCCGAAGCCTTCGAGATAGGCCGCGTTGCCCGAGGCGTTGACGGCGGCGAGCGTGCGGCCGTGGAACGAGCCGTCGAAGCCGATGATGTCGATCCGTTCCGGCTGGCCCTTGGCCCAGTGATACTTGCGCGCGGTCTTGATCGCGCACTCGATCGCCTCGGCGCCGGAATTGGTGAAGAACACCTCGTCAAGGCCGGTGGCGTCGGTCAGCACCTTGGCCAGCTTTTCCTGGCCCGGGATCTTGAAGACGTTGGAGACGTGCCAGAGCTTTTCAGCCTGGTCCTTCACCGCTTGCACGAGCTTGGGGTTCGAATGGCCCAGCGCATTGACCGCGATGCCGGCCATGCAGTCGAGATAGGCCTCGCCGTCCGTGGTGAACAGTCGCGCGCCCTCGCCTCGTTCGAACGCCAGCGGGGCGCGGTTGTAGACGCCCATGATGTGGTCGCTGGGAACGGTCGCGGCTTGTTGCGCGGTCTTTTCAGTCACGGGGGGCGCCCTCCGAAAACGTAAGCGTCCCCGCGGCATTGGCGGCGGGGACTGGAAGGCTTGGCGTTTTCCGCTGGGAACGACGGTCTGTCAATGACCGCTTCTGTGAAGCTTCCTAGACCACTTGGCCGCAGGGGTCCATGTTTGGCCACGATTATCCCCGAGGAGGCCCGAATGAAGCCAATCTATGCCCTCGCCCCGCTCGCCGCCCTGACCATCGCCGGATGCGCATCCATGGAACCTCCGCCCGCCGCCAAGGCCCAGGTCACCGGCTCGGTGCTCTATCGTGAACGGATCATGCTGCCGCCGACCGCGACGGTCACGGTGACGCTGGCGGACACCTCGCTGATGGACGCCCCCGCCAAGGTGATCGACACCCAGGTCCTGACCGGGGGCTCGCCGCCCTACAAGTTCACGCTGAACTACGACCCCGCGAAGATCGACCCGCGCCACACCTATTCGGTGTCGGCCCGCATTGAGGTCGACGGCAAGCTGCGGTTCATCACCGACACCCACACCCCGGTGATCACTCGCGGCGCGCCCACCCACGTCGAGATGATCGCCGTGGGCGTGCCGCAGCGCTGAGGCCGTAGAGGCCGGCTCAGGTCTTCAGCTTGTAGCCGGTCTCGAACATCCAGAGGCACAGGCAGGCGAAGGCCAGGACCAGGCCCGCGGTCATGCCGACGCCGGCGATCAGCGAGCCTTCCGCATGGCCGATGAAGCCGTAGCGGAAGCCGTCGATCAGATAGAAGAACGGGTTGTAGTGGCTGGCCGTGCGGAACGGCTCGGGCAGCCGGTCGACCAGGTAGAAGGTCCCCGACAGGAAGGTCAGGGGCATGATGATGAAGTTGGTGACCACCGCCATGTGGTCGAACTTCTCGGCCCACAGCCCGGCCATGATGCCCAGCATGCCCAGGATCAGGGCCGCGCTGATCCCGAAATAGAGCACCGCCCAGACGTGGGTGATCGGCAGGGCGGCGAACGGCAGGATCGCCGCGAAGGTCACCGCCCCGACCACCACCCCGCGTGTCGCCGCGCCCAGCGCGAAGGCCAGCACCTGCTCAACCGGGGTCAGCGGCGGGGTCATGAAGTCGCCGACCAGGCCGTTGAACTTGGCCTGCAGCAGCGACGACGAGGAGTTGGCGAAGGCGTTGTTTAGGATCTGCATCATGATCAGGCCCGGGGCCACGAACACCGCGAACGGCGTGCCGTGGATCGGCGGGGCCGCGCCCTGCACGGCGACCACGAACACCATCATGTAGAGCAGCGCCGTCACCACCGGCGCGGCCAGGGTCTGCATGCCCACCTTCCAGAAGCGGCGCACCTCGCGGGCGTAGAGAGTCCCGAACCCGGCCCAGTTGAACCCGTGATAGTCGCGGGGCTGCGGCGGGATGACGGCGGCGGCGGCGGGCATGTCCTTCATGGCCCAGGATGTGCGCCCGCTTCGGCCGGATCGCAAGCACCCGTCACGGCGCCGCTTAAAACGCGAACCCTGTGGACAGAATCAACATCTAGTTTCTGTGGACGAAGCTGAGGGCGCCTATTGTGGCCATTAATGGATGAGTTACGATATGTAGTAGTTGATGGCGGTCAGATTTCGGACTGCCACAAGATGTAGATCCCAGCCACCCGCGGGGGCGGCGCTGGGGGCGTACAACCGGGTGGAGCCAGACATGGGTTGGACTGACGAACGCGTCGAGAGTCTGAAGAAGCTCTGGCAGGACGGCCTCTCGGCCAGCCAGATCGCCAAACAATTGGGCGGGGTGACCCGCAACGCCGTCATCGGCAAGGTCCATCGCCTGGGCCTGTCGGGACGGGCCGCGCCGTCGAAGCCGGCGCGCCCGGCCTTCAAGGCGCCGCGTCCGGCCCGTCCGGCCGCCGCCGCCCCGGCCGCGCCGCGCCGCATCGCCGAACCGGCCGCCATCACCGCCGCCGCGCCGCCCCCGGCCCCGTCGCCGGTGCGCTATGTCGAGGAAGCCCCGGGCACCGCCACGGTGCTGACCCTGGGCGCCCACATGTGCAAGTGGCCGATCGGCGATCCGTCGAGCGACAGCTTCACCTTCTGCGGCCGCCGCCAGGACGAGGGCCCCTACTGCATGGAGCACGCCCGCGTCGCCTATCAGCCGGTGCAGACCAAGAAGCGCGGCGGCGCCAACGAACTGGCCCGCTCGCTGCGCCGGTACATCTAGTATCCGGGGGGATGGGTTCCGGGCGCGCCAGTCGGCAGCTTTGCTGTCGGGCGCGCCCGAACTTCTTTTTGGCGGCGCACGCCGCTATGTCTGCCCTATGACCGACGTCGCGCCTGACACCGACAGCAACGCCAAGGCCTATTCGGTCTCCGAGCTCGCGTTCGCGCTGAAGCGCACGCTGGAGGACGCCTACGGATTCGTGCGCCTGCGTGGCGAACTCTCCAAGGTCACCCACCATTCCAACGGCCACGTCTATCTGACCATCAAGGACGAGCGCGCCGCCATCGACGGCGTCGTCTGGAAGGGATCGGTCAAGAGCCTCTCCATCCGCCCGCAACAGGGGATGGAGGTCGTGGTCACCGGCAAGATCACCACCTATCCGGCCGGCTCGCGCTACCAGATGGTCATCGAGACCATGGAGGCCGCCGGTGTCGGCGCGCTGCTGGCCCAGCTCGAGCGGCTGAAGGCCAAGCTGCACGGCGAAGGCCTGTTCGAGCAGGCCCGCAAACGGCCGCTGCCGACCATGCCGGCCGTGGTCGGGGTCATCACCAGCCCGACCGGCGCGGTGATCCGCGACATCCTGCACCGCATCCGCGACCGCTGGCCCTGCCGGGTGATCGTCTGGCCGGTCGTCGTCCAGGGGGACGCCGCGGCCGGACAGGTCGCCAACGCCATCGCCCGCTTCAACGCCATGGCGCCCGACGGCCCCGTGCCGCGCCCCGACATCCTGATCGTCGCCCGCGGCGGCGGCTCGGTCGAGGATCTCTGGGCCTTCAACGACGAGGCTCTGGCCCGCGCGGTGGCGGCGGGGACCATCCCGCTGATCTCGGCCGTCGGGCACGAGACCGACACCACCCTGATCGACTTCGTGTCCGATCGCCGCGCCCCGACGCCGACCGCCGCCGCCGAGATGGCCACGCCGGTGCTGGCCGAACTGAAGGCCTATATCGGCGACCTCTCGGCCCGGCTGCACCGTTGCGGCGGACGCACGGTGGAAGACCGCCGCGGCCGGGTCGAGCACGCCGGCCGCGCGCTGGCCCGCGTTCCGGACCTGGTGGAGATGGCCGCCCAGCGGTTCAACCTGGCCTCCAGCCGGCTGGGCGCGGGGCTGTCGCGCAACGTGGCGGCGCACCACACCGACCTGGTGCGGGTCTCCTCGCGGCTGTCGCCGAGCCTGCTGCAACGGCCCCAGCAGGTCCACGCCGACCGGCTCGCGCGGCTGGTTCTGCGCCTGAAGCCAGCGATGACCCGCGGCCTGGACCGCACCGCCGAGCGGCTCTCCAGCCTTTCGAAGCTCTACGCCTCGGTCGACCCGAGCGCGCCCTTGAAGCGCGGCTTCGCCCGCGTGCACCGCGCCGACGGCTCGCTCGTGCGCGAAGGCGCCACCCTGGCCAGCGGCGAAGGCGTGCGGCTGGTCTTCGCCGACCAGAGCCGCGAGGCGACCATCGACGGGACCCCCAGCGCCGCGCCGCCCGCGACGCCGACTCCGGCGCCGACGGCAAAGCCGACCCGCGCGCCCAAGCCGCCGCCCCCGTCCAACCAGGGCGACCTGTTCTGACCGCGTCGCCGGGGCGAAGTCGGGCGGCGCCCTGTTCTCGCCGCCTCCGGCGCGCTACATAGGTTTCCATGAACGCCCACGACCGCGACCTCACCGGCTCCGACATCGCTTCGCTCCACTACGGCGACGGCGAGTTCGTCGTGCTTAAGCCGGGACGCTACGTGATCTGCGCCGTCTCCAAGGTGAAGATCCCGGTGGAGGCCCTGCGCTACTGGAACCCAGCCCTCCAGGAAGCCTACGCCACGCCGGTCGAAGCGCTGGCGCGGTGGAAAGAGCTGCATCCCTGACGTCCCGCTGAACCGCCGCACGGCGGTTCTCGGGCTGGCCTCCGCCGCACTCGCCGTCCCCGCCCAGGCCGCCGACCTGGCGCTGAGCGGACGCATGCAGCAGAGCGGCTTCGCCATCGGCCGTACGACGCCCCGCGCCAAGGTGCTGCTGGACGGCCAGGCGGTCGCCCGCGCTTCCGACAATGGGTTCTTCTATCTCGGCTTCGACCGCGACGCCGGCCCGCGCGCGCAGGTGCGCATCGACGCTCGCGGCGCGGACCTGGTGCGCGACCTGCAGATCGACCGCGCCGAGTACGACATCCAGCGCATCAAGGGCCTGCGGCGGGTCTATCAGGGCCAGGCCAGCGCCGAACTGGAGGCGCGCATCGCCGACGAGAGCCGCCGCAAGGCCGCCGCCTTCGCCAGCGTCACCGATCGCGACGACTTCAGGACCGGCTTCTCAGCGCCGCTGCGCGACTTCCGGGTCACCGCGCGGTTCGGCGGCCAAAGGATCATCGACGGACGGCCGCGCCCGCCGCACTACGGCATCGACCTGGCCGCCCCGACCGGCACGGCGGTGACCGCCCCCGCCGGGGGACTGGTGGTGCTGGCCGACCCGCGCATGCTGTACGAGGGCGGCATCGTCATGATCGACCACGGCCAGGGCGTGGTCTCGGCCTATCTTCACCTCAGCAGCGTCGATGTCGCCCGCGGCGAGAGCCTGGCGCGCGGCCAGCGCATCGGCGCGGTCGGGGCCACGGGCCGAGCCACCGGCCCGCACCTCTGCTGGCGGCTGAAATGGCGCGGGCGGCACATGAACCCGATGCTGATGGTCGGCGTGCCCGGACCTGCCTAGGGCTTGCTCAGCGCCCGCGCCGGTAGGTGTCGTTCGGCCAGCGCTTGTGGGTCCAGAACCACTCGGCCGGACGCTCGCGCACCCAGCCCTCGATCATCGCGTTGATCTTGCGCACCCCGGCCTCGATGTCGGCGGTCGTATTGCCGGTGTGCTCCAGGTGGATCGGCTCGTGCACCACCACTCGGAAGCGGGCCTTGCGCCCCCGCTGCACCGACATCGGCTGCAGCACGGTGTTGAACCGCAGGGCCAGGCGCGAGGGGCCGGGCGCCGTGTGGCAGGTGACCCCGAAGAACGGCGCGGCCACCCCGCCATTGAACTTCTGGTCGTTCATCAGCGCCACGGACTCGCCGCGCCCGAGCGCCGCCAGCAGTTCGCGCGCGCCGTCGCCGCCCTTCGGCGCGAAATAGCGGACGCCGTAGCGGAAGCGGTAGTCGCGCACCCGCTTTTCGACATGCGGGTTGTTCATCGCCCGATAGGTGATCTGGCACTTCACCGGCGAGTTGACGATCGCCGCGGGCATCACCTCGAAATTCGCAAAGTGACCCGAAACGAACACCACCGGTTCCTGGTTGGCGGCGATCTCGTCGAAGCGTTGGCCGTTCACGATCTCGACCCGGTCGGGCGCGCCGATGATCCGGTCCATGATCAGCAGTTCCAGGAAGGTGCGGCCGGTATTGTCCCACTGCGCCTTCAGCAGATCGGCGATCTCCGCGTCCGAGGCCTGCGGAAAGGCGATGCGCAGATTGGTCTCGGCCACCTTCTGGGCGCTGGTCAGCGGGCCGAGGGTCTTGAAGAACCAGGCGCCGAAATCTGACACCAGGTCGACCGGCAGCATCCGCGCGAACGCGATCACCACGTCGAAGGCCAGGGCCTCCAACCGCCACAAAAGATCCTGCGCCACCGGGGGCTTAGCCTGCGTCATGCCCTCTACTAGTCGCGTCGTTCCCTGTCGCGCAACGCGAACAGCGCTCGCTTGGCGCGCGACTTGCGAAATTCAGGTCAGGCCGTCTCGCTTTGGGACGGGCGGCAAGCAGAAGGACCGGGGGCGATGGAACCCATGGGCAGCAACATCGACGTTCACCTGGGCAAGCGGCTGCGCCGGCGGCGGCGCCTGCTGGGTCTGACCCAACAACAGCTGGCCGGCGCCTGCGGCGTGCGGTTCCAGCAGATTCAGAAATACGAGTGCGGCGCCAACCGCATTTCGGCGGCCCGCCTGTGGCAGCTGTCCGAAGCGCTGGAAGTGCCGGTCGGCTACTTCTACGACGGCCTGGCGGACGCCGCGCAGCGCGAGCAAGCGCTGGGCGAAGGTCCGGGCGAGGCCGGCGGCGAGGTCCTGGGCAGCAAGGAGACCCTCGATCTCATCCGCGCGTACTACCAACTGGGCGAGCGTCCGCGCCGCCGTCTGCTCGATCTCGCCAAGTCGCTGAACGGCGAACACGAAGCGGCCTGACGCCCAACTGCTTGCGCCCGACCTGGCGATCCTCGACAGGGGATATCGCGGAGGCCGGCGGCAGGGTAAAGCGGTCGCCATGCCCGCCCTTGCCGCCGGCCGTCTGGCCGAACTCGACGCCTTCCTTCTCGAACTCAACGCCGCCGCGGCGCGCGTGACCCTGCCCTACTTCCGGTCCGACCACGGGCTGGAGGACAAGGGCGGCATGCGCGGCTTCGATCCCGTCACCGCCGCCGACAAGGGCGCGGAGGCCGCGATCCGCGAAATGATCGCCGCCCGTTTCCCCGAGCACGGCGTCATCGGCGAGGAGTACGGCGAAGACCGCCCCGACGCTGAGTTCGTGTGGGTGCTCGATCCCGTGGACGGCACGCGCGCCTTTGTCGCTGGACTGCCGCTCTGGACGACGCTGATCGGCCTGCGCCACCAGGGCCGCCCCGTCCTCGGCTCCATCGGCCAGCCGTATCTGGACGAAGTCTTCATCGGCCACGCGGGCGGATCGCGCCTGCTGGCCCGCGGCGAGGTCACCCCCCTCAAGGTCCGCGCCTGTCCCAAGCTGACCGACGCGACCATCGCCACCACCGATCCCGAGGCCTGTTTCGACGGCGCAGAACTGGGCGCCTGGACCCAGGTGCGCGCCGCCGCGCGGCTGGCGCGGCTGGGCTGCGACGCCTACGCCTACGCCATGGTCGCCATGGGCAAGATGGACATGGTGATCGAGGCGGGTCTGAAGTCCTGGGACATCGAGTCGGCCATTCCCCTGATTGAAGGGGCCGGCGGCCTGGTCACCAACTGGCGCGGCCAGCCGGTGGGGCCGAACGGCGGGCAGATCGCCATCGCCGGCGACCGGGCCTGCCTCGACGAGGCCCTGGTCGCCCTGCGCCGCTCGGCGAAATAGCTACTTCTTCGCGGCCGGAGCCTTCTTGGCGGCCGCCTTTGGAGCCGCGGCCTTGGCCGCCGGGGCCTTCGCTGCGGCGGGTTTCGCTGCAGCCTTGGGAGCGGCCTTGGCGGCAGGCTTGGCCTTCGGCGCCTCGGCCTTCGGCTTCACCGCCTTCGGAGGCGCAGCCGCCTTGGGCGCAGCGGCCTTAGCAGCGGGTTTGGCGGCAGCCTTCGTCGCGGGTTTAGCGGCCGGGGCCGCCTTGGGTTCCGCAGCGGCGGCCGGCTTGGCGGCGGGCTTGGCCGCGGCCTTCGGTTTCGGCGCCGCCTTGGGCTTGGCGGACGCCTTCGCAGCGGCCGGTTTGGCCTCTACGGCGACGGCCGGAGCGGCCGGGGCGGGCTCAGCGGCCTTGGGCGCAGGCTGCGCAGGTGCGGACTTGACCTCGGCGACCGGAGCCGGAGCGGGCGCAGGTGCGGAAGCCGGCGCTGCGGCGGCCTTGGGCGCAGGCGCAGGCTCTGCCGGCTTGGGCGCAGCCGGCGCGGGGGCCGAGCGGCCTAGCAAGGCGTCCAACGCACGCAGGAAGATGTTCCGCATTGTGTCCGTCTCCATGAGAATTTCGTGGAACGCGCCGGCGACATTGACGAACTCGCCCGCAGGCAGGTTCCTCGCGGCCGCACGCTGGGCGGTGTTGTCGACGAGTCGATCCTGTTCGGCCGACACGATGACGACCGGAATCGTCACGCTTTTCAAGTTTTCGGGCCGCGAGAGGTAGGCGGTGGCCTTCAGCGCGAAGTCGATCCAGCCCCAGGTGGGCCCGCCGAGGTCCAGCTTGGGTTCGGCGCGCACCTGCGCCTTGGCCCGCTCGTAGCGGACGCGGTCGTGGGTCAGGACGTTGGTTTCAAAGGTCTCGGCCGGACCGGCCGGACGCGCATAGGCCCCGCCCCGGCCAAGCAGGACGTTGAGGCCGGCCATCAGCCGCGCCGCCGTCGGCGAGGTCTTGCCGAGCTGCAGCCCCAGCATCGGCGCGCAGAGGATCGCGCCCTGGAACCGGGCCGCCTCGCCCTTGGCCAACGCCAGCAGCGTCAGGCAGCCGCCCATCGAATGGCCGATGGCGAACCACGGTTGCGGCAGCCGGCTCTCATAGGCGGCGAGCATGGCGTGGTAGTCGGCCAGGAACGCCTCATAGCCGCGGGCGTGGCCGGCCAGCCGGTCGGGAAGCTCGCGGTGCGACAGCCCCTGGCCGCGCCAGTCGTGGGCCAGCACCACATAGCCGCGGCCGGTGAGATCCTCGATGACCTCGAGGTATTTCTCGATCGGCTCGGTGCGTCCGCCACTGAGCACGATGGAGCCGCGGACCGCGCCGCGAGCCGGGAACAGCGCCGCTCGAAGCCGGGCCTTGCCCGCGCCGTCGAACCAGGCCGCCTCGGCGCCGGCCGGAACCGGCGCGCTTGGAATGGAGATCAAAGGTGCCGGCGACATGCTCATCCCAGTTTGGCGAACAAGGCCTGCATCTGCGGCTGCAGCGACATGGCCAGGCCCATGTCCGAAACCTTGAGGCGGCCGGTGATCACCGCGGTCATCGGGTTGAGCTCGCCCGCGCCCAGCGCCTTGAGGTCCTTGCGGCTGATCGAAACCGTCAGGTCGGCCGGCTTGTCCTCGTTGGTCACCGAGGCGCCGTCGATATGGATGAAGCCTTCGCCGCGGAGGTCGACCTTGAACGTCCTGCCCAGGCCGGAGTCCTCGCCCACGGCGGCCGCCACGCGCTGGGTCAGTTCTTCAAGAGTCGTCGTCATACGCACCGCCTCACATCGTCGTGAGCGGCAGCTTCGCCTCAAGCGCGAGCCAAGTAAACGGCTCAGCCAGGGTTTGAGCGGCGATTTCGTCGCAGGCTTGGTTAAGAGGCGGGCGCCGCCGCCGGGCAGGTCTCCCTGATCCGCCGGGCGGTGGTGGTCGCGATGCCGCTGAGCGGCACCCCGGCGTAGGTGGTGCTGATCTTGGCGTTCATGGTGAAGGTGGTCGGCGAGTAGGTCCCAGTCGCCTCGAGCGCCGCCTTGCTGCCGTTCTTGGTGGCGCAGGTCCCCTTCAGACGGATCTTGCCGTCCTTGAACACCCGGGTCGGGTAGTCGCACTTGTAGTGGCGGTTCGACGGCCCCATCACAAACTTGGAGACCTCGGCCGGCGTGATGCAACGCTTCTCGGTCTTGGTCTGGCTGATGATCGCCGAGACCTTGTTCGTCACGTCCCAGTAGCCCGGCAGGATCGTCTGTTCCTGGGCCGCGGCGGGCGCGGCCAGCAGCAGGACGGCGGGGATCAGGGCGAGCGTGGCGTTTCGGAGCATGTCTGGCCTTTAGCGCATCGAGTTCCCGGCAGGCTAGCGGCTTGCAGGTGACTGCATGCTGACAGAACCGGGCGCAGGCCCGTTCATCTTGGGATGACAGCGCGGCCGATCAAGCGCATGTTGCGATCAATTCTCAATAAGAACGGGGAGAACGCCCATGAAGACCCTCGATCTCGCCGGCCTCGACGAGCTCTATCGCCCACCGGGAAAGCTGGTGCTCGACAAGGTGCTGGATCATGTCGAGAAGCACGGCCGCGCCTTCATCGGCCTCTCGCCGTTCTGCGTGGTCAGCGCGGCCGGCCCGGACGGCGCCATGGATGTCTCGCCCCGCGGCGGTGAGCCGGGCTTCGTGCATGTCAGCGAGGACGGGCGCACGCTCTACCTGCCCGACCGACCCGGCAACAACCGGCTCGACACCATACGCAACCTGCTGTCGGGCCCTGGCCGCATCGGCCTGATGTTCATGATCCCGGGCTTTGACGACGTGCTGCGGGTCAACGGCCGGGCCAGCGCCACCGCCGATCCCGAGTTGCTCGCCAAGTTCGTCGAGTTCGGCAAGACGCCGCGCCTGGTGGTGATGATCGCGGTCGAGGAGGCCTTCCTGCACTGTCCGAAGGCGATCATGCGCGCGCGGCTGTGGGAGGCCGACGCCCAGGTCGAGCGCAGCGCCCTGCCCTCCGGCGCGGAGATGATCTTCGAGCAGCTGGAGATGGGAAAGGTCCCGGTCCCCAACGAGCAGATCATCGCCAGCTACAAGGAACAGCTTTAGGGGATAACCTCTAGCCGGCGGGTTTCACCAGCCGCAGGGTCATGCGGTCGCTCTCGCCGATCGCATCGTAGGGCGCGCGGTCGAAGTTGGGGTCCGCCGGCTCGCCGCGCGGCGCGCTGAGACGCACGGGCGGCAGGGTCCAGACCCCGAACGGGTGGTCGCGGTCGTCGGCCGGATTGGCGTTGATCTCGCTGGTCTTGTCGAGGACGAAGCCGGCCTCCTGCGCCAGGCGCACGGCGTAGGCTTCCTGGACGTAGCCGTTGGCGGCGAGCACGTCCTGCACCCCGCCCGGCGGGGCGCGGTGCTCCTCGATCCCCAGCACGCCGCCAGGCTTGAGCGCGGCGAAGGCGTCGCGGAACGCCTTCTCGGCGATGCCGGCCGCCATCCAGTTGTGCAGGTTGCGCAGGAACAGCACCAGGTCGGCGCTGGCGGCGGGGGCCACCGGGCCGCTGGTCGGGCCAAAGGCGGTGATCTCGACCTCGCCATAGATCTTCGGCTTGGCCTTGAGGCGCGCGCGATAGGCTTCGACGATCTCGGTCGAGGCCGGATCGGTCGGCTCGAGGTCGGCGGCGATCAGCTTGCCTTTGTTCGCCGCCAGGTACGGCGCGAGGATGTCGGTGTACCAGCCGGCGCCGGGCCAGAACTCGACCACGGTCTGGCCGGGCTTCAGGCCCCAGAATTCCAGGGTTTCAACCGGATGGCGCCAGGCGTCGCGCGCCTTGTCGGCGGCCGCGCGCCAGTCGCCGGCGACCGCATCCTGCAGCGTCATGTTGCGCGCGGCCTTGGTCGGCGCAGGCTCGGCCTCGCCCTTCTTGCCGCACGCGGCCAGCGCCAGGGCGCCGATCAGGGCGCCCCGCCGCGAGAAGGAAGCCGCCGAACCTGCAAGAATACGCCGCATCGAATTTCCAAACCCGCCATCGTCCCGAGCGGCTTACCTGACCCGGGACGATGGTCAAAGCGTGGCCCTACTGTTTGACGAACCGCAGGGTCATGCGGTCGCTTTCGCCGATGGCGTCGTACTTGGCGCGGTCGAAGCTCGGATCGGGCTTGTCGGCGGCCGGCGAGCGGCGGACCGGCGGCAGGGTCCAGACCCCGAACGGGTGGTCCTTGGTGTCCTTGGCGTTGGCGTTGATCTCGGACTTGGCGGCCAGCTTGAAGCCGGCCTTCTCGGCCGTGGCGATCACGAAGTCGGTCGCGACATAGCCGTCGGACGCACCGGGGACCTGGGCGCGGGTGGGGTCGGAGCGGTGCTCTTCGACCGCCAGCACGCCGCCGGGCTTCAGCACGTCGTGGAAGTCCTTGAACACCTTGTCCAGCATGCCCGGCTGGCCCATCCAGTTGTGGACGTTGCGGGCGGTGATCACCACGTCGGCCGAACCCGGCGCGCCGAGCGGACCGGAGACCGGGCCGAAGCCGACATAGGTGATCGGGCCGAACTTGGCCTGGTCGGCGTACTTGGCCTCGAAGTCGGCGCGGCCCTTGCGCGCGCCGTCCGACAGCTTGGGATTGGCCAGGTCGGCGACGCCGGCGACATAGCTCCCGCCGGTGGCCTTGGCGTAGGGGGCCAGGATCTCGGTCCAGTAGCCCGAGCCGGGCGAGATCTCGATGACCGTAGCCTTCGGCTTCACGCCCCAGAATTCAAGGCTCTCATAGGGATGGCGCGCGGGGTCGCGGGCGACATGGTCGGCGCCGCGCTGCGGGCCGGCGATGGCGGCCTTCAGGGCCGCGTCTTCAGCCGACGCGATCGCCGGCTGGGCGATGACGGCGATCGCCGCGGCGGTGGCGAGCGCGAACATACGGGGGGACATCTGCATCGTGCCTTCTGGTTGTTTTCCTGGACGCGGCGCAGCCTAGACGGGCCCGCGCCGCTGGCAACCCGGCTTGCGCGCTCGCCGGCCTGGCCATGCACGATTGTTGCCCGGCGCAGGTCTTGAACGGGACAAATCGCCTCCCACCTAACCATTCGAAGGCGCTGGTCATCCGGGCCTTCCGGACACAGGGCGAGGCCGATTGCGGCTCGCGTGCAGTCCGAACCACGCAACCTTGCTTAAGCCAAGAAGGTACCAACTCATGCGTACGATCGACTTCTCCCCGCTCTACCGCTCTGTCGTGGGCTTCGACCGCCTGGCCTCGCTGCTGGAGACCGCCAGCGCCGACGCCGCCGCCGGCTATCCGCCCTACAACATCGAGCGCACCGACGAGAACGCCTACCGCGTCGAGATCGCGGTCGCCGGCTTCCGTCCGGATGAACTGAACATCGAGGTCAAGGAAAACCTCCTGACCGTCCAGGGCCGCAAGGCCGCCAACGACGACCAGCGCCGGTTCCTCCATCGCGGCCTGGCCGAGCGCAACTTCGAGCGCCGGTTCCAGCTTGCCGACTACGTGGTGGTCACCGAGGCCAAGCTCGCCGACGGCCTGCTGTCCATCTCGCTGAAGCGTGAGCTCCCCGAGGCCCTGAAGCCCCGCACGATCGCGATTTCGACCGCGACCGAAGCCAACCTGATCGAAGGCGAGAAGGCCGCCTAACCTCCCCCCGAGGCGGCTTCCAGCCCTCCGGGGCGGCGCAGCGACCTGCGCCGCCCCACTCCCCTCCCAGACTGTGCAGGGCGGCGCCGCAAGGCGCCGCCCTTTCTTTTGGCCTCAGAACGCCCCGTGCCGCCCCTGACCGGAGGCGAAGCGGGTCGCGCCGTCGCGCGCCTCGCCGCTGGCCAGGGTGGCGCGGCCCAGCTCGACCTCCAATCGGGTGGCGCTGTCCCAGTCCATCGACCACTGGGCGATCGCCGAGGCCCGGTCGTTGCGCAGGCAGGTCTGCGGGAAGGCGCCGATCTGCGCGGCCAGCTCCAGCGCCGCCTCCAGCGCTCCGCCGCTGGGGGCCAGGCGGTTGGCGAGCCCGATCTCGAACGCCTCCTTGGCGCCGACCGGACGCCCGGTCAGGATCAGGTCCATGGCCCGCGAATGGCCGATCAGCCGCGGCAGCCGCACGGTGCCCAGGTCGATCAGCGGCACGCCGAACCGGCGGCAAAACACCCCGAACACCGCGTCCTCGGCCGCGACACGCAGGTCGCACCAGGCCGCGACCTCCAGCCCGCCGGCGACGGCGTGGCCTTCGACGGCGGCGATGACCGGCTTGGAAAGGGCCAGGCGCGTGCAGCCCATCGGCCCGAGGTCGCCGTCGCGGTGGACCGGATTGCCGCGTCCCTCGCTGACGCCCTTGAGATCGGCGCCGGCGCAGAACGCCCCGCCGCGGCCCTGCAGCACCGCGACATCCAGCGCCGCGTCGGCGTCGAAGGCCTTGAAGGCGTCGTAGAGCGCCTGGGCGGTGGCGCCGTCGACGGCGTTGCGGCGCTCGGGCCGCTCGATGGTGACGACCGCTGTGCGGCCGCGGACTTCGACACTGACGGTTTGCATGCGGCGCTCTCCCTGGCGGACGCCGAGGATAGCGTCTTGCCCGGGCGTCAGCCCACGCGGCGTCAGATCACGTCTTCGAGCCCGCGCGCGCCCCACTTCTGGGCGTTGGTCAGGTTGGCGTTGCGGACCATGGCGCTGGTGAAGTTCGCCCGGCTGAGGTCGGCGTCGACGAAGATCGCGTGGCGGCAGTCGGCGCGCGCCAGGTCGGCGTTCTTCAACGTCGCCCCGGTCAGGTTGCTCGGCAAGGTGCGGTCCGCGCCCAGCAGCAGCGGGCCCATCTGGGCGTCGCGCAGGTCGGCGCCCGACAGCTTGGCCCCGATCAGGCGCGCGCCGCGCAGATCCGCACGTCGCAGGTTGCAGTTGCGCAGGTCGGCGCCGTCGAGCTGCGCGCCTTGCAGCTGCACGCCCTCCATGTCGAGGCCGTAGAACACCGCGCCCTTGGCCGACAACGCGGTCAGGTTGAAGCCGCGGATGGTCTCCAGCGCCCGCAGGTCGGCGTTGTCGAAGACGCTGGGCGTGCCTTCGGCGCCGCCGGTCTCGCACCATTTGGCATGGTCGCGGATCATCGTCTTGTAGGGCAGGTCCTGCACCGACTTGCCGACCGGATCGTCGGTCAGCACGCCGCGCATGTCGGCCTGGCTGACGTTCCAGGCGAAGGTCTTGGCCCCGACCAGGATCACGTCGCGCAGGTCCGCGCCGGCCAGGTCCGCCCCCGACAGGTCCGCGCCGGCCATGTTGGCGCCCGACATGTTGGCTTGCTTGAGGTTGGCGCGGACCAGCTTGGCGTCCTTGAGGATCGCGTCGCTGAAGTCGGCCTTGATCGCCATGACGCCCGACAGCCGCGAGCGTTCGAGGTTGGCCCCGGCCAGGATCGCGCCCGACGCCTCGCCCACCCGGTTGATATGCTCGAGCACCCGCAGGCCCTTGTCGCGGTCGCCGACGGCGATCGAGCCTTCGCGCAGGTCGGCCTCGAACATGTCGGCGGCGGTCAGGTTGGCCCCGCGCAGGCACGCGCCGCGCAGGTCGGCCCGACGCAGCGAAGCGTCGGTCAGGTTGGCGTTCTGCAGATCGGCGCCGAACAGGTTGGCGTGGTCCAGGCGCACGCCCTGCATCTGGCAGTTGGCGAGCACGGCGCCGGTCAGGTCGGCGTCACAGAGGTTCTTGCCGCGCAGGTCGAGCCCCGAGAGATCCTTCCAGGCGAACACGGCGCGGGCGCCGCCCGGCTTCGAGGTCCAAAGGCGGTCGTGCTTGGCGCAGACGGCGTCGAGCTCATGCTGATCGAGCCTGCGCAACTCCTGGGCTGGAGCGCTCTGGGCGGACATCGGAAACCCCACTGACTTTCAGGGTCCGATCCTAGGCCCGCGTAATTAACACGCTCTTTCCGCGGGTTAGGTTGCGGTGGTTAATTGCGGGGCGGCCGGTAGGTTTCATAGAGGCCCGCGGCCTCGTCGGCGAGCACGCCGAGCCGCACCGGGACGCCGGCCGCCGCCAGTCGCTCGGCCCCCTGGCCGGAGGCGTAGGGCGAGGCGTCCTCGCAGGCGATCACCACCTCGGCGACGCCGGCCGCGACCAGCCGCTGCGAGCAGGACGCCGCGCCCGACGAGCGCGCGCCGCACGGTTCCAAGGTCACGTAGGCGACCGCGCCGCGCGCGTTTTCACCCGCTTTTTCAATAGCCTGCTCCTCGGCGTGGGGACGACCGCCGGTGGCGGTGACCCCCTCGCCGACGACGACGCCGTCCTTGACCAGCACGCAGCCGACGCTGGGATTGTCCCCGGTCAGGCCGACATGCGTCCGCGCCAGGGCGATGGCGCGGCGCATGTGCGCAAGGTCGGCGCCCGAGGTCATGCGACCGGCGGCAGGGCCGTGGCGCGGGCCTCGTCGAGATAGCGCGCCGAGGTCGGCTTAAGGTTAGCGTCGAGCTCGATCAGCAGCGGGTTTCCGGTCGGAATTTCGACGCCGATGATGGCCTCGTCAGACAGGTCGAACAGCAGCTTCACAATCGCGCGTAGAGAATTGCCATGCGCCGCAACCAGCAGGGTCTCACCGGCTTTCAAGTGCGGTGCAATCTCGGCGTCCCAGTAGGGCTGCACACGGTCGAGGGTGGTCTTCAGGCTCTCAGTGTCGGGCAACACGGCGCCGGCGTAGCGGCGGTCCTTGGAGAAATCGAACTCGCCGCCCGGCGCCAGCGGCGGCGGCGGCACGTCGTACGAACGGCGCCACACCTTGACCTGGTCATCACCGTGCTTGGCGGCGGTCTGCGTCTTGTTGAGGCCGGTCAGCCCGCCGTAGTGGCGTTCGTTCAGGCGCCAGTCCTTGGTCTCGGGCACGAACACCTGGCCGGCGGCGGTGAGGGCCAGCCAGAGGGTGCGGATGGCGCGGGTCAGCACCGAGGTGTAGGCGCGGTCGATCTGCAGCCCGGCCGCCTTGATCAGCTCGCCGCCCTTCTTGGCCTGGGCCTCGCCCTCGTCGGTCAGGTCGACGTCCACCCAACCGGTGAAGCGGTCTTCGAGGTTCCATTGGCTCTGGCCGTGGCGAAGAAGGATCAAGGTGGGCAAGGCGCGGCGCTCCGTCTGCAGGTTGCCAGCGGGCTAAGGCCCGGCGCCCCCAGCGTCAAGGTCCGCTGGCCGATGAGGGCGGCGCTGTCTATATGAGCACCCATGTCCGATCGCCTGTTCTACCCGCTCGCCGCGATCCTGGCGCTCGCCCTTGTGGCGCTGGCCGCCGTATGGCCCCAGGGCCTGGGCGCCCGCTCGCCCGGACCGTTCGGCCACATGCCCGTGCAGCAGACGGCCCAGGCCAAGGCCGCCATGCAGCGCGAGACCGCAGCCTCCGAGCAGCGGATCAAGGCCGCGCGCGAGGCGGTCGCCGACATCCAAGCCCAGAAGCTCAGCCCCACCAAATGACGGACGCCGCCCAGATGACCAAGTTCGACGCCGTCGCCGTGGGTCGGCGCGTGCTGACCGCCGAGGCCGACGCCCTGCGCCTGCAGGCCGACACTCTGGGCGAGGCCTTCGAGAAGGCCGTCGACCTGCTGTTCGCCGCCAAGGGCCGGGTGATCTGCACCGGCATCGGCAAGTCGGGGCACGTGGCCAAGAAGATCGCCGCGACCTTCGCCTCGACCGGGGCTCCGGCCTTCTTCGTGCACGCCAATGAGGCCAGCCACGGCGACCTGGGTATGATCGCCGAGGGCGACGTTATCCTGGCGCTGTCGAAGTCCGGTCAGAACCAGGAGCTGGCCGACGTCATCGCCTATTCGCGGCGCTTCCACATCCCGCTGATCGCGCTGACCGCCTTCGCCGACAGCCCGCTGGGCCAGGCGGCCGACGTGGCGCTGCTGCTGGCCGACGCCACCGAGGTGACCTCCGAGGTCAAGGCGCCGACCACCTCGACCACCCTGCAGATCGCCATCGGCGACGCCCTGGCGGTGTCGCTGCTGGAGCGCCGCGGGTTCAGCGCCAAGGACTTCAAGATCTTCCACCCGGGCGGCAAGCTGGGCGCCATGCTGCGTACGGTCGGCGACCTGATGCACGGCAAGGACGAGCTGCCGCTGGTCGGCGAAGCGACGCCGATGTCCGAGGCGCTGCTGGTGATGACCGAAAAGGCGTTCGGGATCATCGGGGTGACCGATGCGACCGGGGCGCTGAAGGGCGTCATCACCGACGGCGACCTGCGCCGCCATCTCGACGGCCTGCTGACCCACACCGCTGGCGAGGTGATGACCGCAGGCCCCAAAAAGACCGCGCCGCCGCAGATGCTGGCGGCCGAGGCCCTGGCGCTGATGAGCGACCCGCTGCCGATGGTCACGGTGCTGTTCGTGGTCGAGGACGGGCGGCCGGTCGGCATCCTGCGGGTGCACGACCTGGTTCGCGCCGGGGTCTGACGGATCGTCACGAAACGGCCGCCGAAGGTTCGCGTTCGCATGGTCTTAAGGTCTGCGGGCCTTTAAGAGCCACGAGACAGAGATAACGGAGTTACGATGCTGCCCGTCCCGCGCGCCGATCTCACGCCCAATACGTTCGAATACGAAGTCACCCCGCTGGTGAAGGCGACCGGCTTCCGCGAATACGACGCGCGCTGGCTGTTCGGGCCGGAGATCAACCTGCTGGGCATCGAGGCGCTGGGGCTGGGTCTTGGGACCTACATCCACGAACTCGGGCAAACGAAGATCGTCGTCGGGCACGACTATCGGTCCTATTCGCTGTCGATCAAACAGGCGCTGACCGTCGGGCTGGTGGCGGCCGGCTGCGAGGTGGTCGACATCGGGCTGGCGCTGTCGCCGACCGCCTATTTCGCACAGTTCGCGCTCGATGCGCCCTGCGTGGCGATGGTCACCGCCAGCCACAACGAGAACGGCTGGACCGGCGTGAAGATGGGCGCCCAGCGGCCGCTGACCTTCGGCCCGGTCGAGATGGGCCGCCTGAAGGAGATCGTGCTCGGCGGCGCGGGCAAGACCCGTCCCGGCGGCTCGCTGACCCACGTGCAGGGCTTCGCCCAGACCTTCATCGACGACGTCTCCAAGCGCGCGCAGATCAAGCGGCCGCTGAAGGTGGTCTGCGCCTGCGGCAACGGCACGGCCGGGGCCTTCGCGCCGCAAGCCCTGCGCAACATGGGCGTCGAGGTCATCGAGATGGACTGCGACCTCGACTGGAGCTTCCCGCGCTACAACCCCAATCCCGAAGACCATGAAATGCTCAAGGAGATGGCCAAGGCCGTCAAAGAGCATGGCGCGGACCTGGCGCTGGGCTTCGACGGCGACGGCGACCGCTGCGGCGTCGTCGACGACACCGGCGAGGAGATCTTCGCCGACAAGATCGGCCTGATGCTGGCGCGCGACCTGTCGGCGCTGCACAAGGATGCGACCTTCGTGGTCGACGTGAAGTCCACCGGCCTGTTCGCCACCGATCCGGTGCTGGCGGCTAACGGCGCCAAGACCGTCTACTGGAAGACCGGCCACAGCTACATCAAGCGCAAGACCGCCGAGATCGGCGCCCTGGCCGGGTTCGAGAAGAGCGGCCACTTCTTCTTCAATCCGCCGCTGGGCAACGGCTACGACTGCGGCCTGACCGCGGCGGCCGCCATCCTGTCGATGCTGGACCGCAATCCGGGCAAGACGCTCTCGCAGCTGAAGGCCGCTCTGCCGGTGGCCTTCACCTCGCTGACCATGTCGCCGCACTGCGCCGATGAGGAAAAGTACGGCGTCGTCGACGACGTGGTCGCCGAATATCAGGCCCTGGCCGCCGCGGGCGGTACGATCCTCGGCCGCAAGATCGTCGAGGTGATCACGGTCAACGGCGTGCGCGTGGCGCTGGAGGACGGCTCCTGGGTGCTGGTGCGGGCCTCGTCCAACAAGCCCGAGATCGTCGTGGTGGTGGAAAGCACGCAGTCCGACGACGACATGCGCGCGCTCTTCCGCCAGGAAGTAAAGCCGCGGCTGGCCAGACGTCCGCAGGTCGGCGCCTACAATCAGGAAGTCTAGCGCCGCTGGCGTACAGCTTGCTTACTCAAAAGAACATTGTTCCGTTCTGGATCGACGTGCGATTGCGGGGGCGCTCGCGGCGTGGTGAAAAACGGGGCGGGAACAGATCTCAAGGATAACCCATGCACGTCACGATGATCGGCACCGGCTATGTGGGCCTGGTGAGCGGGGCCTGTTTCGCCGACTTCGGTCACACGGTGACCTGCATCGACAAGGACGCCAGCAAGATTGAGCGCCTGCGCGCCGGCGGCATCCCGATCTATGAGCCGGGGCTCGACGTCCTGGTCGCCAAGAACGTGCAGGCCGGCCGCCTGTTCTTCGACACCGACGCGGCCGAGGCGGTGAAGAAGGCCGACGCGGTGTTCATCGCCGTGGGCACGCCCCCGCGCCGCGACAACGGCCACGCCGACATGACCTACGTCCACGCCGCCGCCGAGGAGATCGCCGGCCTGCTGGACGGCTTCACCGTCATCGTCACCAAGTCGACCGTGCCGGTCGGCACCGGCGACGAGATCGAGCGCATCGTGAAGGCCAAGCGCCCCGACGCCCAGTTCGCGGTGGTCTCGAACCCCGAGTTCCTGCGCGAAGGAGCGGCGATCGAGGACTTCAAGCGCCCCGACCGTGTGGTGGTGGGCATGGAGGACGAACGCGCCCGCCCGGTGATGACCGAGCTCTACCGCCCGCTGTTCCTCAACGAGACGCCGATCCTGTTCACCGGACGGCGCACCAGCGAGTTGATCAAGTACGCGGCCAACGCCTTCCTCGCCATGAAGATCACCTTCATCAACGAGATGGCCGACCTGTGCGAGGCGGTGGGCGCCGACGTCCAGCAGGTCGCCCGCGGCATCGGTCTCGACAAGCGGATCGGCAGCAAGTTCCTGCACGCCGGCCCCGGCTACGGCGGCTCCTGCTTCCCGAAGGACACCCTGGCCCTGGTGCGCACCGCCGCGGCCGCCGGCGCGCCGACCCGGCTGATCGAGACCACCGTCGAGATCAACGACGCGCGCAAGAAGGCCATGGCGGCGAAGGTCGCCGACACCATGGCCGGCGACCTGACGGGCAAGACCGTCGGCGTTCTCGGCCTGACCTTCAAGCCCAACACCGACGACATGCGCGACGCGCCGAGCCTGGACATCATCCCGGCCCTGCAGGCCATGGGCGCCAAGGTCCAGGCCTATGATCCGGAAGGCGCGCACGAGGCCAAGCACCTGCTGCCGGGCGTCGAGTTCAAGTCGGATTCCTACGAGGCGGCGGCCGGCGCCGACGCCCTGGTGATCATCACCGAATGGGATCAGTTCCGCGCGCTCGACCTCGACCGCGTGAAGGAGGTCATGAAGACCCCGGCGCTGATCGATCTGCGCAACATCTATCGCCCGGACGACGTGCGCGGCCGCGGCATCAAGTACGCCTCGATCGGCCGCGCCTAAAGGGCCCGTCGCGCAAACAATGAAGGCGGCGCTCGCATGGGCGCCGCCTTTTTTCGCGTCAGCCGGCCAACAGGTGGATCAGGGTGTTGCCGATCCAAAGAGCGCCGGCCCAGAAGGCGATGGCGAGCATTCCGACAAAGGCGAGGCAGGCGATCGAGGTAAGACCCCGAGCAGCCCCCCGCGATGCGCCTCCAAAGGCGACGGGTCGTGGCATGTTTCGCTCCCAGACTTTTCTTTGATCCCCGTCGGTCGAGCGGCAGGGACGGGGAGAAGGCTGACACGGATTAACCGATCTGCAAAGTCCCGTGCGACTTTGCGACAAATAGGCGCAAGAACAGACGGCGCGGGCTCGCCGATCTTCACTGTGGATAACTCGGCCAGCCGAGCGTCTTCCTGCGATTACGCAACGCGCCGGGCGAGCTAGAGTTCAGGATCTCGGCGCTGTTCGTCGGGCCCGCCAGGGAGCCCGGCGGCGACAACTTCCTGTCGCCGCCCCTGGCTGGCGACCTTCGCGCTGCTGGCGCTGGAAGCTTAGCCTCATATGTCATCCCGGAAGCCGCGCAGCGGCTGTCCGGGATCCATTCGCGCCGCGCCAGTCGCGTTGGCGAGACCGAGCCGCATCCGGGATGATCGGGTGTTCATGAGTCCCGGTCTTGTTTCGCAAACCGGGACGATACTCGTGAGTGCTAGTTCGCCGCTGCGTAGGCGTCGACGTCCGCGAGGTGGCGGGCGATTTCGTCAGGGGCGAGGAACGAGCCGGTGAAGCTGTTCTTTGCGAGCACGATCAGCTCGTCGCGCGAGAGGTTGAGCGCCTCTGCGGTCTGGGTCCAGTTCTGGCCGAGATAGCCGCCGAAATAGGCCGGGTCGTCGGAATTGACCGTGGCGCGCAGGCCGAGCGCCAGCATCCGCTTGAGCGGATGGGCGGTCAGGTCGCCGACCACGCAGAGCTTGAGGTTGGAGAGCGGGCAGACGGTCAGGGTCATGCCCTCGCGGACCAGCCGCTCAGTGAGGGCGTCGTCCTCCAGGGCGCGGTTGCCGTGGTCGATGCGGTCGACCTCCAGCAGGTCGAGGGCCTCGTAGACATAGTCGGGCGGCCCCTCCTCGCCGGCGTGGGCGACGACCTTGAGGCCGAGCTTGCGGGCGGCGGCGAAGACCTTGGCGAACTTGGCCGGCGGATGGCCGACCTCGGAGGAATCCAGCCCGACCCCGGCGATGCGGTCGAGCCAGGGCCCCGCCCGTTCCAGAGTTTCGAAGGCCGCCTCTTCGGAGAGGTGGCGCAGGAAGCAGAGGATCAGCTTGGAGGTGACGCCGAGGCTCTGTTCGGCCTCGTCCATGCCCGACAGCAGCCCCTCGATCACCACGCCGAACGGCACGCCGCGGTCGGTGTGGGTCTGAGGATCGAAGAAGATCTCGGCGTGGCGCGCGCCGTCGGCGGCGATGCGGCGGAAATAGGCCATGGCCAGGTCGTGGAAATCGGCCGCCGTCAGCAGCACCTGGGCGCCCTGGTAGTAGATATCCAGGAAGTCCTGCAGGTTCGAGAAGGCGTAGGCGGCCCTCACCTCCTCGACGCTGGCGAAGGGCAGCTTCACGCCGTTGCGGCGGGCGAACTCGAACATCTGCTCGGGCTCAAGGCTGCCCTCGATGTGCAGGTGCAGTTCGGCCTTGGGCAGGCCGCGGATGAAGGCGGCCAGGTCGCCCATCACGCCGCCGCCTTCTTGACCGCCCCGACGATGTCCTTGACCACCTGGTGGACCAGCTTTTCGTCGTCGCCTTCGGCCATGACGCGGATCAGCGGCTCGGTGCCCGAGGCGCGGACCACGATGCGGCCAGACCCGTTCAGGCGCTGCTCGGCGTCAGCGATGACGCCCTTCACGTGCTCGGTCTCCAGCGGCTTGCCGCCGGCGAAGCGGACGTTCTCCAGGATCTGCGGCACCGGCTCGAACTGGCGGGCCAGCTCGCTCATCGGCTTATTCGAATCCTTGAGCACGGCGAGCACCTGCAGCGCGGCCAGCAGACCGTCGCCGGTGGTCGAGAAGTCGGACATGATCATGTGCCCGGACTGCTCGCCGCCAAGGTTGAAGCCGCCCTCGCGCATCCGGGCCATGACGTAGCGGTCGCCGACCTTGGTGCGTTCGAGCGTGAGATTGCGGGCGGCCAGGAAGCGTTCGAGGCCGAGGTTCGACATCACCGTGGCGACCACGCCGCCGCCGTTGAGGCGATCGCGCTTGGCCCAGTAGTCGGCGATCAGGGCCATGATCTGGTCGCCGTCGACCACGTGGCCCTTCTCGTCGCAGATGATCAGCCGGTCGGCGTCGCCGTCGAGCGCCACGCCGATGTCGGCGCGGAATTCCTTGACCGCGCGGGCCACGGCTTCCGGATGGGTCGAGCCGCAGTCCTCGTTGATGTTGGTGCCGTCGGGGCTGACCCCGATCTTGATGACCTCGGCGCCCAGTTCGTAGAGCACCACCGGGGCGACCTTGTAGGCCGCGCCGTTGGCGCAATCGATGACGATGCGCAGGCCCGACAGCGAAAGCCGGCGCGGGAAGGTCGCCTTGGCGATCTCAACATAGCGGGCCTGGCTGTCGTCGACGCGGGCGACGCGGCCGAGCTCGGTCGCCGGGGCGAGGCCCTCGTGCAGGCCCTGGCCCATCAGGGCCTCGATCTCGAGCTCGCGCTCGTCGGAGAGCTTGTAGCCGTCCGGGCCGAACAGCTTGATGCCGTTGTCGGTGTAGGGGTTGTGCGAGGCCGAGATCATCACGCCGAGGTCGGCGCGCAGGGAGCGGGTCATCATCGCCACGCCAGGGGTCGGCATCGGCCCCAGCAGGCGCACGTCCATGCCGACGCTGGCGAAGCCGGCGACCAGGGCCGGTTCGACCATGTAGCCCGACAGCCGGGTGTCCTTGCCGATCACCACCAGGTGACGACGCTCGTCCTGGGACTTGAACAGCTTGGCGGCGGCCAGGCCGACGCGCAGGGCGACTTCGGCGGTCATCGGGTGGCTGTTGGCCTGACCGCGGATACCGTCGGTGCCGAAATAGGCGCGTTTGGACATTCGTGTTCCCGAAACGATGCGAAACTCAGATTTAGTCGACGCCGCGTTTGCGAATGCTAAAGGCGACGCAGGATTATCACGCTTTCGAGCGGCGAAAGGAACCAGGGCGGCATGTGCGGCATCATCGGAATCGTCGGCAAGTCCCCGGTGGCCGGGCGTCTGGTCGAGAGTCTCAAGCGCCTGGAATATCGCGGCTATGACAGCGCCGGCCTTGCCGCCCAGGTCGATGGCGTGCTGGAGCGCCGCCGCGCGCCGGGCAAGCTGCGCGAGCTGGAGGCGGTGCTGGAGGCCGATCCGCTGGTCGCCGAAACCGGCATCGGCCACACCCGCTGGGCTACCCACGGCGCGCCGACCGAACGCAACGCCCACCCGCACGTCGCCGGGCGCGTGGCGGTGGTGCACAACGGCATCATCGAGAACTTCGCCGAGCTGAAGGCCGAACTGCAGGCCAAGGGCCGGGTGTTCGCCAGCGACACCGACAGCGAGGTGGTCGCCCACCTGGTCGACGAGAACCTGAAGGACGGCCTGGAGCCGCTGGCCGCCTTCAAGGCGACGCTGGACCGGCTGAGCGGCGCCTACGCCCTGGCCGTGCTGGTGACCGGCGACGGCGACGTGATCCTCGGCGCGCGCAACGGCCCGCCGCTGGCGGTCGGCTATGGCGACGGCGAGATGTTCGTCGGGTCGGACGGCATGGCGCTGGGCCCGTTCACCAACCGCGTCGCCTATCTGGACGACGGCGACTACGTGATCATCGACCACGCCGGCGCGAAGATCTTCGACGCCAGCGGCGCGCCGGCCGATCGGCCCATCAAGACGCTCGCCGCCTCGGCCGCGGTCATGGAGAAGGGCAACTATCGCCACTTCATGGAAAAGGAGATCCACGACCAGCCCGAGGGGTGCCAGCGCACCATCGCGGCCTATGTGGACGCCCTGACCGACCGCACGACGATCCCCGGGAACATCGACTTCGCGAAGCTGGACCGCATCCAGATCGTCGCCTGCGGCACGGCCTACATCGCCGGCATGCTGGGCAAATACCTGATCGAGCGGATGGCCGACCTGCCGGTCGACGTCGAGGTCGCCTCGGAGTTCCGCTATCGCGAACCGGCCCTGCGGCCGGGATCGCTGGCCATCGCCATCTCGCAGTCGGGCGAAACCGCCGACACCCTGGCCGCCTTCCGCTACTGCCAGGCCAAGGGCATGCAGAGCGCGGCCCTGGTCAACACCGTGGAGTCGACCATCGCCCGCGAGGCCGACGTGATCTGGCCGATCCACTGCGGGCCCGAGATCGGAGTCGCGTCGACCAAGGCCTTCACCGCCCAGGTCTCGATGCTGACCGCCCTGGCCGTCGCCGCCGCCCGCGCGCGCGGCAAGATCGACGAGGCCGAGGAGAACCGCCTGGTGCGGGTGCTGCTGGAGGCGCCGCGGCTGATCGCCGAATCGATCAACCTGGAAGACGCGGTGAAAGCCATCGCGGTCGAGGTGTCGAAGGCCCGCGACGTGCTCTATCTGGGCCGCGGACCGATGTATCCGCTGGCCCTGGAAGGGGCGCTGAAGCTGAAGGAAATCAGCTATATCCACGCTGAGGGCTATGCCGCCGGCGAACTGAAGCACGGCCCCATCGCCCTGGTCGACGAGGCGACGCCGATCGTGATCCTGGCGCCCTTCGACAGCTATTTCGAAAAATCCGCCTCGAACATGAGCGAGGTCATGGCCCGCGGCGGGCAGGTGGTGTTCATCACCGATCCGGAGGGCGAACGCAGCGCCCCGGCGGGCGCCCGCATCGTGGTGACCGCGCCCAAGTGCGATCCGCTGATCGCGCCGCTGGTCTTCTCCGCGCCCATCCAGCTGCTGGCCTATTACGTGGCCGTCCAGAAGGGCGCGGATGTCGACCAGCCGCGCAACCTGGCCAAGTCGGTGACCGTCGAGTAGCGGCCTACTTGGCCGGCGGGGTCGCCGGCGGAACTTCGGTCGCCGGCGGCGGGGTCGCCGCCATCGAACCGGTGGCCGGCGGCGTCGCGCTCATCGACCCGGCCGGCGGCGTGGCGGCCATCGAGCCGGTCGCCGGCGGGGTCGCGGCCATGCTGTCGGCTGGCGGAGTTACGGCCGTATCGGCGGCCGGGGTCGCCTCCTCCGCCTTCTTGCCGCAGGCGGCCAAGGTCAAGGCCAGAGCCGAAGCCGCGATGAGCCCGGTGTAGGTGCGAAGTTTCATGGAAAGCCCTTCATTTCGAACTGCCAGTGCGCCTCGTGAACCGTTCACGGCCTCGTGAGTTCCGGCCCGCCGATCACGAAACACCTCTAAAACAGCGCCCTTCAACTCAGCTTGAGCTGACGCGCCGACTCACAAACCTTAGCTTTCAGGCAACTCTATCGGTTGAAAAGCTCTTCCATCGTGCGATGCCCGAGCTTAGCCGAAACCTGATGTCCACTTTCGGCTGGCATGTTGCGGCCTCGCCTATCGAGCATCCCGTACGGGGGAATGCGGGAGAGCTTGGATGACCAAACGTGTGCGCAAGGCCGTGCTGCCGGTGGCTGGACTGGGAACCCGGGTCCTGCCCGTGGCGCGCGCCACGCCGAAAAACCTGCTGAACGTCTTCGACCGCCCGATCCTGTCCTATGTAATCGAGGAGGCGCGGGCCGCCGGGATCGAGCACTTCGTGTTCATCACCAGCCGCGGCCAGGGCGCGATCGAGGACTATTTCGACGGCAACCCGGAGATCGAGGGCGCGCTGGAGGCCAAGGGCAAGACCGACGTCCTGGCCGAGGTGCGGCGGGACATCCTGCCGCCCGGCTCGATGAGCTTCATCCGCCAGATGGCGCCGCTGGGCCTGGGCCACGCGGTCTGGTGCGCCCGCGACATCATCGGCGACGAGCCGTTCGCCGTGATCCTGCCCGACATGCTGATGGCCGCGCAGACCCCGGCCCTGGCCCAGGCGGTCGCCGCCTATGAGCAGGTCGGCGGCAACATCGTGGTGGTCGAGCCGGTTCCCGACAGCGAGACCCACAAGTACGGCATCGTCGCCCTGGACCAGCGCGAGGGCCGGCTCAACCGGATGACCGACATGGTCGAGAAGCCCAAGCAGGGAACCGCGCCGTCGAACCTGATCATCTCCGGCCGCTATATCCTGCAGCCCGAAATCTTCCCGTTGCTGGAACGCCAGGGCAAGGGCGCCGGCGGCGAGATCCAGCTGACCGACTCCATGCTCGAGCTGATGAAGGGCCAGGACTTCCACGCCCTGGAGTACGACGGGACCACCTATGACTGCGGCGACAAGATCGGCCTGCTGCGGGCCAATGTCGCCTTCGCCCTGCAACGCCCCGAGTTCGCCGACGCCGCGCGCCAGGCGATCGGAGACCTGCTCTAGGAGACGATGAGCGTGCGACTGCTGGTCTACGGCTACGGCTTCGTCGGACGCGCCCTGGCGCGACGGATGGCGGCCGCCGGCTGGGACGTGGCGGCCACCTGGCGCGACCCGGCCGCCGCCAAGGCGATGCGCGCCGAGGGCGTCGAGCCCCTGCCCGCGGAGGACAAGCAGGCGATCGCCGAGCGGCTGGCCGACGTGCAGGCGGTGCTGGTGACGCCGCCGCCGGGGCCCGAGGGCTGCCCGGCGCTGCAGGTGCTGGTTCCGGCCCTGGCGAAGGCCGGGGCGTTTCCCGACTGGATCGGCTATCTCTCGACCACCGGCGTCTATGGCGACCGGCGCGGCGGCTGGGCGTTCGAGCATGGCCGCCTGGCCGCGCAGTCGCCGGAGGGCGCGCGGCGGGTGGCGGCCGAACGCGACTGGCTGGAGGTCGGACGCGGCATGGGCCTGACCGTCACCATCCACCGACTGCCCGGAATCTACGGCCCCGGCCGCTCGGCCTTCGATCGGCTGCGCGAGGGGCGGGCCAAGCGCTACGACGCGCCAGGGCACGTGGTCGGCCGGGTGCATGTCGACGACGTGGCGGCGGGGCTGGAAGCCTCGATCGCGCGGCCGCGGGCCGGCGGGATCTACAACCTGGTCGACGACGAGCCGGCGGCCAACAGCGCGGTGATCGCCCATGCGGCGCGTCTGCTAGGTTTGCCTAAACCGCCGCTCACGCCACTGGACATTGAGGCCCTGCCGGTCAAGGCGCAGCGGTTCTACCGCGAGAACCGCCGGGTCTCGAACGCACGGGCCAAGGCCGAGCTGGGCTGGCGGCCGGCCTATCCGACCTATCGCGAGGGGCTGGCGGCGATCCTGGCGGGCGAAAGCTAGAGCGACCCCAGCGCCAGGCCGCCGAGGGCGCAGGCGATTAGGGTCGGGGTCAGGCCGAGCTTGAAGCGCAGCATGGCGACGCCGGCGGCGAGCGCCAGCACGGCGGGGCGCCAGTCGAAGCTGGCCAGCACCGGGAAGTCCGGGCCCCAGCCGCCGAGCCGCACGACCTGGCCGAACAGCAGGTGCAGGCCGAACCAGAGGGCGAGGTTGGCGATCACCCCGACCACCGCGGCGGTGATCGCGGCGAGCGCGGCGGCGGCGGCGCGGTGGCCGCGCAGCGCCTCGACATAGGGCGCGCCGAGGAAGATCCACAGGAAGCACGGGGCGAAGGTCACCCAGGTGGTCAGCAGCGCCCCGAGGGTTCCGGCGACCAGCGGGTCTAGGTCGCCGGCCTGGCGGTAGGCGGCCAGGAAGCCGACGAACTGCAGCACCAGGATCAGCGGGCCAGGGGTGGTCTCGGCCAGGCCGAGGCCGTCGGCCATTTCGCCGGGCCTGAGCCAGCCAAAGCCGTCGACCGCCGCCTGGGCGACGTAGGAGAGGACGGCGTAGGCGCCGCCGAAGGTGACCACGCCCATGGTCGAGAAGAAGCCGGCCAGCCGGGTCCAGACGCTGGCCTCGCCGGTCAGCAGGAAGAGCACGGCGAGCGGGGCGAGCCAGACCGGCAGCCAGACCGCCAGCACCCGCAGGGCCCGGCCGCGCGACGGCGCCAAGTGGCCGCCCCGCCCCGCCGCCAGCGCCGCGTCGACCAGGTCGGGGACGTCGGGCGCGTCCTGCCCTCCCACGGGCGGCGCCATCAGCGCAGGCGCGAACCAGCCGAACAGGCCGGCGGCCAGGATGACCAGCGGGAACGGGACGCGCAGGGCGTAGAGCGCCAGGAAGGCGGCGAGCGCGATCAGCACCGCGGCGCGAGTCTTCAGCGCCCGGCGGCCGACCCGCAGCACCGCCTCGACCACGATGGCCAGCACCGCCGACTTCACGCCGAGGAACAGGGCCGCGGCCAGCGGCGTGGCGCCGAGCAGCACGTAAGCGATGCTGAGCCCCAGCATGACCAGCGCGCCGGGGATCACGAACAGCAGCCCGGCCAGCAGGCCGCCGGCGGTGCGGTGCATGAGCCAGCCGACATAGGTCGCCAGCTGCTGGGCCTCGGGGCCGGGCAGCAGCATGCAGTAGTTGAGGGCGTGCAGGAACCGCCGCTCGCCGATCCAGCCGCGCTCCTCGACCAGCACCTTGTGCATCAGGGCGATCTGGCCGGCCGGGCCGCCGAAGCTGAGCAGCCCGATGCGGGCCCAGACCCGCGCCGCCTCCCAGAAGCTCGGAATCTGGGACGGGGCCATGCGGCTAGGCGCAGAGCTCGTCGAGGGCCGCGGTCAGCCGGGCGAGGTCCTGCGGCCGCGACAGCCGATGGTCGCCGTCCTTGATCAGCGTGAAGACCACGTCGTCGCCGCCGATCGCCTGGGCCAGCTCCAGCGCGTGGCGCCAGGGCACGTCCGGGTCGGCGCCACCCTGCAGGATGCGGACGGGACAGTGGATGTTGACCGGCCCCGGCAGGATCGACCAGCGGGCCCCGTCCTCCAGCAGTTCGCGGGTGATCGGATAGGGCTCGCCGTACTCGGACGGGCGCAGCCAGACGCCGGTGGCCGCCATCTGCGCGCGGTCGGCGGGGGTCATTTCCGGGGCCATCAGCTTTTCGGTGAAGTCGGGGGCCGGGGCGATCAGCACCATGGCCGCCACCCGCTCAGGCGCGGCGCCGGCGACCAGGCAGGAGATCCAGCCGCCCATCGACGAGCCGACCAGCACCGCCGGCCCCTCGACCAGCGCCTCGAGCACCGCCAGGGCGTCGTCGCGCCAGCGGGTGATCGTGCCCTGGGCGAAGTCGCCCTGCGACTCGCCATGGCCGAAATAGTCGAAGCGGACATAGGCGCGGCCGCGGCCCTGCGCCCAGTCGGCCAGGGCCTGGGCCTTGGTTCCGGCCATGTCCGAGCGGAAGCCGCCCAGCCAGACCACCGCCGGGCCCGCGCCGGCCACCGCCCGCCAGGCCAGTTTCGCCCCGTCGGGCCGTTCCAGAAATCCGCTCGTCTCACCCATGGGCAGGTCATAACGCGCGGATGTGACATCGTTAAGCGCGCGCAGAGGGTTTACCAAACCGAGGCTTGCGCTATGCAGAACCTCGTGACGCTTCCCCCAGACTTCACTCTCCTGCAGGTCGTGCCGGAACTCGAAACCGGCGGGGCCGAACAGACCACCATCGACGTGGCCAACGCGGTCGTGCGCGCCGGCGGCAAGGCCCTGGTCGCGACCCGCGGCGGGCGCATGGCCGCACGGCTGGAGGCCGACGGCGGGCGGCTGGCCCAGATGCCGGTGCAGACCAAGAACCCGCTGGTGATGCTCGGCAACGCCGCGCGGCTGGTCGACCTGATCCGCAAGGAGAAGGTGTCGATCGTCCACGCCCGCAGCCGCGCCCCGGCGTTCTCGGCGCTTTGGGCGGCGCAGGCGACCCGGACCCCGTTCGTGGCGACCTATCACGGCGTCTACGGGGCCAAGAACAGCGTCAAGCGCTGGTACAACGCGGTGATGACCCGCGGCGACCTGGTGATCGCCAATTCCGACTACACCCGCGACCACGTGCTGGCCGAGCACAAGCTCGACCCGGACAGGATCGTCTCGATCCCGCGCGGCATCGACCTGGAGCGCTTCAACCCCAGCTGGGTGACGCCCGAGCGCGTGCAGGCGCTGCGCGAGGCCTGGGGCGTGGAGGCCCGCGACCGGCGGGTGAAGCTGCTGCTGGCCGGCCGGCTGACCCGCATCAAGGGCCACCTGCTGATCATCGAGGCGGCGCGGCGGATGCGCGAGGACGGGATCGAGGACTTCCTGATCCTGTTCGCCGGCGACGACCAGGGCCGCACCGGCTATCGCGAGGAGGTCGAGACCGCGATCGTCACGGCGGGCCTGTCGGAACATGTGCGGCTGGTCGGCCATTGCGACGACATGCCGGCCGCCTACCAGATCTGCGACATCGCCATGCTGCCGACCACCAAGCCGGAATCGTTCGGCCGCACCGCGGTCGAGCCGCAGGTGATGGGCAAGCCGGTGCTGGCCTCCGACCACGGCGGCACCACCGAGACTGTGCTGAACGGCGAGACCGGCTGGCTGGTCAAGGTCGACGATCCCGACGCCTGGGCCGCCGCCATGGGCAAGGCGATCGAGATGGGCGGCCCGCGGCTGGCGGCCATGGGCCAGGCGGCCGCGAACCGCGCGCGGCGGCTCTATTCGGTCGACGCCATGTGCGAGGCGACGCTGGACGCCTACGCCCGCGTACTGGCGGCCCGCAATTCGGGATTCCACGGCTGATGTCGCGCGAGATCAAGAAGATCCTGGTCATCAAGCTGTCGGCCCTGGGCGACTTCGTGCTGGCGCTGGCGGCGATGAAGAAGATCCGCCAGGTCCACAAGCGGGCGCACATCACCCTCCTGACCACCCCGCCGTTCGAGAGCCTGGCCAAGGCCTGCCCGTACTTCAACGCGGTGGAGACCGACGGGCGGCCGGAAGGCCTGGGCGAGTGGCTGGCCCTGCGCAAGCGGATCAAGGCGGCCAAGTACGACCGGGTCTATGATCTGCAGACCTCGGCCCAGTCGGCGCGGATCTTCCATCTGCTGACGCCGTTCCCGCCCGAATGGTCGGGTATCGCGGCCGGCTGCTCGCTGCCGCACAAGAACCCCAACCGCAACCGGATGCACACGCTGGAGCGCCACGCCGACCAGCTGAAGTACGCCGGCATCTGGCCCGACGCCCCGACCGAACCCGGCAGCGCGCCGGGACCGGACCTGTCGTGGGTGCTGCCCAAGCCGAGCCAGACGCGGCCGGTGCCGGGCGGGGTCAGGCCCAAGCCCTACGCGCTGTTCGTGCCCGGCGGCTCGGCCCATCGGCTGGACAAGCGCTGGAGCGCCGAGCGCTACGGCCAGCTGGGCAAGATCCTGGCCGAGCGCGGCTATGACATCGTCATCATCGGCGGCCCGCAGGAAAGCGCCCTGGCCCGGCAGATCCAGCGCGAGGTCGGCCATGTCCGCGACCTAACCGGACGCACCGATTTCGCCAAGGTCGCCATGCTGGGCGCCAAGGCCGCGCTGGTGGTCGGCAACGACACCGGCCCGCTGCACCTGGCCGCCGCGACCGGCGCCCCCACGGTGGTGCTGTTCTCCAGCGCCTCGGACCCGGAACTGGCCGCTCCGCGCGGGCATGTGACGGTGCTGCGGTCGGGCAGCCTGAGCGACCTTTCTGTGGCCGAGGTCCTACAGGCGGCGAACGCATTGCTGCCTCAGCCCTAGCACCGCTTGATTGGGGGCTTGGCCTTCGTCATATATGGCTCCCCGACCGGAGCCTCGCGCTGCCGGCCGCACGTGTTTCAACAGCTCTAGGAGCGAAAGCCTATTCGCCGTCCGATGCAGGCGCCGCCCGTCAAAGACGGACCGCGCATCAATGATGAGATCCGCGTCCCCAAGGTTCTGCTTATCGACCAACACGGCGAGAAGCAGGGCGTGATGCCGACGTCGTCCGCCATGGAGGCCGCTCAAGAAGCCGGCCTCGACCTGGTTGAGATCGTGCCGAACGCGGATCCGCCGGTCTGCAAGATCCTGGACTATGGCAAGTTCAAGTTCCAGGAACAGAAGAAGAAGAACGAAGCGCGCAAGCGCCAGAAGGTCGTCGAGATCAAGGAGATCAAACTCCGCCCGAACATCGACATTCACGACTACGAAGTGAAGACCAAGGCGATGCACCGGTTCTTCGACGAAGGCGACAAGGTGAAGGTCACCCTGCGCTTCCGCGGTCGCGAACTGGCGCACCCGGAACTGGGCATGAAGCTGCTGCAGAAGGTCAAGGCCGACTTCGACGAAGTGGCCAAGGTCGAGTACGAGCCCCGCATGGAAGGCCGCCAGATGATCATGATCCTGGCGCCGCGCTAGGTTCGAGCTCATCGATTGAACGACGAACGGCCGCCCTTCGGGGCGGCCGTTTTCGTTTCAGACCGCTATTCGCCGCCGCCCCGCTTCGTGGCCGAATAGCCCAGATAGGCGCGGCCCAGGCGCACCAACTCGTCCTCGAACTCCTGGCTCTCCAGGAAATCGGCGCCTTCGAGCACGGCCGCCCGCATCGCGCCCTGCACCGCCCGGCCGAGCACGAAGGCCTGCACCTTCGTCAGCGGACGGCCCTCGGCGTCCCGCATGTCGTGCTCCACGGCCGCGAACCGCCCGGCCAGTTCGCCGTGGTCGGCATGGGCCAGCATCGCCGAGACGGCGATCCGCCGCGCCTTCGTGCGGCCGGCGAAGGCCTGGACGAAGGCCCGGATGATCGCCCGGTCGCGCGCCACGCCCGGACTGCCGCCGTCCAGAACCGCCATCACCGCGCTTCGGTGCGCCTCGGTCTCGCGCTGCGCCAAGGCCTGCAGGATCGAGGCCTTGTCGGGGAAGTAGCGATAGAGGGTGCCGATGCTGACCCCGGCCCGCTCGGCCACGGCGTTGGTGTTGAATCCAGCCTCGCCGGTGGCCTCCAGAAGCTGAGCCGCGGCCTCGAGCACGACGTCGACGGAGTGCTGCGCCCGCGACTGCCGCGGCGTTTTGCGAGTGTTTTCAACGACGCTCATCCGAGCCCCCCGCGCTCATCGCCGACATCGAAAGCCGAGTAACAGAGGCCGCGCCGCCCCCCTACCCTTCGCCTCGGCAAATCGCGAGGCGCACTTGAACACTCTAGAATTCGAACGGCCGATCGCCGAGCTCGAAGCCAGGATCGTCGATCTGGCGAAGCTCGCCGAGACACTGGGGTCGGGGGCCCTGGAGGCCGAGCTGGAGGCGATGAAGGCCCGGGCCGACGAGCTGCGCAAGAACACCTACCGCAGCCTCGACGCCTGGCAGAAGACCCAGGTGGCCCGCCACCCCGAGCGGCCACACTGCGTCGACTACCTGTCCGGACTGATCGAGGAGTTCGTCGAGCTGCGCGGCGACCGCAGCTTCGGCGACGACCAGGCGATCATCGGCGGGCTGGGCCGCTTCCGCGGGCGGCCGGTGGTGGCGATCGGCATCGAGAAGGGCCACGACACCGCAACCCGGCTGAAGCACAACTTCGGGGCGGCCCGTCCGGAGGGCTACCGCAAGGCGGTCCGGCTGATGGACCTGGCCGAGCGTTTCAACCTGCCGGTGGTGAGCTTCGCGGACACCGGGGGGGCCTATCCCGGCGCGGCCTCGGAAGAACGCGGCGTGGCGCAGGCCATCGCCAGCTCCATCGACCGCGGGCTGTCGCTGGCCGTGGCGAACGTCGCGGTGATCACCGGCGAGGGCATGTCAGGCGGGGCGCTGGCCCTGGCCGCGGCCAACAAGGTGCTGATCCTCGAACACTCGGTCTATGCGGTGATCAGCCCGGAAGGCGCCAACTCGATCCTCTGGCGCGGGGCCCGCACCCCCGGCGAGGCGGCGAGCGCCATGAAAATCACCGCGCAGGACCTGCTGCGGTTGAACGTCGTCGACCGGGTGGTGGCCGAGCCCCCGGGCGGCGCCCACGCCGACAAGGCGGCGACGATCAGCGCCGTCGGCGACGCCCTGGAGGAAGAGCTTCGAGGCCTCGATGGCCTCGACGCCGAGACGCTTCGCGAGCAGCGGCGGGATCGCTTCTACGCCATCGGCCGTCTGCAGCCGAGCGAGCTGGCCGGGCGCCGCTGATCGACGGCCGTTTCTTCCTCGCGATCAAAGACTTGACGCCGCCGACGCGCGGTTGGAGCCTGCCTCGCGAGGATCACGGGGAGGGTTCGATCGTGCGCGCGTGTCTGAGCATGCTGGCGTTGCTGCTGCTATCGCCGGCCGCCGCCGAGGCCGGCGATCTCTACCTGGTCAACGGCAAGGTGTTCGTCGGCGCCGGGCGCCCGCCCGCCCAGGCGCTGGCGATCCGCGACGGCAAGATCGCCGCCGTCGGCGACGACACGGCGATCCGCGCCATGGCGGGCGGCCAGGGGCTGATCGACCTCGGCGGCCGACTGGTGACGCCCGGCCTGATCGAAGCGCACAGCCATGTCGCCTCCGCCACGTCCGCCCGCCAGGCGACGATGCCCAACCTGCCCTGGCCCGGCCCGACGCCGGACGAGGCGCTCGCCGCGGTGGCCGCAGCCGCCCGCCAAGGCCCCGGCTGGGTGGACGGCGTGATCGGCCCCCAGGTCGCCAACGACGCCCGGGACTGGCGCGCAGCGCTCGACGTCGCAGCGCCCGACAATCCGGTCGCCCTGCGCGCCTGGTGGGGACACAACACCCTGGTGAACTCGGCCGCGCTCAAGGCGCTCGGCGTCTCTGGCGCCGCGCCCGACCCGATGGGCGGGTGGCTTGACCGCCGCGCGGACGGCAGCCCCAACGGCCGGCTCCGAGAGAACGCCGAATGGCGGCTGATGCGCGCGCGCGACGCCGGGCGCCCCGCCGACGCCTTCGCCCAGAAGTACCGCGCCGCCGACACGCTCTATGCGAGCTGGGGCGTGACCGGCGTCCATGTGATGCTCAACAACCAGGGATTGCCTCAGGCCCTGGCGGCGCTGGAGATCGCGCGGCCGAACATCAAATGGCGGCTCTATGGCTGGGCCATGCCTGAACAGCGGATGGCGGACGCCTGGGACCAGTTCGACGGCCCTCCGCTCAAGGCCGGCAAGGTCCGCATCGCCGGCGTAAAGTGGGTGCTGGACTCCACGCCGATCGAACGCGACGCCCACATGAGCGCCCCCTACGCCGACCGCCCCGGCTGGTCAGGACGGTCCAACTACACCGACAGCCAATTGCGCGAGCTGCTGGCCGGGGTGCTGGCGCACCCGCGCCAGCAGGCGGCGCTGCACGTGGTCGGCGACGCCGAACTGGTTCGGCTGATGGACACCATGGAGGCGATGGCCCCCGCAGCGACCTGGGCCGAGCGGCGGGTTCGGATCGAGCACGGGGACGGCCTGCCCGCGGCCAGGTTCGAGCAGGCTCGGCGGCTGGGCCTGGTGATGGTTCAAAACCCCCTGCACCTGGACCCCATGCCCGACGCGCAGGGGGCCCCGTTGATCGTGGCGCGGCTGGGCGAGCGCGCCGCTGCGAACATGCCGCTCAAGTCGCTGCTGGCCGCGGGCGTGCCGCTGGCCTTGGGATCGGACGCTGGCGGGCCGCCCGCCAATCCGTTCCTCAACATGATGCTGGCGGGCATCGCCCCGACCGCCCCCGGCGAGGCGCTGTCGCGGGAGCAGGCGCTGGCCGCCTATAGCGCCGGCGGCGCCTTCGCCGAAGGCGAGGAACGCGAGAAGGGGGCGCTCGGCCCCGGGATGGCCGCCGACCTGGCGGTGCTGTCCCAGGACATCCTGACCGTTCCGCTGGAGGAACTGCCCGCGACCCGCAGCCTGCTGACCTTGGTCGACGGCCAGGCGGTCCATGCCGAAGGTCCGTTCGCCGCTCTCAAGGCTCCTTGAAGCGACGCTCTCTGAAAGAAATGGCGCGCGCACCGCGGGGTCGGTGCGCGCGCCGCAGCAGACGCTACTCAGTGTAGCGCTTGCGCAGGGCGGCGAGGTCGGCCGCGCTGACCCCGAGTTCCTTGTCGAGATAGGCCTCGACCGAGCCGTACTCGGAGATGAGCGCGTCAAGCGTGGCCTCGATATAGGCCGGCTCGGTGCGCATGAGCACGGTCAGCACCTCGGGCGGCAGCCGGGTCAGGGCGGCCGTGGCCGGATCGTCGGCGCGCGCCGCCTGCTGGCGCATAGTCGACTGCTGGTGCTTTTCGCTGAGCGCGTAGTCGGAGACGACGATGCTGCGCGGCACGCCCAGGGCGGTGAGCACCAGCGCCGAGCCGACGCCGGTGCGGTCCTTGCCGGCGGTGCAGTGCATGAGCATCGGGGTGTCGCCCGTCTTCATGCGCGCGAACATCGCCTTGTACTCCGGCGCATAGACCTTGGCCGTCTGACGATAGAAAGCGATGAAGTTCTCGCGGACCTTGGCGGCGGTCGGCGTCCCCTCGCCCATCAGCGACTTGGCGTCGAAGTCGAGATTGGCCTTGGGCGAGTTCAGGAAGGCGGGCGGACGGCCCTGCCACTTGGTCGGCTGGGCGGTGCGTTCCTGATCGGTGCGCAGATCGCAGATGAGCCGGACGCCCAGGCCGTCGACGGTCTTGTAGTCGGCCGCCGTCAGGTCGGAGAGGGCGTTGGAACGGAAGACCTGGCCCCACTTCACCCGATGGCCGTCGGCGGTCGGATAGCCGCCGAGGTCGCGGAAGTTGCTGGCGCCGGTCAGCGGGACGACGCGGGTGGCGACCCGCACTCCGGCCGGCGCGGTGTCGGCGCGGACATAGAAGTAGGGCCGCACGCCGGCGCCGAGCGGCTCGCGGAACGCCTCGGCGCCGTCGGTGTCGTTGTCGGCCAGCTTCTTCATCGCCTTGGGGGCGGCGAGCGGATCGGCCGAGACGTAGACGTCGACCGGCGCGCCCGGCTTGGCGGTGCTCCAGGTGACTTCATAGACGCCGGCGTTCCAGCGGACGTCGGCGGCGGTGACCGCCGGCGGCGGGGCCGCGGCGGTCAGCAGCGGCAGGGCGAGCAGCGGCAGCAGGATGCGCTTCATGGGAGTTTCCTGGGATTAGAAGTTGAAGCGCAAGCCGGCCATGTAGCGGCGGCCGACGCCCTCGGTCTCGATCGGACGCGAGGGGCTGCCCTGGTAGCGCTGGCCGATTTCGTCGGTGAGATTGTTGGCGTCGAAGTAGACGGTCAGGCCGTCGCGCACCTGATAGCGGATCGAGAAGTCGAGCTGCTCGGTGGCCGCCCAGTAGGTGTCGCTGGAGGCGTCGGGGCTCGGCTCGTCCAGCCAGTCGTCGCGCCACTGGTAGCTGAAGCGGGCCGACAGGCCGTAGTTCTCGTAGAAAATCGAGGCGTTGGCGATGGCGTCCGACATGCCGGGGAAGCGCGAGGTCTTGCCGTCCGGCGTCTTGAAGTCGCCGTCCAGCAGGGTGAGGTTGCCCTGGAACCCGAAGCCGCTGAGCGGGCCGGGCAGGAACTGCCACTGCTGCAGGTAGGCGAACTCGACACCGCTGAGCGTGCCGTCCGAGCCGTTCAGGGTGGTGGTGTAGTCATAGCCCGTGCGGTCGAAGCCCGGCACGTCGAAACGGTCGTCGCGGATCGTGGCGGTGGAGTCGTAGAGCACGTCGTCGACCTTGCGGTAGAAGGCTGAGATCGAGGCCAGGCCCGCGCCCGGCAGATACCACTCCAGCGCCGCGTCCATGCCCCAGGCGCGTTCCGGCTTCAGGTCCGGATTGCCGCCCGAGACGACTTCCGAGACGTCGTTGATCGAGACGCTGGTGCGCAGCTCGCCGAACGACGGGCGGGCGATCCCGGAGATGATCGCAAAGCGCGCCTGCAGATCCTCGTTGATCTCGTAGTTGACGTGCAGGCTGGGGAAGACGTCGGTGTATTCCTGACCGACGGTGAGCGGCGTCAGGCCGCTGCGGGCCGCGGCGACGCCCGAGCTTTCGAGTTCGACATGCTCGACCCGCAGACCGGCGAGGATCTCCCACGGGCCCGACCTCCACTTGTTCTGGACGTAGCCGGCGAGAATGTCCTCGGAAACGTCGAAGCGGTCCTGGGGCTGGACCACCTTGGACGGATCGTAGAGGCCCTTGGCCTGGGCCGCGGCCAGCAGTTCGTCGAGCTTGGCGCGCAGGCCGATGTTCTCCATCTGGCGCACGCCCCAGCCGCGCTGGAAGTCGGAGTCCCACTGACCGGCCTCAAGGTGGGGATCGGCCGACCAGGCGATGCCCGTCTGGGCGCCGAACGCCTGCAGCACCGGGGTCGCGCCGGGCACGCCGGAGAAGGTGTTCCCCTGCGCCTTGCGGGTGTCGTACTTCACGCCGGCCGAGAAGGTCGCCTCGGCCCCGAACGAGGTCCAGTCGCGGGTGACGTCGAGCTGGCCGGTCCAGGCGTCGGTGTTGGTCTCGGTCTTGATCGGGATCAGCACGTCGGCGGCCGAGCCGGTCTGCAGCAGGTCGTTCAGGGCCGCGCCGCGGGTGAAGGTCGCGCCGGGAACCGAGCGGTAGAGCGAGAGGTTCGGGATCCCGCTGGTCGCGCCGCTGTAGACCAGCGACAGGCGGCTGGCCGGCAGCACGAAGTTCTGCTGGATCAGCGGCAGGTTCATCCCGGCGTCGGTGTGGGTGTAGTTGAGGCGCCACTTCACGCCGTAGTCGGCCAGGGTGTGGTCGCCGCCGAGCGTGTTGGTGAAGGTGTCGTCGTAGTAGCGACCGTACTCGAAGGTCGAGGTGTAGCCGGCGCCGTCGACGAAGCCTGAATCCGCGCCGCGGTTGGCCGGGCTCTGAGTCAGGGCGCGCGACAGCTGGAAGTCGTACTGGTTGCGCTGCTCGCGATCGATGAACTCGGAATAGAGGCTGCTGGCGAAGATGCGGTCGCCGTTGTCGAACCGGTATTCGAGGCCGAGCTGGCCGGCGTTGTTCTCGCGCTCGAGCTGGTAGGAGCGGAACGAGAAATCGTCGGGCGTGTCGAGATCGCCGTCGCGGCTCCAGGTGATCTCGCGGTTGTCGGTGGTCTGGTCGCGGCGATAGTGGGCGAGTGCGGCGGTGACGCCGAACTTGTCGTTCGACCATGACAGCCGCAGCGCGCCCTGGCGCTGTGGCCCGCCGCCCAGGTCCATCACCCCGGCGCCGACGTCGCCCGAGACGTGCAGGCCCGCCTTGTCGAACGGCGAGGCGGTGACGATGTTGATGCGTCCGGCCAGGGCCTCGGCCGGCTGGTCCGGGGTCAGGGTCTTGTTGATCTCCAGGCTGGAGATGACCACCGCCGGCACCGAGTCGAAGCGGAACAGGCGCTCCTCGGCGCCGAGCACGTTCATCCCGTCGACGGCCACCACCGTCCAGCGCTCAGGCGCGCCGCGCAGCTGGACATAGCGCTCCTGGCCCTGGTCGCGCTCGATGGCGACGCCGGGGACCCGCGACAGCGCCGCGGCCGCCGACTGGTCGGGGAAGCGGCCGACGGCGTCGGCTGCGACGATGCTGACGATGTTGTCGGCGTCGCGCTGCTGGGCGATGGCGGCCGCCTGGGCGTCGAGGATCGGACGGGCGACAACCACCACTTCGGCGACGTCGGCCTCGTCCGCAGCGGCGGCGATGGCGGGCGTCAGCGCAATGGCCGTGGTGGCGAGCAACGCGGCCCGCACGCGGCGGGCGGAAGGTTTGAACATCGTATCCCCCAAGGTGTCCCTTACGGGGGCGGCGATTAGCAATTCGAACAGTTGTACAGGATGAAGCTTGCAGCAATCTTTCGCGACACTTCCGCGAAGCGCCTTGCAAAATAGGAACATCGGCACATCATCCGATGACTGACGAGGACTTTGGCGTCGTCTCCGCCAACCATTGGAACACTTGTACACGGTTGCCAGGCGCGGCCGCGCGGGCCAGGACGGGGACATGACGCAGGGCGCGCGGGATTCGCAGGGGGGAACGGCCGAACGGTTGGTTGCGGCCGGCGTCGAGCTGGCCCGCGACCAGGGGTTGCCAGCGCTCACCGCCCGGGCGCTGGCCGAGCGGGCCGCAGCCAGCCCCTCGGCGCTCAACTATCATCTGGGCGGGCGCGAGGCGTTGCTGGCCCGCGTACTGGAGCACGCCCGCGCGGCGGCGCAGGATTGGCGGATCGAAAAGCTGGCCGGGCTGGCCGACGAGGTCGGGGCGCCCGGCTGGGTCTCGCCGGCCGGGACGCTGGCGGCGCTGATCGGCGATCGGGTCACCGCATTTCGCGCCTGGTCGCTGCTGCTGGCCGAATTCGAGGCGGCGGCCGAGGCGGAAGCGCTGGAGCCGCCCCTGGCCGCGCAGCTGGCCGAGGAGACCGCCGCGACCGAGGCGTTCTGGCGGACGGCCGCCCAGGCGGTCGGGATCGGCGCGGAGCACGCAGCGATCTGGGCCGACCTCGCCATCGGCCTGACGCAGCTGCTGCTCAGCGATGAACCTTTGGCGGTGAAGGCCCCCTGGATCTTCGATTCGGCCAACCGGCTGCACGCGCGGCTGCAAGGTCATGCGCCGCACATCCTCGCCGCGCGCCGCCTGAGCGCCGCCGAGCGGCTGAGCGGCGAGGCGCCCCCCGGAAAAAGCGCGCGCCGGCTGCTCGACGCGGCGCTTCAGATCATCGCCGAGAAGGGCCCCGAGCGCCTGACCCAGCGCGAGGTCGCGGCCGCGGCCGGCCTATCGCTGGCGGCCACCACCTACTTCTTCCGCACCAAGGCTGACTTGGTGTCGGCCGCCTTTCACGAACTGCACCGACAGGTCAGCGCCCAGGCCCTGGCGGCGAGCGGCCCGGCTCAGGGCCTGCTGGGCAGCACGTTGGAGGACAGCGGCGAGCGCGCGACCTGGCGGGTGCGGGCGATGGAAGCCCTGCAGCTGGCGTCGGCGCGCGACGCCGCCCTGGCGCCGATTTCGCGCCAGTTGCGAGCGACGCGGGGCGCGACCTCGATCGTCTGGCTGCGGTCCGAGGGACTGGAGGTCGACGGCCTGGACGCCTTCATCTTCTCGACCGCGATGTCGGGCGTGGTTCAGCGGACCCGCTTCGCCCCGCCCGGGCGGCGCCGCGAGGAGATGGCCGAGAGCCATCGGCGGCTGCTGCGGAGCGTGTTCGGATGGCCGGCGCAGACCGAACAAGCGCGAGCATTCGACTCCCTCAAATCTTCATAAATCGCCCCGCCTGAGCGCCATACTGCGGCCTAGGAGCCGCACCCGGAGGCGACAACGACCGAGCGCAGAGGTCGGACTTGCGGCGTAACGCGGGTCCGCTTAACAGCGTTCAAATGTCCGACACCGCTTCGCGGGAGGCGGCTCCGTCCCGCTGGGCGGCGCCGTCCCTGATCGCCGTCATTTTCATCAACATGCTCGGCTTCGGGATCATCGTCCCGTTGCTGCCGTTCTACGCCAAGTCGTTCGACGCGCCGGCCTGGCAGATCGCGCTGATCTTCTCGGCCTATTCGGTCGGCGCGTTCTTCGGCGAGCCGTTCTGGGGCCGGCTGTCGGACAAGTACGGCCGCAAGCCGCTGCTGATCTCGACGATCATGGGCAACTGCCTGTGCTACCTGGCGCTGGCCTTCGCGCCGAACATCTGGGCGGCGTTCGTGATCCGGCTGATCGGCGGGCTGGCGGCCGGCAACGGCGCGGTCATCCAGGGCTACATCGCCGACGTCACCCCGCCCGAGAAGCGGGCCCGACAGCTGTCCTATCAGGGCGCGGCCTGGAACGTCGGCCTGATCGTCGGGCCCTCGATCGGCGGCATCTTCGCTCATCCGAACCTGGGGCCGATCGGCTTCCAGGTGCCGCTGTTCATCGCCTCGGGCCTGGCGGCCCTGTGCGTGGCGGCGATCATCGTCTTCATCCGCGAGAGCAAGACCCGCGAGAAGGCCATCACCCACCGGCCGAGCCGCTGGGGCGCGCTGCGCGAAGTGGTCGGCAACCCGATCATCGGGCGGCTGATGCTGCTGACCTTCATGGTCGGCTTCGCCTTCACCGGCATCGAGAGCACCTTTGGCCTCTGGGCCCAGGCCAAGTTCGAGTGGGGCCCGCGCGAGATCGGCATCGTCTTCGCCTTCACCGGCGTGGCCGCAGCCCTGACCCAGACCTTCGTCACCGGCCGGCTGTCCGAGCGCTACGGCGAGGGCAAGATGCTGGCGATCGGCATGGGGCTGACCGTGGTCGCCGCGGCCAGTCAGCCGTTCTCGATCAACATGCCGATGGTCATCGCGCTGATGTGCCTGACCGCCATCGGCCAGTCGGTCGCCTGGCCCAACGTCGGGGCGATGATCTCGCAGACCGCCGACCCGCACCGGCAGGGCCAGATCCTTGGGCTCAACAACGCCACCGGCGCGCTGGCGCGGGTGGTGGGACCGTTCTGCGCGGGCCTGATCTTCCCGGTGAACATCAACGGCCCGTTCATCCTGGGCGCGCTGGTGGTGGCGCCGGCGATCTTCCTGGCGCTGGCCGCCAGCCGGCGGGTCGTGGCCCACCGAGCCCAACTGGCCGCCGCGGCGCAGGACGACGCGGCCCCGACGCCATGAGTCCGCCGGCCGTCTCGCGCGCGGAGGAGAGCCGGGCGCTGGTCGTCCTGTTGTCGGTGATCTTCCTCAACATCGCCGGCTTCGGCCTGGTGATCCCGCTGCTGCCGTTCTTCGGCAAGTCGCTGGACGCCCCGGCCTGGCAGATCGCCATCCTGTTCTCGGCCTTCTCGTTCGGGCAGTTCCTGGGCGAGCCGTTCTGGGGCCGGATGTCCGACCGGCTCGGCCGCCGCCCGGTGCTGATGGTCACCATCGCCGGCGGGGCGCTGGCCTATGTGGCGCTGGCCTTCGCGCCGAACATCTGGCTGGCCTTCGCCGCACGGTTCGTCGGCGGCTTCCTGTCCGGCAACATCTCGACCCTGCAGGGCGCGCTGGCCGACATCACCCGGCCCGAGGAGCGGGCGGCGAAGATGGGGCTGATGGGCTCGGCCTTCTCGCTCGGCTTCATGGTCGGGCCGGCTCTGGGCGGGCTGCTGGCGCGGCCCGAACTCGGACCGCTGGGCTTCCACATCCCGCTGTTCGCGGCCGCGGGCTTTGGCCTGCTGTCGGCGCTGGCGGTCTTCGCCTTCGTGCGCGAGAGCCGGCCCGAGCCGCGCCAGGGCCCGCAGCCGAACCGCATGGAGGTGCTGCGCGTCTCGCTGGCTCACCCGATCATCCTGCGGGTGATGCTGATCAGCTTCGTGGTCATTTCCGGCTTCGCCGGGATCGAGGCGACCTACGGCCTGTGGACCGAGCACCGGTTCAACTGGGGCCCGCGCGAGATCGGCTTCGCCTTCATGGGCATCGGCGTGCTGGGCGCCTTCTGCCAGGCGGTGGTGACTGGGATGCTGGTGCGCCGCCACGGCGAGGCGCTGGTCCTCACCGCGGGCCTGGCGGCGATGTGGATCGGCATGCTCTTCCAGTTCTTCTCGCCCAACTGGCCGGTGGCGATGGTCGGGTTCGCCTTCGTCTGCTTCGGCCAGTCGATCTGCTTTCCCTGCCTGACGGCGCTGATCTCGCAGGCCGCGCCGCCCGAGCGGCAAGGCGAGACCCTGGGCCTCAACATGTCGAACATGGCCCTGGCCCGGATCGGCGGCCCGGTCTTCGCGGGGCAACTGTTCTCGCTGGTCGATCCCGGCGCGGCCTTCGTAGTGACGGCGATCTTGATCGTCCCGGCGGTGGTGATGGCGCTGCAGATCATGAAGCGCACGCCGCCGCGGTGACGCAGACCGGTCGCATCAGCTAGGTTGCGGCCATGTCCCCCTCCCCCGCCCGCGCCGCCGCGTCGCGCGCCCTGATCCCCTATGCGGCGCTGATCGGGGCGATCGTTTCGCTCAACCTCGGCACCTCGTTCGCCAAGCAGCTGTTCCCGCTGGTCGGCGCCCAGGGGGCGACGGCCTATCGCGTCGGCTTCTCGGCGCTGCTGCTATGCCTGATCTGGCGGCCCTGGCGCATGAAGCTGGCGCGCGAGGACCTGGCGCGGCTGGCCCTCTACGGGAGCGTGCTGGGGCTGATGAACCTCAGCTTCTACATGTCGATCCGGACGGTGCCGCTGGGCCTGGCCATCGCCATCGAGTTCCTGGGCCCGTTGACCCTGGCGCTGATCCATTCGCGCAAGCCGATCCATTTCGTCTGGGTCGGGCTGGCGATCCTGGGCCTTGGCCTGCTGCTGCCGCTGGGCGGCCTGAGCGGCGGGGCGCTGGACCCGGTCGGCGTGGCGTTCGCCGCCGCCGCGGCGGTGTTCTGGGCGCTCTACATCATCCTCGGCAAGCGGACCGGCCACCTGCCGGCCGGGCAGTCGGTGGCGCTGGGCATGACGACCGCGGCGCTGATCGTGGTCCCGTTCGGCCTGATCGAGGCCGGCGCGGCGCTGTTACACCCGCTGACCCTGGCCCTCGGCCTGGTCGTGGCCGTGGTCTCGAGCGCCATCCCGTTCTCGCTGGAGATGGTCGCCCTGCGCGGCATGCCCAAGCGCAGCTTCGGGGTGATGCTGAGCCTGGAGCCGGCGGCGGGGGCCCTGGCCGGCCTGGCCATCCTGGGCGAGCGCCTGGCGCCGGCGCAGTGGCTGGCCATCGCGCTGATCGTGGCCGCCAGCGTCGGCACCATCCTGACCGATCCGGCGGCGCCGGAAACCGCCGACGAAGGCGCGGTCGCGCCCTAGAACAGCCCGGCCAGCAGGTTGATCGTCAGGGCCAGCACCACGGTGTTGAAGGTGAAGGCGACGACGCCGTGGACCGTGCCGATGCGCCGCAGCTCCTTGGAGGTGAAGGAGACGTCCGCGGTCTGGCAGGCGACGCCGATGACCACCGAGAAGTGCACGAAGTCCCAGTAGTCGGGCTCCTCGCCGCCGGGGAACAGCAGGCCGCCGGCGTCGCGCGGGGTGTCGTCGTCCGGGGCGTAGTACTCGTGCGCATAGTGCAGGGCGAAGATCAGCTGGACCATGAACCAGGACGCGGCGACCGTCGCGAAGACCAGCGTCACCCGCAGCGCCTTGACCAGGCCGACATCGGCCTTGGCGGCCGAGAGCTCCTTGGCGATGACCCAGATGCTGGCCGCGGCGGCGGCGATGACCAGGGCGAGAATCACGCCCTGGCCCTGGTCCTGGGTGGCGGCGACCGCCCGCATCCGCGCCGGATCGGCGCCCCACATCATGTGGACGGCCAGGGCGATGAAGGTCAGGCAAGTGGCGTCCCAGGCGAGAATCGCCGCGGTGACCGTGCTGACGCCGCTGGGGATCAGCAGGCAGGCGATCCACGCCGCCAGGCCGGCGCCCGCCGCCGCCAGCAGCCGTGGCCGCGCCACGAAGGTTCCGAGCATGCGCCGCCGGGCGGCTTGCGGGGCGGGCGTCGGCGTCATCGGACCCTCGTTCCAGGCGGGCGTCACGACTATATGACAGCCTCGGCCGAGTCGCCGCACCCGACTCAAAGCCTTGCCTTCCCTCACCCTTTCGCGTAAACGCCCCGCTCTTCGGAGTCGTCTGGCCAAAGGCATGCCAGGGCGGCTCATCAATACACCAGAGGACAGGGTCGCAAGGCTCTGCAGAGAAATGCCGAAGTTGAAGACCAAATCGGGCGTTAAAAAACGCTTCAAAATGACCGCGACCGGCAAGCTGAAGGCCGGCGTCGCTGGCAAGCGTCACCGCCTGATCAGCCACAACGCGAAGTACATCCGTCAGAACCGCGGCACCAAGGTGATGACCGAAGCTGACACCAAGATCGTCAAGCTTTGGCTCCCCTACGGCCTTTAAGGAGAACTGACACATGGCTCGCGTGAAACGGGGCGTTGTCGCCCACGCCAAGCACAAGAAGGTTCTCGAGCAAGCCAAGGGCTTCTACGGGCGCCGCAAGAACACCATCCGCGCCGCCAAGGCGGCCGTGGACAAGGCCGGCCAGTACGCCTACCGCGACCGCAAGGTCCGCAAGCGCAACTTCCGTTCGCTGTGGATCCAGCGCATCAACGCTGCGGCTCGCCTGGAAGGCTTCACCTACTCGCAGTTTATCTTCGGCCTGGACAAGGCCGGGATCGAAATCGACCGCAAGGTCCTCTCGGACATCGCGGGTAACGATCCCACCGGGTTCAAGGCCATCGCCGACAAGGTTCGCGCCGCGCTGGCTTGAGGCCGTTTGAGTCGTCAGACTCACTGAGCATTCGAGAAGCCCTCCGGCGAGGACCGCCGGAGGGCTTTTTGCTGTCTCCGCTTCCCGCGCTTCATCCGATCCCTTAGACGAGCCCGTCATGACCGCCCAACTCGAAGCTGACATCCTCGCCGCCGTCGACGGCGCGGGCGACGCCGCCGCCCTTGAGGCCGTGCGCGTCTCCGCCCTCGGCAAGTCCGGCTCCATTTCCGACCTTCTCAAGTCGCTGGGGGGCATGAGCCCCGACGAGCGGCGCGAGCGCGGCCCGCAGATCAACGGCCTGCGCGACCGGGTCCAGACCGCCATCGCCGCGCGCAAGCAGCTGCTGGAGGCCGCCGAACTCGACGCCAAGCTGGCGGCCGAGAAGGTCGACCTGACCCTGCCGGCGCCGCCGCGCCGCAAGGGCAGCGTGCATCCGACCATGCAGGTCATGGACGAGATGATCGCGGTGTTCGCCGAGATGGGCTTCTCGGTCGCCGAGGGCCCGGACATCGAGACCGACTTCAATAACTTCACGGCGCTGAACTTCCCGCCCAAGCACCCGGCGCGGGAGATGCACGACACCTTCTTCCTGCCGGAAGACGCCAATGGCGAGCGCAAGGTGCTGCGCACCCACACCAGCCCGGTGCAGGTGCGGGTCATGCATGCCGTCAACGAGAAGCTGCCCTCCTGGATCGCCAACGGTCAGGAGCCGCCGATCCGGGTGATCGTGCCGGGCCGCACGTTCCGCAAGGATAGCGACCAGACCCACACGCCGATGTTCCACCAGATCGAAGGCCTGGTGATCGACAAGGCCATCCACATGGGCCACCTGAAGTGGACGCTGGAGACCTTCCTGTCGCGCTACTTCGAGACGCCCGATGTGGTCACCCGCTTTCGCCCGCACCACTTCCCGTTCACCGAGCCGAGCGCCGAGATGGACGTGCAGTGCGACCGCTCCGGCGGCGAGGTGAAGATCGGCCAGGGCACCGACTGGCTGGAGATCCTCGGCTGCGGGATGGTGCACCCGAACGTGCTGCGCAACTGCGGCCTGGACCCGGACGTGTGGCAAGGCTTCGCGTTCGGCTGCGGCGTCGACCGGCTGGGGGTGCTGAAGTACGGCATGCCCGACCTACGCGACATGTTCGCCAGCGACGTGCGCTGGCTGGAGCACTACGGATTCAGCCCCTATGCGGCGCCGAACCAGGCGTCCGGCCTGAGCTGATGCCCGCAAGCGCCTACAGCACGCTGGAGCACTTTGCTTTCGGCGACAGCCCGGCGATGGCCGACGAGCTTCTGGCCCTGGTGCTCCAGGGCAAGAAGACCGCGACCTGCTGGCCGGCGTCGCAGGGGCTGAAGGGCAGCGCGCCGGGCGCCCGCTATGTGGTGCTCGACGGGGCGGGCGCGCCGCGCGTCGTCATCGAGTCCACCGAACTGGTCCAGCGGCGCTTCCATGAGGTGCCGGCCGACTTCGCCGCCGAAGAAGGCGAAGGCGACCTGAGCTACGCCCACTGGGCCGCCGTCCACGAAGATTGTTTCACCCGCGAAGGCGTCTTCGCACCCGACATGATGCTCTGGTGCGAACGCTTCCGCCTGGTCGAGATCATCGGCGAAGGAGCCGATCTATGAAGTTCACGCTCTCCTGGTTGAAAGACCACCTCGAAACCGACGCGACCACGCAACAGGTCGTCGATGCGATGACCATGGCCGGGCTGGAGGTCGAGCATGTCGACGACCCCGCCGCCAAGTTGGCGGCGTTCTCGGTCGCCAAGATCGTCGAGGCCGTGCAGCACCCGAACGCCGACCGCCTGCGCGTCTGCCAGGTGGACACCCGCGACGGACGCAAGGAGATCGTCTGCGGCGCGCCGAACGCGCGGGCCGGGATCACCGTCGTCTACGCCCCGATCGGCGCCTATGTGCCGGGCCTGGGCGTGACCCTGGTCGAGAAGCCGGTCCGCGGCGTGGTCTCGCACGGCATGCTGTGCTCGGCTTCGGAGCTGGAAACGGCCTCGGAGTCCGACGGCATCATGGAGCTGCCCGACAGCCTGGCGGTGGGCATGCCGGTCGCCGAGGCTCTGGGCCTGGAAGCAGTGATCGACTTCGAGGTCACCCCCAACCGCCCCGACTGGCTGGGCGTCGTCGGCATCGCCCGCGACCTGGCCGCCGCGGGCCTGGGCAAGCTGAAGGACGTCTCGGTCGCCCCGGTGGCCGGCCAATTCGCCAACCCGATCGAGATCCGCCTGGACGGTTCGGACGGCTGCCGGCAGTTCACCGGCCGACTGATCCGCGGCGTCAAGAACGGCCCCTCGCCGGCCTGGCTGCAGCAGAAGCTGACTTCGATCGGCCTGCGCCCGATCAACGCCCTGGTCGACGTCACCAACCTGATCTCCTACGACCGCGCCCGGCCGCTGCATGTCTATGACGTCAGCAAGCTTTCCGGCGGCTTCATCGAGGCCCGCGCCGGCCAGGACGGCGAAAGCGTCGAGGCCCTGGACGGCAGGACCTATGCGGTCACCCCCGAAATCACCGTCATCGCCGACGGCTCGGGCGTCATCGGCCTGGGCGGGGTGATGGGCGGCCTGTCGACCGGATGCAGCGACGAGACCACCGACGTCTTCGTGGAAAGCGCCTGGTTCGACCCGATCCGCATCGCCCAGACCGGCCGCACGACGGGGATCACCTCGGACGCGCAGTACCGCTTCGCGCGGACCGTCGATCCGGAAAGCCTGGTTCCTGGCCTGGAGCTGGCGACCAAGCTGATCCTGGAGCTGTGCGGCGGCGAGCCGTCGGAAGTGACCGTGGTCGGCGAGAGCCTTGATCGACCCAATCCGATTCGCTTTGACCGGCGCTACGTAAAGCAGCTCTCAGGATTGGACCTAGAGGCCCGGCGCATTGACGAAATTTTGGAGGCGCTTGGCTTCGAGCTGTCAGTCGACATGGTCGCGCCGCCGAGCTGGCGGCGCGACGTCGAGGGCAAGGCCGACTTGGTCGAGGAAGTGGCGCGGATCGAGGGCTACGACGCCCTGCCCGCCTCGCCCCTGCCAGAGATGGCCCGGCCGGCCGGCGGCGTGCTGACCGCGCGTCAGTCGCGCGTGCGGACCGGCCGCCGGGCGATGGCCGCCAAGGGCTACGCCGAGACCATCACCTGGAGCTTCACCAAGCGCGAGACCGCGGCCCTGTTCGGCGGCGGCGCGCCCGAGCTGGTGATCACCAATCCGATCGCCTCGGACCTCGACTGCATGCGGCCGTCGATCCTGCCGAACCTGATTGAGGCGGCCGGCCGCAATGCGCGGCGCGGCTTCCCCGACGTGGCGCTGTTCGAGATCGGCCCGATCTATCGTGGCGACCAGCCGGCCGACCAGCTGACCGCGATCAGCGCCATCGTCGCCCCGCACGCGCCGCGGCGCTGGGACGGCGGCGCCGCCGACGCCCTGTTCGAGCTGAAGGCCGACGTGCTGTCGCTGCTGGAAGACCTGGGCGCGCCGACGAGCTCGCTGCAGACCGTCCAGGGCGGCCTGTCCGACTGGTGGCACCCAGGCCGCTCGGCCGCGCTGCGCCTGGGCAAGAACGCGCTGGTCGAGTTCGGTGAAATCCATCCGCGCATCCTCAAGACGCTGGACGTCGAAGGGCCCGTGCTGGGCTTCGAGCTCATCCTCGACAACGTGCCGGAGCCGAAGAAGAAGTCGACCAAGACCAAGCCGGCGCTGGAGCTGTCGGCGTTGATGCCGCTGTCGCGCGACTTCGCCTTCGTGGTCGACGAGGCGACAGCCGCCGGCGACCTGATCAAGGCCGTGGCGGGCGCCGACAAGGCGCTGATCACGGGGGCCCGCGTGTTCGACGTCTATCGCGGCCAGGGCGTCGCCGAAGGCTCCAAGTCGGTGGCGGTGGAGATCCTGCTGCAGCCGCGCGAGAAGACCCTGACCGACGCCGACATCGAGGCGCTGTCGGCCAAGGTGGTCGCCGCCGCTGAAAAGGCCGTGAGCGCCAAGCTGCGCGCCTGACCTGAGCGTCCACGGACAGGCGCTAGCGCGCAGCTTGGCCCTAACGCCATTTCCTCCCCTGCGTAGCGAGGGAGGGGAGGAAATGGGCCGGTGTCAGGCGCGGGCCAACTCGTCGAGGATGATGTCGCGGCAAAGGTCCGTCGCCTGGCCGAGCACGTCGTGGCCGCAGCCGGCGGCGATCTGCATGCGCAGGTTCGGATAGGCGGCCGCCAGGGCGTGGTCGGCCTCGTCCATCAGCGACGGGGCCATGGCCAGGTCCCTGGGCGGAGCCAGGGGCACGTCGCCGCAGACCACCAGGGCCGGCGCCTTCAGGCGGTCGAGCAGGCCGCCATAGCTGCGATTCTGAACGATGGCCCCGTCACGCCAGCCAAGCGCCTCGAACAGGAACTCCGGCACGGGGAGTTCGCCTTCGGCGGCGCGGCGTTCGAGCACCACCTCCAGCGGCCAGCGGCCGGCGGTCGAGAAAAACGGATCGAACGCCACGGCGGCGTAGCCGCGGGCGTTGAGCGCCAGGGCCAGCAGGCCGCCAAGGCCGAGCCCGGCCACCAGCACCCGCCGCCCAGGCAGCACCGTGCGCAGGCTCTGGCCCATGCCATTGACGAGATCGTCCCAGCCCTGGACCGAGAGCGGCGGCGCCGTCCCGTGGCCGGGCAGCGTGGCCAGCATGACCTCCGCCTCCGGCTCCAGGCGGGCGAACCAGGGGGCCATCGAGCCCGGCGTCGAGAGCACGTCGTGGATCAGCACCACCACCGACTTGTGGCGGTCGCGAAGCTCGGGCCGCCCGGCGAAGACCAGCAGGTCGCCGGCCGGCGTCTGGCATTGGATCCACTTGGTGTCGCTGACCGGCCGCATCGCGCCGCCCCCCTGTCGCCTCAGAAGGGCAGGGTGCGCCGAGTCCGGCTGAATCCAAGATAGCCGACATTGGCGCCGAGCCGGACGCCGACGCCGGTGCGGATCGGGGCCAGGATGATGTCGTCCGAGCGCAGGTAGTTCACGCCCAGGCCGGCGACCAGATAGGCCGAGCCTTCGACCCCCGGGAACCGCTGGAAGATCACTTCCGGGTACTGGAGATTGTAGCAAAGCGTGAAGACCCGGCTGGCGTTGCCGCCGAAGTCCCAGCCCACCGACGGGCCCTGCCAGAACACTTCGATCGGCTGGCGGTTCTTCATGTAGAGCAGGCCGCGGCCATAGCGCAGCCCGCCCACGAAGGCCCCGGAGGCTTCCTCGCCGGCGATGTAGGCGGTGGGGCGGCCGTTGTCCTGGAAGGCGCGTTCGACCGCGCCGCCGGCGGCCTCGGCGGTGACGCCGAGGAAGTCGGAGACGTTGTTGACCAGTTCCTCGCGGCTATAGGTCTCGGCCTGGCCGGTCGAATAGCTCGGATTGGCGGTCGCGCTCGGGCTCGGCGGCGGCAATTCGCCCGTCCCGCCGGGCTGGGCGGTGGCGCAGCCTGCGGTTCCAAGCGTGGCCAGTCCCGAAACGATCAGCGTGCGGCGGTCCATGAAATTCCCTTGAAGCTTGAACGAGCCTCACATCCCCAGACGGCATGAATGCGGCGGCCAGGCTTAACGGGCGATTAACCATGAAGGCCCGTCGAAAGACGGCGTGCTCGCGAACCGCTCCGAATGTGGTAGAGGGCGGCCACCATGACGACGCCTCTGTCCCGCATCCGCAACTTCTCCATCGTGGCTCACATCGACCACGGGAAATCGACCCTGTCCGACCGGCTCATCCAGGAGACCGGCGCGCTGACCAAGCGCGAGATGACCGAACAGGTCCTCGACAACATGGAGATCGAGCGCGAGCGCGGGATCACCATCAAGGCCCAGACCGTGCGCCTGGAGTACAAGGCCCAGGACGGCGAGACCTATGTCTTGAACCTGATGGACACCCCCGGTCACGTCGACTTCGCCTATGAGGTCAGCCGCTCGCTGGCCGCGTGCGAAGGCTCGATTCTGGTGGTCGACTCCTCGCAGGGCGTCGAGGCCCAGACCCTGGCCAACGTCTACCAGGCGATCGACAACAACCACGAGATCGTGCCGGTCCTGAACAAGATCGACCTGCCGGCCTCCGAGCCCGACCGGGTGCGCCAGCAGATCGAGGACGTCATCGGCATCGACGCCTCGGACGCGGTGCTGTGCTCGGCCAAGACCGGCGAAGGCATCGCCGAGGTGCTGGAGGCCGTGGTGGCCCGCCTGCCCGCGCCGCAGGGCGACCGCGAGGCGCCGCTGAAGGCGCTGCTGGTCGACGCCTGGTACGACCCCTACCTGGGCGTCGTGGTGCTGGTGCGGGTCATCGACGGCGTGCTGAAGGCCGGCATGAAGGTGCGGATGATGAACGCCGGCGCCACCCACCAGGTGGACAAGATCGGCGTGTTCCGGCCCAAGCAGACCGAGGTCGCCGAGCTCGGCCCCGGCGAGATCGGCTACATCACCGCCCAGATCAAGCAGGTGGCCGACGCCGCCGTCGGCGACACCATCACCGAGGAAAAGCGCCAGACCGAGCACTCGCTGGCCGGCTTCCGGGTCGCCCAGTCGGTGGTGTTCTGCGGCCTCTTCCCGGTCGACGCCGCCGATTTCGAGGACCTGCGCGCGGCCATCGGCCGCCTGCGCCTGAACGACGCCAGCTTCACCTACGAGATGGAGACCAGCGCCGCGCTCGGCTTCGGTTTCCGCTGCGGGTTCCTGGGGCTGCTGCACCTGGAAATCATCCAGGAGCGGCTGAGCCGCGAGTTCGACCTGGACCTGATCGCGACCGCGCCCAGCGTGGTCTACAAGATCCACATGACCGACGGCAGCGAGATCGAGCTGCACAACCCGGCCGACATGCCCGACCCGGTGAAGATCGCCGACATCAGCGAGCCGTGGATCAAGGCGACGATCCTGACGCCGGACGAATATCTCGGCTCGGTCATCAAGCTCTGCCAGGACCGCCGCGGCGAGCAGCGGGAGCTGAGCTATGTCGGCAGCCGCGCGCTGGTGGTCTACGACCTGCCGCTGAACGAGGTGGTGTTCGACTTCTACGACCGGCTGAAGAGCGTCTCGAAGGGCTATGCCTCGTTCGACTACGCCATCGAGGGCTACCGGGTCGGCGACCTGGTGAAGATGTCGATCCTGGTCAACGGCGAGCCGGTCGACGCGCTGTCGATGCTGGTCCACCGCGACCGGGCCGAGACCCGCGGCCGCGGCATGGTCGAGAAGATGAAGGACCTGATCAGCCCGCACCAGTTCCAGATCCCGCTGCAGGCGGCGATCGGCGGGCGGATCGTGGCCCGCGAGACCATCCGCGCCCTGCGCAAGGACGTCACCGCCAAGTGCTATGGCGGCGACATGAGCCGCAAGCGCAAGCTGCTGGACAAGCAGAAGGCCGGCAAGAAGCGCATGCGCCAGTTCGGCAAGGTCGAGATCCCGCAGGAGGCCTTCATCGCCGCCCTGAAGATGGACGCCGACTAGGATTGGGCGGAACCAGCTTCCACAGCGCCAGCACATAGACGAACACTGCGGCGTAGGCCGCGGTGAACGCCCACATCGGCAGCGGCCAGTAGATCACGCTGTTGACCGCCCGCATGATCAGCGGCCCCTCGCCCGCGCCGGCCAGATCGTCCTGCCAGAGGGTGAGGAAGCAGGCGCGGCCGGCCAGCGCCTGCAGCGCCACGACGGCGAGCGAGGCCAGATGCAGCGCCCGCCACCAGCGCACCCGCACGAACGCCCAGCCGCGCCAGGCGCCGAGCGGGATCGCGACTAGGCCGAACAGGTTGAAAGCGATGACCGCCAGGTGCGCGGCCAACACCAGGGCTGCGAGGACTTCCATGCCTCATCCTAGCGCTTCGGCGCCCCGTTGATCAGAACCCCGGCGCAGGCCTAAAAATCGCCTGAAAGCGCGGCCAAGAGGCGGCCACGCCATTCGGGGGAATTCCATGCGCAAGATCATCGTCCTGGCCGCCGTCGCCGCCGCGCTCATGACGTCGGCCTGCAACACCATCGAGGGCCTCGGCCGCGACGCCCAGGCCGCCGGTGCGGCCGTGACCGGCGCCGCCAACGACATGAAGCGGTAGATCCGCTCAGGCGTCCTCCTCGCGGGACGCCTCCTCGGCGATGCGGGCCTTGTCCTCCGGCGGCACCACCGCCGGATCGGCGCTGCGCGAGACGTCCTCGGCCGCGGTCGCGGGTCCGACGTGACCGTGGGGATCCTTCTCGGCAGGCGCGTGAGGCTGGTCGGTCATGGGCGCTCCCTGGCGTTGGACCGAAGATTGGTCGTCCGCTGGAAGATTTAAAGCTGCAAAAGCGGCGATGTTCCTGCCCCTGCGGCCGCGGGCCCCCTTTCATTGACGTCCGTCAAAGCGCATATCGAGCCGCGACGTCACCCAGGTAGCGTGTCCATGTTCGTGCAATCGATGCTTCGCGGCCTGAAGGGTCGCTGCCCCGCCTGCGGTGAAGGCAAGCTGTTCAGCCGCTATCTGAAGGTGCAGCCGACCTGTTCGCACTGCGGGCTGAACCTGGCCAAGTACCCGGCCGACGACGGCCCGGCCTATTTCACCATCCTGATCGTCGGCCACCTGGTCGTCGCCCCGCTGCTGATCTTCCCGGTGATCTGGGAGGCCTCGCCCGCCATCGTGCTGCCGGCGACGCTGATCCCGCTGGCGATCGTCACCCTGGTGCTGCTGCACGTGACCAAGGGCTGGTTCATCGGCCTGCTGTACGCGCTGGGCGTCAAGCAGGGCGACGGCGCGGTCCACACCGCCGACGTCGCCGACCGCTAGCCGGCGCCGGGCGAGGCGCCCTACCATCGGCCGCGCCTGACACCGGAACCGAACCTTCGTGAAACTGATCGACGCCCTTTCGAGCGCGGACATCGTCGCGCTCGCCGTCTTCGCTCTCGCCTGGCTGGCCTATGAGCCGCTGCTGAAGGCGCTGGCCCGCGGCAAGGGGCTGATCAACAGCGACATGACCATCGTCCGCGCCGCCTGGATGCGGACCATGGCCGGGCGCGAGAACAAGTTCATGGACGGCCAGCTGCTGGGCCATACCCTGAACTCCGCCTCATTCTTCGCCTCGTCCAACCTGATCCTGATCGCCGGGGCGGCCGGGGTGCTGTTCGGCGGCGAAGGCGCGTTCCGCAGCGCCTCCAGCCTGATGGTGCTGAAGACCTCCTCGCGGATGCTGTTCGAGGCGCAGATCGCCCTGGTGTTGCTGGCGTTGGCCCGCGGGCTGCTCGACTTCATCTGGGCGATCCGCCAGATGAACTACTGCCTGGCGGTGATCGGGGCGACGCCGACCACCGAAGACAAGGGCTTCCAGCGCACCTATGGCGAAGCCGCCGCGCGGCTGCTGAACCCGGCGCTGTCGTCGTTCAATCGCGGGGTGCGCGGCTACTACTTCGCGCTGGCGGCCGCCGCCTGGCTGTTCGGCCCGTTCGCCTTCCTGGCGGTGACGCTTTCGGCGGTCGCGCTGCTGTTCATGCGCCAGCGCCATTCGCCGTCGGCCCGGGCGGTCAGCGAGATCCGCGGGCTGCTGGAAAACCGCGAGGATTAGAGACCAAGCTCAGCCCGCGCCTTGCGGGTCAGCTTGCCCGCGATGAGGTCGTGCGAGGTGGCGATCCAGCCGGCGACTTCGCCCGCCTCGGCGTCGTCCAGGTCAACGATCACCCAGCTCCCCTTGGCCAGGTACGGCGCCTGGCGGCCCGGCCCGCCCTCGTCGGTCAGCACCATGAAGCCGATCTCGGTGACCTTGAACGACAGCCCGCCGGCCAGGCCGCAGATCGCGAACACCTTGCCGCCAACCTTGTAGACGTCGGCCCCGCCCCACTGGACGACCTTGGTCGCCGCCGGCAGCGCAAGGGCGATCGCCTCAACCTCCTCGCGGGTCATGCCAGACCGATCTCGGCGCGGGCCTTGCGGGTCAGCTTGGCGGCGACCAGGGCGTGCGAGGTCGCCAGCCAGTCGGCCACCTCGGCGGCCTCAAGGGCGGCCAGATCGTCGAACATCACCCACTTGGCGCGGGCCAGATAGGGGGCCGGACGGGCGCGGCCGGCCTCCGTCAGCGCCTCGAAGGCTATGTCAGTGACCTTGAACGAACAGTTGGTGTAGGCCCCGTCGGTCCCGGCGAACATCTTGCCGCCGACCTTGTAGATGCAGTCGTCGCCCCACTGGACGTCCATGGTCGCGCCGGGCAGCGCCCGGGCCGCGGCGTCGAACTCCGCGCGCGTCACGCGCTGACGCCGACGCCGATCGGACAGGTGACGCCGGTGCCGCCGATGCCGCAGTAGCCGGCGGGATTCTTGGCCAGGTACTGCTGGTGATAGTCCTCGGCGAAGTAGAACTCCGGCGCCTCGGCGATTTCGGTGGTCACCGCGCCGTAGCCCTGGTCCGACAGCGCCTGCTGGTAGGCCTGCAGCGAGGCGACCGCGGCGGCGGCCTGCGCGTCGTTGTGGACGTAGATGCCGGAGCGGTACTGGGTGCCGATGTCATTGCCCTGGCGCATGCCCTGGGTCGGGTCGTGATTTTCCCAGAACACCTTCAGCAGATCCTCGTAGGTGACCACGCGCGGATCGTAGACGACGCGGACCGCCTCGGTATGGCCGGTGCGGCCGCTGCAGACCTCCTCGTAGGTCGGGTTCGGGGTGATCCCGTTCACATAGCCGACGGCGGTCACATAGACGCCCGGGAGCTGCCAGAACTTGCGCTCCACGCCCCAGAAGCAGCCCATGGCGAAGTCGGCGATCTCAAGCCCGTCCGGATAGGGCCCCTTCAGCGGCCGGCCGTTGATGAAGGAGATCTCGGCGGTCGGCAGCGGGCTCGCGCGGCCCGGCAAGGCCGTGTCGGCCGTGGGAAGCTCAAGGGTTTTCTTGGCGAAGATCATGGCGGGCCCGATCAGTGTGAACTTGGACCGAAACATAGGATCGCCCGCGGTCGAATGCACGCGCGGCGAAATCCGTGCCGGCGGCCACGGAAGGCGGCTTGCCCGCGGAGGCGTCATGAGTATATTGCGCGCCTTCCGCGAGGGGCCATGCGTCCTTCAGGGCCTGTGGTGAGGTGGCGGAGTGGTCGATCGCGCACGCTTGGAAAGCGTGTATAGGTGAAAGCCTATCGAGGGTTCGAATCCCTCTCTCACCGCCAAAATTCCCCGTCGAACGCTTGCAGCGCAAGGCCCGGACACCGCCGGCCGCCGGCGCGTCCCGAGCTGCGGGCTAAGACGAAGCGGCGCCGGCCGTCGGGCGGGTGTTGTCGTCGGCCTGGACGCAAGCTAGGCAGAACCGCCACCGGGAGCCGAGCGTGCAGAACCTGCTGAACATCCTTCGCAAGCCTGCGAACGGTCCGACCGGGCCGTGGATCGACCAGGCCGATGCGCTGAACCGGCTCGAGGCCGCGCGGGTCTCGGAGGCGTTCAAGGCTGCGGCCCGCGACCTGATCGTGGACGGCTTCACCGTGCTGCGCGGCGCGATCAATCCGGACCTCTGCGCCGAGGTGATCGCCGACTATCACCGCTACGCCGCCGAGAACGCGGGCGGGGTGAACTTTGACGCGCAGGGCCGCGAGCTGCGCCTGCTGCAATTCCACTGGTGGTCCGAAGCCTCCATGCGGATCGCCACCGACCCCGGCGTCATGGCCCTGCTCGATTTCATCTTCGGCCAGCGCGCCTCGCCGTACAGCTCCCTGACCTTCAAGTATGGGACGCAGCAGGAGATCCACCGCGACACCCCGCACTTTGCGACGTGGCCGCGCTCCCAGTTCCTCGGCGTCTGGACTGCTCTTGAAGACATCGATCCGTCGTCGGGGCCGCTGCAGTACGTGAAGGGCGCGCACCGCTACCGCCTGGCGCCCGAAGACGTCCTGGCGCACGTCCGAGCCAAGCACACCCATCTGACGCCCGAAGGCCAGATCGACCGGGCGCTTTACCGCTACAACGACCAGGTCATGCTGCACGCGGCCGACCACGGCGAACTGACCCTGGCGCCGCAGATGAAGCGCGGCGACGTCGCGATCTGGCACGCCGAGCTGCCGCATGGCGGCTCTCCGGCCACCGACCCGATGCGCTCGCGGTGGAGCATGGTCGTGCACTGCATGCCTGAGGCCGTCCAGGGCCACGAGTACCAGACCTTCTTCACCCACGAGGGCGAGGCGCCGCCGCCCGATCGCTACGCCTTCCGCGAGGCCCACAATCGTAAGGTGGCCTATATCGGCGACCCGACCTACGCGACGCAGTAGGTCCGCGCCGAACGGGTCGGTTCCGCGCCGCCGCTACCGGAGTTGATGGACGGCGCCCTCAGCTATTTGATGCGCTCGTAGCGGTAGGGGTCGGACTCGCCGGGCTTGAACTGGCCGACCAGATCGTAGGTCCCGTCGCCGTCGACGTCGAGCAGCGCCTCGTCGAAGTTCCCGTCGCGGCCGAGGTCGGTGATCTCGGCGTCGATCTTGCCGTCGCCGTCGTGGTCGAACAGGTAGGTGTAGGGCTCGCTTTTCTTGACGGGCTCGATCATCACGAAGTCGCCTTCGCCGTCGCAGTTGACATCGATCAGGTAGCCGACCCCCTTCGGGTCGTTGACCGCCCACTCCTTGAGGCCCACGGCTTCGCACTCGCCGCCGGCGGAGACCGCGCGCGCGCCGGCCGAGCGGGTGGCGCGGCGATCCTCCTTGAGAGCCAGGAAGGTTCGCACGTCGTCGGCGGAGACTGCGAAGTTCAGGCCCTCGCCGTCGCTCTTGAAGCTGTTGATGCCGATGATCTCGAGATTGTCGTCCAGCAGCGGGCCGCCGGAATTGCCCGGATTGATCGGGGTCTGGGTCTGCACGACCGTCGCCTTGTGGTCGAGGCCCATCTCGGTGCGCCAGGCGTAGTCCTTGCGCACCTGGCTGACGATGCCGCGGGTGTAGGTCCAGGCCTGGCCGGTCGGGTGGCCGATGGCGTGGACGTCCGAGCCGACCTGCACCGCGCTCGAGGCGGCCAGCGGCAACGGCTTGGCGCCGGCCGGGACCTCGGAGACCTGCAGCAGGGCGAGGTCGGCGACCTCGTCGCGGCGGATCACCTTGGCGCGGCGGACATCGGCCTTGCCGAAGGATGCGCCCTCGGCCGCCGGCTTGAACACCACCCCGACCTCCTTGGCGTCGCCGACGACGTGGAGGTTGGTGACGATCTTGCCGTCGGCGCTGATCAGGGCGCCGGAACCGAAGCCGTCGCCGGCCAGCACCAGCACCACCGAGGGCGCAGCGGCCTGGTAGACCTGGGCGTCCTTGGCCCCGCGGGTGACCTGCCGGGGCTGCGCGGCCGCCCCGTCCAGGGCCGCCGCATAGCGCGCCGCGGCCGCGCCGGGCAGCGACGGGGCGGCCGCCACCGGACGCTTGCCGCCGACCGCGTCGGGACCGGGAGCAGGCATCGCGCCGCCCGCATGGCCTACCGCCGATTGCGCTAATCCGTATGATGGTGAAGCTAGAACCACCACCGCCGCGCAGATTTGGAGCCGCCGCATGGCGCCTATTCCCCCGAAGACTTCGCCCAGGCGGAGCCTAGCGGCGTGGAGCGCGCTCGCAAGCGCCTTGTTGCTAAGCTCGCAACCGGCAGTGGCGGCTGAGCCCTCGCCGTGGGGCCTGTACTTCCAGGGCAAGGCCCAGACCGCGCGCCAGCAGCTGGAACGCCAGCTGGCCGGCAAGGACCTGGCCCCCGCCGCCCGCCGGGCGGCGACCGCCACGCTGCTGGAGATCTGCATCCACGGCCGGGATCGCGACTGCGTCCTGGAGCAGGTTCCGAACTACATCGCCCTGCCCGCTCCGGCCGCGGCGAACGAGCTTGCGCGGCGCGAGGACATCCGGCGCACCGGCTACTTCCTGGACTACGGCAAGTTCACCTACGGGTCCGCGCCGGTGACCGCGAAGATCCTGGAGGGCGAGCTCTGGGGACAGGAAAACGCCGCCAACCCTGGCCTTTACCTGCGCCGCCTCTCGCTGGCCTCGAGCATCCAGCTCGAACAGGAGGACTACGCCGGCGCCCGCGTGAGCGTCGACAAGACCCTGTCGCTGATCGCGTCGCTGAAGAATCCGCAGGACGACGCCTTCCTGGTCGCCTGGGCGCTATCGGACGCCATCGACAGCCTGCGGGCGCTGGGCCAGAGCGACCGCGCCTATGGCGTCTACCGGGCCAGCGGGGGGTTCATCGCCGCCTCGCTGCCGCCGCTCAGCGTCGATGCGATGGTGTACCGGCTGATCGAGGCCGAACTGCTGCTGGAGCAGGGCCAGTTCGCCGCCGCCCTGCCGGTGCTGGACCTGGCCGTCGCCGCCGCCGGCGCCATCGAGCTGGACGACGACAGCCGCGCCTACGTGACCGCCCAGGCCCTGACCCGCAAGGCGGTCGCCTGCACGGCCCTGCTCAAGCCGGACTGCGCGCGCGAAGCGATCGACGCCCACCCCTACGGCAAGCTCTATGAGCGCGCGGGACGAACGCCGGCCGATTTCGAGGAAACCACCTATCTGGCGGCGCGGGCCCTGGTCGCGGCGATCGAGCAGCGCCCCGACCCAGTCGTCGCCAGGGCCCTGGCGCAGGCCGCGCCCTTTGAGGCGGGCGCAGGGGCCAACGCCGAGCCGGCCGCGATCTACCGCACCGCCGGACGCGCCCTGGCGCTGGCGCCGGGGGCCGAGCGGCAGGCGGGTCTGGCGCAGACCGGCCGACTGATCGCTGCCGCCGCCAAGCGGGCGCCGGCCCTGGGCGTCGGCGCCTCGCGCCGGCCCGCGGCGATCGAGCAGGTCCTGATTTCGTTCGCCCTCGCCCAGGGCGACCGTGGCGGGCCTGAGGCGGACGAGACGAACTTCGTCCTCTTTCAGCTGGCCGGGCGGGTGCAGGCGAACATCGACGCCGACGCCCTGGTGGCGCTGTCCCAGGCCAAGGACGCGCTGCAGCGCCGGTCGATCCATCAAGGTCTGCGGCTGCGGGCGCGGCGGGACGCCTATGAGCGGGGAGAGATCGCCAAACTGGCGAGCCACGCCCAGGCGCCCGCGTATGACACGCTGCTCAGCCACGACGTCCGCGCCCGCGGGACGCTGCGCGATTTCGCCGTCCGGCTGGACGAGATCGACCGCTCGCTCGGGCCGGCCGCCGGATCGGGCCTGGTCGACCTGAAGCGCTTCCAGGCGGCGCTGCGTCCCGGCGAGGCGGCGCTGAGCGTGGCCATGATTCCGGGCGGCATGGCCTATATGTGCGTGCGCCAGGACCGGGCGATACGGCTGGTCGCGCCAGCCGACCTGCGGCAGGCGACGCTGGACATCAAGATCCTGCAGGCGGCGCTGACCGCCGGCCACGCGCCCTCGGACGAGCTGGACGCCCAGTTCCCTGCGGCCGCGGCGGTGCGGATGCACAAGCTGCTGATCGCGCCGTTCGAGGGCTGCGTGAAGGCCGGCGACCACCTGCTGTGGCTGGCCGACACCTCGATCACCCCGTTGCCGCTGTCGGTGCTGCTGGCGCAGGCGCCGCCGAAGCTGGGTGAAGGCTACGACCTGGCGCAGGCCGACTGGCTCGTGCGCCGCCATGCGGTCAGCTATGCGGGAACGCCGGGCGCGATCCTGGCGGCGCGCTCCGGCGCGCTGGCGCCGGCCTCGGACTTCGACTTCCTGGGCGTCGGCGACCCGGTGCTGAGCGGGGCGACCGACCAGGGCGAGGATCGCGCCAGGATGCTGCTCAAGGGCTCGCGCAGCGCGGGCCTAGCCGCCCTGGCGCCGCTGCCGGAGACCAAGGACGAGCTGGAGCGTTCAGCCAAAGGGTTCGCTACGAGCAAGCTGCTGGTCCAGAACGCGGCGACCGAGCGCGGCGTGCGCGGCCAGCTGCTGGGCTCCTACCGATACCTGTCGTTCGCGACCCACGGCCTGATCCGCGACGAGATCGAGGGGCTGAGCGAGCCGGCCCTGGCGCTGACGCCGGTGTCCTCGGCCGATCCGCTGGACGACGGGCTGCTGACCGCCTCGGAGATCGCCGACCTGAACCTGGGGGCGCGGTTCGTGGCGCTGTCGGCCTGCAACACCGCCAATTACGACGTCGCGCAGATGGCCGGCGAGCTGCCGGCCCTGGCCTCGGCGTTTGCGGTGGCGGGCGTGCCCTCGACCCTGGGCTCGCTGTGGGCGGTGGATTCGGAGACCACCAAGGAGGTGGTGGCGACCACCTTCGCGACCCTGCGCACCGAGCATGGCGAGAGTCCGGCCCTGGCGTTGGCGCAGGCGCAGCGGACGTTCCTGGCCGCGCCGCCCTCGCGGGCCTACCTGCACCCGCGCTTCTGGGCGCCGCTGATCGTACTGGGCGACGGGGCGCGGCCGCCGGCGGCCCCAAGCGCCGGCAAGCTTACGGTGGACCCGATCTCCGGGGCCAAGGGCGAGGTCGTCGCGCTGCAGCGCGTAGGCGAACAGGTGCTGACCCGGTTCTCGGACGCCGGTTCGAAGGCCGGGACGGCGCTGAGCGGCAGCTGGCGGCGCGAGATGCAGCTGTCGGCCCCGACCTGGCTGATGGTCGAGATGGGCCCCGCAGTCCTGGTCGGCGGCGGGCAAGCCGGCGCCGACGGGCGCACGGCCCCCGTCATCGAGACGCTGGACAAGGCCAGCGGCGCCGTACGGGCGACCTGGCGCGGGGACCGGCCCGAAGGCATGGATTCCCTCGCCGCGACAGGCGTGACGCTTGGCCGAGATCAGGCCCTGGTCGCCATCGCCGACAGCGCCGGACGCGCGCGGGCCGCCGGCCGGGACGTCGCCGACCAACTGCGCGTGATGCTGATCGACGGCGCGCAGCCGCCGCGGCTGCTGTTCACAGCCACGCCGCCGCAGGGGGTCGCCATCGAGGACGCCACCCTGACCTCGCTCGGCGAGCGCGTCCTGGTCACCTACACCGTGCGCCACCCGCCGGCCCCGCGGCGGGCGCTGGGCGAGGACGACTATGACCTGGCGCCCTGCATGGGCGTGCCGGTCACCTGGGTCGAGCTGCGGGACCGGATGAGCGGCGCGCTGGTCGCCTCGCAGCAGCTGACCGGCTGGACCGCGCCGACGGCCCTGGCGCGGGACGGCCAGGTGTTGCTGGGCGGCGGCTTCATGGCGAGCTGCGAGGCCGAGCTGAAGGCAGGCGTGATGGCGCTGGATGCAAGTCTGCAGTCCCGGCTGGTCTATCGCGACGACAGCCTGGGCTGGTCGGAAGTGCGGGCGTTGGGCGCGATGACGGACGGCGGCGCGCTGATCGCCGCGGCCAAGCTGAGCCAGGTCGACTACCGCACAGGGCCGCTTGCCCGGCCTGATCCCTATGCCCCCAGCGAGATGAAGACCCATGTCGGCGCGATGCTGCTGACGCTCGGGCCCAACGGGGCGGTGTCGGCGCCCAAGCTGCTGGACTCAGGCTCGAACCTCTATCTGTCGGACATCGACGCCAGCCGCCCCGGCGAGGCGCTGCTGGGCGGCGCGCTGGGCGGCCAGGCGGTCGTGATGCGGCTGTCGCCGCCTTAGGAGGCCTTGGCCTTCTTGACCTTGGCCGGCGGCGGGGTCGAGGTCACCAGGCTGGAGATCTGGCACTTGGAGCCGTCAACCAGCACCTGGCCGAAGCGGTCGAGCGAGCTGGTCCCGCGGGGGATGAAGCCGACCTTCATCGCATGGTCGAGGCCGATGCAGGGGCCGAACAGCTCGGCGCGATACCACTCGCCGCGCTGGCCCTCGATCCACAGGGCATTGTCGCCGTCGGCCTGGAAGTTGCGGATGCCGGTGCTGGCGGCGAACGGAATACGGGCGTCGACGCCGAGCGGGCGCGCGGCCGGCGCGGGGCTCGGGGCCGGTTTCGCCGCGGCGAGCGTTCCGCCCAGCAGCATCGCGCCTCCGGCGAGCGCGGCGATCAGGATCTTCATGTCGCGTGTCCCTTTCATAGGACGCCCAGCGCAGGATCGGACGCTAGAAGCGCCGCCTTGAACTGCCCTTGAGACCGCTGTTCATCCGGCGTTCATCGGCTCAGCATTCGACGACGTTGACGGCCAGGCCGCCCAGCGAGGTCTCCTTGTAGATCTCGTTCATGTCCTCGCCGGTGCGCTTCATGGTGGCGATGACCTTATCGAGGGAGACGGTGTGCTGGCCGTCGCCGAGCAGGGCCAGGCGCGAGGCGTCGATGGCCTTCACCGCGCCCATGGCGTTGCGCTCGATGCAGGGGATCTGGACCAGGCCGCCGATCGGGTCGCAGGTGAGGCCCAGATTGTGCTCCATGGCGATCTCGGCGGCGTTCTCGATCTGGGCGTTGGTGCCGCCGAGCGCGGCGGTGAGGCCCGCGGCGGCCATCGAGCAGGCCACGCCCACCTCGCCCTGACAGCCGACCTCGGCCCCCGAGATGGAGGCGTTGCGCTTGTAGAGCGAGCCTATCGCTGCGGCGGTCAGCAGGAAGGTCCGCCGCCCCTCGGGCCCGCCGCGGTGGAAGCGGTCGTAGTAGCGCAGCACCGCCGGCAGCAGCCCGGCCGCGCCGTTGGTCGGGGCGGTGACGACGCGGCCGCCGGCCGCGTTCTCCTCATTCACCGCCAGCGCCCAGAGATTGACCCAGTCGAGAGCGGCGAGCGGATCGGATATGTTGCGTTCGACCTTGCTCATCAGGTCGGTGTGGATCTGCCGCGCGCGGCGGCGGACCTTCAGGCCGCCGGGCAGGCAGCCCTCCTGGCGCAGGCCGCGCTCGATGCAGGCCTCCATGCCCGCGAAGATCGCGTCGAGGCCGGCCTCGACCTCAGCGGCGGTTCGCACGGCCGTCTCATTGGCGAACATCAGCTGCGCGATGGTCAGGCCCGCGGCCTGCGCCTGGTCCAGCAGTTCGGCGCCGGAGGCGTAGGGATAGGGTTCGGCCACGGCGCGGGCCGGCGCGGCGTTGGCCGCCAGTTCAGCCTCATCGACCACGAAGCCGCCGCCGATCGAGAAGTAGAGCTTTTCGTCGAGCAGCGCTTCGCCGCCGAAAGCGCGGAAGGCCAGGCCGTTGGGATGCTGCGGCAGGCGGGTGCGGCCTTCCCAGAGGATGTCGCGGGCCTCGTCGAAGGCGATTTCCGGCCCCTCGTCGCCCAGCTTCAGGCGGCCGGTCGCGCGGATCGTCTCCAGGGCGGCGTCGGCGGCGTCCGGATCGATGCTGGCCGGGACGAAGCCGGCGAGGCCGAGGATCACCGCGCGGTCGGTGGCGTGGCCGCGCCCGGTCAGGGCCAGCGAGGCGTAGAGCACGGCCTCCACGCGGGTGACCTCGGCCAACCGCCCCTGGTCGCCCAGGCGCCGCAGGAAACGCGCGCCGGCGGTCATCGGACCCATGGTGTGAGAGCTGGACGGGCCCACACCCAACTTGAACAAATCGAACGCGCTCGCCATGGCAGGTTGGTACGTCATTGCGTGAATTGCGCCAAGCCGGGGCAAGGCGTCCCTTAGTGAATGCCCGAAGGGTGACGCGGGCGACCCGCGTCACTAGCTAGCAGCCATGAGCCAGAGCCTGACCATCCGCCCCGCCGTCAGCGGCGACATCCCGGCCCTGAAGGCGGTGATGGACCGCTCGATCAAGGAGCTGCTGCCCGCCTTCCTGCCGCCGGCCGAGGTGCTCGCCTCGCAAGAGGTGATGGGCCTCGACACCCAGCTGATCGAGGACGGCACCTACTACGTGGTCGAGGCCGACGGCGCGATCGCCGGGTGCGGCGGCTGGAGCCGGCGCGCCACCCTGTTCGGCGGCGACCATTCGGCCGGGCGCGACGCGGCGCTGGTCGATCCCGCCACGGATCCGGCGCGGGTGCGGGCGATGTACACCAGTCCCGACTTCACCCGCCGCGGGGTGGGGCGCCTGATCCTGGCCACCTGCGAAGCGAAGGCGAGGGCCGAGGGCTTCAGCCGCTGCGAGATGGCCGCGACCATGGCCGGCGAGCCGCTCTACGCCGCCTGCGGCTACCATCGCATCGAGCCGTTCGAGGCGCTGACCTCGAACGGCGTGAAGGTGCCGCTGGTGCGGATGGGCAAGGCGATCTGAGACGAAGTCGGGCGGCCCCGCGCAGGGCCGCCTTTTCCGGATCAGAACTTCATCTGGACCTTGGCGTAGTAGAACCCGCCCTGCCAGTCGACGATCGAGTCCGACCGGTAGATGCGGCCGTTGGTGCCCTGCTCGCCCGTTTCGTCCGGGGTCGGATAGTTGTCGAAGATGTTCCGCGCGCCGACCGTCAGGCTGTAGGTCTCGTCAATGTCCCAGTTGGCCTCGACGTCGAACTGGACCTCCGGATCCCAGGTCTGAACAGTCGGGATCGAGACGCTGTACATGTTCTTGTACGAGCCATAGACGTTCGCCCGGCCCATGATCGAGAACGGCCCCATGTGGTGCGTCGCGGTCAGCACCGAGCGCCAGTGCGGCGTGGCGTGCTTGAAGTCGTAGATGTACTCGCCGTCGAAAAAGGTGCGGGTCGTGCCGGTGGCGTCGACGAACGTCTTCACCTCCTCGACCACCGGGTTGTTGATGTTGAACGAGGCCGAGAAGTTGGTGCTCTGGCCGTTCTCCCAGGCGCGGGCGTAGGTGGCGACCACGTCCAGGCCGGTGACGCTGGCGTCGAAGGCGTTCTGGAAGAAGTTCACCTGGCCGATGGTGTCGGCGCCGGGGATGCCGGCGGCGATCATCGCGGCGGTGATGGTCGGCGTCACCGTGATCGGGGTGATCGCGTAGAACATGTCGTCGACCTTGATGTGGTAGGCGTCGAGCGTGATGTTCAGGCCGTCGAACAGTTCCAGCGTCAGGCCGATCGAGTAGTTGTCCGACTTCTCCGGGCCCAGCGGCTCGGCGCCCAGATACTGGGCCACCGGGTTGGTCGCCGGGAACAGGCCCTGGGCCACCGGTACCCCGTTGTTGACCACGGTCGAGGTGTAGGTGGTGAAGGTCTGGCCGGTGGTCGGCGCTCGGAAGCCGGTGCCGACCGAACCGCGGATGGCGATGCCGTCCAAGATCTCGAAGCGGCCGGCGACCTTGTAGTCGACGGTCGAGCCGAAGTCGGAGAAGTCCTCTGCGCGCAGCGAGCCCTGCAGGAACAACCGGTCGGTGACGTCGAGGCTGGCCTCGCTATAGACCGCGTAGGAATCGCGGGTCAGGCGGCCCGAATAGAGCGGCGGGAAGCCGGGGGCGCCGTTCGAACCGACGCCGAGCACCGCATAGACCGGGTTGGTGATGGTCCGCCCGTTCAGCACGATGGTCGAAGCGTTGCAGACGATGCCGGCGTTCTGGGGCGCGGTCGGGCGCAGGGTGCGCTGGGCGATCGCCGCCTCATTGGTGCAGAAGTCGTACGGGTCCTGCGCCGAGTACGGTCCGGCCGTGTACGACGGCACGTCGCCGGTCAGGATCTCATAGCCTTCCTTGCGGTATTCGGCGCCGAAGGCGATGGCCAGCGGGTTCTCGGTGAAGCCGGTGGCGACCTCGTAGGTGAAGTCGGCGTTCAGCGACCACTCGTCAGAGACCAGCGAGCCGACGTGGAACTCGGTCGGGCTGGCCTCGCCCAGCGAGAAGTTGACCGTCTCGGTCAGGTCATAGGCCAGCTCGTTGCGGCCATAGCGGGCCGACAGATCATAGCCCAGGCCGTTTAGCACCTCGCCTCGGAAGCCGCCCGCTACGCTGGCGTCGTAGACGTCGCCGAAGAACTGGGGCGTGAAGCCGCGCGGAAAGATCTGGTTGGCGCGGAACAGACCGCCGCTGCGGGTATAGACGTAGTCGTCGGCCTGGTTGGTGGTGGCGCCGACGTCGATCGGCGGGCGGTAGTTGAAGTCTTCCTTGGCGTGGCTCTGGCCGTAGTTGCCGAAGATGTAGAATTCGAGGTTGTCGGAGAACTCGTAGCCGGCATTGACGAACACGCGCAGGGCCTCGGACTCCGGCTGGCCCCACTTCTGCCAGACGTCGGGAATGCGGCCGGGACCATAGCCGACCGACTGGGCGTAGGCGGCGCTGTAGGCCGAGCCGGGCGCCGTGATCTCGGTCGGGAACAGGGCCGAGCAGAAGCCGGCCGACTGGTTGGGAATGTTGCGGTTGCAGTACTGCTTGCCGCGGCTGGTCGGCTGATCGGTCGTCCACTCGAACGAGACGCTGACGAAGCCGGCGTCGCCGATGGAAAAGCCCTTGTTGCCGCCGATGACGATGCCTTCGCCATCCTTCTCGTAGTACTGGCCAGCCTGGGCGGTCAGCATGCCGCCCTCGGAATTGTCCTTCAGGATGAAGTTGATGACGCCGGCGATGGCGTCGGACCCGTACTGCGCGCCGGCCCCGTCGCGCAGGACTTCCACCGACTTCAGCGCCGCCGACGGGATCTGGGCGGCGTCCGCCGACTGGCTGCCGTCGCCGCCCGTGGTGACCAGCGCGGCGCGGTGGCGGCGCTTGGAGTTCACCAGCAGCAGGGTCTTGTCCGACGACAGGCCGCGCAGGGCCGCCGGACGGATGAAGGTGGCGCCGTCGGAGATCGGCTGACGGGTGATGGTGTAGGACGGCACCAGGGTCTTCAGCAGGTCCTGGGTGTCGGAATGCGAGATCGCCTCGATGTCCGCGGCGCTGAACGAATCGACCGGCACCGGCGATTCCATCACCGTGCGCGGCAAGGCGCGTGAGCCGGTGACGACCACCTCGTCGATGGCCGACGACTGGGCGGCCGCCATCCCGGCCGAAAACAGGGTCGCGAGAGAGACGCCCGCGAGCAGTCCGATACGCACGTTAGTTCTCATGATTATTGCCCCCACAGCACTGACGGTCGACATCGACCGACATTGGTCACAGCCCCCCGCCGCCGCTTCGCAGCGATCAGGCGGCCGGATTGTTTTGGAAAAGAGTCGCGGCGAGCGATGCGCTGAGCATCGGCGCGTCTGAACTTGGTACAGGCATACGCAGGCACATCTCAGACACTCTCCACGCAGGTGAGAGCCCGGGTCCTGTGTGTTTCCTCGAACGCGCTTTTGCTTCTTGTCTTGCGGTTACTGGCGTCAGGCGGGAATACGAACCGCCGCGACGCCTGAAGGCTCCGCGCGACAGGTTTCCACTGTCAATCAGCGCCCAGCCGCAAAGCACCCGATAGGCCGACTGCTGCCCGACATTCGGACAGGGGCGCGCCGGCGCTTAATCAATACCTGCATGATGGGTATTGAGCGGGATTCGGACAGCGTTCCGGATGCGGAATATTCCAGCGGGCGGCGCCGCACGAATGATCACGCCGTCGACGGACCCTGCCCATGACCCGTCGCGCGCTTGAACCGCCAGACGAGCGGGCCGGTCATGAACGCCTTGGTGGTTGATCGGGGAACTTGAGAGATGGGGATCAGTCGGCGTTTATTTCTTCACCGTCTGGGCGCGACCGGCGGTTACGGCGCGACCTATTCGGCGATGCGGACCTTGGGCCTGATGGGCGCGGTGGCGTCAGCGGCGACGCCGGCCATGGCCGCCGACGCGGGCCGCGGCAGGCGGGTGGTCATCCTGGGCGGCGGCGTCGCCGGCCTAGTGTCGGCCTACGAACTGGAACGGGCCGGTTATCATGTGACCGTGCTGGAGGCGCGCGATCGCCTGGGCGGGCGCAACTGGACGCTGCGCAACGGCTCCAAGGTCGAGATGGTCGGCGAGGAGACCCAGACCGTGCGTTTCTCCGACGGCCTCTACATGAACGCCGGGCCGGCGCGGATCCCCAGCCATCACCAGGGGCTGCTGTCGTACTGCAGCAAGCTGGGCGTGCCGCTGGAGGTCGAGATCAATTCCAGCCGCAGCGCCTACTTCTGGACCGACGGCGGCAAGAAGTTCCAGATGCGCCAAGGGGTCAACGACACCCGCGGCTACATCTCCGAGTTGCTGGCCAAGGCGGTCAACAAGGGCGCCCTCGACCAGGACCTCAGCCTCGAGGACAAGGAAAAGCTGCTGCCGTTCCTGAAGGCCTATGGCGACCTGGGCGAGGACATGGCCTTCAAGGGCACCGAGCGCTCAGGCCTGCTGCAAGCGCCCGGCGCGGCGGACCAGTTCGCCAAGGCGCGCGACCCGGCCAAGTTCCGCGACCTGATCAACCACCCTCAGATCGGGGCGACCCTGTTCGAGGACAACATCAACATGCAGGCGACGATGTTCCAGCCGGTCGGCGGCATGGACCAGATCATCGCCGGCTTCGAACGCGCCATCCGCAGCCCTGTGATCAAGAACGCCGAGGTCACCCAGATCCGGGCCGACGGCAAGGGCGTGAAGATCACCTATCGCGACACCGCCAGCGGCAAGACCCAGGCGGTCGAGGGCGACTACACGATCATCACCCTGCCGCTGGCCCTGCTGGCCAAGATCGACAACAACTTCGGCAAGGACGTGAAGGCGGCCATCGCCTCGGTGCCCAACGACTTCTCCAACAAGATCGGCTTCGACGCGCCGCGGTTCTGGGAGAAGGAGCAGATCTACGGCGGCATCTCGTTCGTCGGCGGCGAGACCAGCCTGGTTTGGTATCCGTCCAACGGCCTGCACACCGAGCGCGGCATGCTGCTGGCCTGCTACGGCTCGGGCTCGCGCGCCGAGGGCTTTTCCAAGCGCCCGCTGGCCGAGCAGATCGCCATGGCCCGCAGCGTCGTCGGCAAGCTGCACCCCGGACGCGACCAGGATCTGACCAACCCGGTCGTCGTGAACTGGAGCAAGATCCCCTACAATATGGGGCCCTGGCCGCGCTGGGGCGAACGCGGCGGCGTGCAGGAGGGGCACTTCGATTCGGCCGAATATCGGCTGCTGAACCAGCCGCACGGGCGGGTGCACTTCACCGGCGCCCACCTCAGCCAGACGCCCGGCTGGCAGGAAGGCGCCGTCTATTCGGCGCAACGCACGATCGCGGCCCTCAACGAACAGGTCAAGGACCGGGCGCTCGCGGAAGCGCGCGCGGCGGCTTGATCCGCACGTCGATCCCCTGCCCAATCATCAAGTTCAGTCATAGGAATTGATATTCATGCGAAAGTTCATCCTGCCGGCGGCGCTGCTGGCGCTGGTCGCCGCCACGCCCGCCGCGGCCCAGGTCAAGCGGATCGGGGCGCCGACCTCGCCGATCCTGCAGGCGGCGGTCGTGCCCGCCGGCACGGACATCATGTACGTCAGCGGAATCACCCCGCCGGTGCTGAACGCGGGCGCCGCGGCCGGCGCGCCACCAGAGTTCGGCGACACCAAGATCCAGACCATCGGCGTGCTCAAGCGCATCGAGGAGGTGCTGAAGACCGAAGGCCTGACCCATGGCGACGTGTTCATGATGCGGGTGCTGCTGGTCGGCGACCCGGCCAAGGGCGGCAAGATGGACTTCGCCGGCATGATGGAGGGCTACAAGCAGTTCTACGGAACCGAGGCGCAGCCCAACAAGCCGGCCCGCATCACCAGCCAGGTCGCCGCCCTGGTGGCGCCGGGCATGATGGTCGAGATCGAGGTCCAGGCCGCCAAGCCGAAGAAGTAAGCGCCTTGGTCGGCCGGGCGACGGGCCCGGTCGACCGATGCTTGCCGCTGGCGCAAGCCGGGCTCTTGTCGGAAGCTCAGCCTTTCAGACGAGAGCCCCCATGCGCGCCCTGATCCTCGCCGTCCTTCTGCTGGCCGCCGGTTCGGCCGGCGCCCAGGACTATCCGATCCGGCTTCCCACCCCCGGCGGGGAGGTGATCCTGCCGAGCGCCGGCGCCAAAAAGGCGCATGACGAGTGGCGCTACGCCGCCGCCCGGCGGGCCGGCGACACGCTCTATGTCTCCGGCGTCGTGGTGTTCCGCGCCCCCGGCGAAGCTAATGACGCGGAGGCCTTCAAGGCCCAGGCCCGTCGCGGTTTCGAACAGCTGAAAAAGACCCTGACCGCCTCGGGCGCGACCTTCGCCGACGTGGCGATGATCAACTCGTTCCACGTCTGGGACGGGCCGAACTTCGCCGGAACCAAGGACCAGCAGTTCGCCGCCTTCGAGGCGGTCGTCGGCGAATACCTGAAGGCGCCCTATCCAGCCTGGACCGCGGTTGGTACGACCGGGGTCCTCGGTGAGACCGGAATCGTAGAAGTCCAGCTCATCGTCCATTCGCCGGCGAGGAAACCGTGACCGACACCCTAGGCCCCCTGCTCTCGTTCCAGCCTCCCGTGACGCCGGCCCTGGTCGTGCGGCGCGCAGCGCTGGAGGCGAACCTCGCGACCATGCAGGCCGCGTGCAGCGCCGCCGGGGTCAAGCTGCGGGCCCACGGCAAGATGCACAAGTGCACGACGCTGGGCCGCCGCCAGGTCGAGCTGGGCGCGGTCGGGCTGTGCTGCCAGACGGTGGGCGAGGCGATGGTCTACGCCGAGGCCGGCGTGCGCGACCTGCTGATCACCTCGCCGCCGGCGCCCTGGGGCGCAGAGAAGATCGCCGCCATCGCCAAGTCGGGCGTGAACATCGCGGTGGTCGCCGACGACGCCGGCCAGATCGCACGGCTGGGCGCGGCGGCGCAGGCTGCAGGAACCACCATCGGCCTGGTCGTCGACATCGACCTCGGCACGCATCGCACCGGCGTGCCGCCCGAGCAGGTCGAGGGCCTGGCGCGGCTGGCCGCCCAGACCCCGGGTCTCGTCTATCGCGGGATCCAGGCCTATCTCGGCCACCTGCAGCACCTGGCCGACCTGGAGGCGCGGCGCGGCGCCTGCCAGGCAGCCCGCCAGCGGCTGGGCGCGCTGGTCGGCGAACTGACGCAGGCCGGGCTGAAGCCGGAACTGGTCACCGGCGGCGGCACCGGCACCTATGTCGAGGACCTGGCCAGCGGCGTGTTCAACGAGATCCAGGCCGGCTCCTACGTGTTCATGGACGTCGAGTACGAGGACTGCGGCGCCATCGACGGCCAGGCCTGGCCGTTCGCCCAGGCGCTGTTCATCGCCACCAGCGTGGTCTCGGCCCGCCACAAGACCCACGTGGTCTGCGACTCGGGCTTGAAGGCGCATTCGGTCGACGGCCCGCCGGCGCGGGTCGCAGCCGGCGCCCCGCAGGGAACCCGCTGGCGGCCGATGGGCGACGAGCACGCGGCCCTGTTTCACCCGGCGATGATGGGCGTGATCAAGGCGGCCGGCGCCGACTTCGCGGGCGGCATCACCGCCGCCGACGAGGACGCCGCCATCGCCTGGCCGGCCGACGCGCCCAAGGTCGGCGACCTGGTCTGGCTGCAGCCGGGCCATATCGACCCGACCATCAACCTCTATGACGCGCTGATCGTGGTGGACGAGGACGGTTCGTCGGAAACCTGGCCGGTGGACGCGCGGCGCAGTTCGCGCTGACGCCTCGCCCCAGGCGTCATCCCAGTTTGCGAAGCAAGACCGGCGACTGTGTTATTGCAATAACACAGTCGCCGGTCTTCGGCTCCGCCGAAACCGGGATGACACGCCCCTACCCCCGGACCGCGGTGATCAGGCGCTTGAGATCGGCGCCGGAGAAGATCTCGATCCAGTAGCCGTCGGGGTCCTTGAGGAAGGCGATGCCCTTCATAGCGCCGTCGTTGGGGCGCTTGACGAACTCGGCGCCCAGTTCCTCGAAGCGGGCGCAGGCGGCGTCGACGTCGGGCACCGAGACGCCGATGTGGCCGAAGCCGCGCGGCTCGCTGTTGCCGTTGTGATAGGCGAAGTCGGCGTCGTCTTCGGTGCCCCAGTTGTGGGTGAACTCCAGCAGAGCGGGCTGTTCGAACACCCACTTCACGCGCTCGGCCGGATCGGTCGGGATCTCGCCGCCCGGATAGCCCATGAAGTAGAGCGAGAACTTGCCGGCCTCGAAGTCGTAGCGGTCCAGCAGGGTCATGCCGAGCACGTCGCGGTAGAACGGCACGGTCTTGGCCGGGTCCTTGATCCGCAGCATGGTCTGGTTCAGCACGAAGCCGTCGGTGGCGCTCATCGTCAGGTGTCCTTCATGCCGTGAGCCTGGGCCGCCGCGGCCAACTCCTCGCGCATGACGCTCCTTAGCCGCTGCGGGGCGATGATTTCCACCTTGTCGCCCCAGGTGAACAGGTGCCAGGCCAACTCGCGCATGCCGCCGGCCGTGAAGCGCACGATCACCGAGCCGCCGTCCTGGGGCTCGATCGACTGGGTCGGGTGGAAGCGCCAGCCCTGCGCCTCCTGCGCGCCGTGCGGCAGGATGCGCAGCACCACCTCCTCGACCTCGTCCTGATAGATGCCGAAGCTGCGGTTCATGAACGCCTGCAGCGAGAAGCCTTCCGGCCGGGCGCCGGCGGTTTCCGACACCTCGATGTCGCGGATGCGGTCCAGCCGCCAGGTGCGCGGCTCGGGGGAATCGCCCTCGCCGCCGACCAGGTAGTTGGAGCGGCCGAACAACAATCCGAAGGGCGTGATTTCCCGCACGCGGCCCGGCGAGGAGCCGCCCTCGTAGCGCAGCCGCAGACGGCGCAGCGACTTGATCGCCTCGCGCACCGCGCCCAGCACCGCCTCGTCCTCGAAGGGCCTGGGACCGGCGTGAATGGCCATGGTCTCGGCCTCCAGCAACGCCTCGAGGTCGGGGGCCAACTTACGGCGGGCGCCGGCGCGGATCGCCGAGAGCACCTTCTGCTCCAGCGACAGCAGGGCGCCCGCCCGGTTGCGCGCGCCCGCCGCCTTAAACTGTTCGGCGGCGGCGCGCAGGGCGGCGAACTCGTCGGCGGTCGGGGCCTGGAAGATGCCGTCCAGGCCGGAGGGGATGCGGAACCGGCGGGTGGGCGGGTCCTCGACCTCCTCCATCTGCGGGAACGCCTCGCGGACCGCGTCGCGCATGCGCTCGGCGGTGCGGCGGCCGACACCGAGGCGCTCGGCCATCTCGTCCAGGGTCAGCCCCTCGGCGGTGGCGGCCAGCATCCGGGCCAGATCCAGCAAGCGCGCGGCCTTCTCGTGACGCATGAGAACTTTTCCAGAACAACAATACGTCCGATTCTGACGCATCGGCACTTTAACAAGAACCTGCCGAGAGGAAAGGACCTTCCGATGCCCAGCGCCGCCCGAGTGACCCCGTTCCGCCGTTCCTACGCCGACCCGCTGTTCCTGTTCGAGGCCCGTCGCCCGCTGGTCCCGGCCAGTGCGGAGATGATCGACCAGGTGATCACCCACGCCGACGTGGCGGTGCGCCAGTCGGGCGGACGCCTGAAGCTGCGCATCACGGCCGGAATGATCGAGCAGCTGCAGTTCGAGGGCAAGCTGGGCGAAGGCGCCCGCCGGCTGGCCGACCTGACGGTGATCTGGGACGAGGCCGAAGGCCAGGTCCACACCGTCCGCGACGACGCCCGCCTGCGCGACGCCGCCGACCGCTGGGCCGACTGGGACGCGCTGTTCGACGAGGAGAGCTTTCGCCCGGTGAGCGCGGCGGCTTGAGGATTCCAATTCCTCCCCCGCTGGGGGAGGTGGCGCGCGAAGCGCGACGGAGGGGGCCGGCTGAGTCAGCTAGCCCCCTCAGTCAGCCATAGCTGACAGCTCCCCCAGAGGGGGAGCAATTTGTTCGACCTCACCCCCACCTTCTGCCCATCGTTTTCACGGTTTCCTCGAACTCGGCGACCGCCTCGGCGATGACCTGGGCGACCGGCTTGACCGCGTCGATGCGCCCGGCGACCTGGCCGGTCAGCGGGATCGAGCTTTCGAGGTCGCCGCCGAAGTACATCTCCTTGGCGCGGGCGAACTCGCCCATCACCCCCTCGCCGCCCTCGCGCTCGTAGGTCCCGGTCTTCTCGGTGCGCAGCGCGCGCAGGGCCGGGCCCGGCCCGAAGCGGTTGAGGAAGACGGTGTCGGTCTCCTTGGCCCCGACGATGGCGTCCTTCCAGTTCTGGTGCACGGGGCTCTCGGCGGCCGAAACCATGCGGGTGCCCATCTGCACGCCCTCGGCCCCCAGCGCGAAGGCCGCAGCCATCGAACGGCCGTCGGTGATCCCGCCGGCGGCGATCACCGGCACGCCGACCTTCGAGCAGACCAGCGGCAGCAGCACCATCGTCGAGACGTCGCGCGAGTTCTTGAAGCCGCCGCCTTCGCCGCCCTCGACCACCAGCCCGTCGACGCCCGCCTCGATCGCCTTCAGCGCCGTGCCCAGCGAGGGCACCACATGGAAGACGGTCAGGCCCGCCTCCTTCAGCGCCGAGCAGTACTTGTTGGGATCGCCGGCCGAGGTGGTGACGAACTTCACGCCCTGGTCGACCACGAACGAGACGATGTCCGGATCGCGCACGAAAGCCTGGGCGATGTTCACCCCGAACGGCTTGTCGGTGAGGCCGCGCATCTTGCGGATCTCTTCGCGCACGGCGTCCAGCTCGCCCGAAGAGGTCTCGATGATCCCGAGCCCGCCGGCGTTGGACACCGCTGAGGCCAGCTGGCTGCGGGCGATCCAACCCATCGGCGCCTGGACGATGGGATATTCGATCCCGAGCATCTGCGTGATGCGGGTCTTAATCACGGCGGCGCCTCCCAAACGCTTGTTTGAACCATTGGGCGGCGCGCGGCCGGCGCCGTCAAGCGTGCGCAGGCGACGAAATCGGCGTGACCGCAAAATCAGTGTTGCGAGTCATTCGCAGTAGCAATACGGTCGAGACAGTCCAAGGAGCCCCCCATGCCTCAGCACGCTCACCGGCCTGACGACCACGCCCGCCTCTGCGACCTGTCCCAAGGCGAGCATATGCTGCTCTGGGCGTTTCGGGCCGCGGCCTTCGGGGCCGGCGACTGCCACCTGGTCCGCCGCCAGTTCGAGGAAAGCTGCGGCCCGCTGGGGCTGGAGGCGCTGACCGCGCTGTCGGTGTTCGTGCGCGAGCTCGGGCTCAACGGTCGGCGCAAGATCACCCTGGCCGCGCCGGGCTCCTATCGGCTGACCCGAGACGAGCAGTCGGTGCTGGCCGTGTTCGCGGCCGCCCAGGCCGAGGACTATGCGCGGCTGGACGCCCACCTGGCCTGGTTGCTGGCCGACGCGCCGCGCTCGCCCTTCCCCGCCGCCGCCTGCCTGGTGGCCCAGGCGCTGTCGATGAACGGCTACCTGCTGCGGTTGCCGACCATCGAGGCGGCCCGCCCGCCCGAAGCCGAGGCCAGCGAAATCGACAACGTCCTCGCCTTTCGCCGGCGCGCCTCCTGATGGCGCAGATCGACCACCTGGTCTGGGCCGCGCCGAACCTTGAGCGCGCCATCGACGAGCTGCAGGCGCGCACCGGCGCGAGCGCGAGCCCCGGCGGCGCCCATCCCGGCGGCGGCACCCGCAACGCGGTGCTCGGTCTCGGCGCGCGCAGCTATCTGGAGGTGCTGGCCCCGGACCCGGCCCAGGCGCCCCAGCCCGGGCCGGCCGCACAGCTGGCCAGGCTGGCGGCCCCGACCCTGCACACCTTCGCCGTCGCCACCGACCGGCTCGACCGTGTGGCGGTGAAGCTCGAGCAGGCCGGCCTGCCGCACGCCGGCGTCATTCCGATGTCGCGCCGGCTGCCGACCGGACGGCTGGTCCGCTGGCGGCTGCTGATCCCGGCGGGACACGCCTATGGTCCGCTGGCGCCGTTCTTCATCGACTGGGGCGACAGCCCGCATCCGTCCGAGGGCGAAGACCATGGCTGCCGCCTGAGCGGCCTGACGCTGCGCCATCCCGAGGCCTGGAGCCTCGCGCCCCTGCTGGAGCGGCTGGAGGTCGATGTGGCGGTCGAGGCCGGCCCGGCCGAAATCTGCGCCGAACTCGACACGCCGCGCGGCAAGGTCCGGCTGTCGTCGCGCGACCACGTCGCCGGCTGACGGCGCGGCCTGGCCGCCGCAATCAGAACGCGACGGACGCACGGCCTGATATCTTCAAACGCGCCGGCCTCGGTGACAGAACATCGTCATCCGAAATGCACGCCCCGCAGACCGAAGGAGGGCCAGGTGCAAGTCGATCAATCCAAACTCGAAGCGTTTCAGGGCAAGATGCTCGGCGACATGGGCGCGGCGGTCTCCGCGGCGCTGGTGATCCTCGGCGACCAGCTGGGGCTCTACAAGGCGATGGCCGACGGCGGGCCGACCACCTCGCTCAAGCTCGCTGCGGCGACCGGCACCACAGAGCGCTACGTCCGCGAATGGCTGGCCGCGCAGGCGGCCTCCGGCTACGTCGAGTACGACCCGCTGAAGGCCGAGTTCTCGCTCACCCCCGAACAGGCGATGGTGTTCGCCGACGAGGGCGGGCCGGCGTTCATGGCCGGCGGGTTCGAGGTGCTGGCCGCGATGTTCCGCGACGAACCCAAGGTCGCGGCGGTGTTCAAGAGCGGCAAGGGCCTGGGCTGGCACGAGCACGACGTCTGCCTGTTCCGCGGCACCGAGCGGTTCTTCCGGCCCGGCTACAACGCCCACCTGACCACCGAGTGGATCCCGGCGCTGGACGGCATGGAAGGCAAGCTGAAGTCCGGCGCGCGGGTGGCCGACGTCGGCTGCGGCCACGGCGCCTCGACGGTGCTGATGGCCAAGACCTATCCCAACTCGAAGTTCTACGGCTTCGACTATCACGGCCCCTCGATCGAGCGGGCGCGCGAGGCGGCCAAGGAGGCCGGGGTCGAGGACCGGGTGACGTTCGAGGTCGCCAGCGCCAAGGACTTCAACGGCGGCGCCTATGACATGATCGCCATCTTCGACGCCCTGCACGACATGGGCGACCCGGTCGGCGCGGCCAGGCACATCCGCGAGAGCCTGACCCCGGACGGCAGCTGGCTGCTGGTCGAGCCGTTCGCCAACGACGATCTGGCCGACAACCTCAACCCGTTCGGGCGGATCTTCTATTCGGCCTCGACGATGATCTGCACCCCGGCCTCGCTGAGCCAGGAGGTCGGCATGGGCCTGGGCGCCCAGGCCGGCGAGAAACGGCTGCGGCAGGTCGCCGAGGACGCCGGCTTCACCCACTTCAAGCGCGCCACCGAGACGCCGTTCAACCTGGTGTTCGACGTGCGCCCCTAGAAGGGAAAGAACACCGGAATCGCGATCATCGCCGCGATCCAGGTGACGATGTTGAGCGGCACGCCCAGCCGGACGAAGTCCATGTAGCTGTAGCCGCCCATCTGGAAGACCAGGACGTTGGTCTGGTAGCCGAACGGCGTGGCGAAGGCCGCGCTGGCGGCCATCATCACCGCCACCAGCAACGGCCGCGGATCGACGCCCAGGCTCTCGGCCAGGGCCACCGCGATCGGCGTGATCAGTACGGCGACGGCGGCGTTCGAGAGGAACTCGGTGGCGACCAGGGTGACGCCGTAGAGGATGATCAGCGCCGCCAGCGGCCCCAGCGGGCGAATGAAGCCGATCAACAGCTCGCTGCCGGCGGCGGCCAGGCCCGTGACCTCGATGGAGAGCCCGACCACCACCATGCCGGCGATCAGCAGCAGCACGTCGGGCCGCAGGCCGGCATAGGCCTCCTCCGGGCTGATCACCCGCAGCAGGATCAACGACACCGCCCCGGCGAAGGCCGCCGCCGAGATCGGCGCGGCCCCAAAGGCGGCGGCCACGACCACGGCCACGAACACCGCCAGCGCGGTCAGCGCCTTGCCCAGCTGCAGCGGCCGGTCGGCGGCGCTGAACAGCGCCACGTCGCCGAGCACCGCATCGCCGGCCCCGCCCTCGTGGCCGCGCGCCTCGCCCAGCGGGATCGGCGCGGACGTGCTGGGGATCACCGCGTCGCTCTTGGGCAGCAGGCGCACGCCGAACAGGTAGAGATAGAGCGCCCCGGCGCCGGCGACGCAGATGCCGACGGGGGTGATCTCGAACAGGCCGAAGGTCGGCTGGCCGGCGTTGCGGGCCATGTCGTTGACCAGCAGGTTGGTCGAGGTGCCGATCAGGGTCAGCAGGCCGCCCATGACGGTGACGTAGCTGAGCGGCATCAGGAAGCGCTTGGGTGACAGGCCGATGGAGCTGGCCACGTCGCGGATCACCGGCGCGGCCAGGACCACGATCGGAGTGTTGTTGAGGAAGCCGCCGACCACGCCGCACAGGGCGATGACCAGCCACAGTCCCTTCTCGCCCGCCCGCGCGCACAGCTTCGTCGCCTGGCGGATCATCAGTCCGAGCAGGCCCGACAGCTCGATGGCGTAGGCGATGACGAACAGCGAGGCGAGCGCGATGACCGCCGGGCTGGCGAAGGCGCCCTGCACCTCGACCGGGCGGATCACCCCCAGCAGCAGCAGGGCCGCAGCCGCCGCCAGCGCCGCGACGTCGGACCTGATCCGCCCATGGATCAGGACGCCGACCACGGCGACGAGGACCACGAGCGCGGCGATCTGATCGAAGTTCATCTGCGCGGGGAGGCTTTCGTGACGTTCACGCCAAGGTTCTTGGAACGGCGGAGCCCTCCCATGCTAGCCTTGCGCCCATGCCTCCCGCAGATGTGAACTCAGCGCGCCGGAGAAGGGCGCGCCTCGGCGCCGTCGTCCTGACGCCTTTCCTGCTGCTGGCCTGCGGCCCCCAGGAGTCCGCGCAGCCGCCTCCTCCGCCGCCGCCGCCGCCCAAGATCGAACCGCCGCCGCCCGAGCCGCCGAAGATCATCGCCCCGCCCCCGTCGCTCGGGCGCGCGGACCTGCTGGCCGCGGCGGCGACGGCCGCCTCGGCCTACGCGGCGGGCGCCGCCGTCGAAGGCGCCGATCCGCTCGCCGGGCGCAGCTTCACCATCCGCACGCCGTTCGGCTGCACGCCGGCCCGCGCCAAGCCCTCGCCGGGCCTGGCCGGGCGCGCGCTGCGCGCCAAGGGCCGGTCGGCCGAGCTGAGCCTGACGCCTGCGGACTGGACCCAGTCGCCGCTGGTCGCCGCCGCCGTCGAGGCCAAGGTCTGGGACGCCGTCGAAGGCTACTGGATCGACCGCCCCTGGCTGGCGTCGGAAGCCTGTCCGCCGAGCGCCGCGCCGGCCGCGGAGGACGAGGAGATCCCCGCGCCGAGCCCGCAGACCCTGGGCCTGGCCGCTGTGTTCGAGCCCGAGGGCTCGCGCTTCGGCCGCCGCAACGGCCGCGCCTACAGCTTTGCGCTCCGCGGCGAGGGCAAGGCGCCGCCGCCCGAGCCGCCGGCCAAGGGTTACCGGCTGGTGCTCGAGGGTCGCTTCACGGCCTTTCCGGACGGCCGCAGCATTCATTGCCGCGCCGAGACCCCCGACCAGCGCCCGCTCTGCGTCGCGGCCGCGCAGCTCGATCGCGTGGCGTTCGAGGACGGCGACACCGGCGGGGTGATCAGCGAATGGCGCAAGGATTGAGAGCAGCCTAGATTTCGCACCATCGACCAGAGCCCTTCCCACTCACGATGGATCACCGTGAGTGGATAAGAAGGGCTCTAAACTCAAAGAAGCGACCCTGTTCATCCCGGTCGGCTTGATTCAAACCAACCGGGATGAACAGGGTCTAGAGCCGACGAGGAACGACATGACCGAAGCGACCGACCTGCCCGAAGTGGTCCGCACCGACAAACGCTTCGAGATCCGCGTCGGCGAGGACGTCGCCTTCGCCGAGTACCGGGTGCGCGGCGACAGCGTGATCTTTCCACACACCGTGGTCCCGGAGGCCTTCGCCGGCCAGGGCGTCGGCAAGCGCCTGGTCGAGGCCGGGCTGCAGTTCGCCCGCGACGAGAAGCTGTGGGTGCGGCCGCACTGCCCGTTCTTCAACGCCTACATGAAGAAGCGCCCCGAACTGCACGCCATGGTCCATCCGGACGAGCGTCCGGGCATGACCGCGTGAGCGAGGTCGTCCGCACGCCGAGCCGGTTCGAGATCGCCCTGGGCGGCGGCGAGGTCGCCTTCGCCGACTATCGCATCGAGGGCGACAGCATCGTCTTTCCGCACACGGTCACGCCCCGCGCCTTCGAGGGCCAGGGCCTGGCTTCGAAACTGGCGATCGCGGGCCTCGCCTATGCCCGCGAGCAGGGCCTGAAGGTGCGGCCGCACTGCGCGTTCTTCGCCGCCTACATCAGGAAGCGCCCGGAGCTTGACGCCATGGTGCATCCGGACGAGCGGGCGGCCCTGACCGCCTAGGTCGAGCCGTTAGTAGCGCCACCCCGCCGGATGGGGCGTGGTCATGCCTTCCAGGTCCAGCATCACCTCGTCGACATAGCACCAGCCCCAGCCGTCCGGCGGGTCATAGGTCTCCATGATCGGATGGCCGGTGGCCTTGAAGTGCTTGGTGGCGTGGGTGTTCAGCGAGTCGTCGCAGCAGCCGACATGGCCGCATTCGCGGCACAGGCGCAGGTGCACCCAGCCCGAGCCGATCTTCAGACACTCCTCGCATCCGTCCGCCGAAGGCGTGACGACCTTCAGGTGCGCGCCGTGAGTGCAGGTCATGGGCTCAGCCACTCCGCCAGGTTCTGGAAATAGCGCTCGGCGGCGCGACGGCCGCGCGGGTCGGTCAGGATGCGGTCGGCCGGCGGCTCGCTGACGAAGCTGGGGCAGCCGAGCCGCGGGTCGAGATTGTAGTCGGCGAAGTGGTGGAAGGTGGACTGGGCGACGGCGCGGCCGCCGTCCCCCTCGAACGCCACGATCAGGTTGAAGCGGGCGCCGGAGACCTGGCTGGTCCCGGTGGCGACGACGCGCGCGGCGGGCGCCGGGGCGCTGATCGCGCCCTCGTGCGGGTGGGCCGGCAGGAAGGCGAGCGTCCCGCCCTGCCCGTCGTCCAGCAACGGATGGCCGGCCAGCTCGGCGCGGATCGTCTGGAAGTCGCCGTTGGCGCCGGAGTGATAGTTGGGCCAGTCGATATAGGCCGTCGCCTGATCGTCGCGGCAGCAGCGCGCGGGATCGGGCTCGGGATTGACCGTGTGGAAGTGGTGCGCCTGGCCCAGCGCGCCGAGACGGCGCACGCTGCAGCCCAGATCCTGGTGATCGCGGGTGACGAGCACCCCGCCGCCGGCGGCGTGGAAGCGGGCGATCGCGGCGCTCTCGCTGGCGGTCAGGCCCTCGCCGACATCGACCGCAAACAGCCAGAGCTGCTCGAAGTCGCCGGCGTCGATCGACGACAGCACCGGATCCTCGCCCGGCTCGCGGTCGTGGGCGACGACCTGGTGGCCCAGACTGCGCAGATGCGCGGCCAGCAGCGAGAAGCGGCCGACATGCCAGTCGTCCGGCGTCGTCGCGATCGTCGTCTGCAGAAGGATCCGGGCCATGCGCCCGACGCTACGCGCTGGGCGAACGGACGCAAGCGCCCGCGGGCCTCAGGCCGCCAGACCCTGCATCCGCGCCGCAATTCTGCGCACCCGTTCCGGTCCCCCGAGCAGCTGGCGGTTCAGGCCGATGCGCTTGAACCAATAGTGCAGGCCCAAGAGGTCTGTGATCCCCATGCCCCCGTGCACCTCGGTGGCGGTGCGGGCGATGAAGCGGCCGATTTCGGAGGTGTGCGCCTTGGCGTGGGCGGCGGTGAGGCCCGCCTCGGCCGGGGCGTCGTCGAAGGCGTAGGCGGCGTACCAGACCAGGGAGCGACTCGGCTCCAGCTCGGCCGCCATCTCGGCGCACAGGTGTTTCACCGCCTGGAACGAGCCGATCACCCGGCCGAACTGGCGGCGTTCCTTGGCGTAGGCGACGGCCTTTTCGATCATCACCTCGGCCGCGCCCAGGGTGTCGGCGGCCAGCAGCGTCCAGGCGGCGTCACGCACCGCGTCGAGCGCATGGGCGGCCAACGGCTCGGCGGCGACGCCGTCGAAGGCGAGTTCGCCCAGGCGCCGCGTCAGGTCGATGCTGGTCACGTCCGAGCGGGAGAGCCCGGCTGCATCGCCCGCGACCAGGTGCAGGCCGCCAGCCGTGTCGGCGACCAGGAACAGGTCGGCGGCCAGGGCGTCGGTGACGAACAGCGCCCCGCCGCTCAGCTTGCCGCCGGACGCGGTCACGCCCATGCCGTCACGCGCGCCGGCGACGGCTTCGGAGATCGCCAGCCCGACGACCACCTCGCCCGAGGCGATCTTCGGCAGCCAGCGCGCCTGCTGTTCGCTGCCGCCGCCGCGGACCAGGGCCACGGACGCGGCGACCGAGCCGAGGAACGGGGTCGGCGCGACGGCCCGGCCCAGGACCTCGGCCGCCAGGGCGGCGTCCAGCAGGCCGAGCCCCAGTCCGCCGTACTCCACTGGCACGACGACGCCGGGCAGGCCGAAATCGGCCAGGGCCGCCCAGACGTCGCGGGCGATCGGCTCGCGGTCGGCGGCGAACGCGCGAACCCGGTCGAGCGAGGCGACCGCCTCGAGCGTTCGGGCGAGGCTTTCCTGCATCAGCCTCTGGTCGGCGGTAATCGAGAAATCCATGTCAGGCGCTCGCGAGCTTGGGTTCGCGCGGCATGCCGAGGCCGCGTTCGGCGATGATGTTCTTCTGGATCTGGGCGGTGCCGCCGCCGATGATCAGGCCCAGGTCGAACATGTAGTTCCACTGCCAGGAGCCCCTGGCCCGCAGGTTCGGCCCGTCCTCGTAGAGCACGCCCAGTTCGCCCAGGGCGTCGATGGCCAGGGCGGCGATCTGGTGGTTCAGTTCGCAGCCCTGCAGCTTGACCACCAGCCCGGCCATGCCGCTGGCCTCGCCGTTCATCGAGGCGGTGACGTTGCGCAGGCCGTTGAACTTCATGGTCAGCACCCGGGCCTGCAGCTGCATGACCCGGTCGCAGAACACCGGGTCGTCGATCAGCCGGCGGCCGTCGACGCTCTCGGTCTTCATCAGCTCGATCAGGGCGTGCAGCCGCGCCTCGGTGGCGTTGGGATCGCCCAGCATGCCGCGCTCGTGCTTCAGCGTGGCGTTCGCGACGAACCAGCCCCGGCCGCGCCCGCCGACCACCGCGCTCTTGGGCACGCGCACGTCGGTGAAGAACACCTCGTTGAACTCGGCCGAGCCGGTCATGGTCTTCAGCGGCCGCACCTCGATGCCCGGCGTGGTCATCGGAAACAGCAGGTACGAGATGCCGTCATGCTTGGGCGCGTCCGGCTCGGTCCGCACCAGGCAGAAGATCATGTCGGCCTGGGCCGCGGTGCTGGTCCAGATCTTCGAGCCCGAGATCACGAAGTCGTCGCCGTCCTCCACCGCCTTGGTCTGCAGCGAGGCCAGGTCCGACCCCGCGCCCGGCTCCGAATAGCCCTGGCACCAGACCACCTCGCCGCGCAGGGTCGGGCCGATCCAGCGGGTCTTCTGCTCCTCCGAGCCTACCTCCAGCAGGGTCGGGACCAGCATCGAGATGCCTTGGTTGGCGAAGCCGCGCGGCGCCCCGGCGCGGGTGAACTCCTCGGCGATGATCCGCGACTTCAGGACATCCGGCGCCGCGCCATAGCCGCCATAGGCCTTGGGAATGGTGCGGGCCGCATAGCCGTGCTCGATCAGCAGCCGCTGCCATTCCAGCGCCGCCTCGCGCGGCCGGGCGACGTCGCCGGCATAGCGGTCGCGATGTATCGTCAGGAAGCTGCGAACCTCCTCGCGGAAACCTTCCATTTCGGGGGTGAATCTGAGGTCCATCGGCGTCCTCCCAGGGCGTCGTCGCCCCTAGGCGAGCACCGCCGCCCGCGCCCCGCAAGTATGACCCGACGGAACCTGGGCCTTGGCGGACGCTCCGGAGCAAGTCTGAAACTGAACTTCAGTCCAATCCGAAATCACATCGTTATATTACCCGAGACTGCAGCGTCACCATTGCCGCACGCCGGGGTTTGGCGAGCGTCGCAGGGCCCAGGCATCCTGTGGCGGCTTGTCGCACCCGTTCGCGCAAACCACGGCAAACGCAGGAAAAACGCGTTCAACGCCCCGGTTGCAGTAACTATTTCTTCAGCCAGGAGGACCTAGCGATGGGATGGGCGACGAAGGGGGCGAAATCCATCACCTCTGACTGAGCCATAGTATTCGTAGGAGAATAGTGCGCGTCCGCAGGCGACTCCCTTCCGTATAGCTGAGAACAATGTTCTCCCAGTGTAGAGGCAGCAAGATCGCTTCCGCATATTCTTGGTTCAGGTACGGAAGAAATGCCTTGGGCGCGCTCGCCTCGCACCGCGCTGGCCGCGCTGCGGTCTGAACCCTGGGGACGACCTCGTGTTTCTCGACAACCTTAAGATCTCCCGCAAGCTGGCCCTGGGCTTTGCTGCGGTGGTGTTGACCATGGCCGGCATGGGCGGCGCCATGATGATCAACCTGCGCACGCTCGACGCCGCGCGCGTGCAGATCAAGGAAAGCCGCGAGGTCCTCTCGGCCCTCGACGAAGCCAAGTTCTTCATGACCCGCCAGGAGAACAGCTACCGCGGTTACCTGCTGTCGAACAACGACTACTATGTGGAGCGCGTCAACAAGCACCGGGCCAACTTCAAGAAGCGCCTGGAAGCCGCCCGCGCCGGCCTGACCGACACCCCCGAACTGGCCGCCAAGATCGACACCGCCGCGGCGTTCGCCGACCGCTGGTACGTCGAGGTCTTCGAGGCCGGCGTGCAACTCGCCTCCGACCCGGCCACCCTGCCCCAGGCCATCGCCATGGTCGGCCCCGACGGCGCCGCCGACTCGGTGATCTCGCCGGCGGAAGACGCCATGGAGGCGGTCCAGACGGCGATGAACGAGGAAATGGCGCGTCTGCAGACCGAGCAGATCAACGCCTCGCGCACGGCGACCGCCAGCCTCGCCATCGGCCTGACCCTGGCGGTGCTGATCGCCGTCGGCCTCGGCTGGCTGCTGAGCCGGATGATCGGCGGGCCAGTGACTGCGATGACCGCCGCCATGCGCCGCCTGGCCCAGGGCGACTTCACCGCCATCGTCCCGGCCATGGACCGCAAGGACGAGGTCGGCGAGATGGCTCAGGCCGTCGCCGTCTTCAAGGAGGCCGGCATCGAGAAGCTGCGTCTGGAAGGCCAGACCGCTGAGCAGCGTGCGGCCGCCGAAGCCGAGCGCCGCGCCCGCGAAGAGGAAAAGGCCCGCAAGGCCGAGGAAGACGCCATCGCCATCGGCTCGCTGGCCGAGGCCATGGACAAGCTGGCCCACGGCGACCTGACCCATCGCATCACCGCCCCGTTCGCCCCGGACGCAGCGCAGCTGAAGACCGACTTCAACGCCGCGATGGGCCAGCTGCAGGACGCCATGAGCGTGGTCATCGCCAACGTGCAGGGCATCAAGAGCGGCGCCGGCGAGATCAGCATCGCCGCCGACGACTTGTCGCGCCGCACCGAGCAGCAGGCCGCCAGCCTGGAAGAGACCGCCGCGGCGCTCGACGAGATCACCGCCACGGTCAACAAGACCGCCAGCGGCGCCCGGACCTGCAGCGACGTGGTGCTGGGCGCGCGCGGCGACGCCCAGAAGAGCGGCGAAGTCGTGCGGCAAGCCGTCGCGGCGATGAGCGAAATCGAACAATCGGCGCAACAAATCAGCCAGATCATCGGGGTGATCGACGAGATCGCCTTCCAGACCAACCTGTTGGCGCTGAACGCCGGGGTCGAAGCCGCCCGGGCTGGAGAAGCGGGCCGCGGCTTCGCCGTCGTCGCCTCCGAAGTGCGGGCCCTGGCCCAGCGCTCGGCCGAAGCGGCCAAGGAAATCAAGACCTTGATCAGCGCCTCCAGCCAACAGGTCGGCCAGGGCGTGCATCTGGTCGGCGAGACCGGCGAGGCTCTGCAGCGGATCGTCAGCCGCGTCGCCGAGATCGACAGCCTGGTTTCCGAGATCGCGGCGAGCGCCCAGGAGCAGGCCGTCGGCCTGCAACAGGTCAACTCCGCCGTTAACCAAATGGATCAGGTCACGCAGCAGAATGCGGCCATGGTCGAGGAATCGACGGCGGCGAGCCACGCCCTGGCGGGCGAGGCCGAGACCCTCTCCGGGTCCGTCGCGCGGTTCAACATCGGCCAGGTGCAGGCCGCTCCGGTCGGACGCCGTCCGGCCGGCGCCAGCCCGCAGATGCGACGGACGAGCCGCGACGGCTCGGCGCTCCGCAAGCCGGAGCCCGAGGCCGACGGTTGGGAAGAATTCTAGGGCGCCGCACAACGCGGCCCCTCCGGGGGAGTGAAGATGACGCAGTCGACGGCGCCCGCCGTGGTCAGCCTGCAGCCGATCCTGGACCTGCAGGCGGCCGAGCCCCTGCGGGCGGAACTGATGGCCCTGCGCGGCCGTCCCCTGAGCCTGGACGCCTCGCAGGTCACCCGCCTGGGCGGGCTCTGCCTGCAGGTTTTGATGTCCGCGCGCAAAATCTGGTCTGAGGACGGGCTTAGCTTAACCGTGGAGCAACCGTCTTCGGGCTTCTCAGAGCAACTGGCTGCGTTCGGCGCGCCCGAGCTGCAATTCGAGTCCTAGGGGGATTCTCGTGAGCAAGACCGTCCTGACGATCGACGATAGCCGCACCATGCGGGAAATGCTGAACCACGCCCTGGTTCAGGCCGGATACACCGTGATCCAGGCTGTGGACGGCGTGGAGGGCCTGGAGGTCCTGCAGGCCAACGGCGCCGACGTCGTCATCACCGACATCAACATGCCCCGCCTCGACGGCTTCGGCGTGATCGAGGGCGTGCGCGCCAATCCCGATCACCGCGCCACGCCGATCCTGGTGCTGACCACCGAAAGCGACGCAGCCAAGAAGGAGCGGGCCCGCGCGGCCGGCGCCACCGGCTGGATCGTGAAGCCGTTCAATCCCGTGAAGCTCGTCGAAGCCGTCCGTCGGGTCGCCGCCTAAATCTTCCCACCCAACTGGAGCGCTCCGTTGGATCCGTTCGAGAGCATCAAGCAGACCTTCTTCCAGGAGTGCGACGAGCTCCTGACCGACGCCGAGCAGGGTCTGCTGGCCATGGAGGCCGGCGACGCCGACAGCGAGACCATCAATGCGGTGTTCCGGGCGGTGCACTCCGTCAAGGGCGGGGCCGGCGCCTTCGGTCTGGAAGACCTGATCCGCTTCGCCCACGTCTTCGAGACGGTGATGGACGAGCTGCGCTCGGGGAAGATGGAGCTGACCGACGAGGTCGCCAAAACCCTGCTGCGCGCGTTCGACGTGCTGGCCGACCATGTCGCGGCCGCCCGTGACGGCACGATGGTCGACGAAGCCCGCTCGGCGGGCATGCTCTCCGAACTCAAGGCGCTGATCGGCGAAGACGGCCTGGCCGACGACGGCGACCTGGGCGACGACGAGGACTTCGGCTTCGTGCCGATGGCGGTGTCGATCGACGACGAAGGCGCCGCCGCCGCCCCGTCCCTGGACTTCGACCTCCCGCCGCCGGTGGCGTTGGAGCCGGAACCGGTCGCCGCCGCGGGCGGCGCCTGGGTCATCGACTTCGCGCCGAAGACCGAGATGTACGCCAAGGCCAACGAGGCCGGGCTGCTGCTGCGCGAACTGGCCCGCCTCGGCGAGACGCAGGTGACGCTGGACGACAGCGACCTGCCGCCGCTGGACCAGATTTCCGCCGAAAGCGCCTATCTGCGCTGGACCATCCGCCTGACGACCGAGGCTGACGAGGCCGCGATCCGCGAGGTGTTCGAGTTCGTCGAGGACGACTGCGCCCTGTCGATCATCCGCGAGGGCGGCGACGAGCCGGCCCCCAAGGCCGACGTGCCGCCGAGCGACGACGACCTGGCCAAGGCCAGCGCCGAAGCGCCGCTGGATCTCGCCGCCCTGCTCGCCCGCGTGTCCGGCGACACGCCGGCCGCGGCCGCCGAACCTGAACCCGCGCCCGAGCCCGATCCGGCCGCCGACATGGATGTCGCCGCCCTGATCGCCCGCGCCCAGGCCGAAACCACCGTCCCGGCTCCGCCCCCGCCCCCCGCGGCCGCGCCGGCTCCGGCGCCAGCCGCCGCTAAGGCCGCCGCGCCCGCAAACGCTCCGGCCGCTCCGGCCCAGGCCACGATCCGGGTCGATCTGGATCGCGTCGACCGGCTGATCAACGCCGTCGGCGAACTGGTCATCCAACAGGCCATGCTGTCCCAGCGCGTGCTGGAAAGCGGCCTGGCCCGCTCATCCAACGTCGTGCTCGGCCTTGAAGACCTGGAACTGCTGACCCGGGAAATCCAGGACAGCGTCATGGCTATCCGCGCCCAGCCGGTGAAGAGCGTCTTCCAGCGCATGCCGCGCCTCGTCCGCGAAGTCGCCGACATGGTCGGCAAGCGCGTGCGCCTGGTCATGGAAGGCGAAGGCACCGAGGTCGACAAGACCGTCATCGAGCGCCTGACCGACCCGATCACCCACATGCTGCGCAACGCCATCGACCACGGGCTGGAGACGCCCGAGGGCCGGGCCGAAGCCGGCAAGCCGGCCGAGGGCGTCGTGCACATGCGCGCCCTGCACCGCGGCGGCCGCATCGTCATCGAGATCCAGGACGACGGCCGCGGCATCAACCGCCAGCGCGTGCGCGGCATCGCCATCGACAAGGGCCTGATCGCCGAGGACGCGGTGCTGTCGGACGAAGAGACCGACAACCTGATCTTCCTGCCCGGCTTCTCGACCGCCGAGACCATCTCCGACATTTCCGGCCGCGGCGTCGGCATGGACGTGGTCCGCCGCTCGATCCAGGGCCTGGGCGGCCGCATCTCGATCTCGTCCGAGCCCGGCAAGGGTTCGAAGTTCACGATGTCGCTGCCGCTGACCCTGGCGGTGCTGGACGGCATGGTGGTGACCGCCGCCGAGCAGACCCTGGTCGCGCCGCTGTCGGCCATCGTCGAGAGCCTGACCCCGCGCCCCGAGGACGTGCACTATGTCGGCGGCAAGGACGCAGTGATCCGCATCCGCGACACCTTCGTCCCGCTGATCGACGTCGGCGTCTCGCTGGGCTTCCGTGACGGCCCGATGGAGGCCGGACAGGGCGTGGCCATCCTGGTCGAGAGCGAAGGCGGCGGCAAAGCCGCCCTGCTGGTCGACGCCATCCAGGGCCAGCGCCAGGTCGTGATCAAAAGCCTCGAGGCCAACTACCAGCAGATCGACGGCATCGCCGCCGCCACCATCCTGGGCGACGGCCGCGTCGCCCTGATCCTCGACGTCGACGCCCTTGTGACCACCCAGCACCGGCGCAAGCCGGCGCCGCGTAGCGAAAAGCGAATGGCCGGATGAGCATGACCGACCCGATGACCCATTCCGCGGCCGGCGCGCGCCGCGAGCTGATCGCCTTCCGCATCGCCGAGCAGGAATTCTGCGTCGACATCATGCAGGTGCGTGAGATCCGCGGCTGGACCCCGGCCACGCCCCTGCCCCGCACCCCGTCCTACATGAAGGGCGTCATCAACCTGCGCGGCGCGGTGCTGCCGATCGTCGACCTGGGCGCGCGCCTGGGCCTGACCACCAGCGAGCCCAGCGCCCGCCACGTGATCATGGTCGTCAACGTCGGCGGCCGTACGCTCGGCCTGCTGGTCGAGGCGGTCAGCGACATCATCAATGTCAGCGACGACATGGTGCAGCCGACCCCGGACGTGGCCTGCGACCAGGTGAAAACCTTCGTGAAGGGCCTGTTCGCCATCGACGGGCGCATGGTCAGCCTGATCTCGCTCGACCGCGTCCTGCCCGAGACCGAGGCGGAAGCGGCATGACGAGCCCGGTCGACACGCGCGCCAGGGGCGGCGCCGCGGCCGGACTGGTCGAAGGCGAGTTCCTGTTCACCGAAGACGATTTCAAAAAAATCGCCAACATCCTGCACAGCCACGCCGGGATCGCCCTGGCCGAGGGCAAGGCGGCGCTGGTCTATTCGCGCCTGGCCAAGCGGCTGCGCACGCTGGGCCTGCGCTCGTTCCGTGAGTACTGCAGCCTCGTGGAGGGCCAGCAGGGCGTCGACGAGCGCCAGGCGATGATGGCGGCCCTGACCACCAACGTGACCCGATATTTCCGCGAACCGCACCACTTCGACCACCTGCGCGAGGTGGTGATGCCCAAGCTGGCCGAGACCGCCCGTCGCGGCGGACGGGTGCGGCTGTGGTCGGCCGCCTGCTCCAACGGCCAGGAGCCCTACTCCATGGCCATCACCGTGCTGGGCGCGCTGCCGGAAGCGGCCAACCTCGACGTCAAGATCCTGGCCACCGACATCGACCCGAACATGATCGCCGAGGGCAAGGCCGGCGTGTACCGCGAGGACGCGGTCGCCCCGGTGCCGCTCGACCTGCGCCGCAAGTGGTTCAAGAAGTCCGGCGCGGGCTGGGAAGTCGCCGACGAGCTGCGCGAGCTGGTGGCCTTCCGCGAGCTGAACCTGATCGGCGACTGGCCGATGAAGGGCAAGTTCGACGTCATCTTCTGCCGCAACGTGGTGATCTATTTCGACGAACCGACCCAGGAGCGGATCTGGAGCCGCTTCGCGCCCGCGCTCGTTCCCGGCGGCACGCTGTACATCGGCCATTCGGAACGCGTGTCCGGCCCTGCGACCAACCAGTTCGAGACCACCGGCTTGACCACTTACGCCCTGCGAGGCGCCCGATGAGCGTCGGAGTCCTCGTCGTCGACGACAGCGCCACCATGCGCGGCCTGATCGCCGCCGCCCTCAAGCGCGACCCGGAAATCGAGGTCCTCGGCTTCGCCAACGACCCGCTGGAAGCCCGCGAGCAGATCAAGAAGCTCAATCCCGACGTCGTCACGCTCGACATCGAGATGCCGAAGATGAACGGGCTGGAGTTCCTGGAAAAAATCATGCGCCTGCGGCCGACGCCGGTGGTCATGGTCTCGACCCTGACCCAGGCCGGCGCGGACGTGACCCTGGAGGCCCTGGAGCTCGGCGCCGTCGACTGCGTCGGCAAGCCGGTCGGCGGTGTCACCGCGCAGGAAGCCTTCAACGACCTCACCGCCAAGGTGAAGGCCGCCGCCCGGGCGCGGGTGAAGCCGTACAACGGCCCGACCACGCCGGTGGAGCGCGACGGCGACTACCGCGCCTCGGACGCGATCCTGGCGATCGGCTCGTCCACGGGCGGGGTCGAGGCGCTGATGACCATCCTGGCGACCTTCCCGGAAACCTGCCCGCCGACGGTGATCACCCAGCACATGCCGGCGACCTTCACCAAGAGCTTCGCCGCCCGCCTGGACCGCATTTCCGGCGCGCATGTGACCGAGGCCCGCGACGGCGACCGCCTGCAGCAGGGTCACGTCTACATCGCCCCCGGCGGCGACCAGCAGATGGAAGTGCTGTCGGCCTCGCATCCGGTGATCCGCTTGCGGGCCGGAGAGCCGGTCAACGGCCACCGCCCCTCGGTCGACGTGCTGTTCGACTCGGTCGCCAAGCTGAACCGCCACGCGGTCGGCGTGATCCTGACCGGCATGGGCCGCGACGGCGCCGCCGGCCTGCTGGCCATGCGCAAGGCCGGCGCCCGCACCCTCGGCCAGGACGAGTCCTCCTGCGTGGTCTACGGCATGCCGCGGGTCGCCTACGAAATCGGCGCCGTCGAGAAGCAAGTGGGCCTCTCGCGGATGGGTCCGTCCATCTTGAACCTCTGCTCCGCTGCAGACATCCATAGGAGCGCCTGATGCCCGCCGCCGTCAGCATCAAGACCCTGATCGTCGACGACCAGCAGACGATGCGCTCGCTCATCCGCACCAGCCTGCACGCCCTGGGCATCACCCAGACGCGTGAAGCGCCCGACGGCGAGGAAGCGCTGCGCCAGCTGATCGCCGCCCCGGCCAACCTGGTGATCACCGACTTCAACATGCCCAAGCTCGACGGCCTGGGCCTGCTGCGGGCCATTCGCGCCCATGGCCCGACGTCGAAGACCGCGGTGATCATGCTCACCGGCCGCGCCGACCGCGAACTGGTGCAGCGCGCGGTGCAGTTCGGCGTGAACAACTACCTGGTGAAGCCCTTCACCACCCAGACGCTCAAAGAAAAAATCGAAGCGGTGTTCGGTCCCCTGACATGATCGTCGAGAACGTCTCTGGACGGCCGGGAAAACGGATCCATGTGGTGCAGGGAGAGCACCACATCTCCAGCGACCCCGATGTCATGCTGACCACGATCCTCGGATCGTGCGTGGCCGTGTGCATGCGCGATCCGAAGACCGGGGTCGGCGGCATGAACCACTTCCTGCTGCCGAGCGGCAAGGCCGAGGGGCTGGACGAGGGCCGCCGCTATGGGGCCTACGCCATGGAACTGCTGATCAACGAGCTGCTGCGCTCGGGCGCGCGCCGCGACCGGCTGGAAGCCAAGCTGTTCGGCGGGGCCCGAATGTTCGGCGGGCTGTCGGACGTCGGCGCCTCGAACGCCGCTTTCGCCGAGAAATTCCTGCGCGACGAGGCCATTCCCGTCGTCGGGTCCAGCCTGGGCGGCCTGGCCGCGCGGCGGGTGCAGTACTGGCCGACCACCGGCCGGGCGCAACAAAGGACCGTCACTGATAACGCGGAGCTAACCCGTCTGCGCGAACCTGTGGCGCGGGTTCCTGCGCCGGTCGAGGACGAAGGGTCCGTGGAGCTGTTCTGATGAGCCAATCCGCCATCGTCCGCACCCCGGAGGTGCTGGCCTCGATCGCCCAGGAGCTGGAGCACGCCGGCGAGCTGTGCGACCGCCTGGAGACCCTGGTCACCCAGCTGGTGCGCGCCAGCCGCGGCGAGCCGCTGGCCATCGCCCTGCACGAGGCCCAGACCCTCGACGTGCTGACCCAGCACCTGGCGGCGCTGGCCAACTTCACCCGCAAGCTGTCGGCCCAGGCCGAGAGCGACGCCTATGACCTCACCGACGCCGTCGCCGGCGTCACCCTCGGCGACCTCGCCAACCGGCTGGCGCGGGTGACCCGCGAGGGACCGGTGCGGGCGGCGGCCAACGCCGGGGATCTCGACCTCTTCTAGGCGGCGCGCCGATGGCCCTCGATCCCAAGATTCGGATCAATCTCGACCGATCGGTGGTCCTGCTGGTGGAACAGAACTCGCAGGCCATGGATGCGCTGACCGCCATGTTCCGCGGGTTCGGCGTGCGCAAGCAATTCAAGGCCGCCAGCGGCGCCGAGGCGATGCACATCGTCAAGACGCAGGAACTCGACCTGGTCGTCGTCGACTCGCACATGCCGGACATGGACGGCTACGATCTGGTGCGCTGGCTGCGCCGCGAAGGGCCAGACAACGCACGCTTCACCCCGGTGATCATGCTGACCGGCCACGCCGCCCGCAGCATGGTCGAGAAGAGCCGCGACTCCGGCGCCAACTTCGTGGTCTCGCGGCCGTTCACCCCTGAGATCCTGCTGCAGCGGGTGTTCTGGGTGGCCAAGGACGAGCGGCAGATGGTCGTCGCCGAGGGCTATGTCGGCCCGGACCGCCGCTTCAAGAACATGGGCCCGCCGCTGGGCGTCAAGGGCCGACGCAAGGACGACCTCTCCACGCACGTCGGGGCCGCGACCGATCCGAACATGGATCAGTCCGACATCGACATGCTGCTGAAACCGATGAAGGCGCAACTGTGAGCGAAGCTGAATTCGTCAAGGTCAAGTACCGCTTGACCGAACAGGTCGCCCGCCCGGGCGGCATGACCGCCGGGATCGCCAACGAGCGCGCCCAACGCGAACTGGCCGCGCATGCCGGCGATGCGATGAAGTCGCTCGGCAACATGATCGGCCGTCTCGAGGCGATGACCCGCGAGCAGACCGCCGCGCTGGACGCCGTCTATGAGGAGGCCTCCGCGATCCTCGACATCGCCGGGCTGTTCGACAAGCGCGTGCTCTGCGACGCCTGCTACAGCCTCTGCGAACTGGTCGACCGCCAGCGCACGCACGGGCGTCAGGAGTGGACCTCGATCGGCGTCCACGTCAGCGCGCTGCGGTTGCTCTGGACCAAGGACGGCCAGGACCCCGCCTCGCTGAAATCGGTCGTCGACGGCCTCTGGTCGATCACGGACCGGCTGGCGCCCTAAAGCGAAGCCCGTGCGGACTTCGCTTAAGACCCTTTGAATTCAGAGCCTTTTCTTCGCCGAACCGGCGTCCACTTCGGCGGAAAATGCTCTAGGCGCCGCCCCTGCCCTATTCCGGCCTTGCGTAGCGCTGGCTGACCTTGCGCAGGCCGGCCAGGATCGCCTGGGTGCCGGCCGCGTCGGCCGCACCCTCGGTCTGCAGCAACAGGCGGCAGGCGCGCAGGTGCACCGCCACGGCGTTGGCGTCCCAACGCTGCTGGCTTTTCAGATAGTCCAGTAGGTCCGACAGGCTGATCAAGGCGGTGTCGATGGCCGCCAGACCGCAGACGCTCGGCACGCCGATCGGCTTGGCGACGATGTCGTAGAGTTGGCCGGTCAGGGCCGGGTCGTACTCGGCCCCGGCTCCGCCCGCGCAGACCTCGGCCTGGTCGAGCATGGTCTTCAGTTCGCCGAGGCAATCGTTCTTGAGGCTGGCGAGCCCTGCGCCAGCCCTCTGCACGGCCTCGGCGACCGGCAGCCCGCCCGGGGTGCGCAGCAGCTTCGCCAGCTTGACCGGCGGGGTATGGATCCGAACCGAGCTCATAGTTCCACCCGTCTTGTCTTCATCAGGCTGTCGATGACCTCCTGATCCATGTTGGGGCTTTGGGCGTCGCCGATGTCGCCTTGCAGGTCGTCGCGGCGACGGCCGACCATCCCGGCGGGGACGCCGTCATTCTTGAAGCGCCGGTCCGGGCCGACATAGGTGTCGCACTCCACGAACCGGCGCCCCTCGCGCGCGATCCAGATGATGCGCTCAAGCACGGCGATCGGGGTCAGCGGCTTGGCCATGATGAAATGCGCGCCGCAGTCCCTGGCCTTCTGCACGGCGTGGCTGGGCGTGTGACCCGAGGTCAGCAGCACCGGCGCATAGCAGTTCGGCTCGATCTTGCTGGTCCGCAGCCAGCTGACGAAGTCGTAGCCCTCGCCCCCCGCGCCCATGGAGTCGCAGACGATCAGATCGACCTCGACCTTGGCGATCGTCTCCTTGGCTTCTTCGACCTTTTCGCAGCGATGCAGCGTCTTGACCCCGAAGCCGGTGAGAATCTGCACGAGGATGCTCATGCCCATGGGGGACTCATCGAGCACCAGCACCGAAGCGCGCTCGAGATTGAAGCGGGCGCGGGATTCCGGACTAAGACCCATGCACTTTCCGGCGATGAAACAATCGCCTCAACCTATGGCCGTCAGGGTTAATAAGTGTTTCCGACCGCCCGGCTGCGGCCAGACGCCTCAGGGGCGCAGCTAGATCAGGGACGCAGGTAGATCGGGTTGCCGAGCAGGACCAGCTTGCCCGCGGCGTCGCGCACATCGACGCGCAGCCAGCGCGGCTGGCCGTCGGCGGTGAGGTCGAAGGCCAGGGTCTGGTCGGCGTGCGGCACGCGCGCATCGGCCGGGGCGGCCAGCCTGACGCCGTCGCCCGCGAGGACGATGCGGCCGCCCGGCACGCCCACGACCCGCACGGCGAAGGAGACCTTGGCCCCGGCCGGCGCGGCGAGCTGATCGCCCATCTGGGCCTCGGCGGCGCCGGCGCGCGCGGTGACTTCGAGCAGCCGCTCGCGCGTCCCAGCCACGTCGAGGAAGACGTGGCCCTGGCGGATGGCCTGCAGGATCGCGGCCTGGCTGAGTTCAGGCGCGCGCACCACCGTCGTCGGCACGCCGATCGCCGGCGCCTTGGCGGGGTCAAGGCTGGCGTCGTGATTGTCCGAACCGCCGATCGCGGTGATCTGAAGGCCCTCGTTGAGGCGCGCCTCCCAGAAGGCGAGCCCCGAAAGCGGCCCCTCGGCCGCGCCGCCGTTGATCACCTCGATCGCCTGCAAGCGCAAATAGTCCGTAGACGGAGCAGTCCAGCCGCACCCCATGCAGAGCTCGCCCGACGGGAGGCCCGGATGGTTGATCGACAAGAGGCCGCCGGCCTTTTCCGACTGAGCCTGAATGTCGGCGAAGCGGGGCGCACGCGGGCCGCCCAGCTGGAAATCGACAAAGGCCGTCGGCCCGAACAGATTGGCGTGTCCGTAGAAGGTCGTGATCTCGCGCCCCGGCATGATCAGCAGGTCGTCGTAGTAAGGCGCCAGTTCGCGCAACGCCTCGAAGTGCGAGGTGGTGTTGTGATCTGTCACCGCCACGAAATCGAGGCCGCGGGCGGCCGCCGCGTCCAGGGTCTTGAACACCGGGCACGGGACCTTCGCGCCCTTGCGCGACAGGCAGGCCCCGTCGCTGTGGCCGGTGTGCATGTGCAGGTCGCCGCGCCACCAGCGATCGCCAGCCGCTGTCGGCTGCTCGGAGAATCCGGCGAACGGCGCGCCGGCCGGCTCGAACCAGATCTTGGCCACATAGTCGGCGCGGGCGGTCTTGCGGATATTGGGCGCCCCGAGGATCAGCTTCCAGGTCCCGGGCTTCAGCGGCCCGGCCAGGTAGGACGGCGTGGCGTCGGCCTCCGCCACGGTGAAGCGGTTCTTGTTGCCGCCGCTCCAGCCGCGGAAACGCTCGGGATCGCGCAAGCCCAGGTCGATGACCGACTTCTGCTCCTTGCCGGTGTAGCTGAACTCGACGTTCAAGCGCCCGGTTCCGGCCGGCACCTTGAACGGCAGCTCTGTATAGGTCTCGTGCGCCGTCCCGGTGAGGGTTCCGGTCAGGGTCAGGTCCGGCGCGCGCGCGGTCTGCGCCCGCGCCACCGCCGCGTCGAAGAAGACAGCGAGCAGCACGAGGGCGATCAGCACCGCCCCCGCGCGCAGGCCCTGTTGCAGGGTCCGGGTCATCAGAAGCGGTATAGCACGGCGGCCCGGAACGCGCGGCCAAGCTCGGGCCGGCCGAGATAGTACTTGGCCCCGGTCTCGCCGCTGATGAACTGGCCGGCGCGGGGGTTGCCCTCGGTCAGGCCGATCTCGTTGGTGAGGTTGGTCCCGTAGGCGTAGAGCGTCAGATTGTCGGTGACGTTGTAGCGGACCTGGGCGTTCAGCAGGAAATAGTCCGGGATGATCAGGGTGTTGGCCGCATCCGAGAACCGCTTGCCGAAATACTGCACGTCCCCTTCCAGCCGCAGTTTGCCGTCCAGCAGGTTGAAGCCGGGGGTGATCCGGCCGCTGACCTTGGGCGCGCGGACCTGCATGTTGTCGGTAAAGTCGCGCTGCACCAGCACGCCGCTGACCACCTCGTTGAACTTGAAGTCGCCGAACCGCGGGTCCTGCGCCGTGCCCGTGAACGAGACGTCGAACCAGTCGACCGGCCGCACGACGCCCTCGAGCTCCACGCCGTAGGAGGTGGTCGAAGTGAACTCGGTGCGGCTGACGAAGGTGTTGGTGACCGGATCGAACCTCGTCTCGCCGAACGACTGGCTGTCGAAGCCGGTATAGAAGGCGGTCGCGTAGACGCTGAACTTCGGCTGGTCGATCTTGATCCCGGCCTCGGCTAGGTCGATGCCCTGGACGCGCGGATCGGTGCGGGTCGGATTGGTCAAGAAATCGCCCAGCGACGGCAGGCGGAAGCCGTAGGTGTAGCGGGCGAAGACGCCGAGGTTCGGCTGGATCTGGTAGTTGACCCCGATCGTCGCGCCCCAGCCGTCGAACTCGCGATCCAGCGCATCGAACACGCCCGTGCCGCTCAGCACGTTGTCGTCGGCGGGCGTCGGCGACTGGCCGAGGTTGACCCCGGCGCTGCGCTCGTTGCGGCCCGACATCTCGATGCGTTCCCAGCGGAAGCCGAGGTCGACGCGCAGCTTGTCGTTCATCTGCCACTCGTCGGACGCGTAGAGCGCGAGGGTGTCGGACTCGCCCTCGGCGTTATTGAACTGCAGACCGTAGCGGGAGACGCCGCCCTCGGTCATGTTCGCGACCACCTGGCCGGCGGCGTTGAGCGCCACGATATTCAGCAGGCGGGCGTTGTCCTGGACGTCGACCAGGGCCGAGGCGCCGATCTGGAAGAAGGTCTCCTCGACCTTGGCGTAGTAGAGGCCCAGCGCGACGTTGTGGGTCTGGCCGCCGATCTCGAAGCGATTGAGCAGCCGCAGGTCGTTGATCCACTCATCCAGCGTGATGTCCTGCTCACGCATGGAGGCGTCCATCACCAGGCCGTTGCCGTTCTGGTTCAGAACGTCGAACCGTTCGTTCGGGGCGTTGACGAAGCGGTATTCGACTGAGGTCGCGCCGAGCGCCGCCGGAAGGCCCGCCCTCACCTGCGCCAGGCGCGAGGCGGCGCTGACCGGGGTGTTGGGGAACAGGCCCGCGCGGGCGACGTCGCTGGTGCGGTAGCGCAGGTTGTCCTGCACCTCCCAGCCGCCGCCGAGCTCGTAGTTGAAGTTGAAGGTGTACTGGGTGAGCTTCACGTCCGCGCCGCGGGTGAGGTCGAAGCCGTACGGACCGCGATTGGTGCGGAACGTGAACTGGCTGGTCTCAGGCCCGGCGAAGGTGCCGTAGTTGGGATCGAAGCCCGGGACGCCGGCGGTGTCGCCCTGGGCGTCGAAGGTCAGCGGCACGCCCAGGAAGAAGATGGTGTTGTCGTCCAGGTGCTTGACGTTGAAGTCGATGGAGCCGCGCTCGAAGTCGCGGCCGATCGACAGGCGGATCTGGCCGCCTTCGTCGGCGCGGTAGCCCGGATCGCGGACGCCGTCGCTGACCCGGTAGAAACCGCCCAGGCCGACGCGGAAGCCGGCCACCGGCCCGCCGACCCAGAAGTCGCCGCGCACCAGGCCATAGTCGCCGACCTGGGCCTTCACCAGCCCCTCGAACTGGTCCGAGCCCTTGCGGGTGATGAAGTTCACCACCCCGCCCGGCGCATAGGAGGTGAAGATCGAGGACGGGCCGCCGCGCACGACCTCCATGCGCTGCACGGTCTCGTCCATGCGGAACGAGAAGTCGGAGTTGAGAAAGCCCAGGCCGCCGTCGTGCTGGATCGGCGTTCCGTCCTCCTGCATGGCGATGGCCGAGTAGCCCTCCATCGGAATGCCGCGGGCGCGGATGTTGGCGCCGGCCTCGCCGCCCGAGGCCTCGACCCAGAAGCCCGGCACGTTCTTCAGCGCCTCGGCGACGCTGACCGGCGACTGCAGGCGCAGCTTCTCCTCGCCGATCGTGGTGATGGCGTAGCTGGCCTCGACCTTGCGCTGCTCGCCGCCGGCGCGGGCGGTGACGATCAGTTCCTCGACCATGCCGTCCGCCTCGTCGGCGAAAGCGGGCATGGCGGCGGTCAAGGCGGCGCTGGCCGCCGCAGCGAAAAGGATGGCTTTCATGAGAATCTGGCCCCGGTGCAGTCCTGGGACCGGGTCCTAGCGGCGGTCCATATCGGGGCGGCGACGGTTCGGTGTCGGCGAGGCGACAGCTTTGCCGCCGATATGTTGCAGGCGCTGCGCGCACGGACGACGCCCGCGCCAAAGTGCGACCGGTCGTGCGATTTCCGGTTGCCGCGACGACAACCCCTCCATATTTACGTCGTAAGCAAAATTGGGAGACGGGTATGGAAACGAGCCTGCAACTGCGTTCGCTGGTGAAGTCGAGCGGCGAACTGGAACTGTCCCTGGCGCAGGTCCCCGTGCCGCAGCCGGCCGTCGACGAGGTGCTGGTCCGCATTGAAGCCGCGCCGATCAACCCCTCGGACCTCGGCTTGCTGCTCGGCCCGGCCGACATCGCGGGCGCCAAGGTCAGCGGTTCGGGCGCCGACGCCGTCGTCACCGCCCCCGTGCCGCAGCACTTCCTGGGCGCGCTGAAGGCGCGGTTGGACGCCTCGATGCCGGTCGGCAACGAGGGCGCTGGCGTGGTCGTCGCGGCGGGCGACTCGCCCCAGGCCAAGGCGCTGCTCGGCAAGACCGTCGCCATCCTCGGCGGCGCGACCTACGCTCAGCACCGCATCGCCAAGGCCAGCGACGTGCTCGAACTGCCGGCCGGCGCCACCGCGGCCGACGGCGCCTCGTGCTTCGTCAACCCGCTGACCGCGCTCAGCATGACCGAGGTCATGCGCCGCGAGGGCCACACCGCTCTGGTGCACACGGCGGCGGCCTCGAACCTCGGCCAGATGCTCAACAAGATCTGCATCGCCGACGGCATCAGCCTGGTGAACATCGTGCGCAGCGCCGAGCAGGCCAAGATCCTCAAGGACATCGGCGCCAAGTACGTGATCGACTCCACCGCGCCCGACTTCATCGCGACCCTGACCGACGCGATCGAGGAAACCGGCGCCACCCTGGCCTTCGACGCCATCGGCGGCGGCAAGCTGGCCTCGCAGATCCTGTCGGCCATGGAGGTCGCGGCCAATCGCAAGGCCACCGAATACAGCCGCTACGGCTCGTCGACCTACAAGCAGGTGTACATCTATGGCGCGCTGGACACCGGCCCGACCGAACTGGCCCGCAACTTCGGCCTGTCGTGGGGCGTCAACGGCTGGCTGCTGACCCCGTTCCTGATGAAGCTGGGGGCCGACGCCGCCAAGCTGCGCGCCCGGGTGGCGGCCGAACTGAAGACCACCTTCGCCAGCCACTACACCGCCGAGATCTCGCTGGCCGAGGTGCTGCAGCCGGACGTCATCGCCGCCTACGCCCGCAAGGCCACCGGCGAGAAGTACCTGATCAACCCGAACAAGGGCGTCTAAGGGGCCCCCTCAAATCGTCATGGCCGGGCCGCCAGGTCCCGGCCATCCATACGCGCAGCGTTCGATTGAAGGGCGCCGTGTCTATGGATCACCGGGACCTACCGGCCCGGTGACGACGAACTTCGGATGCAAAAAATGCTGCACCCACGCCCTGCAGCATGGGTGCAGCATGAACTGCGGTAAGTCGCTGTTTCCTCAGCCTTTCCCGATCCGGGAAAGGCTGAGGCTTTGATTGTCGCGTGACAGTCGCCGGAACCGGCATTCACTTCCGGCTGTCACGCTGACCATCACTTCTCGTTGGTGAAGATGACCGTGCCGGAGGCGGCGAACATGCCGCCAACGCCGTGGGCGACGCTGATCTTGGCGCCTTCCACCTGGGCCGCCGCCGTGCCGCGCATCTGCCGCACGCTCTCCTGCAGGGCGTACATGCCGTACATCCCCGAGTGCATGTAGGAGAGCCCGCCGCCGTTGGTGTTCAGCGGCAGCTTGCCGCCGATGGCGGTGTTGCGCTCGTTGATGAAGTCCTTGGCCTCGCCCGGCTTCACGAAGCCGAGGTCCTCAAGGCCGTAGAGCGGCAGGTGGGCGAAGGCGTCGTAGATCATCAGGTGGTCGACGTCGGAGTGCTTGATGCCGGCGTCGTCGAACGCCTTCTTGCCCGAGATCTTGAACGCCGTGGACGAGGTGAAATCGTACATCTGCGACACCATCGGGGTTTCGACGCTCTCGCCCGTGCCCAGCACGTAGACCGGCTTGTTCGGGAAGTCCTTGGCGCGGTCGGCGCTGGTCAGGATCAGCGCGCCGCCGCCGTCGGTGACGAGGCAGCACATCAGCATCCGGAACGGCCAGGCGATCATCGGCGAGTTCAGCACGTCGTCGACGCTGATCGGGTCCTTGAAGCTGGCGCGCGGGTTCTTGGCCGCCCACTCGCGCTGGATCACCGCGACGTTGGCCAGATCCTGCTCGGTCACGCCGTAGGTCTTCATGTAGCGAAGCACCGGGACGGTGAACATGGTCGGCGGCGAGGTGACGCCGAACGGCATCTCGAACTGGCCCATCAGGCTGGAGGCCGCCCGACCGAAGCCGCCCGCGCCCACCCGGCTGCGGCCGGATTCGCCGTGGGTGATCAGGATGGTCTTGGCGTGGCCGGCGGCGATCGCGGCGGCCGCATGGCGCACGTGCAGCATGAACGAGCAGCCGCCCACCGAGGTGCCGTCGGCATAGGTCGGTTTGATGCCGAGATAGTGGGCCAGTTCGACCGGGCTGATGCCGGCGGTCGCCACGCCGTCGATGTCGGCCGGCGTCAGCCCGGCGTCGGCCATGGCGTTGAGGGCGGCGTCGGCGTGCAGTCCGATGACCGACACGTCCGGAATCTTGCCCATCTTCGTGGTTTCCGCGGCCCCGACGACCGCGACGGAATTCTTCTGCATTGTCTTTGCGCCCTTACGACTTGGCCGGCTGGAAGAAGGGCAGCGAAATGGTGTCGCTGAACTTTTCGAAAACGACCTCGAGCGGCATGTCGAGGACCAGGGCTTCAGGCGTCTGCGGGCAACCGACGATGTTGGTCATCATGGTCGGGCCTTCTTCGAGCTTCACCACCGCGATGGCGTAGGGCTCGGTCCCCATGTCGGGGCGGGGACGATGATTGATCACATAGGACCAGAGGATCGCCTTGCCGCTGGCCTTGAAGACCTCGACGTCGCGCGAGCCGGTCTTCGGGCAGAACGGGCGCGGCGGGAAATAGGCTTCGCCGGTGGCCTTGTTGCGTTGCAGGAGCAGTTCGCCCCGGGCCGCCCCGTCCCAGAAATGCTGGGTCTCGGGCGTGGGTTCAGGCAAGATTCTCGCCATCTAAAATTCGTCCCCAATCAAAATTCGACATTTGGAAATTGGCCCGCCTGACGACGGGCGCGGCAGCAAAGCCCGATACGGCGCCGTTGTCGATCCTGACGCTAAGGGAAACTTCGATGTCCGATCCCTTCGACCTCACGCGCTTTCTCGACGCCCAGACCGGCGTGATCGCCGCCGCCCGCGCCGAACTGGCCGCCGGGCGCAAGCGCTCCCACTGGATGTGGTTCGTGTTCCCGCAGATCGCCGGCCTGGGATCGAGCGCCATGGCCCAGCGCTACGCCATCGGCTCGCCGGCCGAGGCCGCCGCCTATCTCGACCATCCGGTGCTGGGCTCGCGGCTGCGGGACCTGACGGAACTCGCCTGCGAGGCGCCCGGGGCGGCGCGCGAGGTGTTCGGTCAGCCCGACGACCTCAAGTTCCGCTCCTGCATGACGCTGTTCAACGCAATCGCCCCGGATGAGCAGGCGTTCCGCACGGCGCTCGCCCGATTCTTCGGCGGCGAGCGCGACGCGCGGACGCTGGAGATCCTGGAGCAGCTAGGCTGAACCAAATTCCTCCCCCGCTGGGGGAGGTGGCGCGCGCATCGCGACGGAGGGGGCTTGCTGAGTCCGCAGTCCCCTCAGTCAGCTCCGCTGACAGCTCCCCCAGCGGGGGAGCAATTGTCGGCTCAAACCGGCGACGACATCAACTTGCGGCGCTCGGTCGAGGCGACCAATTCGGCCCAGACCGCAGCCTCCAGGTCATCCGCGCCCTTGGCCTCGGCCGCCGCGTGCAACTGGATCAGCGCCGCGCGCAGGGCGTCGTTGCCAGCCTTGAGCGCGGTCAGACGCAGGTCCTCGTCCGCGCCGGACGCCAGCGCGGCGAAGTCGAGGCCCGCCTCCCCGGCCCTGGCCAGCAGCGGCCGGATGGCGCGGTTCTCGGCCACCAGCCGGGCGGCCGAGCCGTCCCAGACCTCGGCGGCGACGCCCAGCAGCGCAGCTGACAGACCGAGCGAACTGGCCCGGTCGGCGGGATGGACGTCGGGCATGGCGTTGCGCATGCACAGCCCGGCCAGCTCGGCCAGGACGGCGGGAACGGTCGGGTTCATAGGCGTCCCATCACTTGCAGGGTGGCGCGATCCTGGGCGTTTTGCAGCAGCCAGGGCGGATAGACCATGATCGGCTCGCGGTTGCCGCCGTTGATCCAGACGCGGGCCGACGAGATCCAGATCGCCTGCCCCTTCACGCAGTTGAACAGCTCCCACCAGTGCAGGGCGGCGGGATCGGCCGTCAGGCCGCTGGCGCGTTCCCAGATCGCGATGGCCTCTTCGCGCGGCAACAGGCCGCCGGCCTTGCCCTGACCGAACGACCAGACCGGATTGAAGCTCCAGCCGAGGTCCTCCAGCGGATCGCCCAGGTGGCACATTTCCCAGTCGAGGACGCCATGGATGCCGCCCGCTTCGTCATAGAGGAAATTGCCGGTCCGGTAGTCGCCGTGCACCACCGACAGCTTCTGGGCCGGCGGCGGCGGGTTGGCCCGCAGCCAGCGGATCGCCGCCCGGGTGATCGGCAGCGGCTCGGGCTCGTCGCGGTCGAGCAGGTTTTCCCAGTAGCTGAGCTCTCGATCCCAGCAGGCGTCCGGCGCCACCGGCGCCATCACCCGCGTCAGGCCCAGCGCCGCCGGGTCGGCCTTGGCGATCTCAGCCAGGATCGTCCACTTGCGCTGGCCCAGCTGGCCCAGGGTCGCCGCATAGGGCGGCCCGAACAGCAGCATCGGCGAGGCCTGGAAGCCGGCGATCTCCTCGGCGATGAAGAACGGATGGTCGAGGACGGCGTCCTCTTCCTCCAGCCACAGCATCTCCGGCACCGGCACGGCGCTGCCGTGGAAGGCGCGATAGGCCTCGAATTCGATGCGGCGCTCGGTCTCGATCAGCGAGGCCGGCGGATCGCGCCGCAGGATCAGCTTGCGCTCGCGCGCTGCGCCGTCCTCGTTCCACAGCAACCGGAAACGATAGGTCTCGCGCGAGGCGCCGCCCGAGATACGCGACAGGTCTTGCACCGCCACGTCGCGCGCGCCGGGCATGCGGGCGGCGATATAGGCGGCCAGACGGGGTTCCAACGCCATGCTCAAACTCAATGCATCGAGAAACGGACAGGCAGGGTCTTGGGCCCGCTGACGAAGGTCGCCTGGCTCAGCTTGGGCTCCTCGGCCAGCTCCAGGGTCTTGATGCGCGGCAGCAGTTCCTCCCAGAGGATGCGCATCTCCATCTTGGCCAGGTGCTGGCCCAGGCACAGGTGCGCGCCATAGCCGAACGCCAGGTGCTTGTTGGGCTTGCGGTCGATCTTGAAGGCCGCGGGGTCGTCGAAGACCTCCTCGTCGCGGTTGCCCGAGGCGTAGCAGAGCATCATCCAGTCGTCCTTGGCGAGCTGGCGGCCGGCGAACTCGGTCGCCTCGGTGGCCGAGCGCATGAAGGTCTTCACCGGCGTGATCCAGCGAATGCTCTCGTCGACGAGGCTCGGGATCAGCGTCGGGTCGGCCTTCACCTTGGCGAACTCGCCCGGATTGGCGGCCAGGCCCCACAGCGCCCCGGCGGTCGAGGACGAGGTGGTGTCGTGCCCGGCGGTGGCGACGATCATGTAGTAGCTCATCGCTTCCAGCTCGGAGATCGGCTGGCCGTCGATCAGCGAGTTGGCGATGACGCTGGCCACGTCGTCCTTGGGATTGGCCCGGCGATCGGCCGACATCTTGGCGAAGTAGGCGTAGAAATCGGCGACCACCCCCTCGGTCAGCATCTTGGAGATATCCGGCGCGCCTTCCCGGGCAAGTTCAGGATCGGTGGCGCCGAACAACTCCTGGGTCAGGGTCAGCATCCGGCCCTCGTCCTCTTCCGGGACGCCGAGGATCTCCATGATCACGTGCAGCGGATAGCCCAGGGCGACGTCGCGGACGAAGTCGCACTCGCCGCCGGTCGCCGCCATCCGGTCCACCGCCTTGCGGGCGATGCCGCGGATGCGATCTTCCAGGCCCTTGATGTTGGTCGGCATGAACCAGGACTGGGTCAGGGCGCGATACTTCGGGTGATCGGGGGCGTCCATCTGCACCAGGCTGCGGACCAGATGCGGGCTGCCGCCCATCATGGCGCGCACGGCGGTGTCGGCGGCCTTGTTGGTGATGACGGTCGCCTTGTCGCCGCTGTGGAACAGCGCGTTCTGGCGGCTGATCTCCAGGATGTCGGCATGCTTGGTCGCCACCCAGAACGGGTCGAAACCTTCAACCTCGGCCAGCCCGAACGGGTTGTTGGCGCGGAGCCAAGCATAGGTTTCGTAAATGCGCCCGTCGGCATAGGCTTTGGGATCGACCAGGTTGGTCGCGTATTCGTTGGGTATGCGCGCGATGCTTGTGCTCATCTCTCCTGAGCGCTCGTTGCTGGTTCACGCCGCGTAACCTTACGTGGCGTCAGCAAAAAGCGTCCTCCCTTGTTTTGTTTTCTTGGTTCACTTGATAATGCCGCACACGGCGATGTCGCAATACCGTCAATCGACAAAGACAAGATCGCCGCAGTTCAAGAGTGTCTGGGAGGACGCCACCCATGCTGACCAAGGCCGACGATTTTCCGATCCACCAAACGCCCGAGCCGATCGCCTATGCCGGCACCGACCGGAATTTCTATGACCGCTATTTCTTCAACGGCTATCAGCCCGACGGGAGCGAGTTTTTCGCCATCGCCTTTGGCGTCTATCCGCAGCTCAACATCGCTGACGCCCACTTCTCGGTGATCCGCGACGGCGTCGAGCACTGCCTGCACGCCTCCAAGGTGATGAACATGGAGCGGCTGGACCTCGCCTGCGGGCCGATCTCGATCGAGGTGATCGAGCCGCTGCAGAAACTGAAGGTCACGGTGGCGCCGTCGAACGGCTTCGCCGCCGAGATCGTCTTCGAGGGCCGCAGCTTCCCCATCGAGGAGCCGCGGTTCATGCGCCGGATCGGACCGCGCGCCTTCATGGACTACACCCGCCTGACCCAGAACGTGCGCTGCACCGGCTGGATCGAGGTCGACGGGGTGCGCAAGCAACTGGCGGCCGGAACGGTCGGCACCCGCGACCGCTCCTGGGGCATCCGTCCGGTCGGCGCGCCGGACCCGCAGCCGCCAGTCCCGATGACCATTGGCGGCTTCTTCTGGCAGTGGACGCCGCTGAATTTCGCCGATCGCAGCATCTTCTTCCACGTCAACGCCGACCCGGAAGGCCGCCCCTGGAACACCAGGGCGGTGATCGCCGCGGACGGCGCGGGCCCCGAGGCCTTCTACGAATGCGAAGGCGCGAGCATGGACGAGGTGTCGCTGATCGCCGGCACCCGCCACGCCAAGAGCGCGACGCTGAACGTGCCGCTGGCCCAGGGCTCGGCCGCCATCCGCTTCGAGCCGTTCCTGACCTTCCTGATGCGCGGCATCGGCTATGGCGCGCCGGCCTGGCGCCACGGGGGCTACAAGGGCGACCTGGTGGTCGAGCGCGAGGACATCGACCTGAACGCCGTCGACATGGCCAGTCCGGAGAACGTCCACATCCAGGCGCTCAGCCACGTCACCCTGACCCTGCCGGGCGAGGCGCCGGTCAAGGGCATGGGCGTGTTCGAACAGCTGATCGCCGGGCCGTATCGGCCGTACGGGGTGTAGGTCCTTCCGTTCGTCATCCCCGGCTGCAGCGAAGCGGAATGCCGGGGACCCATAAACTCCGCGCTCACGGGGCTATTCCTAACGGCGGTGCGTATGGGTGGCCGGGACAAGCCCGGCCATGACGATTGCGAGAGGGATGGCACTTCGGGACGACGACCCAACGCCCGTTTGAACCAGCGCTTGCGTGCGGGGCCCCGCCCCTGCACACTCCCGGTCATTGAAGATAGCCAGGCGCCATTTCGCGCGACTTTTGAAAGTTTGAGACTTTGAGCGCTACCTCTCCCGCGGCGATTAAGGCCGCGCAGCCGGACGTGCTGTCGTCCGTGGACGCCCTGATCGAAGGTCTGGCCAGCGTCGGCTACATCGCCTCGCGCCGCATCGCCACGGCCCTCTACATGGCCATCCATCTGCAGAAGCCGATCCTGGTCGAAGGCTCGGCCGGGGTGGGCAAGACCGAGCTGGCGCTGTCGACCGCCAAGCTGCTCGGCCAGCCGCTGATCCGCATGCAGTGCTACGAGGGCCTGGACGAGTCCAAGGCGCTGTACGAGTGGAAGTACGGCAAGCAGCTGCTCTACACCCAGATCCTCAAGGACCGGATGGGCGCTGCGCTCTCCGACGCCGAGGACATGGACGCGGCCATGGAGCGGCTGCACGGCATCGGCGACCTGTTCTTCTCCGAGCCCTTCCTGGAACCGCGCCCGCTGATGAAGGCGCTGAAGGAAGACGACGGCTGCGTGCTGCTGATCGACGAGATCGACAAGTCGGACGAGGCCTTCGAGGCCTTCCTGCTGGAGGTGCTGTCGGCCTATCAGGTCTCCATCCCGGAGCTGGGCGTCATTGAGGCCAAGACCCCGCCGCTGGTGTTCCTGACCTCGAACAACATCCGCGACCTGGGCGACGCCCTGAAGCGCCGCTGCCTGCACCTGCATATCCCGCTGCCCGACGCCGACCTGGAGCGCAAGATCGTCGCCAGTCGCGTGCCGGGCATCGAGCAGGCCCTGACCTCCAGCCTGGTCGGCTTCGTCCAGTCGCTGCGGACGCTCGACCTGCGCAAGTCGCCGTCGATTTCCGAGACCGTCGATTGGGCCCGCGCGCTGATCCTGCTGGGCGCCGACAGCCTGAGCCCGGAGATCGTCCGCGACACCCTGAACGTGCTGCTGAAGTTCGAGCCCGACATCGCCGCGGTGGAGCCGCAGATCTCCGAACTGCTGCGCCGTCCGGCGGCGTAGAGCATGACAGCTTCAAGTGGAAGCCGGTTGAAGCGGCCGTCATGCTCTAAGTTTTTGAAGATAGACCCTTTTTATCCGGTTCAGGTGAATTCACCTGAACCGGAAAGGGTCTAGATCCATGCAGGGTGCGCTGGAGGACTTCTTCCGGGCCCTGCGGGCCGCGGACGTGAAGGTCTCGCCTGCCGAGGCCATCGACGCCCACCGCACGGTGGAGAAGGTCGGATTCGCTGATCGCGAGCTGTTCAAGGACGCCCTGTGCGCGACCCTGGCCAAGAGCTCGGACGAGGTGATCCGCTTCGACGAGACGTTCGAGACCTTCTTCCGCCGCGACGAGATGGCCTTCGAGCCGCCGCCGCAGGGCGACGGCGATCCGATGGAAGGCCTGCCGGAAGGCGCCGAGGAGTCGGAGCTGGCCCGCATGCTGCTGGAGGGCGACGCCTCGGGACTGGCCCAGGCGATGGAGGAGGCCGCCCAGCGCGCGCAGGTTTCGCAGATCCGCCTGACCACCCAGCGCTCGCGCCTGACGCGCCGGCTGCTGGAGGAGATGGGCCTCGCCGAGATCGAGGCGCTGATCAACAACGCCCGCAAGCTGGAAGGCGGCGGCGACGCGGCCGACCGCCTCGAAGCCGGCAAGCGGCGGCTGGCGCAGGAAGCCCAGCGCTATGTCGAACGTCAGCACGAGCTCTACGCCTCGGGCTCGGGCAAGATGCTCCGCGAGGAGATGCTGGCCCGCAAGGCGCTGAACGCCGAGGGCGGCATCGACCCGGTCGACCAGGCGATGATGCAGGCCCTGGTCAAGAAGATGGCCAAGCGGCTGGCCGACCGCTATTCGCGCCGCCGCAACCGCGCCCGCAAGGGCCACATGGACATCCGCCGCACGCTGCGGAAATCGATGCCCTATGGCGGCATGCCGTTCGAGATCGTCTGGAAGACCGAGAAGATCGACAAGCCGTCGATCGTCTGCATCTGCGACGTGTCGAAGTCTGTGGCGGCGGCCGCGCAATTCCTGCTGACCTTCCTCTACTCGCTGAACGAGGTGGTCGACCGGATGGAGGCCTACGCGTTCTCAGGCCGCCTGATCAGCGTCAACGACATCCTCGACGACGAGCACGTCGACGGGGCGATCTTCCAGGTGCTGCGCAAGATCGGCTTCCAGCAGACCGACTACGGCAAGTCGTTGGAGGACTTCTGCGAGAATCACTTCGATCACGTCGACCGGCACACCACCGTCATCTTCCTGGGCGACGGGCGGTCGAATTATGCCGATCCGCGGCTCGACCTGATGGCCACGATCCACAATCGCGCCCGTTCGGTCATCTGGCTGAACCCCGAGCCGGAGAGCTATTGGACCCAGGGCGACAGCGTCATGTACCGCTACGAGCGCTTCTGCCACGTGGCCAAGACCTGCAACACGCTGGGCCAGCTGGAGCGGATCATCGAGGACGTGCTGCGAACCTACGTCCCGCACTAGGCTTCGGCGGCACGGGCGCGGCGGGCGCTGGCCTCGAACGCGCCCCAGGCCAGCGAGGCCAGGAAGCCGAAGTAGAGGATGTAGAGGCTGGCGACGTAGCCGCGCCCCAGCAGGGTGACGTCGGCGAGCTTGGCCGCATGGCACATCAGGGTCAGCGCCTCGGCCGCCCAGGCCCCGATCAGCCACTGGCGGTCATAGAACCAGATCAGCAGCGTCACGACCCCGAGCACCGTCGCATCCACCGCCGCCACGCCCCAGAGCGGTTGCGGCAGGCCGCCCAGTTGCTGAGCCAGCGGGCTGAGGAAGAAGGCGGCGAGACTGACGAGGGCGGCGATCCGCTCGGGAACGCCGCCCTTCCAGAGCGCCAGCAGCGTGACCGTCGCCGTGGCGACGGCGCCGGTCAGCTGCACAGGCGCGTCGAACATCGCAAACCAGCTCATCCCCGGAAGGGAAAGCGGTGCGGGCATCGCGTCAAGCCGCGCTGGCGACCGCGCGCAGGATCGGCCCCTCGGCTTCCGAGACGCCGGTCGGCGGCTTCTCGACGCCGGTGCCGTGCAGGGTGGCCGGCCTGACGCCGAGCTGGGGCGAAGCCTTCTCGAACGCGGCATGGGCCGACATCGTGTGGCCGCGCGCCTCGCCCAGTGCGTCGATGGTGCGGGTCAGGGCGGCGACGGCCTCGTGGCCGAGGACCGCGGAATAGTTGTGCTCGCGGCGCAGGGCGCTGGTCTGGGCGATCAGCAGGGCGGCTTTCTCGAGGGCGGCGTCCAGGGCGGCCTCGGTCTCGAAGAGCGAGGTGGCGATGGCCTGGGCCAGTTCACGACGTTGCATGAGGTGTCCTTCCTCCGCGCCATGGCGCGGGACTTGGTGTTGCAGCGATGAGGAGCGGCGTCGGCGGAGGGCCGGGTCAGCCGCGGGCAAGCCAGACGTCGAGCGTCTGCATGAGGTGGCCGAGCTGGATGGCGATGGCCAGACCGCCGATCAGCAGGGCCCCTGCGACTAGGGTGAACAACATGGCGCTCAGGAGTCGTCGCCAGGGGGTCCGGGCGGTCCCTGCGCCAGCCACCTCCATGACTGGGGGGGCTGAGCCTCCGCGGGCAACAAGACGAGCGCGACGCAGATAATCTCGCGCAGCAGATCGAGCTTCGTGAGATACGGGCTCATCTCGCGCGTCACCTGCAACAGGTGATGCACCGTCTCCTTCTGCTGACCCGTGCTGGCCAGGCTGTCGAAGATCGCTTCCAGGTCGCCCCAGGTGGTCTGTGGCAGTCGTCTCGCCGTGTGGGGCATGTGCGCCTCCTTTCGCCAAGGAGGTCAGCATCTCCTCGACGCTCTCGGCCAGGGGGAGCGGCGCCCCTACGTAGTCATCACGTACATCGCCGGCGAGCAGGCGCGCGGCGTCGCGCCGGTTGGCCACGCCCAGCTTCTTCATCGCCCGTTCGAGGTGCTTGTCGACCGTGCGCGCCTCGAGCCCGAGCTCGCGCGCGATCTCCTTCGACTGGAGGTGACGGGCCACCCCCATCAGGCACTGCCGCTCGCGTGGCGTGAGCGTGGCCAGCCTATTCATTACGCGACCCCCGACCCTCGCCGGAACGCGCCGCCCGCGAGGCGGCCACGCGCCGCGAGGCCTAGCGAGGGTAAACTTGCTTAACGCCGCGGGCGAAGCAAGCACTCACCAGCTGTCGATCCAGCGCAGCTTCTTCTCGGTGCGGACCGGCGCGGGCGGCTGCGCTTTCAGCCCCGCCAGCACCCAGCGCCGGGTGTCGGCCGGATCGATGACGTCGTCGAGCGCCGGGCCCATCGCCTGGGACAGCGCCTTGCCGCGGGCGTAGGCGGCGGCGACCATCTCGTCGAACTTGGCCTTCCGGGCGGTCGGGTCCTCGATGGCGGCCAGCTCGTTGCGGTAGCCGAGCTTCACCGAGCCCTCCAGCCCCATGCCGCCGAACTCGCCGGTCGGCCAGGCGACGCTGAACATCGAGGCCTGGTAGCTGCCGCCGGTCATGGCGATGGCGCCCAACCCGTAGCTCTTGCGCAGGATCACCGAGAACAGCGGCACGGTCAGGTTCGCCCCGATCACGAACAGCCGCGAACAATGGCGGATCAGGCCGGTCTTCTCCGCCTCCGGCCCCACCATGTTGCCGGGGGTGTCGGAGAGCGACAGCAGCGGGATGTCGAAGGCCTCGCACAGCTGCATGAAGCGCGCGGCCTTGTCGGAGGCGTCGGAGTCGATGGCCCCGCCGATATGCTGCGGATTGTTGGCGAACACGCCGACCGGCCGCCCCTCGATGCGGATGAAGGCGGTGACCATGGCCAGGCCGAACTTCGGGCGCAGCTCCAGCACCGAGCCCTCGTCGGCGATCAGCTCGATGACCTTGCGGATATCGTAGACCCGCAGCCGATTTTCCGGGATCGCCCGCCGCAACAGCCGCTGCTCGGCGCAGGTCCACTCGGCCACCGGTCCCTGGAAATAGGACAGGTACTGCTTGGCGAGCTTCACGGCATGGGCTTCGTCGTCGGCCAGCACGTCGATGGTGCCGTTGGCCTGCATGACCTTGATCGGCCCGATCTCCTCGGGGCGGAACACGCCGAGCCCGCCGCCCTCGACCATGGCCGGCCCGCCCATGCCGAGCGCCGAATCCTTGGTGGCGATGATCACGTCGCAGCAGCCGAGGATGGCCGCATTGCCGGCAAAGCAGCGCCCGGACGAGATCCCGACCAGCGGCACCGCGCCCGACAGCCGCCCCCAGAACTCGAAGCCGCGGACGAAACCGCCGCCTTCGGTGTCGCCGGGCCGCCCGCCGCCGCCCTCGGTGAAGAACACGGTCGGCAGCCGCCAGCGCGCGGCGATCTCGCTCATACGGTCGAGCTTGTCGTGATTGTGCGAGCCCTGGGTGCCGGCCAGCACCGTGTAGTCGTAGGCCATCACCGCGACGCGGGCCTTGTCCTCGGCGACGCGATCGCCATTCACCGCCCCCAGCCCCATCACCATGCCGTCGGCCGGGGTCTGGGCGATCAGCTCGTCGACCGTGTTGCGGCGCCGCCGGGCGGCCACGGTCAGGCCGCCATATTCGGTGAAGCTGCCGGGATCACAGAGGTCGTCGATGTTCTCGCGGGTCGTGCGCTGGCTGGTCTTGCGACGGCGGGCGACGGCGTCCGGCCGCGCCTCATCGCGGGTCAGGCGATGGCGCTCCAGCACCTCGGCCAGGTCCGGGCGGATGTGATCGAGATCGATCGCTTCCTCGCCGATGACCGCGCCGCCTGCCACCTCGGCCGGCTCGATGAAGGCCAGGGCGTGGTCTTCGAACACCGTGTCGCCCTCGCCCACCGCCACCAGCCGCACAACGCCGGAAACGTCCGCGGCGATCACGTGCTCCATCTTCATGGCTTCCATGACGAACAGCGGCTGGCCCTCGCGCACCTCGTCGCCGACCTGGACCATCAGACCAATCACCGTGCCTTGCAGCGGCGCGCGCACCGGCCGCGTGCCTTCCGGGCCGTCCAGGTCCTCGGGCTCGTCCTGCGCCTCAGCCTGCGCCTTGCCATGATGCAGCACGGCCAGCGGGTCGGCGACGTCGACCTGCGCCCCGGCCCGCTTGGGCCCGCTCGCCGCCGCGGTCTCGAAGTAGTGGCGCCGGGCCGCAGGCGCCTGCGCCAGTTCCTCCATCCGCTCCTCGATCAGCCGGGTGTGAACCTCGCCGCTCACCACCGCCGGATGGGCCAGCAGGCCCTGCAGGAACTCGATGTTGGTCGCCGCGCCGACGATCTTGAACTCCGAGAGCGCGCGCCGCGCCTTGGCGGCGGCGGACGGCAGGTCCGGCGCATGAACGATCAGCTTGGCGAGCAGGGAGTCGAACCGGGTCCCGGTGCGGTAGCCGCCATAGCCGAAGCCGTCGACACGCACACCCGGGCCAGACGGCGGCTCGTAGGCCGACAGCACCCCGCCGGACGGCTTGGCCGCGCCGTCGGCGGTCATGGTCTCCAGGTTGACCCGGGCCTGTAGGGCGACGCCCCGCGGGCGGGGAACCTCGGCCTGCACCAGACCGAGCTCGGCCAGGGAGCGGCCGCGGGCCAGTTCGATCTGCAGGCGGACGAGATCGAGCCCGGTCACCTCCTCGGTGACCGTGTGCTCGACCTGCAGGCGGGGATTGGCCTCGATGAACACGACGCGCTCGGCGTCGACCAGGAACTCGACCGTGCCCAGGCTGCGGTAGTGCGCGGCCCGGCCGAGGGCGACCGCGGCCTCGAACAGCCGCTCGCGGGTTTCCATCGGCAGCCCCCCCGCCGGGGCGATCTCGACCACCTTCTGCCGCTGGCGCTGCAGGCTGCATTCGCGGTCCCACAGGTGCGAGACGACCTGGCCATCGCCGACGATCTGGACCTCGACGTGACGGGCGCGGGGCAGGAACTCCTCGACATAGAGCGCCCCGTCGCCGAAGGCCGCCTGCGCCTCGGAGGCGCAGCGCTCGAAGGCGTCGGTCAGCTCGCCCGCCGAACGCACCGGCCGCATGCCGCGCCCGCCGCCGCCGGCGACGGCCTTGACCATCACCGCCCCGCCCGGCCCCAGGCCGTCCAGGAACACCCGCGCTTCGGCCAGGGTCACCCCGCCATGGGTCCCGGCCAGGATCGGCACGTCGCAACGCCCCGCCAGGCTGCGGGCCGCGCCCTTGTCGCCGAACAGCTCCAGCGTCTCGGGCGAGGGGCCGACGAAGGCGACGCCCGCCTGGACGCAGGCGCGGGCGAAGGCCGCGTTCTCGGAGAGGAAGCCGTAGCCGGGGTGGACGGCGTCGCAGCCGTGCGCCTGGGCCGCGGTAAGGATCTGAGCGCCGTCGAGATAGGCGGCCGGGCCGGCCCCGGTCAGAGCGTGGGCGGCGCCCGCCACCCGGGTATGCAGCGAGGCCGCATCGTCGCTGGAATAAACCGCCAGCGTTTCGATCCCCATGTCCGCGGCGGTGCGGGCGATACGAATGGCGATCTCGCCGCGGTTGGCGATCAGCAGCTTCTTCACGTGGCGTTTCCCCGCTCGGCTTCCTGGATCGAGAACCTTGGCGGCTCTCGGGCTTTTCGCCCACTTTGCCCGGCCGCCGCGGGGGCCGTCTACGCCTTGGGGGCGAGTCCTTCGAAGAACGGCCGCACATAGAGCGCGGCCGCGGCCTGCGGGGTCACGCCCGGCGTCCAGTGGTGCAGTTCGGCCGCGGCGTTGATCATCGCCGTCAACATCTGAGCGCCGATATTGACGTCCACCGGCCGCACCGAGCCGTCGGCGACGCCGTCGGAAATCAGCGAGGCGAAGCGGTCCGACAGCCGGTCGAAGCGCGCGAGCAGCTGCGGCTGGATGGCCTCGGGCGCCGACGTCAGGGCCGAGGCGCGCAGCAGCGGCGAATTGCCGTTGAGCTGGTACTCGACCAAGGCCGTGGCGATGGTCGCCAGGGTCTGCAGCCCGCTGCTCGACACCGCCTCGGCCTGGCGGATGGCCCGACGCATGACGTCGAAAGTTCGCTCGAAGCAGGCCACCACCAACTCGTCCTTGGTCTCGTGGTGGTGGTAGAAGGCGCCCTTGGTGACGTTGAGCCGGGCGCTGATCTTTTCGACCGAGGCGCCGACATAGCCCTCCTCGTTGATCAGCTGGGTGGCCGCCCGCAGGAAGAGTTCGCTGGACGCCTCGCCGCCCGCCCTGGGGATCAGGGTCGGCAATGAAATGGGGTCCCAATCGGCGCCCGGTGCGGCGAGCCCGTCGACGGTGATCGCCCAAACCCGCTGCGACACCCGGCTGAAGTCTTCGACGTCGTTGCGATGCAGCCAGACCGGCGCCCAGAACACCTCCGAGATCAGCAGCAGAGCCCGGGCCCCCAGCGCCGGCCGCGACACCCCGCGCGTCTCGGGCCCCGACAGCAGCGTGCGGATGCGGCGGAACATGTCGACATAGGCGGCGTTGACCGACGCGCTGTTCAGGGCGCGCACGTCGTTGAAGGCGGTCAGGGGCTCGGCCTCCCCCGCCAGCATCCGGGCGCGGTATTCGAAATAGGCGTCGAGGAACAGCTTCACCCGCGCCCGTACGCCGGGCCCGCCCTCGGCCTGGGCGATGAGACCGTTGTAGCGGTCTATGCCTCGCAGGAAGCAGGCCGCGGCCAGGTCTTCCTTGTTTTTGAAGTAGTAGATCACCCCGGTCGGCACGAGATCGAGCCGCGCGGCCACGTCGGCCAGCGTCATCCCCCGCACGCCGCGGCGGTTGAGCACCTCCACGGCCGAGCCCACAATAGCGTTCTTGCGCTGTTCATAGCGCTTGGTCGGTACACGGACCGTCGTCGTCGTCATCGATGCGTTCTTGTTATCTAGACGACGACAGATCAGCCCCGCCGCGTCCTCCCGAACACATGATGGCCGACCTGAAGCCGCTTAGCCACTCCTGAGCATGGCCGTATCGATCGGAAGCTGACGAATGCGCTTTCCGGTGGCCGCGAAGATCGCGTTGCACAAGGCCGGGACGATCGGCGGCAGCGCCGGTTCGCCCAGGCCGGTCGGCGAATTATCCGACTTGATGAAGTGCGTCTCGATCGGCGGCGCCTCGTTGATGCGCATCAGCGGATAGTCAGTGAAGTTGCTCTCGACCGCCGCCCCGTTCTCGATGGTGATGGTCTGGTGCAGCGCGCCGGACAGGCCGTCCAGCACCGATCCCTCGATCTGATTCAGGGCGCCGAACGGATTGATGATCTGCCGGCCGACGTCGGCGGCGACCCAGACCTTGACCACCTTGATCGCGCCGTCCGGGGCCACCGCCGCCTCGACCACCTCGGCGAAGTAGCCCAGGTGGCTGTAGTGGAAGGCGATCCCCAGGCCCGAGCCCTTGGGCAACGCCCGTCCCCAACCCGCCTTCTCGGCGGCCAGCTTGACCACCGCAGCCATGCGGCCGGCTGCGTAGCCCGACGGCGCTTGCCCGACCATCGGCGCGTCGCCCAGCAGTTTCAGCCGGAACGCCACCGGATCGGCGCCGGCGGCGTGGGCGAGCTCGTCGATGAACGACTGCACGACGAAGGCGATGGCGTTGGAGCCGGGCGCCCGCAGCGGTCCGGTCGGCACGCCGCACGGCATCATCGACAGGTCATAGCGGTAGTTCGGAACGAAGCGGGCCGGGAACTCGGTCGGCGACATGCCGGCGCTGCGCGCGGCCGTCCCATTTTCGCCGAGGGTCACGAAGTGGTCGCGCCAGCCGACCACCTCGCCGGCCGCGTTCACCCCGCCCTTCAGGAAGTGCCAGCCGGCCGGCCGATAGAAGTCGTGGCGCATGTCGTCTTCACGCGTCCAGAGCAGCTTCACCGGCGCGCCGGCCTGCTTGGAGATCCAGGCCGCCTCGACCATGTAGTCGTTCATCAGCCGCCGGCCAAAGCCGCCGCCGCAGCGGATCATGTGAATGGTCACCGCTTCCGGCGCGACGCCCAGGGTCTTGGCGACCAGCTGGCGGCCCGGCTCGGGGTTCTGGGTCGGCGCCCAGATCTCGACCTTGCCGTCCTTGAAGTGGGCCGTGCAGTTTTGCGGCTCGAGGTTGGCGTGCGAGATGAACGGATAGGCGTAGGCCGCCTCCACCGTCTTGGCCGCGCCCTTCAGGGCCGCCTCGACGTCGCCGTCATTGCGTTCGGTCTTGCCGGGCGCGCCCTTGGCCAGCTCGGCCGCCTGGGCCGCGAAGCCGGCCGACGACTGCGCGGAGGTCGGATGCTGTTCCCAGCGGGTGTTCAGCTTGTCGCGGCCCTTGCGCGCCGCCCACCAACTGTCGGCGACCACCGCCACGCCGGGCAGCAAGCCGTCGAGCGCGGTCCCGCCCTCGACCACGAAAGCGTCGCGCACACCCTTGACGCCCTTGGCCGCCGCGAGGTCCGCCCCGGCGACCTTGGCCCCGAACACCGGCGCCTTCTCGTAGGTGGCGAAGAGCATTCCGGGCACGACCACGTCGATGCCGAACAGCGGCTTGCCGGTGACGATCGCGTCGGTGTCCACCTGGCGCAGCGGCTGGCCGATGATCTTGTAGTCCTTGGGGTCCTTCAGCGGCACGGTCTTGAGGTCCGGAACCGTGATCTGCGCGGCCTTGGTCGCCAGCGAGCCATAGGTCGCCTTGCGCTTGGAGCCGGCATGGTGGACGACGCCGCCGGCGGTCGTGCACTCGGTGGCCGGCACGCCCCAGCCCTGCGCCGCGGCCGCCACCAGCATCATCCGCGCCGCCGCGCCGACCCGGCGCAGCTCATCCCAGTGCAGGGGCGTGGCCATGCTGCCGCCGGCGAACTGGCGACCGTAGGTGGCGAAGTCGTTCATCGCCTGCTCGGTGCGGACCTGGCTCCAGTCGACGTCAAGCTCCTCGGCGATCAGCATCGGCAACATGGTCTTGATGCCCTGGCCGATCTCCGGGTTCTTGGAGACGATGGTCACGCTGTTGTCAGGCGCCACGCGCACATAGGCGTTGAGCTTGCCGCCCACGCCGCCCGTCTCGGCGGCGCCGGCCTTGCCCGCGACTGCGAATGACAGCACCAGGCCCGCGCCGGCCAGGACGTCGCGGCGATTGGCCGAAGCAAGCTGGGATCCGTCCGCCATGGTCAGGCCTCCGCCTTCTGGCCGGAGGCCAGCTTGATGGCCGCGCGGATGCGCGTGTAGGTCGCGCAGCGGCAGATGTTCCCCGCCATCGCCGCGTCGATGTCGGCGTCGGTCGGCTTCGGCTTCTCGGCCAACAGCGCGCTCGCCGACATGATCTGGCCGGCCTGGCAGTAGCCGCATTGGGCCACGTCCAGTTCGCTCCAGGCGGCCTGCACCTTCTGGCCGACGGCGCTGGCGCCGACGCCTTCGATGGTGACGATCTTCGATTGTCCGAGTCCCTCGACCGGGATCGTGCATGAACGCATCGGCGCGCCGTCGACATGGACCGTGCAGGCCCCGCACTGGGCGACGCCGCAACCGTACTTGGGACCGAGTATGCCGAGGGTGTCGCGGAGCACCCAGAGAAGAGGCGTGTCGCCGTCGACATCCGCCGACAGCACCTTGCCGTTCACATTGAGCTTGAAGGCCATGAAAGCCGCCCTCCCTGTTTCTTGCGAAATCCTAAGGGCTGGTATGGCCGGACCGCAAGCGGAGTAAATCTGATGGGCGACGAACGGCACACGGCGCGCCCGGACCAACCACGCATAGATATCAAGTAACAGCGCACATGTACGTTCGGTAACTTTCTTAAACCTTCGTCATTACTCCGGATTAACACGACTTCTCGGCCCGCCCTGGACTACCCATTGCTCATCGGCGACCCGGACAGGCGCCACGAATTGGGAGAGTTCAGATGACCAAGTTCAGCACCGCTCTGGCCGGCGTCGCGACCATCGCCCTGGCCGCCGTTCCTATCCTGGCCCTGGCCACCGGCGCGCAGGCCGCTCCGGTCGCCGTGAAGGTTTCGGACATCGACGTCGGCTCGGCCCGCGACGCGCACACCCTGGAGCATCGGGTCGCGAAGGCCGCCGCCGACTACTGCAGCGCCGCCTCGGTCGGCCGCATCACCCTGGCGGCGCATCACGCCTGCCTGCAAGGCGCCCGCGCCGAGATCCAGGACAAGCTGGCTGTGCGCCAGGCCCTGGCCGGCAAGCCCCAGGAGCTCGCGCAGCGCTAATCCCCCCGAAGGCCGCGCGAATAAGGCCCGCCCTTGAGGCGGGCCTTTGCTTGTTCAGGTTTAGCGGGAACCCGCCGCCTGCATGATGCGGTCCGACGACGGGCGGCCATAGAGCCCGTCGGCCGGCGTCACGGTGATGCGCATTTCTTCGCCGTACAGGATCGCCGAGGGCCGGCGCCCTTCGACCAGCTTAACCTTCTTCACCCGCGAGAGCAGGCTGCGGCCGTCCGGCCGGCGCGAGATGCGCACGACCGCCTCGGCCGTCACGGCGGCGGCGTCGGCGACCACCGCCGAGGAGGCCGGCGAGGCGTCGGCCTCGAAGGGAATCAGCCTGCGGGCCGCGCGCGTGGCCCGGGCGCTGGCCTGGGCCAGCCGCTCAAGCAGCGCCTGCGGGCTGAGCGGCGCCAGCCGCAGGGCGCCGCCGGCCCCGGCCAGGGCCGCGGGCGAGCCGCCGGGGCGATCGGCGGTGAACAGGGTCAGGCCGCCCAGTCGCGTCGCGCGCAACATCGGCTCGCCCAGATCGTTCTTGTAGATCACGTCGCCGCGCGGGGCCGGATGCGGCCGCAGCGCCCAGATTTCGGGGCTGTCGTCGAACTTCATGTAGACGCGCGGCTGGCTGCGATCGAGGACGAAGCCGTCGCCGTCCTCGCTGACATAGCGGGCGACCGGCGGGCTGGCCTGGCGGCCAGGGGCCGGGCGATCGCCGAACAGACCCTCGCGCAGGGTCTGCGGTCCGGCGTGCGCGACCGCCGTCCAGCCAAGGTTCATCGCCGCGGCGAACGCCACGGCGATAAGCCCCAGGTACGCTGACGCCGGTCTTTCGCTCACCATCGAGCTAGGCAGATGCCCTTTGACTGGGGCGCTTTTTGGACGCGCACCAAGCTTAGCCGGCCATGTACTGGCCACCGTTCAGCGACAAAGTCGACCCGGTGACGTAGCCGGCGTGTTCGCCGGCCAGGAAAGCGACCATGTCGGCGATCTCTTCGCCCTTGCCCAGGCGGCCGACCGGAATCTGGCCGATGATCGAGGCGAGCACGTTCTCGGGCACCGCCTGCACCATCTCGGTGTCGATGTAGCCGGGCGCGATGCAGTTGACGGTCACGCCCTTGCGCGCGTTCTCCAGCGCCAGCGCCTTGGTGAAGCCGATCACCCCGGCCTTGGCCGCCGAATAGTTGGTCTGGCCCATCTGGCCCTTCTGGCCGTTGATCGACGAGATGTTGATGACCCGGCCCCAGCCACGGTCGCGCATGCCCTCGATCACGTGCCGGGTCATGTTGAAGACCGAGTCCATATTGACGCGGATGACTTCCGACCACTGCTCTGCGGTCATCTTGTGGAACACGCCGTCGCGGGTGATCCCGGCGTTGTTGACCAGCACCTCGATCGGGCCGAGCTCGGCGGTCACCGCTTCGACCGCTCGACCGCAGTCCTCGAACTGGCCGACATTGCCCTTGACCACCATGACGCCCAACTCGGAAGCGCAGGCCTGGGCCGCCGCCTCATTGCCGGAATAGCCGGCGGCGACCTCGAACCCGTCGTTCTTCAGCCGCTCCACGATCGCCCGGCCGATACCCCGGGTTCCCCCCGTCACGAACGCAACTCTGCCCATCGGGCTCGCCTCCCTCGCTTAAACAACCGGGCGCCGGTTGGTCCGGCGCTCCAGGAACGTCAGACTGACTCCACGCACATGGCAACGCCCATGCCGCCGCCGACGCAGAGCGTCGCCAACCCCTTCTTGGCGCCCGAACGTTTCATTTCGTGCACAAGGGTGGTGAGAATGCGGGCGCCCGAGGCGCCGATCGGGTGGCCGATGGCGATGGCCCCGCCATTTACGTTCACCTTGGCCGGATCGAGGCCCAGATCGCGCACCACGCAGATCGACTGGGCGGCGAAAGCCTCGTTCGATTCGACCAGGTCCAGGTCGGCGACGGACCAGCCCGCCTTTTCCAGCGCCTTGCGGCTGGCCGGGATCGGGCCCGTACCCATGATCTCCGGCTCGACCCCGGCGTTGGCCCAGGACGCGATGCGCGCCAGCGGCTTCAAGCCGCGCTTGGCGGCCTCGTCGGCGCTCATCAGCACCAGCGCGGCGGCGCCGTCATTGAGGCCCGAGGCGTTGGCGGCGGTGACCGAGCCGTCCTTGGCGAAGGCCGGGCGCAGGCCCGACACGCTGTCCAGCGTCGCGCCGTGGCGGATGTACTCGTCCTGATCGACGACGGTGTCGCCTTTGCGGCCCTTGATGGTCACCGGCGCGATCTCGTCGGCGAACTTGCCCGCCTTCTGGGCGGCCTCGGCCTTGTTCTGGCTGGCGACGGCGAACTTGTCCTGCTCCTCGCGGGTGATCTGCCAGCGGGCGGCGATGTTCTCGGCCGTCTGGCCCATGTGGTAGCCGTGGAAGGCGTCCCACAGCCCGTCCTTGATCATGGTGTCGACCAGGGCCAGGTCGCCCATCTTCTGGCCGGAACGCAGCTGCTGGGCGTGCGGCGCCTGGCTCATGCTCTCCTGGCCGCCGGCGATGACGATGGCGGCCGAGCCGTCGGCGATCTGCTGGGCGCCCAACGCCACCGCGCGCAGGCCCGAACCGCACAGTTGGTTGAGGCTCCAGGCCGGGCTCTCGACCGGAATGCCGGCGTTGACCGCCGCCTGGCGCGCCGGGCCCTGGCCGGCGCCGGCCTGCAGCACCTGGCCCATGATGACTTCGCCGACGTCGCCCGAGGCGATGCCGGCGCGCTCGACCGCGGCGGTGATCGCCACCTTGCCGAGCTCATGGGCGGGGAGGCTGGACAGCGCCCCATTGAACGATCCGACGGGGGTGCGGACGGCCGAGACGATGACGACGTCGCTCATGGGAGGGCTCCTCAGCTCATTTGAGGTTTTCATCTATCGATAAAGGGCGGAGCTTGGGCAAGGGCGCAAACCGACTCGCCTAATCGGGGCGATCACTTTCGGAAGGCGCTCGCATCCGCGATACTGCGGTGCAAGAATGAGAATCCGCCGCCGGGGGCGGGCAGATGAAGGACTGTGGGATGGCTGACACCCAGGGATCCGACGACGGCCGCGTCGTCATCAAGAAGTACGCCAACCGGCGACTCTACAACACCGCCTCGTCCTCGTACGTCACGCTCGAACACCTGTCCGACATGGTGAAGCAGGGCGTGGATTTCGTCGTCTACGACGCCAAGACCAACGAGGACATCACCCGCACAGTCCTGACCCAGATCATCTTCGAGGAAGAGAGCCGCGAGGGGCAGAACCTGTTGCCCATCCAGTTCCTGCGCCAATTGATCGGGTTCTACGGCAACTCCATGCAGGCCTTCCTGCCGAGCTATCTGGAGCTGTCGCTGGCCACTTTCGCCGAGCAGCAGGAGCGCATGCGCGCCCAGTTCGCCAGCATCGGCCAGGGCTCGGGACTCGGCTCGGGGCTGGGCGGCGCCTACGAGGACCAGATCCGCCAGAACCTGGCCATGTTCGACCGGGCGATGAAGATGTTCTCGCCGTTCGCCTATACGCGCCCGCAGGACGAGCCGGCCCCCGCCGCCAAGCCCGCGGCGTCGGCCCCGCCGGCGGCCGACGAGACGCTCGACGCCCTCAAGAAGCAGATGGCCGAGATGCAGGCCCAGATCGAGAAGCTCGCCAAACGCTAGCTTAACCTCGCCGCGCTAGGTTCCGCGTATGACTTCGCCCATCGATCCGATCCGCAGGCCGAACGCGGCGCGGCGCGTCAAGCGCTCCGACAACGCCGCGCGGGGCGAATCGACGGATCGCAGCGTGCCGGCGGTCTACGAGCCCCCGCCCCCGCCCGTGGCCACCGGCGTCACGGCGCGTCCAGAGGCGGCCTTCGCCGCGCACGTGCTCGGCCAGGACAGTCACAAGCGCGGCCTGCGCGGCGGCAAGGAAACCCTCGACAGCGCCCGCAGCCTCTACAACAAGATCGAATACTCGGGCGCCGCCGACCGCCGCACGCCCAAGGGCCGCACCGCCAAGACCGAGGTCTAGCGCCCCTTCAATCGCGCCACTTCCGCTTCCAGGGCTGCGACCTTCTTCTCAAGCGCCAGCAGCCGCCCGGTCAGGTCGCCCTGACCGGGGACCGGCGTCGAGACCCCGGCGCGGTCGGCGATCTCCGCCGCCGGGACGCCCAGCAGGTCGGCGAAAATGCCTACCTCCTCGGCGGAAAGTTCCCGCTGGTCCTTGAAGACCAGCACGATCTCGGCCTCGCCCATGCCGGCCGCGGCGGCGAGAATACGTGGATTAAGCCCGCGTTCAGCCAGCTTTTCCTCAAACCACTGGCGATCGAAGAACAGCGCCATCAGCCGCCTGCGCTCTGGCGCCGGTCTTGCTTAACCGGGAGTGAATCCACCGCCGACGGGACTCCCATGTTCGCCATCGCCACCCGCTTCTTCGATCTGGCCGTCGTCACCCTGATCTTCTCCGCCCTGACCTGAAGCTGCCGGCCTGAGGCCTAGTAGTCGCCCTGGCCGAAGTCGACGTCGCGGCGCGCCGAGACGATGGTGACGATGAAACCGGCCAGCACGTCCAGCAGCACCATCACGGTCAGCAGGAAGAAGGCCGAGGTTGCGAAGGCCGGCGCCAGCAGGAATTCCACCAGGCAGCCGACGAACAGCAGCATCGATAGGGCGTGATTGACGATCGCCGTCCGGCGGCTGGTCGTCGACTTCAGCAGCTCGATGAACAGAACGATCAGGCCGGCCAGCAGCAGCAGGTCGCCCAGCGTCACCGGCCACTCCGCCGCCGAGTTCATCGCGATCGTGAACAGCGGCTCGGTCATCCGAATGGTCGCTTCCTGCGAGCCGAAACCGCCGGCCAGGGTCAGCGCCACGATGTTGTAGGCCAGCACCGGCAGGGCCAGCAGCGGGACGGCGGCGAACATCGAAACCCCTCCCCCTTCGGGATCGAGCAGGAGCTTCCGCTGCTTCTCCAGGCGCGACAAGCGCGGCCCCTCAGAGCTCTTCCACGCGGCCGGGCAGGCGCGAACGCGACTGCAGCCACATCACGCCGAACAGGTCCGACAGCGAGGCCCAGAGCCGGCCGAGGTTGGTGTACTTCGACTGCCCCGTCTGGCGGTGCCGGTGGTTCACCGGCCGGAACGCGACCTGATAGCCCTCGCGCAGCATCAGCGCCGGCAGGTAGCGATGGATGTGATCGAAGTACGGCAGTCGCAGGAAGGCCTCGCGCCGGAACGCCTTCAGACCGCAGCCGGTGTCGTTGGCGGTGTCCTTGAGCAGCTTCTTGCGCACGCCGTTGCCGAACCGTGAGGCGAATTTCTTGGCGGCGCTGTCCTGGCGCTTGACCCTCTCGCCGCCGACCATGACCAGTTCGGACGACCCGGCGTTGAGCGCGTCGACCAGGCCCGGGCCGTCGGCGGGATCGTTCTGGCCGTCGCCGTCCAGCGTGACGATCACGTCGCCGCGCGCCGCCAGGATGCCGGTGCGGATCGAGCGGCTCTGCCCGGAATTGCTGGTGTGGCTCAGCACGCGCAGTTGCGGGATTTCGGCCTTCAGCGCGCTCAACGCCATGCGCGTGCCGTCACGGCTCTTGTCGTCGACGAAGATCATCTCATAGTCGCGGCCGGCGAAGGCGGCGGCGATCTCGCGTGCGAGGTCCGGCGCCGCGCCCTCCTCGTCGAAAACGGGGACGACCACGGAAATGTCGGGCGTTGATTTGGCCATGGCCCCTCATAGCGGAAAAATCGCCGCGCGGATGCTATCAACGCTGCCATGAGTCTACAGGCCTATCTGGACCGATTCAGCCAGGGCTGGCGCGCGCCGGCCTTCGCCGCCCTGATCGCCATGCTCGCGGGGCTTCCCGGCGTGTTCGCGATGCCGCCGCTCGACCGCGACGAAAGCCGGTTCGCCCAGGCCACGGCGCAGATGCTGGAGACAGGCGACTTCGTCGTCATCCAGTTCCAGGACCAGCCGCGGTTCAAGAAACCGGTCGGCATCCACTGGATGCAGGCGGCGAGCGTGGCGCTTGTGTCGCAGGTCGAGGACCGCGACATCTGGGCCTACCGGCTGCCCTCGCTGCTGGGCGCGATGCTGGCGGCGGCGGCCTGCGCCTGGGGCGCCTCGGTATTCTTCGGCGGGCCGACCGGGCTGCTGGCCGGGGCGATCCTAGGGTCGACCTTCCTGCTCTCGACCGAGGCCTTCATCGCCAAGACCGACGCGGTGCTGGCCGGAACCACGACCCTGGCGCTGGCCGCCCTGGCGCGGATCTACGCCGCCTCGCGCGGGGGGCCGCCGACGGGACGGATCACCCGGCTGATGTTCTGGCTCGGCCTGTCGCTGTCGATGCTGGTCAAGGGCCCGGTAGGGCTGATGGTCGTCACCCTGACGGCGCTGTCGCTGTGGGCGTGGGACCGCAAGGGGGCCTGGCTGAAGGATCTCGGCTGGACTTGGGGCCTGATCCTGATGGCCGCGATCATCGGCCCCTGGGCGGCGGCTGTGACCGTCGCCACCGACGGCGGCTTCTGGACCACCGCCTTCGGGGCCGACTTCGCGCCCAAGCTGGTCGGCGGCCAGGAAAGCCATGGCGCCCCGCCCGGCTACCACACCCTGCTGACTCCGCTGCTGATCTTCCCCGGCGCGCTGCTGCTGCCGGCGGCCCTGGCGCTGGGCTGGCGCGCCCGCAGCGAGCCGGGCGTGCGCTTTGCGTTGTGCTGGCTGATCCCGGCCTTCATCGTCTTCGAGGCCACCCCGACCAAGCTGGTGCACTACACCCTGCCGACCTACGGCGCTTTCGCCTGGCTGATGGCCGCTGCCGTGATGCGCCCGCCGGTCGGCGCCGTCGCCAAGTGGATCGGCGTCGTGCTCTCGGCCCTGGTCGGCGTCGTCTTCGCCGCGGCGATCTTCTACCTCTATGGCGAGTATGGCGATCCCGGCGACCTGCCGGCCACCATCGCCACCGCCCTGCTGCTGGCTGCCGCGGGACTGACCGGCGCCTACCTCTTGTGGCGCGGCGAGGCGCTGAAGGCGATCGTCGGGGCCGGCGCCCTGACCATCCTCGGACATGGCGCCTTCGCCGGCGCGTTCGCGCCGAGCCTGGACCCGCTGTGGCTGTCGCAGCGCACCGAACGCGCGCTGGAGGAGGCCCGGCTGTTGCCGCGCCAGGGCTTCACCCCCGCCCCTGTCGCCGTCGCCGGCTACGCCGAGCCCAGCCTGGTGTTCGCGCTGGGCACCCCGACCGACCTGGGCGACGTGCCCGAAGCCATCGAGGCCATCGCCGACCAGCGCCCCGCCGTGGTCGAGGGCCGCGAGCAGGCGGCCTTCGAGGCCGAGCTCAAGGCCCGCGGCCTCAAGGTCCGCGAAATCGGCAAGGTCGAGGGCCTCGACTACTCCAACGGCGACGAAACGACTTTACGCATCTACGCCCCAGCCCCATCTGAGTCCCCATGAACCGGTTCATCGAAATCGTCGAAGTCGGTCCGCGCGACGGACTGCAGAACGAGAAGTCCATTCTCGAGGTCGATCAGAAGCTCGACTTCATCCGCCGGCTGCAGGCGGCGGGCGCCAAGCGGATGGAGGTCGTCTCCTTCGTCAATCCGAACCGCGTGCCGCAGATGGCCGGGGCCGAGGAAATCATGGCCGCCCTGCCCGCCGGATCCGGGCTGTCGCGTATCGGCCTGGTGCTGAACATGCGTGGCTGGGACCGCGCCGTGGCGACCGGCTGCGACGAGGCCAACGTCGTGGTCTGCGCGTCGGACAGCTTCGGGATCCGCAACCAGGGCGCCGACGTCGCCGAGCAGATCGCGGCGATGCACGCCATCGCCGCGCGCCAGAAGGCCGAGGGCGGTCCGCCGATCTCGGTGACCTTCTCGACCGCCTTCGGCTGCCCGTTCGAAGGCGAGGTGCCGCAGGATCGGGTGGTGTCGCTGGCCCGCGAGGCCGCCGAGGCCAAGGTCGACGAGATCGCCCTGGCCGACACCATCGGCGTCGCGGATCCCTGGATGGTCCGCGACCGGGTCGAGGCGGTGAAGCAGGTGATCGGCGACATCCCGCTGCGGCTGCACTTCCACGACACCCGCAACACGGGCCTCGCCAACGCCTTCGCCGGGGTCGAGGCCGGGGTCGACATCCTGGACGCCAGCTGCGGCGGCCTGGGCGGCTGCCCGTTCGCGCCGGCCGCGACCGGCAACATCGGCACCGAGGATCTGGTCTACATGCTGGAGCGGGCCGGGTTCGAGACCGGCTACGACATCGGCGCGCTGATCGAGACGGCCAAGTGGATGTCGGGTCTGCTGGACAAGCCGATCGCCGCCTCGGTCAGCCGGGCCGGCGTGTTCCCGCCGGCCTAGGCGGTCCGCCCGCGGATGCGCCACATCACCGGGCGGGCGATGGCGGTGCAGACGATGATCGGGGACAGGATCAAGGCGAGCGCCAGCTCGCCGAAGCCTTCGGCACGTTTGCGGAAGTAACGCGCCAAGCCGACGCCCTTGTGGAACTCGACCCGCAGCGGGCTGGCGTGGCTCGTATGGCCAAGATGAATCACCTCGGCCTTGGGCTGGAACAGCACCTCGCCGCCGGTCTGGCGCACCCGCCAGCACAGGTCGACGTCCTCGACGTGCAGGAAATAGCCCTCGTCGAAGCCCTGGACGACGTCGAAGTCCTCGCGGCGCATGCAGAAGCAGGCCCCCGAGATGGTCGGCACCGCGATCACCCCTTCGGGCGCGGCCTCGGCCTCCCAGTGCACCTCGTAGCGGCGCCAGGCGGGGATCTTGCGCGACAGATGGCTGAGGCTCATCAGCGCGCTGACCGGCGTGATGTCGCCGCGGCGGGCGCCGCGCTGCTCGGTGCGGTCGGAGTTGAGCACCCGCCCGCCGACCAGGGTCGGGACCGGACGCCCGTCGATGGCGCGGACCAGCTCGGCGATGCAGCCGGGCTGCAGGAAGGCGTCAGGATTGAGGAAGACGATGGTGTCGCCGGCCGCGCTGCGGGCGCCGAGATTGGCGCCGCGGGCGAAGCCGACATTGCCGTGGCCGGTCAGCATCCGCACACGCCCGTCGCTTTCGGAAAGGCGCTTCAGGCGCGCCGCTTCCATGCGGGTCGAACCGTTGTCCACGATCACGAGTTCGTCGACCAGCGGGTCGGCGAGCACGCATTCGATGCTCTGCTGCAGCGCCTCGCCGGTCATGTAGACGACCATGACGACGGATACTTTGCGGTGCGGCTTCAGGAAGTCCTGAGTCGGCGCGGGTTCGTAAGCGACGATCGGTGCGGCGATGCCGTTCATCCAGCCTCCCTAACCCCGACCGCGCCGTGCTCAGGCGAAGCACCCCGAAGCACAGCCTGGCGTGTAACATCCGGCGGACTCGCCTCTAAGGCAAGTTTATTGACCGCCTCGTCAAGCGAAAGCACGGACTGACCTTCAGAACCGAACCGCCTCAAGGCGACCTTGCCTTCCTCAGCTTCCCGCCGGCCGACCACTGCGATGATGGGGGCCTTAGCGAGACTGTGTTCACGGATCTTGTAGTTGATTTTTTCGTTCCGCAGATCCGTTTCAACCCTGAGACCGGCGGCGCTCAATTCTTGAGCCACGCGCAAGGCATAATCATCGGCGTCTGACGTAATTGTGGCGACCACCACCTGGGTCGGCGCCAACCACAGCGGGAACGCGCCCGCATAGTTTTCGATCACCACGCCGATGAATCGCTCCATCGAGCCGCAGATCGCCCGGTGCAGCATGACCGGGCGCTGCTTGGAGCCGTCCTCGACCACGTATTCGGCGTCCAGCCGCTCGGGCAGCACGAAGTCCAGTTGCAGCGTGCCGCACTGCCAGGTCCGGCCGATGGCGTCGGACAGGTGGAACTCCAGCTTCGGGCCGTAGAAGGCGCCTTCGCCGGGCAGACGCTCGACCTCCATGTTCACCGCCTGGCGGGCGGCGCGGTCCAGCTTGTCCTCGGCGACGTCCCAGACCTCGTCGGTGCCGGCCCGCAGGTCCGGGCGCAGCGCCAGCTTCACGCTGTGCAGCTCCAGGCCGAAGTCGGCATAGACCGAGTTGAGCAGGCGCACGAACTTCGTCGTCTCTTCCTCGATCTGGTCTTCGCGGCAGAAGATGTGGGCGTCATCCTGGGTGAAAGCCCGCAGACGCATGATGCCGTGCAGCGCGCCCGACGGCTCGAACCGGTGGCAGGCCCCGAACTCGGCCATGCGCAGCGGCAGGTCGCGATAGGACTTCTGGCCGAAGTTGAAGATCTGGACGTGGCCCGGGCAGTTCATCGGCTTGACGGCCAGCTCTTCGCCTTCCGTCGTCTCGCAGGTGAACATGTTCGCGCCGAACTTCTCCCAGTGGCCGGACTTCTCCCAGAGGGCCCGGTCCATGATCTGGGGCGCCTTGACCTCGACATAGCCGTCGACGTCCAGGCGGCGGCGCATATACGCCTCGACCGTGCGATAAAGCGTCCAGCCCTTCGGGTGCCAGAAGATCATGCCCTTGGCCTCTTCCTGCAGATGGAAGAGATCCATGGCCCGGCCGATCTTGCGGTGGTCGCGGCGCTCGGCTTCCTCCAGGCGCTTGAGGTGCGCCTCCAGGTCGGCCTCGCTGGCCCAGGCCGTGCCGTAGATCCGTTGCAGCTGGGCGTTGCGATGGTCGCCGCGCCAATAGGCGCCGGCCAGCTTCATCAGCTTGAAGGCCTTGCCGACGGACTTGGTCGAGGGCAGGTGCGGCCCCAGGCACAGGTCCTTCCAGTTCCCCTGGCGATAGACCGTGATCGTCTCGCCTTGCGGCAGGTCCGAGATGATCTCGGCCTTGTAGGCCTCGCCGATCGACTTGAAGTGCTCGATCGCCTCGCCGCGGTCCCAGACCTCGCGGACGATCTTCTCGTCGCGGTCGACGATCTCGCGCATGCGCTGCTCGATCGTGGCCAGGTCGTCCAGGCTGAACGGCGTGTCGCGCGCGAAGTCGTAATAGAAGCCGTCGTCGATGGCCGGGCCGATCGTGACCTGGGTGCCGGGGAACAGCTCCTGCACCGCCTCGGCCATGATGTGGCTGGCGTCGTGGCGGATGGTCTCGAGGCTCTCGGGGCTTTCGCGCATCAGGATCTCGAAGGCGCCGCCCTTTTCGAGCGGGCGGTCGAGGTCGCGCAGCTCGCCGTCGAGCTTCACGAGCACCGCCTTCTTCTCCAGCGACTTGGCGATGGAGGCGGCGACGTCGCGTCCCGTCACGCCGTCGTCGAACTGGCGCTTGGAACCATCGGGGAAAATCAGGTCGATCATGTCTCACATGTCCATGTCCGCGAGGCCGGCCCATCTCCGTTTGGGGCCTTGTCGCGCGGTTGGGGGACCGGGTCGTAGCCCGATGCTCCCCAGGGGTGACAGCGGCACAACCGCCGGGTCGCAAGCCAGGAGCCGCGAACGGGGCCGTGCAGGATCAGGGCCTGGGCCGCGTACTCCGAGCAGGTCGGAAGAAACCGGCACTGGCGCCCGATCAGGGGCGAAAGCGTCAGCTTGTAGGCGCGCAAGGCGCCACGGACGCAGGTCTCGTAGAGGTTCATGCCGGCTCGCGGACGTGCGATTCAGCCGCAGCGATTACGCTGGGCGGCCTTGAGGATCAAGCCGCGCCGGCGCGGCTAGTTCGTTCCACGGCGCGGCGGACAGCCTCGGCCGCAGCCTCAAACGCCAGGAGCGTGGAGGCGTGGCGGGCGGGATAGTCTTTCACCGGAGCCAGCATGGAGAGATCCGAAAAACGTCCTTGGGGCGCATCGGCACCCTGTTTGAGCATAGCACGGAACTGATCCCGGGCCATCTCGATCTCCGACAGGCTCGCGCCGAGCACGCCGGCGCCGAGCACCGCGGCCGAGGCCTGGCCCAGCGCGCAGGCCTTCACGTCCTGGGCGAACTGGGCGACGCGGTCGCCCTCGACCGTGACGTCGACCACCACCCGGCTGCCGCAGAGCTTGGAGATCTTCTCCGAGCTCGCGTCCGGCGCGGGCAGCCGGCCGAGATGCGGCATGTTCGCCGCCAGCTTCAGCAGCTTGGCCGAGTAGAGGTCGTCGATCATGGCGTTGATGTAGGGGTTCCGCCCTCGGCGCGCCATTGCGCCTCGGCCCGCGCCTTCAGCGCCTCGCTCATGGCCTGGAAGCCCCGGTAGATCTTGCGCCCCATGCGCCGCGCGACCGTCGGCCCGAGCAGCCCGCCGATCAGCTCGCCGTTCGAGAAGATCGTGCTGGCGGTGTCGAGCTTCTCAAGCTCCAGGAAGCGGGTGTTGGCGACCAGCCCGCCCATCATCTTCAGCCGCCAGTGGATCTGGTCGTGCGGCACCCACTCGTACACCACCGGCCGGATCACCCGCGGCGCCTCGTCCTCCAGGGCCAGGGTCAGGGTGAGCTGGCCGCCGGTGCGGATCGCGCCCTCGGCCTTGGTGTAGAGCGGGTTCCACTCGCCCCAGCGCTCGACGTCGTAGAGGATCTCCCAGATCGTCTCGACCGGCGCGTGGATGCCGATGCGGTGCTCGACCCGCACCCCGCTCGGGCCCGCCGAGGGGGCGGGCTTGAACTTCAGGCCCTTGCCGGGCGTGAACATGGTGTTCTGCGCCTTGGGGCCTAGAGCCATGACCGCACCTGCGTCCGGCTCATCCCCGCGACGGCGAGGACCCAAGCGACGCCCGGGCCGCTCAGCAGTTCAGGGTCTCGTAGAGATCGTCCCAACGCGGGTTCAACTCCTCAATGAGCCTGATCTTCCAGGCTCGATTCCACTTCTTGATCTGGCGCTCCCGCCGGAACGCGTACTCGCGCTCTTCGTGCACCTCGTACCATGCCAGCCGCACGACATCGTACTTCGCGGTGAAGCCTCGATACGCCTTCTCTTTGTGCTTCCATACCCGAGACGCAAGATCATCGGTGTGTCCGCAGTAGAGCGTCCCATACGGGCCGCTCGCAGAGAGATAGGTGTAGAAGGACACCGCCGCCTCCCCGCTCGTCCCCGCGAAGGCGGGATCCAAGCTGAGGATCGGGCGACAGGATCGTCAAGATTTGTCCGGCAACGTCGACCGCTTGGATCCCCGCCTTTCGCGGGGATGAGCGGATTATTCGAAAAGCGGATCAGCCGGCTTCCTTGATCCGCCAGGTCGCGCCGGTCGGACCGTCCATCACCTCGATGTTCAACGCGGTGAGTTCGTCGCGGATGCGGTCGGCGGCGGCCCAGTCCTTGGCGGCGCGGGCCTCGATGCGCTGGGCGATCAGGGCGTCGACCTTCTCGCGCAGGTCGTCGGTGACGCCGGCCTGGAACCAGGCCTCCGGATCGCCGAACAGGAAGCCCAGCAGGTTGGCGGCGGCCAGCAGTTCGCCCTTGGCTTGGCCGCGGCCCTTGCCCGTCGCGGTTTCCAGCCGGGTCGCCATGGCGAACAGCTCGGCGAAGGCGGCCGGGGTGTTGAGGTCGTCCTGCAGCGCGGCCAGGAAGGCGGCGGGCGGGGACACGTCCTCGGCCTCGACCTCACTGGTGCGGCGCAGGGCGCCGTACAGCCGGTCGAGCGCCTTCTTCGACTGCTCGATCAGCTCGCCGGTCCATTCCAGCGGCGCGCGGTAGTGGCCGACCAGCAGCGCCCAGCGCAGCGCCTCGCCCGGGGCCTGCTGGATGAGGTCGTGCACCAGCGCGACATTGCCCAGGCTCTTGGACATCTTCTCGGCCGCCATGTTCAGGAAGCCGTTGTGCATCCAGTAGTTGGCGTAGCCGACCTCGTGATCGTGGCCGGCGCAGACGCCCTGGGCCATCTCGTTCTCATGGTGCGGGAACAGTAGGTCGATGCCGCCGCCGTGGATGTCGATCGGCAGGCCCAGCGACTTCTCGATCATCGCCGAGCACTCGATGTGCCAGCCCGGCCGACCCGGGCCCCAGGGGCTGTCCCAGACCGGCTCGTTCTCCTTCGACGGCTTCCAGAGCACGAAGTCGGCCGGGTGCTGCTTGTAGGGCGCGACGTCGACGCGGGCGCCGGCGATCATGTCGTCCATCGGCTGGCGCGAGAGCTTGCCGTAGTCGGCATAGGCCTGGGTGTTGAACAGCACGTGACCTTCGGCCGCATAGGCCGAGTTGTTGGCCACCAGCTTGCCGATCATCGCGATGATCTCGGCCATGGTCTGGGTGGCGCGCGGCTGGTGGGTCGGACGCAGGGCGCCGAGGGTGGCCATGTCGTCGTTGTAGATCGCCAGATAGCGGTCGGTGATCACGTCGATGGCGACGCCTTCCTCGGCGGCCTTCTTGTTGATCTTGTCGTCCACGTCGGTGACGTTGGCCGCGTAAATCACGGCGTTTTCGCCGTAGGCATGGCGCAGCAGACGGAACAGCACGTCGAAGACGACCACCGGCCGGGCGTTGCCGATATGGGCGTAGTTGTAGACCGTCGGCCCGCAGACATACATCGTCACCCGGCTCGGATCCTTGGGGACGAAGGGCCGCTTTTCGCGGGCCATGGTGTCGTAAAGCGAGAGGGCCATAGGGTCCTTCATGAAAAGGCGCGCCGGCGTTTGAGAAAAACTGACGCTGGGTAACAGTTGCCCGCAAAGGGGTTGGCCCCATATACATTCGGTCCGGCCGCGAGGCCACGGTTCCGTCCGTGGTCGCGCACATGGCCGCAATAAGGGGTGGCACGCGTCATTTCCGGGACCTTCGTCCCGGCGCAACTCAGGCCCCGGAAAGAAACCGCTGCACATGGACGCTCCCAGTCGCGACCGAACCCTGATCGGCACGCCCGGTCTTGATCTTGAAGCCGTGAAGCGCCCGTCGCGCGACGAGGCTATGGAAGCTGTGCGCACGCTGATCGCGTGGGCCGGCGATGATCCGCGCCGCGAAGGCGTGATCGACACCCCCAAGCGCGTGGTCGACGCCTATGCCGAGTGGTTCGAGGGCTATCAGCTCGACCCGGCCAAGGAACTGTCGCGCACCTTCGAAGACGTGCAGGGCTATGACGACATCGTCATGCTGCGCGACATCGAGGTCGAGAGCCACTGCGAGCACCACATGGCCCCGTTCCTCGGCAAGGCCTATGTGGCCTACATGCCGACCAACCGGGTCGTCGGCATCTCCAAGCTGGCCAAGGTCGTGGAAATCTACGCCCGCCGCCTGCAGACCCAGGAGACCATGACCCAGCAGATCGCCGACGCGATCACCGACAGCCTGCGTCCGGCCGGCGTCGCGATCCTGATCGACGCGGCCCACCAGTGCATGACCACCCGCGGCGTGCACCACCGCCACGTCTCGACGATCACCACCCAGTTCACGGGCGTGTTCAAGACCGACGCGACCCTGCGCCAGCGCTTCCTCGACTTCGTCAACAAGCGCTGACGGCCCCATATCCAGGCCCTCCCCGCGGAGGGCCTGGCTCAGCCGCGCTCCATTGGGGCCGGCGCATTCGGGCTAGCGCGCGCGCCGACGCAGGCGCCATATGCGGGCCATGACCCAAGCGAGCTTTCCCACCGCCCCCGACAAGGCCGCGCTCGAGCGCGGCGCGGTCCTGAGCCCCCGGTTCGACGCGAGCGGCCTGATCGCCGTCGTCGCGACCCATGCGCAGACCGGCGAGGTGCTGATGTTCGCGCATATGAACGCCAAAGCGCTGGCCCAGACCTTGGAGCTGGGCGAGGCGGTCTATTACAGCCGCTCGCGGGGCGAGATCTGGCACAAGGGCGCGACCAGCGGCCAGATCCAGAAGATCGTCGAGATGCGGGTCGACTGCGACCAGGACTGCCTCTGGATCAAGGTGCTGCCGCAGGGCGACGGCGGCGCCTGCCACGTCGGCTTCCGCTCGTGCTTCTACCGGGTGGTCGAGGACGGCCAGCTGGTCGAGCGGCCGTGAGCCCGCTGGAGGCCATCGCCGGCTTTTCCGTGGCGGCCGGGCTGCTGACCATCCTGCCGGGGCTGGACACCGCGCTGGTGCTGCGCACGGCGGCGGTCGAGGGGCCGCGGCGCGCGGCGCTGGCGGGGCTCGGCATCACGCTGGGCTGCCTGGTCTGGGGGACGGCCGTGGCGGTCGGCCTGGGCGCGCTGCTGGCCGCCTCGCAGCTGGCCTTCACGATCCTGAAGTGGGCGGGCGCGGCCTATCTGCTGTGGCTTGGGCTCGGCATGCTGTTGCGACCACGGCGGAGCTTCGAGCTGGACGGGGCCGGCGCAGGGCCGGCCGGCGGCGAGCTGGCCTGGCTGCGGCGCGGGCTGCTGACCAACCTGCTGAACCCGAAGATCGGGGTGTTCTACGTCTCGTTCCTGCCGCAGTTCATGGCCCAGGGCGTGCCGGCCGGGCCGTTCCTGGTGCTGCTGGCGGCGATCCACGGCCTGATCGGCCTGGCCTGGTTCGCCATGCTGATCGCCGCCACCCGGCCGCTGGCGCGGGCGCTGAAGCGGCCGGCGGTGGTCGGCTGGCTCGACCGGGTCACGGGCGGCGTGTTCGTCGCCTTCGCCGCCCGCCTGGCGCTGGCGAGGGCCTAGACCTCCGACAGCCCGGAGACGCGGTGGGCTTCCGGCGTCACCCGGAAGGTCTTGAGCACCTTGGTCTCGAAAGTCTTCGCGGCGATGGTCGAGACGGTCATCAGCTCGGCCTTGGCGTCCTCGTGGGTCAGGGTCAGCAGCAGGAAGCCCTTGGCCGACTGCTCGGAGAACACGACCTCCTTGTCGACCGCGGCGAACATCTCGCCGACCGAGAAGCCCTTGATGGTGTCGTTGGCGCCGGGACTGGTGATCGCGGTCGCGCCGAACTCGGCGGCGACGCGGTTCCCGGCGTCGTCATAGAGTTCGTTGGCCCAGAAGGCGTGGCTGTCGCCGGCCAGGACGAGGGCCCGCGCGCCGGCCGCCTTGATGGCGTCGTAGAGCCGCTCGCGCTCGGCGGGATAGCCGTCCCACATGTCGAGGCCATAGGGCAGGTCGAGCTGCGCCAACTGCTCCATGCGCGCCAGGCGCTTGCGCGAGCCCTCGCCCTCGCCGGCCATGACCTCGGCCAGCTTGGCCTCGCCCAGGTGCTGGCGCAGGCTGGGCACCGGCAGGCGGGCCATGACCACCTCGTTGCCCAGCACCTGCCAGACGCGGCCGGCCTGGACCGAGTCCTTGAGGCCGGCGGCGAGCCAGGCCTCCTGCGCCGGGCCCATCATCTTGCGGGCCGGATCGTTCAGCTTGGCGCGGAAGGCGGCGACCTCGGCCGGACCGCCAGGGGCCGGCAGGTCGCGGTCGTAGCTCAGCTGCTGGTCGCGGGCGGTGAGCCGGGTCTCCAGCATGAACAGGCTCATCAGGTCGCCGAACTGGAAAGCCCGGTTGATCGCCGCGCCGCCGTCAGCCGGCTCGCGGATCGGCATCCATTCGTAATAGGCCTTGATGGCGCGGGCCTTGCGGGCGTTCCAATCGCCCTCATCGGACTGGTGGTTCTGGGCGCCGGACATGAAGCTGTCGTTGGCGGTCTCGTGGTCGTCCCAGACCACGATCCACGGCGCGCGGGCGTGGGCGGCCTGCAGCTGGGGGTCGGACTTGTACTGCGCGTGGCGGCGGCGATAGTCGTCCAGCGAGACGATCTCGCGGTCCGGGTCATGCGGCCGCTCAGCCGCGACCGGCGAGTTCATGCCGTAGGACTCGGGGCCCCCGTACTCGTAGATGTAGTCGCCGAGGTGCAGCACCGCATCGACGCGCGGCAGCTTGGCGATCGCCTCGTAGGCGTTGAAGTAGCCGTTCGGGTAGAGCGAGCAGGACGCCACCGCCAGCACCACGTCCTTGGTCGCGCCGCTCGGCAGGGTGGCGGTGCGGCCCATCGGCGAGGTCGCGCCGTTGGCGGTGAACTCGAAGCTGTAGGCGCGGCCGGCGTCGAGGCCCGCGACATCGACCTTCACCGTCCAGTCGCGGCCGGGCCCGGTGACCCCGTGGCCCGACTTGGCGCCGCCGGCGCGGCGGTCGACGGGGTTGAGCGTCCAGCTGTAGGCGACGTCGCCGGCCTTGGGATCGGCCGGGGTGATGCGGGTCCAGAGCATCACCCGGTCGGCCAGCGGATCGCCCGAGGCCACGCCGTGCTCGAAGGCGACCGCGCCCGCGTACCGGGCCGGCGCTTGCGCCACGGCCGGGCCGGCGGCGCCCAGGCCAAGCAGGGCCAAGGCCCGACGTCGATCGATCCGCATGCTGATCCCCCTCACGCTCTACAGTTGAGCTTAGAGCCTAAAGGAGAAGCATGACGGGCCGATGTAAAGCCGCTATCGCGGCGACAGGCTGCTCGCCGCGGCGGGAACCGAATGCGCCTTGGTCAGGCCCGAGGTCGCCGGCGTCTTCAGGGCGATCACCCCGGCGGCGATGAACGACACGATCGACAATCCGAGCGTCAGATACGCCATGGCCTTGTTCCTCCGCCGGCGGACTGCAGGCCGCGCTCGTGGTTGCCGCAAAGTTTAGAAGAACGACGTTCGACGTGCAGTTGCAGCGGCCTGCGCAACCCTTGCATCGCCACGTGCAACCGTTGCATTCCATCGCGCAACCGTTGCATTCAGGGTTGCATTCGCCGATGGCTATGGAATCATTGAGGTTCCATGCACGCCGCCACGCCTTTTTCGAAGAAGCTGGACCTGGTGCTGAAGGCGCTCTCGATGAGCCGGGGCCGCCTTGCAGCCGAGCTCGGCGTGGACAAGTCGCTGGTCGGGCGCTGGGCGTCAGGCACGGTGACCCCCTCGGCGCACAATCTGGAGAACCTGACCCGGCTGGTCGCGCAGCGCCGCGCCGGCTTCACCATGCTGGACTGGGACCGCAGCCTGGAGGGGCTGGCCCAGGTGTTCGGCGTCGAGCCGGCCTCGCCGCGCCCCGCCGAGCCGCCCGCCAACGCGCCTGCCGAGGGACTGCCGCTGCCGGGCCTGGACCTGATCCGGATGGTCACCGAGCGGCGCGGGGCGACCTATGAGGGCTTCTGGCGCAGCACCCGCCCGTCCATCGCCATGCCCGGCGAGATCTTCCACGACTACGGCATGATCCGGCGCGGGGCGGACGGCCTGCTGCGCTTCCAGATGGGCGGCTCGGGGCTGCTGTTCGACGGCTGGCTGATGCCGGTCGAGGGCCAGGTGTTCGCGATCCTGTTCGACACGGTCGGGCAGACGCCGGTGTTCCTGGTGTTCAACGGCGTCTCCCTGCACAAGGCGGTACAGCTCGACGGGCTGATCCTGGCCGCGGCGCTGAACGCGGCGCGGACCCCGTCGGCCTATCCGGTGGTGCTGGAGCGGATCGGGGACTTGACCGGCGACCCGGAAAGCGACGACGAACGCTGCGCCGAGCTGCTGACGCTCGACACCGCCGCCACCGAGGACACCGCGCCCGACGCCATGCGCAAGCACCTGATCCGCGACATCGGCCCCGCCGCGGCCGCCGCCGGCACCGGCGAACTGTTCCTGCTGTCCACCTGGGCCAGCAGCCTGTCCAAGGGCCTGTCGGCCGGCGGACACCTGCAAGGGTGAGCCAGAGCGACTTCGAGGACGACGACCTCGCCGCCGAAGCGCCCTCCGCCGAGGGCATGGCCGCGCGCATCGTCACGATCGAGCCCGGCGCGGCGGGCGGGCGGCTGGACAAGACCCTGGCCGAACTGCTGCCGGACCTGTCGCGCGGCCGCATCCAGGCGCTGATGGCGCAGGGGCTGGTGAGCCGCGACGGCGCGCCGCTGCTGGACGCCTCGGCCAAGGCCAAGCCCGGCGAGCATCAGCTGCTGATCCCGCCGCCGGCGCCGGCCGATCCGCAGCCCGAGGCCATCCCGCTGTCGATCCTCTACGAGGACGAGCACCTGATCGTCGTCGACAAGCCGGCCGGCATGGCCGTGCATCCGGCTCCCGGAAGCGAGACCGGCACGCTGGTCAACGCGCTGCTGCACCATTGCGGCGCCAGCCTGTCGGGCATCGGCGGGGTGGCGCGCCCCGGCATCGTCCACCGCCTCGACAAGGAGACCTCGGGCGTGATGGTCGCGGCCAAGTCCGACGCCGCCCACCAGGGGCTTTCAAAGCTGTTTTCGACGCACGATATCGACAGGGTCTACGTCGCCCTGGTCCGCGGCGCGCCCAATCCCGAGCGCGGGACCATCGAGACGCGGATCGGCCGATCGCCCCACGACCGCAAGAAAATGGCGGTGCTGAAGAGCGGCGGCCGCGAGGCGATCACGCACTATCGCACCGAGGCCGTCTATGGCGGCGGCGACGGCAAGCCGCTGGCGGCCCGCATCGCCTGTACGCTGGAGACCGGCCGCACCCATCAGATCCGCGTGCACATGGCCTCCAAGGGCGCGCCGTGCCTGGGCGATCCGGTCTACGGCTCGGGCCCGCCGGCCGCGAGCGTGCGCGAGGCGATCGCCGACGCCGGTCTGAAACGCCAGGCCCTGCATGCGGCGGTATTGGGGTTCGTCCATCCCGTGACCGGCGAGACGCTGAGATTCGAAAGCCCCCTGCCCGCCGATATGGCGCAACTGCAAGCTAACCTGACAGCTTTGTAAGAAAGCTTGTGCCCTATCCGCCTTGAAGGCGCCCCGATCGGCCTGTACTAATACCTGAGTAGAGCAGTCGGACTTCCGGGCCGCCGGTTTCTCCCAAGCCAGGCCCTTACGCCCACCGCAACCAATACCTATCTGAATGGTTGGAGGGGGCGGACGGTTTCGCGCGCGCGACGCGCAGCGACCCGAAGGTCCGCCGAGTAAGAAAGGGGATATGTCCATGGCCGCTAACGCGCTCGCCGTGATGTCGCCGGAAGGCGGACTGAGCCGGTACCTGACTGAAATTCGTAAGTTCCCGATGCTGGCCAAGGACCAGGAGTTCATGCTCGCCAAGGCTTGGCGCGAGCACGAAGATTCCGACGCCGCCCACCAGCTCGTCACCAGCCACCTGCGCCTCGTGGCCAAGATCGCCATGGGCTATCGCGGCTACGGCCTGCCGATCGGGGAAGTGATCTCCGAAGGCAATGTCGGCCTGATGCAGGCGGTGAAGAAGTTCGAGCCGGACAAGGGCTTCCGCCTGGCGACCTACGCCATGTGGTGGATCCGCGCCTCGATCCAGGAATACATCCTGCGGTCCTGGAGCCTGGTGAAGATGGGCACCACCGCCGCGCAGAAGAAGCTGTTCTTCAACCTGCGCAAGGCCAAGAGCCAGATCAGCGCCTTCCAGGACGGGGACCTGCACCCCGACCAGGTCAGCCAGATCGCCACCAAGCTGGGCGTGCTGGACGAGGAAGTGATCTCGATGAACCGGCGGCTGTCCGGTCCGGACGCCTCGCTGAACGCGCCGCTGCGCGCCGACGGCGAAAGCGAATGGCAGGACTGGCTGGAGGACGAGACCTCGGTCAGCCAGGAGACCTACGTCGCCGAAAGCCAGGAGCGCACCCAGCGCATGACCCTGATGGAAGCGACGCTGACCGAACTGTCGGACCGCGAGCGTCACATCCTGACCGAGCGGCGGCTGAAGGACAGCCCGACCACCCTCGAGGAGCTGGCCGCGGAATACGGCGTCAGCCGCGAACGCGTCCGCCAGATCGAGGTCCGGGCCTTCGAGAAGCTGCAGAAGTCGGTGACCGCAGCCGCGCGCGACAAGAACCTGATCGAAGCCTGACGGCGGAGGTCAAGCCAACGAGGAAGCGCCGCGACCGATGGGTCGCGGCGCTTTTTCGTTGTGGGCTAGGCGACGAGCTGGCTGCCGGGTTTCAGCGCCCGCGGCAATCGGACGGCGACCCAGCTTAAGAGCGGCCCGATATATCGAAGCGGACTTGGGGAGGTGCAGGGTGCGCCCGGAAGCTGCTCGCCAGGAGCGGACGCCGGCGATGTCGGACATGGGTGGATTGTGTTGAAGAAGTCGGATCTCAGCCAGGACAGGTAGCGGATGCGAGTGGCCGCTGAGGCTCTTCAGGCCGTTCCGAGGTTCGGCGGCGGGATCAGCTTGGCGAGCTTGCGTAGGTTCTGGGCTGTGGCGGCGAGGTGGAACTCGTCTCGAGCGCCCTGGGGACCGCGGAGCCGCAAGCGGTCGAGCTTCAGGATCCGTTTGAGATGGGCAAACAGCATCTCGACCTTCTTCCGCTCCC
>JAGOQB010000018.1 GCA_017991675.1 Phenylobacterium sp. | reverse complement strand
CGGTGTTGGGCGCACGAAACCCCCGGCCCTGCGGCGCAAAGGCCACGTCGAGATAGTCTCGGCCGACATCCACCCCGGCCGCCACAAGCGCTGTCATCTGTCCGCTCCTGTATCCGAGCCCAGGCCCGAGGGGCCTGTCGTCGGCTCCGCCGAACCGGGATGACAGCTTTGGGAGAGCGGAAGACGGGTCTTGCCTCCGAGCGCCCGCTGCCGTCTGGTGCGCCGAATCGAAACCTGCCCATGAGGACGCCATGAAGACCCGCGCCGCCGTCGCCTTCGAAGCCAAGAAGCCGCTGGAGATCGTCGAGGTCGACCTGGAAGGTCCCAAGGCGTTCGAGGTGCTGGTCGAGATCAAGGCCACCGGCATCTGCCACACCGACGCCTACACCCTGGACGGGCTGGATAGCGAGGGCATCTTCCCCTCGATCCTGGGCCATGAAGGTGCGGGCGTGGTGGTCGAGGTCGGCCCCGGCGTCACCAGCGTCAAGCCCGGCGACCACGTGATCCCGCTCTACACGCCCGAATGCCGGCAGTGCAAAAGCTGCCTGTCGCGCAAGACCAACCTCTGCACCGCGATCCGCGGCACGCAGGGCAAGGGCCAGATGCCGGACGGCACCAGCCGCTTTTCCTACAAGGGCCAGGCCATCGCCCACTACATGGGCTGCTCGACCTTCTCGAACTACACCGTGCTGCCCGAGATCGCGGTGGCCAAGATCCGGCCCGACGCGCCGTTCGACAAGGCCTGCTACATCGGCTGCGGCGTCACCACCGGGGTCGGGGCGGTGGTCAACACGGCCGGCGTCGAGCCGGGCTCGAACTGCATCGTCTTCGGCCTGGGCGGCATCGGCCTCAACGTCATCCAGGGCCTGAAGATGGTAGGCGCGGACATGATCGTCGGCGTCGACATCAACCCCGACCGTGAGGACTGGGGCCGCAAGTTCGGCATGACCCACTTCGTGAACCCGGGCGACATCGGCGGCGCCGACATCGTGCAGCACCTGGTCGCCCTGACCGACGGCGGCGCGGACTACACCTTCGACTGCACCGGCAACACCAACGTCATGCGCCAGGCGCTGGAAGCCTGTCATCGCGGTTGGGGCGAGAGCGTGATCATCGGCGTGGCCGAGGCCGGCAAGGAGATCGCCACCCGCCCGTTCCAGCTGGTCACCGGCCGCGTCTGGAAGGGCTCGGCGTTCGGCGGCGCCCGCGGGCGCACCGACGTGCCGAAGATCGTCGACTGGTACATGGACGGGAAGATCCAGATCGACCCGATGATCACCCACGTCATGCCGCTGGAAGACATCAACAAGGCCTTCGACCTGATGCATGCGGGCGAGAGCATCCGCTCGGTCGTGGTGTTCTAGCGACAAAGGTGCGGCGGGCATGATCGCGCTCCTGCTCGCCGCGCAACTGGCCGCCGCCGCGCCGCCGCCGCCGCTGAAGGTGGCGACCTACGCCTATCCGAAATACGACCGCGCCGCGGCGCTGAAGCCGATGGCCGATCAGTTGGGCGCGGCGCTGGGCCGCGAAACCCAGGTGGTGCTGCTGGAGACCCCCGACGCCTTGGCGCAGGCCCTGCGGGCCGGCGAGGTCGACGTCGCCATGACCAACCTCGCCGCCTATCTGGGGGCGCGCTCCGATCCCAAGCTGCAGGCGGTGGCGGTGCTGGACGTGCCGGCCGCGACCGCCGGGCGCTATCGCGGGGTGCTGCTCGCCCGGCGGCAGGCCGGGGTCGCGGCGATGGCCGAGCTGCCGGCCAAGGCGCCTCAACTACGCTACGCCGAGGTGCTGCCCGGCTCGACCTCCGGCGCCCTGGTCCAGGCCGCGGTGCTGCGCGAGGTCGGCGTGGCGCTGGGCGGCTTCGCACAGGTTGCACAAGCCGGAACCCACGAGGCGGCGCTGGCCGCGCTGCAGGCCGGAACCGCCGACCTCGCCGCCCTGGCCGAGGCCCCCTGGCGCCAGCTGAAGGCGGAGAACCCCAAGGCCGCCGAAGGCCTGGTCGAACTCTGGCGCTCAGCCCCGCTGCCGCCCGGCCCGGTGGTCTGCGTCCGCGCCCCGACGACGCCGTGCGATGAGATCGGGGCTGTCTTGCTGGCCGACGGAGCGGCCACCGACCTCGCCAGGGGCTGGTCGGAGACGGAAGGGGCGGTGCGGTTCAAGGGCTACGAGGCGCAGCTCTATGTTCGATTTACGAGGGAGCCTTGACGCATCGTCACGCTAGCGATTGTCGATCGGCGGCGCATGGCCGCCGATCGAAGCGAGGAAGCCACCACCTATCTTGCCGACATCGTCAGGCGTGAAGTGGTCGACCCGGTAGCCGACCAATTCCTCCAACGCTTCGAGCTGGCGTTTCGTCAAACGTGCGTAGAAGCCAAACTTGCTTTCACGGGGCAGCGCCTGGGCGCCTGGTCCTGACAAGATGTCGACACTGGCGTGATCTGGGCGCGTCTCTCCTCCGGACACCTTCTCCGGACGCGCTGGGCGGATCACACGTTCGCCCTGCAAGCGCGACTTGGCCTCCGAGAGCTTCTCGCCGATCTCTTCCTTCGAAATCCAATAGCCGCGCTTGTAATACTTACTGGACGGCAGGCCTTGAGACCACCGCATGGCCGCGTCCCCGCCCACCTTTCCCAAGTAGGAGCCTGCGACGGCGCTTTGCCCCATCGCTTCAAGAGACGGCCGTTCGCCGCGAAGCGCGGCGCGCGTCAGTTCCGTCGCGACGGCGTCAGCGACCGCTCCTGACCGGACGCCGCCATAAAGCGTCGAGAGACCGCCCGTCATCCCGCCGACAAATGCGCTAGCCGTATCGATAGGGTTGACTTGGCGGCGTGGATCAACGGCATCGACTGACACCTGTGTCGCCGCGCTGGCGCCACCGCTCGCCAGAGACACGCCCGCCTGCGGTCCAACTCGTTTCAGCAAAGCGCGCGCGCTCCAGCCGACGCCTTTGATCGCGTGTGGTGCGATCCTCGCGAATCCTTGGGGAGCCGCACTGGCGCCGCCAGTCAGCACGAGCGGAGCGACCGTTCCGACGACGGCTCCCGCCCCACGCGACACCGGGTACTTCTCTTTGTCGTGCTGGTCTTGGGCTTCTTGCAGGCCCAGGAGATGCTTGTAACTCTCAATTGGATTTAGCCCAATCCACTGCCCCTGCTTCATCTGGTGAATGACCGCTAGGTGGTTTCCCAAGCCAGCCGTCGCGGCATCTCCGGCGCCGTTCACGAAGGCGCCTGCGCGTCCTAAATTTTCGTCGATTCGCTCTCGAATCGTGGGCGCCGACACGACCTTCGAGGCGGCTGCCCGGGAAGTCGGTGCAGCTTTCGCTGGAGGAGATTTGGGAACAGGCGCCTTCTTGGGTGAAACCTGTGCGGCGACCCGCATAGCCTGACGGGCGACGCCGGGTGGAGTGTTGGGATTTCGAGCAACCGACAATATCGCCGCAGCGGCCTGCGCTCTTGCTTGCTGCCCGAGGTGAGCGAAGCTTTCGCGAGTCGCCGCGGCCTGCGCCTCAATCTCCTCGCGTTTCTGATTTGCGAGCTCGCCGACGCCGTCCAGTACCGCCGCGAGTTTGGACTGCACCGCCATCCACGCTCCTAGATCTGGGAGAACATGCGGAACAACCACCCGCATAACGACGATACTTTTAACCCAAGGCGACAACCTTGACAAGAACAAAATGGGAACATATGGACTTGCTGCAACCAAGGCGCGTCCAGAGGGATCGGCTCACATGTGGCTTCTGGTTTTCATTCCCGCAGTGCTCGGGATCCTCAAATACCGCTACCAAAAGTATTGGCGGTGGGTTGGCGCGATGTGGCTGTGGCACGCCGCTGCGACCTACCTATTCGCCAGCTACGGAAGCCTCGCCGAGCCAGAACGTGACGGTCTGATCAGCCGCGCGATCCGCCAAGCGACGGATGATGGTCCGTTGTTTGGACTCTACGGGATCGTCTTCCTGGTCGTGTTCTACGGCGGCGTGGCTTATTTTGTCCGCCGCCTATACGTCGAGGCCGCGCCGTCCAATCACGGCGCGATCGCGCACGCACCGAAAGGACGCAAGGCGATTGAACTGACGGCGCTCACCCTGGTGACGGGGGGCCTCCTCTATTCGAACATCGCCTCGATGTTGGCCCCTAGCGCGGACGCTCCCACGGCAGTGTCAGTGGAGGCGGTGATCGATAACGAGATAGCCGCTACCGCATCGATGCTGCCCCTCAAGGTGGATGAGACCACTATTCTCACCAGCGCCCGTCGCGAACAGCAGATGCTGGTTCTCAACCACGAAATCACCAAGCCAGCGCAATCGCGGGACGTGATGCTCGCCTTCCTGCAGAGCCAACTCCCTGTAGAAGCCTGCGCAAATGCCGGGGTCCGCGAGATCCTCCAAAGCGGCGGTTCGGTCAGCTATCGGTATAGGTTCATCGACGACGTCGAACCCGTGGCGTTCGACCTGACGGCGGCGCTATGCCGCCCTCAGAAGAACTCGTCCATCAGCCGGTAGAAGGCGCAGGCGGCTTCGTCGATGGCGGCCAGCGGGTAGCGCTCGCGCAGGATGGCGGCGGCGTCGAGGTGGGGGTGGTTGAACTTCGCCGAGCGCAGGAAGAGGGCCAGGTCCTGCCAGGGGTCGGCCAGGCCGAAGCGGCCGAGGTCGACCATGCCGACCGGGCGGCCGGGGCTCCAGATGAAGTTCGGCAGGCTGGCGTCGCCGTGGGTGAGGACCAGCCGCTCGGCGGCCGTGCGGGTGGCGATGGCGTGATCGAGGGCCTGGCGCGCGGTCCAGCCGGCGCGCTCGTCGTCGAAGTCGTCCTCGTCGACCAGGCCGGCGGCGACGTGGCGCTCGGCGAGGGCGAACTTGGCGGCCAGGCTCATGTCGTAGGGACAGTCGGCGACATCGAGGCCGTGCAGGCGGGCCAGCAGGTCGACCGTGGCGGCCAGGGCGTCGGCGGCGTCGTGCGGGCCGACGTGGGAGACGGCCTGACCGTGCAGCCGCTCGCTGATCAGGCAGAAGCCGCCCTCGAAGGCGCCGCTCCAGAGGTTGGCGGCGACGCGCACCCGGCCGCCCAGCCAGCGCACGACCTGCGCCTCGCGCGCCAGGGTCTCGGCGCTGCCGGGATGGTCCCCGGGGGCGAACTTGACGACGCAGGGACCGACGGTGGCGATCAGGTCGCCGGACTGGCCGTGGCCGACCACGTCGACGGGCGCGCAGCCGTGCGGCAGCCCCGCCTCCTCCAGCATGCAGCGGACATAGTCCTCGATGGAAGCGACCTCGTACATGGCCGCCTCCTCACACGCCAAAGTCCAGGTTCGATGGAGCTAGGTGGTGACGAGCCGGGCCAATGTCACCCCCTCGCTGACCTGGTCGCCCACAGAAACCGACAGGGACTCGACCTGGCCGTCGAAGGGCGCGCTGAGGGCGTGCTCCATCTTCATGGCCTCGAGGGTCAGCAGGGCCTGTCCGCGGACGACCTTGTCGCCGACGCTGACGGAGACGGCGACCACCTTGCCCGGCATCGGCGAGGCGATCGCCCCGTCGCCGCCGCCGCCATGGGCGGCGTCCTTGAGCGGCGGGCGCAGGGTGAGGACGAAGGTCTCGCCAGCGTCGAAGACCACCACCTCGCCGTCGTCGGTCAGCAGCACGTCGCCAGGGATGTCGTCGGAATAGAGCGGCGCATCGAACCCCTGGTCGCCGAGATAGAGCCGCATCGCGGCGGCCGGTGGCGCGTTGAGCCGGAAGCCGGTCAGCCCGTCCCACGGATCGGCGGGGGCGTCTTCCTCGTCGAGGGTGACGGCCATAGCGGCCGAGGCGAGCGCATGCTCGGACGGGGCCGGCTGGGCGGCCAGGGCCTCCAGCCGCGCCTCGATGAAGCCGGTGTCGACGTCGCCGGCGATGAAGTCGGGGTGGTCGAGGCAGCGGGCCAGGAAGCCGGCGTTGGTCTTGACCGGCCAGACCTCGACCTCGCTGCAGGCTTCCGCCAGCAGGTCGGAGGCGCCCTCGCGGGTCGCGGCGTGGGCGATCAGCTTGGCGATCATCGGGTCGTAGAAGGGCGAGACCTCGCCGCCCTCCTCCACGCCGGTGTCCACCCGGACCAGGTCCTCGGGCAGCTTGAAGTGCTCCAGCGGGCCGATCGAGGGCAGGAAACCGGCGGACGGGTTTTCGGCGTAGAGCCGCGCCTCCATGGCGTGGCCGGAAAGCTCGATGTCCTCCTGGGCCAGCGGCAGCGGCTCGCCGGCGGCGACTCGGATCTGCCATTCGACCAGATCGACGCCGGTGACCGCCTCGGTGACCGGATGCTCGACCTGCAGGCGGGTGTTCATTTCCATGAACCAGATGCGGTCGGGCTGGAGGCCCTCGCTGGCGTCGGCGATGAACTCGACGGTGCCGGCGCCGACATAGCCGACCGCCTGGGCGGCGCGGACGGCGGCGCTGGTGACGGCGGCGCGGGCGGCGTCGCTCATGCCCGGGGCGGGGGCTTCCTCGATGACTTTCTGGTGGCGGCGCTGCAGCGAGCAGTCGCGCTCATAGAGGTGGACGACCTGGCCCTGGGCGTCGCCGAACACCTGCACTTCGATGTGGCGCGGGCGGGTGACGTAGGTCTCCAGCAGCACCCGGTCGTCGCCGAACGAGGCCGCGGCCTCGCGCTGGCACGAGGTCAGGGCCGCGGCGAAAGCCTGGGCGCTATCGACCTTGCGCATGCCCTTGCCGCCGCCGCCGGCGACAGCCTTGATCAGCACCGGATAGCCGATCTTGTCGGCCTCGGCCTGGAGCCGCGCGGGGCTCTGGTCTTCGCCGAGATAGCCGGGGGTGACCGGCACGCCGGCATTGGCCATCAGCGACTTGGCGGCGTCCTTCAGGCCCATGGCGCGGATCGCCGAGGGCGGCGGGCCGATCCAGGTCAGGCCGGCGGCGACCACCGCCTCGGCGAACTGCGCGTTCTCCGACAGGAAGCCGTAGCCGGGATGGATGGCGTCGGCGCCCGTGGCCAGGGCCGCGTCGATGATCTTCTCGCCCACCAGGTAGCTCTCGCGCGCGGCGGCCGGGCCGATCAGCACGGCCTGGTCGGCCATGCGCACGTGCGGAGCGCCCTCGTCAGCCTCGGAATAGACCGCGACGGTGGCCAGGCCCATGGCCTGGGCGGTGCGGAAAACGCGGCAGGCGATCTCGCCACGATTGGCGACCAGAATGCTGGTGATCATGGTCACATCCGGAAGACGCCGAACCGGGTTTCCGGGATCGGCGCGTTGAGGGCGGCGGAGATGGAGAGGCCGAGGACGTCTCTCGTCTGGACCGGGTCGATGATGCCGTCGTCCCAGAGGCGGGCGGTGGCGAAGTAGGGCGAGCCCTCGTGCTCGTAGCGCTCGCGGATCGGGGCCTTGAAGGCCTCTTCCTCGGCGCTCGTCCACTTGTCGGCGTCGCGGTGGACGGTGGCCAGCACGCTGGCGGCCTGCTCGCCGCCCATCACGCTGATGCGGCTATTGGGCCAGGTCCACAGGAAGCGCGGCGAATAGGCGCGGCCGCACATGCCGTAGTTGCCGGCCCCGAACGAGCCGCCGATCAGCACGGTGAACTTCGGGACTTCGGCGGAGGCGACGGCGGTGACCAGCTTGGCACCGTCCTTGGCGATGCCGCCGGCCTCGTACTTTCCGCCGACCATGAACCCGGAGATGTTCTGCAGGAAGACCAGCGGGATCTTGCGCTTGCAGGCCAGCTCGATGAAGTGCGCGCCCTTCAGCGCGCTTTCCGAGAACAGCACCCCGTTGTTGGCCAGGATCGCCACCGGCTGGCCCCAGATGCGGGCGAAGCCGCAGACCAGGGTCGTGCCGTAGAGGGCCTTGAACTCGTCGAAGTCCGAGCCGTCGACGATGCGGGCGATGACCTCGCGCACGTCGTAGGGCGCGCGCACGTCGGTGGGCACGATGCCGTAGAGCTCGGCCGGATCGTAGGCCGGCGGGCGCGGGTCGCGCAGGTCCTGGTCGACCTGCTTTGTGGTGTTCAGGTTGGCGACGATCGAGCGGACGATGGTCAGGGCGTGCTCGTCGTCCTCGGCCACGTAGTCGACGACGCCGGAGCGGCGGCCGTGGGTGTCGGCGCCGCCCAGTTCCTCGGCGGTGATCACCTCGCCGGTGGCGGCCTTCACCAGCGGCGGGCCGCCGAGGAAGATGGTGCCCTGGCCGCGGACGATCACCGTCTCGTCGGACATGGCCGGGACATAGGCGCCGCCGGCGGTGCAGGAGCCCATGACGCAGGCGATCTGGGGGATGCCCTCGCCGCTCATCCGGGCCTGGTTGAAGAAGATGCGGCCGAAATGCTCGCGGTCAGGAAAGACCTCGGCCTGGTGCGGCAGGTTCGCGCCGCCGGAGTCCACCAAGTAGACGCACGGCAGGCGGTTCTGCATGGCGATCTCCTGCGCCCGCAGATGCTTTTTCACCGTGGTCGGGAAATAGGCCCCGCCCTTCACCGTCGCGTCGTTGGCCACGATCATCACCTCGCGGCCGCAGACCCGGCCGATGCCGGTGATGATGCCGGCGCCAGGGGCCTCGTCGCGATAGACGCCGTGGGCGGCGAGCCCGCCGACCTCCAGGAACGGCGCGCCGGGATCGAGCAGCCGCTCGACCCGCTGGCGTGGCAGCAGCTTGCCGCGCGCGGCGTGGCGCTGGCGCGACGGCTCGGGACCGCCGAGCGCCGCATGGGCGGTGCGTTCGGCCAGCTCGGCGGCGAGCGCGCGGTTGTGGGTATCGTTGGCCTGGAACGTCGCCGAGGCCTTGTCGATCGCGGTGGCGAGCTTGCTCATGCGCCCAGCAGCTCCCGGCCGATGAGGAAGCGACGGATCTCGTTGGTGCCGGCGCCGATGTCGTAGAGCTTGGCGTCGCGGACCAGCCGCTCGACCGGGAACTCCTTGGTGTAGCCGGCGCCGCCCAGGGCCTGGACCGCCTCCAGGCTGACCTTCACCGCGTTCTCGGAGGCCAGCAGGATCGCGCCGGCGGCGTCGAAGCGGGTGGTGAGGCCGGCGTCGCACGCCTTGGCCACGGCGTAGACGTAGGTGCGGGCCGAGTTCAGGGCGACGTACATGTCGGCGATCTTGCCCTGCATCAGCTGGAACGAGCCGATCGGCTTGCCGAACTGCTTGCGCTCGCGGACATAGGGCAGGACCACGTCGAGGCAGGCCTGCATGATGCCGAGGGGGCCGGCGGCGAGGACGGCGCGCTCATAGTCGAGGCCGCTCATCAGCACCGCGGCGCCGCCGTTGAGCGGGCCCATGACGTTCTCTTCCGGAATCTCGCAATCCTCGAACACCAGCTCGGCGGTGTCGGAGCCGCGCATGCCCATCTTGTCCAGCTTGGGCGAGACGCTGAACCCCTTCATGCCCTTCTCGACCAGGAACGCGGTGACGCCGCGGCTGGCCTCCTCCGGCGAGGTCTTGGCGTAGACCACCAGGGTGTCGGCGTGCGGGGCGTTGGTGATCCAGAATTTCGTGCCGTTCAGCACGTAGCGGTCGCCGCGGTGATCGGCGCGCAGCTTCATCGAGATGACGTCGGAGCCGGAGCCGACCTCGCTCATCGCCAGCGAGCCGACGTGCTCGCCGCTGATCAGCTTGGGCAGATACTTGCGCTTCTGCTCGACCGTGCCCCACCGGCGGATCTGGTTGACGCAGAGGTTGGAGTGGGCGCCGTAGGACAAGCCGACCGAGGCCGAGGCGCGGGAGATCTCCTCCATCGCCACTACGTGCTCGAGGTAGCCGAGGCCGAGACCGCCGAATTCCTCCTCGACGGTGATCCCGTGCAGGCCAAGCTCGCCCATCTGCGGCCAGAGTTCGCGCGGGAAGGTGTTGCTGGCGTCGACCTGGGCGGCGATCGGGGCGATCTTGTCGGCGGCGAAGCGCGCCGTCGTTTCGCGGATCGCGTCGGCGGTCTCGCCGAGGCCGAATTGGAAGCTGGGACCGGTCATTCGGGCTGCCTTCTGCGGGGCGGTCTGGAACTAGCCTCGCAAAACTAGCGACCGAAGAACAATCCACAAAATTGAACGATCATGATGCACATGATAGATAGCATCTATCATGGACCGCTATTTGCTGCGCTACTTCCTGGCCATCGTCGAGACCGGGAACTTCAGCCGCGCCGCGGCGCGCGAGAACGTCGCCCAGCCCACCCTGTCAGCCGGCATCGCCAAGCTGGAGACCCAGCTGCAGGCGCGACTGTTCGACCGCACCAATCGCCGCGTCCACCTGACCGAGGCCGGTAGCCGGCTGCTGGTCCACGCCCGCCGCATCGAGCACGAGTTCAACCTGGCCCAGGCGGCGGTCGCCGGCGCGGCGCCCGCCCAGCTTCTGCGGGTGGCGGTGCTGTCGACCATTCCCGCGGCGCTGATCGAGGAGATCCTGACCCGCGGCCCGCCCGGCGCCGAACGCATCGAACTGCTGGAAGGAACCGAGCGGGAGGTGCTCAGCCTGCTGGACCGCGGCCGGGTCGAGGTGGCGCTCACTGCCATCAATCCGTCTACGGATCGTTTCGCCGGCGAGCGGCTGCATGAGGAGGGCTACGGTCTGGCCCTGCCCGCCGGACACCGGCTGGCCGGCGCCGAAACGGTCGAGGGCGAGGCGCTGGCCGACGAGGTGATGATGGTCCGCCGCCACTGCGAGGTGCTGGCCCAGACCAGCCGCTACTTCACCGACCGCGGCGTGCGGCCGTTCTTCAGCTATCGCGGGGCCGGCGATGAGAAGGTGCTGGCCCTGGTTCGCGCCGGCCTGGGGATCACCGTCATGCCCGACAGCTACCGCGACCCCGGGGTGGCGCGGGTCGGACTCGAAGGCTTCACCCCCCGGCGGGTGATCGGCCTGTGCTATGCCGGCGAGGCCGCGCGCTCCAGCGCCTTCGTCCAGGCGGCACGCGACGTGTTCGACGGGATGAGCTGACGGGTCAGGGAAACGCCCGATGCCCGCGCGGGCAGCCGCATGGTTCCCTTCTCCCCGTCGATCGACCGGAGACCCGCCATGACCGCCTCGCGTGCGAAGGGCAATTTGGGCCTGCCCAGCGACCTGGGCACGATACGCACGATCATGGCCGCCGACCGTACGCTGATGGCCTGGGTCCGCACCTCGCTGTCGATGCTCAGCTTCGGCTTCACGATCTACAAGTTCCTCGAGAGCGCGGTGCAGCGCGACCAACTGACACGCGCCGACAGCCCCCAGCAGGTCGGGCTGTTCCTAGCCGGCGTCGGCACGCTCTCGATGCTGCTCGGCGTGCTCAGCTACTGGACGACCCTGAAGGACCTGCAGCGCACCGAGGAGTTCCGCCTGGGCCGCCCGACGCTGTTCATAGCGCTGGTGATGCTGCTGGCCGGCGTTGCGCTGTTCGTCGGGATCGCCGCGAGGGTCGTCTAGTCCTTGCGGAACTTGAGCGGGCCCTGCGACGTGGCGATCACCAAGGCGCCGTCGGCGGTGAAGCTGTAGCCCGAAGCGGTTTCCAGCGCCTTCAGGTACTTCTCCTCCTGCTGCATCAGCGAGGGCGCGCAGGCCATCATGGTCGAGCCCACCTTGCCGAACGTCAGGCCCTCACCCTTGCCGGTCCAGGTCCCGAAGTAGCGGTTGCAGCCGCCGGCCCCGGAGGCCGAACCGTCCTTGGCCAGGGTCAGGGTGACGTGCGAGCGGTCGATGATGCCGCCGCCGAGCAGGTCCTCCAGCCGCCATTCCGGGCCGACCAGCGCGCCGCCGCCTCCGGAGGAAGGCGGCGGCGACGCGGTCGCGCAGGCGGACATGACCACGCCTGCTAGACCCACACCGACGAGCGCTGAGACGACGCGCATCAGTTCCACCTCGTGCAGAGAACGTCGGCGAGATAGATCCGGCCGCCCACCGTCTGGGCCGCGCCGTTCTTGGACCGGGCATAACCGACCGACTTGCAGAAGTTTTCGGATTCGCGGGCGACGCAGGCGGCGCTGCCGCCCTCGCGGTCGCAGGCGTCGACGCGGCGGCCGCGATACTCCGGCGCCGGGAAGAACTCGGCGGCCATGCCCTTCAGCGAGCGTCCGCCGCCACCGCCGGGAACCGGCTGCGGCAGCGGCGTGGGCCCTCCCGAAGCGGCGCGGATGGAGCGCACGCCGCTCACCCCAAGCTGGGCCTGAAGGTTGGCGCTGGAGCCGGCGAGCACGGTGCAACGGCCGCGGAAGTTGGGCAGTTCGCAGACCTCCCAGGAGCTGCCGCCGCCCATGCGGATGCTGCGCGGCGACCAGGTGGCCGGGATCACCGACATGTCGCGCACGACGGTCAGGCTGCGCCCCGTGTAGTCGCTTCCGGAAAACAGCTGCGCGTTGGGGGCCATGCGGTCCTGGGCCTGGGCGGGGGCCGCCAAGGCCAGCAGCGCCGCAGACGCCAGAATGATCCGTGACAGCATGCAATCCTCCCGATGAGCCCGTCGCGGCTAATAATGATCAAGCGCGGCCGTAGTTCCCGGCAAGGTTGAAGCCGCGGCGCGTTCATTGACAACCGGCGGGGCCGCTGGCCTGGTCCGCGTCCCTTTCAAGCGGTGGAGGCAGGCATGCTGACGGACGGGTATCACGACGTGGCGCCGGGCAAGATCGCCACCATCGTCACCTCGCTGGAAATGCATGCGCCGCCGCCGTCGCGGGTCGAAGCCGACGGCGCCGGCTGGACGCTGCGCCGCCTGGAGCAGCCCGGCGTCGAGGAATATCGCCACCTCTATTCCGCCGTCGGCCGCGACTGGCTGTGGTTCTCGCGGCTGCTCATGCCTGACGCCGAACTGGCCGCGACAATCGGCGCCGACGGCGTCGAGGTCTATCGGCTGGAGGCCCCGGAGGGCGTCGGCATCCTGGAGCTCGACTTCCGGACCGAGGGCGAGTGCGAACTGACCTTCTTCGGCGTGTCGCCCGGGCTGGTCGGCGACGGCGCAGGTCGGTGGATGATGAACCGCGCGGTGCAGCGGGCCTGGGCCGCGCCGATCAAGCGGTTCTGGGTGCACACCTGCAGCCTCGACCACCCGGGCGCGCTGGCCTTCTATGTCCGCTCGGGCTTCACCCCGTTCCGCCGGCAGGTGGAGATCGCCGACGATCCGCGGCTGCTGGGTCTGGCGCCGCGGGACTCCGCGGGGCATGTCCCGCTGATCTAGGCGACCTTCAGCGCAGAGATGTCGGCGGTCATGTAGCGGGCGTCCTCGCCATAGCCGGCGACCTTGTCGCGCAACGGCGACGGCAGGTCGTCCTGCACCGCGTAGCCGAGCTTTTCCCAGAACCGCCATGCGCCCTGAACCGCGACCAGGTCGGCGCGGATCAGGCCCTCGCGCCGGGCCGCGCCCGACGACGCACCGACCAGGGCGCGGCCGAGGCCGAGGCCTCGCGCGGCCGGCCCGATGGCGAGGTCATGGACGAACCAGTTGTCGCTGGGCGGCGGCGGGCTCAGCGTCACGCCGATCGGCGGCGGGCTGGCCGCCGGCCACGGATGGCTGAGGATGTAGGCGAGCAGCTCGTCGCCGTCGAAGGCGCCCCAGCAAAGGGTCGGCGCCACGGTCAGGCGGCTGGCCAGGATCTCCTGCGGCTCATGGAACAACGGCGCGAAGGCGACGAGCTGTAGGGCGGCGACGGCCGGCATGTCGGTGTCCGTCAGCGGGCGGAGCGTGGGGGTCGAAGTCATGGCGCGACCTCATACACCGCGACTGTGGCGAGGGCACGACGTCTGTCCTCGGCGGCCCATGGCGGCTATGGAACGGTCAGGCGTGACGGGCGAGGTCGAGATGAGCGTAGAGATCCTTCAGCAGCACAAGGTCCATGGCGGGACGCTGAGCTATGTCCGCCACCAGAGTGCGGCGACCGGCACGCCGATGCGGTTTTCGGTGTTCGTCCCGGGCGAGGCCCAGGGGCCGGTCCCCTACCTGGTCTGGCTGTCGGGCCTGACCTGCACCGAGGACAACTTCACGACCAAGGCCGGCGCCTATGCGTACGCGGCCAGGGCCGGCGTCGCCATTGTCGCGCCCGACACCAGCCCGCGCGGCGAAGGGGTCGCCGACGACCCGGCCTACGACCTCGGCCAGGGCGCGGGCTTCTATGTCGACGCCGTGCAGGCGCCGTGGGCGCCGCACTTCCGCATGGAAACCTATGTCGCCGCCGACCTGATCGCCGCGGCCGAAGGGACCTTCGCGCTGGACGGCGGACGGCGCGGGATTTTCGGCCACTCGATGGGCGGCCACGGGGCGCTGACCCTGGCGCTGCGTCATCCGCAGCTCTTCAGGACGGTGTCGGCCTTCGCGCCGATCGCCTCGCCGACCCGCTGCCCGTGGGGCCGCAAGGCGCTGGGCGCCTATCTGGGCGAGGACGAAGCGGCCTGGACCGCGCACGACAGCGCCCTGCTGATCGCCGCGGGCCAAGCGCGCGGCCGCGAGATCCTGGTCGACCAGGGCGGCGCCGACAGCTTCCTGATCGAACAGCTCAAGCCCGAATTGCTGCAGGCGGCCGCGGCCGAGGGCGGCGCGGCCCTGACCCTGCGCATGCAGGAGGGCTACGACCACTCCTACTTCTTCATCACAAGCTTCATCGGCGACCACGTCGCCTGGCACGCCGCCCGGCTCTGAGACCGGCGAAAGCGGCCGGCGGACGCGCCGCCGGCCGCATGCCGCTAAAGCGCGCGCTTGTAGAGGTCGAGCAGTTCGGCCCAGGCCCTTTCGGCGGCGGCCTCGGCGTAGACCGGGCTGCCCTTCACCGTCCAGCCGTGCGCGGCGCCGGCATAGACCTCGACCCGGCTCTTCAGCTTGGCGGCGTCGAGCGCGGCCTTGAGCTTTTCCTTCGCGGCCGGATCCTGCTTGTCGTCGTTGTCGGCGACCAGGACCATGTACTCCGCATGGGTCTTGGGCAGCAGCAGGTGCGGGCTGGTGGGGTCGGCGGTGAAGAGCCCGCCGCCATGGAAGCTGGCCACCGCGCCCACGCGGTTCGGGACCGCGCCGGCGGTGCGGAAGGCGAGCGGACCGCCCATGCAGTAGCCCTGGGTCCCAACCTTCTTCTTCCGGTCGGTCTGCGGCTGGGCGTCGAGGAAGGCGAGATAGGCGACCGCGTCGCGATCGGTCCCGTCCGGCGTCACGCTGGCGCGCAGCGGAGTCAGCTTGGCCCGGTCGTCCGGGCTGGCGAAGTTGAACGCGCCCTCGATCACCGGCGCCTTCTTGACCCGATAGTAGAGGTTCGGGACCAGCACCACATAGCCCGAGGCGGCCAGGCGCTTGCCCATCTCGCGGAACACCGGCCGCAGGCTGAGCACGTCGGGCCACAGCAGCACGGCGGGCCAGGCGCCCTTGCCCTCGGGATAGTAGAGCGCCGCGTCAGCGAGCCCGTCCGGGGTCTTGATCTCGATGTCCTTCTCGACGACCGGCGCGGCGGCGTGCGCGCTGGCGGCGGTCAGGCCGGCCGCCGCCACGGTCATCAGGCCGAACGTCCGGCGCGAAACAGTCGGGTCCTCGACCAGGCCCTGGTGGATATCGTCGTCGCACATGGCGTCACCTCCCTCTTGCAGCCCATGGAGCGCAGCATTTGTTGCGCGGATGCGCCCGAGAGGGAAGCTCGGCCTCAGGCCGCCAGGCCCAGGCGTTCCAGTTCGGCGAACTCAGCCCGGGGCAGGGTCGGCCGCGCGGCGTGCTCGATGACCGCCGCGTAGGCTTCAGGCGGGGCGCCGGCCTTCATGTCCGTCAGCAAGCCCGTGCGCTCCTCCGGGTTCATCGCCGGCAGCATCATCTGCATCGTCACGATGGTCTCGTCCGGCGACAGCGAGGCGATGATCGCCTGCTCGGTCTCCATCAGTTCCTCGTCGCTGAACAGGGCGCAGAGCAACGGCCAGGTCACGGTCTCCTCGTGCAGCATATGCAGGAGGTCCTCGGCGACGAAGGCGCTGAACTCCAGATAGAGGACGCGGCCCAGTCCCGGGCGATCGGCGGGCGCCCCGTACTCGACGCGGGCGATCGCGGCCTGCAGCGCCGCAAAGCGGGCGCGGTGATGCTCGTGCTGGTCCTCCAAGGTCGTGACGGCGTCCGGCGCGCGGGCGGCCAGCGCCGCATGGATGTGGTCTTCTTCGTGAGCCAGATGCTGGCCGGCGATTTCCAGGTGGGCGCGCAGGTCGGCGAGCAGCGGGCGCAGGTCGGCGGCGTAGTCCGCCGAGCCCAGCCGCGCGGCCATCGCGCCGTGCGCGCGGCGCAGTCCCTTGTGGACGGGGCCGTAGATATCCCAGCGGCGCGCGGCCGACAGGGCGAGGAGATCAGTGCTGGTCATGGAGCGTCTCGCGGCAAGGCCCCCGGGGGGGGCGAATGGCTGTTGGCGCGCTCCTACGCCCGGCCTGCCGGCGCCTCATCCTAAATGGTTCCTAAGCGGCGAACGCCGTTCCTAAAACAACGCTATCGAGCTAGCTTCCCGGCCAGGGGAACTGGTTTGATCGATGCGGAACTGACGGCTCTGTTGCGCGAGCCGGTGATGATGGTGTTCGCGGCCAGGAGCGCCGCGGGCCTGCCTGCGCTGGGGCGGGCGCTGGGCGCGCGCCCGGCCGCCGACGGAGCGACCTTGGACATCTTCATCCCCGCCGCCCAATGGGGCGAGGCGCTGAGCGGCCTCGTCGCCGGGGCGCCGCTGGCCTTCACCTTCGTCCAACCCGACACCTATCGAACGTTCCAGCTGAAGGGCCAGCTGGTTTCCATCGCACCCGCCGACGCCCGCGACATCGCCGACGCTGATCGCTATGCGGCCCAGGTCTCGCAGGCGCTCGCCGCGCTGGGCGTGCAGCCGCAGCAGATGGCCCATTGGCTGGGACGCGGCGACCTGATGACCCTGCGCCTGGCGCCGACCATGGCCTTTCGCCAGACCCCCGGCCCGCACGCGGGCGAGCGCCTGCCGGACCCCGGCGCATGAAGACGCCCCTGGCCAGCATCCGCGACTGTTTCGAAGGGGTGATCCCGTCGATCATCGCCACCCTCGACGCCGACGGCCTGCCGAACGTCTCCTACCTGTCGCAGGTCTATCTGGTGGACGACGAGCACGTGGCGCTGTCGAACCAGTTCTTTTCCAAGACCGCAGCCAATGTCGCGGCGACCGGCCGCGCCCATGTGCTGCTGGTCAGCGGGCGGACCGGCGAGCAGTTCGCGCTCGACGTCGAGCATCGGGCCTCGCTGACCGAGGGCGCGGTGTTCGCCAAGATGTCCGCGCAGTTGACCGCCATCAGCTCGCAGCACGGCGTCGGCGAGGCGATGGTGCTGCGCAGCGCCGAGCTCTACCGGGTCAACGAATGCCGGGCGATCCCCGGCCCCCCCACCGCCGCCGAACCGGCGCACGCGACCGCGCAGGATCGGCTGGCCCTGGCCGCCAAGGTCGCCGCGGCGATCGCCGCGCAGTCGGACGCCGAGTTGATGATCGATGCGGCGATCCATGGCCTGGAGAGCGCCTTCGGGTTCGCCAACGCCATGCTGCTGATGCTTGACGACGAGGGCGGCCGGCTGACCACCCTGGCCAGCTGCGGCTATGCCCATCGCGGCGCCGGGTCCGAGGTGTTGCTGGGCGACGGGGCCATCGGCATCGCCGCGGCCAGCGGCCAGGCCGTGCGGCTGAGCGACATGAGCCGCGGCCGGCGCATGGCCGCCGCCGTCCGGGCGACCTCGACGCTCGACGCCGAGCGCCAGATCGCCCTGCCCGGCCTGGACGCGCCGCAGAGCCAGCTGGCCGCGCCGATGGTCAGCCGCGGCAAGGTCCAGGGCGTGCTGTTCGCCGAGTCGGCCGAGCGCTTCTGGTTCGGGCCTGAGGACGAGGAGGCGCTGGTCCTGATCGGCGGCCAGCTGGCGGCCAGCCTGCGCCTTGCCGAGCTCGAGGCCCGCGACGCCGAGGCCGCGGCCGCCAGGAGCGAGCCGGCCCGCGCCGGCGGCGACATCCGGGTGAAGTACTTCGCCCATGACGACAGCCTGTTCCTCGACGACGCCTACCTGATCAAGGGGGTGCCGGGGCGGCTGCTGTTCCACTTCCTCACAGTGTTCGCGCAGACCGGCCGGCGCGACTTCACCAACCGCGAGATCCGGCTGGAGGCCTCGCTCCGCCTGCCCGGGCTGAAGGACAATCTGGAGACCCGGCTGATCCTGCTGCGGCGGCGGCTGGAGGAGAAGGGCGCGCCGATCCGGCTGTCGCGGCCCGGGCGCGGGCAGATCCGGCTGGAGCTCGACGGCGTCCCGCGGCTGGAGCCGGCGCCGCCGGCGAGCTGATCAGCCCGCCCGCCACATGCCCCGCGCAATGAGGCGAAGCTGGCTGTCGATCAGATGCTCGCGCTCGGTCCACGGAAAGCCCGGCTTGGCGATCAGCAGCGAGACCAGCCCATGCATCGCCGACCAGGCGCACTGGGTCAGGGTCTCGATGTCGAGATCGACGGTCAGGCCCAGCGCCTGCAGCTTGGCCAGTTCCCCGCGCAGCACGCCGTAGGTTTCCTGCACAGCCGGCGCCGCGGCCAGTTCCTTCGGCTCCTGGCGCAGTTTGCGCACGTGCTGGCCCTCGGACATGAAGGCGATGCGGTACATGTCCGGGTTCTCGAGCCCGAAGTCGACATAGATGCGCAGCATCTGGACGACGCCGTCGAGGTCGACGATCGGACCGCGGTCGCCGGCGAGCTTCTCGGCCAGCAGCGCGAAGGCGCGATCCTGCAGCTCGTGGCCGATATCGTCCTTGGTCGGGAAGTAGGCGTAGAGCGTCGGCTGGGAGATGCCCACCGCCTGGGCGATCTGGCGCGTCGAGACCGCATAGATCCCGAATTCGGTGAACAGGCCGAGCGCCGCGGCAAGGATCTCCTCGCGGCGTTCGGCCCCCTGGCCCTTCGCCTTGCGGGGCGAACGTGAGCTCGGCGCATTCATTCCTGCATGCCTGTCATAAGCCGTCCTCGCTTGACAATCCCACATTATCGATCACTGATCACCTATCACTGATTGATTGTTGGAGACACCGGTGCGTATCAGGCGTTTTGTGAGACCACGCCTCGTGCATGCCGGAGTGGCGGCGGCCGCCAGCCTGGCCGCCGCCACCGCCTGTTCGAAGGCCCCGAAGACCGCGCAGGCCCCGCCGCCCGCGGCGGTCGAGGCGGTCGCCGTGCGCAGCCCTTCCGACGGCGCGGTGCTGACCGCCACCGGGCCGCTGGAGCGGCGCCGGGAGATGACGCTGTCGTTCCGCATCGGCGGGGTGATCACCGCCCTGAACGTCGACGACGGCGACATGGTGCGCGCCGGCCAGGTGCTGGCCAGCCTCGATCCCGCCGGGGTGGCCGCCGCCCAGACCCAGGCCGACGTCGAGGTCGAGCGCGCCCGCCGCGACCTGGCCCGCGACCAGGCGCTGTTCGACAAGGGCTTCATCTCCGTCCAGCGGCTGGACGACCGCAAGAGCGCCCTGCGCGCGGCCCAGGCCCGCGCCGGATCGGCCGCCTTCGACCGCCGCTGGGCCCAGCTGGTCTCGCCCGCGAGCGGCGTGGTGCTGCAACGCACCGCCCAGGCCGGCGAGGTCGTGCAGCCCGGACAGGCGGTGCTGCGCATCGCCGACGAATCCAGTCCGCTCACCCTGCGCGCGCCCCTGGCCGATCGCGACGTGATCCGCGTCCGCGTCGGCCAGAGCGCGAGCGTGCGCATCGACGGTCTCCCCGCCGTCGTGCCCGGTCGTGTCAGCCGGGTGGGTGAGCGGGCCGGGCCCCAGACGGGCGCGGTCGATGTCGAGATCGAGCTGCTCGGCGCCCATCCGCTGCGCTCGGGCCAGATCGCCACCGCCGACATCAGCGTCGGGGCCGCGCCGACCACGCCGATGGCGCGGGTGCCGGCCGAGGCGATCCTGGAGGCCGACGGCCAGAAGGCCTTCGTCTTCGTGGTCGACAAGGGCGTCGCCCGCCGCCGACCGGTCAGTTTCGGCGGCTTCGACGGCGACGACGCCCTGGTCTCCGGCCTGCCGCCCGGCGCACGGGTGATCACCGCCGGCGCCGGCTTCATCGCCGACGGCGAGAAGGTGCAGGTGGTCGATCCCAGGCAGCTCAACCTGGCTTCGGCGGGGAAGTGAGCCGATGAGGTTCGACGTCGCCGCCTTCGCCGGCCGCAACTGGCAGTTCACGCTGGTCGCCTTCGCCCTGCTGGCCATGCTGGGGCTGAACGCCCTGATGACCACGCCGCGGTCCGAGGACCCGCATTTTCCGATCCCGGTGGTGATCGTGCGTGCGGTGCTGCCCGGGGCCGAGCCGGCCGAGATGGAGCAGCTGGTCGCCGACCCGATCGAGGACGCCCTCGACGGCCTGGACGACGTCAGCAAGATCTCCTCGACCAGCCTGGACGGCGCGGCGGTGGTCAGCGTCGAGTTCGACTGGAGCGTCAACACCGAGCGCAAGTACGACGAGGTCGTGCGCGAGGTGAACGCCCTGCGCCCCAACCTGCCGGCGGGCCTGGCCCAGCTGGAAGTGCGCCGCGCGCGCACCACCGAGGTCGCCATCGTCCAGGTGGCGCTGGTCAGCGAGCATCTGCCGATGCGCCGGCTGGAGAAGCTGGCGGACACCTTGCGCGAACGGCTGGACCGCACCCCCGGCGTGCGCGAGGCGCGCTATTGGGGCGCGCCGCCCTCCGAGGTGCGGGTGGCGATCGACCTGCCCAAGCTCGCGGCGATGCAACTGCCGCCGACGGCGGTCGCCGACGCCTTGCGCGCGGCCGGCGCCGAGACGCCGGTCGGGGCGGCCCACGCCGGCGAGCGGCGGTTCAACGTCAAGGCCGGCGGCGCCTTCCGCGACCTGCAGGCCGTCGCCGACACTCCGGTGCGGGCGGTCGACGGCCAGGTCGTGCGGGTCCGGGACGTCGCCCAGGTGAGCTGGGCCCAGCAGGAAGCCGACCACCTGACGCGCTTCAACGGCCAGCGGGCGGTGTTCGTGACCGTCGCCCAGAAGGACGGCGCCGACGTCGCCAAGGTGACCAAGGGCGTCGAGCAGACCCTGGCCGAGTTCCGCAAGACCCTGCCCGCCGGCGTGAAGCTGGAAGAGGGCTTCGTGCAGGCCAAGAACGTCGAGCATCGGCTGTCGCGGCTGTTCCGCGATTTCGGCCTGGCCCTGGGGCTGGTGATGGTGACGCTGCTGCCGCTGGGCCTGCGGGCCGGCGGGGTGGTGATGCTGTCGATCCCGCTGTCGCTGCTGATCGGGCTGTCGGTGCTGCAGGCGCTCGGCTTCACGGTCAACCAGCTGGCCATCGCCGGCTTCGTGCTGTCGCTGGGGCTGCTGGTCGACGACAGCATCGTGGTCACCGAGAACATCGCCCGCCACCTGCGCGAGGGCGAGACGCGGCTGAACGCGGCGATCAACGGCACCCGCCAGATCACCCTGGCGGTGATCGGCTGCACGGCGACGCTGATGTTCGCCTTCCTGCCGCTGCTGGCCCTGCCCGGCGGGTCGGGCGCCTATATCCGCTCGCTGCCGGTGACCGTGCTGGCGACGGTCGGCGCCTCGCTGCTGGTGGCGCTGACCATCATCCCGTTCCTGGCCAGCCGCATGCTGTCGCGCCATGAGGAGCCCGAGGGCAACGCCCTCCTGCGGGCGGTGAACGGGGCGATCCACCGCTTCTACACCCCGGTGCTGCACCGCGCCCTGGCCCGCCCGTGGGCGGCCGTGGCGATCATCGGTGCGATCTGCGCCACCACCGTGCCGCTGCTGGGCGCCATCGGCTCCAGCCTGTTTCCGCCCGCCGAAACCCCGCAGTTCCTGGTGCGGGTGGAGACCGCCGACGGCTCGTCGATGGCCAAGACCGACCAAGCGCTGCGCCATGTCGAGGCGCGGCTGAAGGCGACGCCGCAGGTGGCCTGGACCGCCGCCAACCTCGGCCGCGGCAACCCGCAGATCTTCTACAACCAGCAGCAACGCCAGACCCAGGCCAGCTACGGCGAGGTGTTCGCCAGCCTGAAGGGCTGGGAGCCGGGCAAGAGCGAGCAGGTGCTCGACGCCCTGCGCGCCGACTTCGCCCGCTATCCGGGCGCGCGGATCAGCATCGTCACCTTCGAAAACGGCCCGCCGATCGAAGCGCCGGTCGCCGTCCGCATCACCGGCGAGAACCTCGAGGTGCTGAAGGCCCTGGCCGCGCGCGCCGAGCAGATCGTGAAGGCGACGCCCGGCACCCGCGACGTCGAGAACCCGCTGCGGCTGGATCGCACCGACATCGACCTTGGCCTCGACGAAGCCAAGGCTGCGGCGCTGGGCATGCCGGCGGGCGCGGCGCGGCGCACCGCGCGGCTGGCGCTGTCGGGCGAGGAGACCGCCCGCTACCGCGATCCGGACGGCGACGACTATCCGGTCCGCGTGCGCCTGCCGATGGGCGAGCGCAACGAGCTGTCGGCCCTGGCCCAGATCCACGTGCCGACCGCGGGAGGCCAGTCGGCGCCGCTGGCGGCGGTGGCCCAGCCCGCCTTCCGCTCCAGCCCGGCGCTGATCACCCGCTATGACCGCGAGCGGACGGTGACCGTGACCTCGCAGGTCCGCACGGGGGCCCTGACCTCGAAGGTGACCGCCGACGTCCAGGCGCGGCTGGCCAAGGAACTGCCGATGCCGGCCGGCTACAGCCTGTCGCTCGGCGGCCAGGCCGAAGCCCAGTCCGAGAGCTTCGCGGGCCTGGGCGCGGCGATCCTGGTGGCGGTGTTCGGGATCCTGGCGATCCTGGTGCTGGAGTTCGGCAAGTTCCGCACGGCGCTGGTGGTGGCGGCGGTCATTCCGCTCGGCCTGTTCGGCGCGGTGGCGGCGCTGTGGCTGACCGGCAACTCGCTGTCGTTCACGGCCACCATCGGGCTGATCGCGCTGATCGGGATCGAGATCAAAAACTCGATCCTGCTGGTCGACTTCACCGAGCAGCTGCGCAAGGGCGGCATGGGGCTGCGCGAGGCGATCGAGAAGGCCGGCGAGGTGCGCTTCCTGCCGGTGCTGCTGACCTCGGTGACGGCGATCGGCGGGCTACTGCCGCTGGCGCTTGAAGGCTCGGGGCTCTACTCGCCGCTGGCCATCGCCATCATCGGCGGACTGATCACCTCGACCTTCCTCAGCCGGGTGGCCACGCCGGTGACCTACCTGCTGCTCTCGCGCGGCGAGGAAAAGGCCGGCGAACTGCCGCGCGAGGTCGCGGCGCAGGCGGCCTGAGACCGCGCATGACGGATGACAAGGCCGCCCGTTCCGGCCAGTCTCGCGCCATGACCCTCGCGCCCCTGCCCGCCCAGCCCGCCGACGTTCCCTGGCCGACGGAGGCCTGGCCCGAAGGCGCCTTGCCCGCCAACCTGCAGCGCGAGCGGTTCGACGCCCTGCTGGCGCAGGCGTTCGAGGGCGACGGCGTCGGGGCGACCCACGCCCTGGCCGTCGTCCAGGGCGGCAAGCTGATCTTCGAGCGCTACGGCGAGGGCTTCGGGCCGGACGCGACCTATCCGTCCTGGTCGAAGGCCAAGAGCATCACCCAGGCCCTGGTCGGCATGCTGGTGTTGGACGGCAAGCTGGACGTCCACGCCCCAGCCCGCGTCCCCGAATGGCAGGGCGAGGATCCGCGCGCGGCGATCACGCTGGACCAGTTGCTGCGCATGTCGAGCGGCCTGAAGTTCGTCGAGGATTACGTGCCCGGCCACGTCTCCGACGTGATCGAGATGCTGTTCCAGTCGGGCAAGGAGGACGTCGCCCACTACGCGGCCAGCCAGCCGCTGGAGCATGCGCCGGACGGCTTCTGGTCCTATGCCAGCGGGACCAGCAACATCGTCGCGCGGATCGCCGGCCAGGCGGCCGGCGGCGACCTGAAGCCCTATATGTGGGCGCGGCTATTCGGGCCGCTGGGCATGACCAGCCCGATCCCGAAATTCGACAAGGCCGGCACCTTCATCGGCTCGTCCTACTGCTACGCCAGCGCCCGCGACTTCGCCCGCTTCGGCCTGCTCTACCTGCGCGGCGGCGTCTGGGAGGGCCAACGCCTGCTGCCCGAGGGCTGGGTCGACTACGCCCGCACGCCGACCTTCCAGCAGGACGGGGTGACCGAGGGCCGCTATGGCGCGCACTGGTGGCTGGACATCGCCGGCCCCGGCTCGTTCTCGGCCAACGGCTATGATGGCCAGTACACGGTGCTGGTCCCCGATCTCGACCTGATCCTGGTGCGCCACGGGGCGACGCCGCTGGACAAGAAGGACGCGCTGAAGGCCTGGGTCGGGCAGGCGGTGGACTGCTTCCGGTGATCTGGTCGCCGCCGGCTCTGGCGGTCGGACCTCAGCCCGGATCGCCCGCCAGCACCACCTCGCGGTACTTGAGCGCCGCGGCCGCCGGCATCGCCGACCAGCCCTGCAGCAGCGAGCCGCGGCCCCAGGGCGGGGCGAAGTACTCGACCGCCCCCATCCAGCCGCGTTCCAGGCAGGTCTCCCACCAGCGCAGCATCGGATAGCGCCAGCCCGGCAGGCCCCGGCGCAGGCGCTCCTCGGCGTAGAGGCCCGACAGCCAGGGCCAGTCCGAGCCATTGTGATAGCGGTAGGCGAAGGCCGACTTAGAACGGGTGTCGGCCTTGTGCCGGTACGGCGGGAAGCAGCACATCACCCCCCAGTCGCCATAGGGCTGCGCGCCGTTATGGCGGCTCTCGAGCTTGGCGCGCACCGCCTCCAGCACCTGCAGGGCCCGGTCGGGCGGGACCGCGTCGTGGCGCAGCAGGGTCAGGCTGTCGAGCGTCAGGTGAGGCTCCAGGGTCGGCTCGACGTCCTCCAGCCCGGGCGGGGCGTGATAGTCGGCGTACCAGCCCTCCGGGCTCCACAGCGCCGCATCGAGCGCCTCGCGGGTCTGCTCGGCCAGCACGCGCGCCTGGCCCGACAGCTGCGGATCGATCCGGCGGCCCAGCCGCGCGATCACGTCCAGCGTCCCGACCCAGAGGCCGAGGTCATAGGCGACGAAGCCGCCGCGATAGACGTTGTCGGCCCAGTCGCGGTCGTGCCGCGGCTTCACCGGCAGACCGTGTTCGGAGAAGCCGCGATAGCGCTCGAAGATCGCCTTGATCAGCGGCCAGTGGCGCTCGGCCGGCTCGTCGTCGCCAGCGGCCCGCTCATAGTCGCCGATCGCCAGCACGAAGAACAGCGGCGAGTCGAAGTGGTCGCTCCACCAGTCGTTCGAGCGGGTGTGGATCCAGTCGAGCCCGAACACCGTGGTGCGCAGCTCCTCCCAGGCCTTGGCCTGTTCCGGCCCCGAGACGATGACGCCGCTGGGCGCCTCGCCGTCCGGCTGCACGCCGGAGGCCAGCATCTCGATCTGCTCGTGGACCATGGCCGGGGCCGCTTCCAGCAGCAGCTGCAGGGTCCAGTAGCCGTCGCGGTAGTAGGTGCGGGCCGGGGCGGAATAGTGCAGCCCCGCGGCCAGGCCGTCGAAACGGCCGCGCTCGTCGCGGCGCACGCTGGAGAGCGCCGCGTGGGTTCCCTGCATCACCATGCTGCGCAGCATCGGGTCGGCCTCGGACAACCGGTCGCAGTGGGCGGCGTAGGCGCGGGCCTCCGCCAGGATGGTGTCGACCGAGAAGTGCAGCGCGCGCTCGGCCTCGGCGATGTCGGTCCCTGCGGCGATGACCAGGTCCGCGCCGCGCTGTTCGATCAGCACGTTGGCCCAGGGCAGGTCGACGCGGCGGCGGGTCTTCTCGCGGCGCACCCCGGCCTTTGGATGGTGGATACGGTCCCAGGAGGCGCAGCGCCGCGCCGGGGTGAAGCCGCGATAGGCGACGCCGCAGATCACCATCACCGGCGCTTCCTGCGCCACGAAGATCCCGCCGCCCGGCGCGGTCAGCAGGTTGGGTCCATGGACATAAGGCCCTTCGAGCGGGGTGAAGCGGATGCGGCCGAGATCCCCCTCGCCCCACAGCGCCAGATCGCCGAAGCCCTGCGCCGACAGCTCGCCCTGCAGGCGCGGGGCCATGACCGGCAGCAGGACCGGCGTCGTGCTCTCGACCAGGCCGTCGGCGCGTGGGGTGAGGACGGGCATTGGCTTCCCCTGCATCTGTTACCCGAAAGAACGCGGAACGGCGCAGTCCTTTCCGAGAGCGCCGCCTTCCAATGTCATCCCGGCTGGAGCGCAGCGTAAGGCCGGGATCCATTGACGCTGACAACAGAGTCCGTGGCGCAGGCTTGGCCCTTGCCGGACCGATCAGGTGTTCATCCGGCCCGGTCTTCGGCTGCGCCGAAACCGAGATGACGCTTGGGTTCAGAGCAGGCTGTTCAGCCCCGCCCGCGCGGCCTTGAGGAACACGCTCGGCAGGGCGCCCAGCCCGTCCCTCGGCGTCCAGATCAGCCCCTCGGCGTCGCCCTCGGCCCGCAGCAGCCGCAGGGTCAGGCTGAAGTGGGTGAAGACGTGCTCGACCTCCCCCGCCGCTCGCCAATCGGCCGGCGTCGGCGCGGCCGCGGCGGCCTCGGCGTCGCTCCAGCCGCTCGCGCGCCAGTCGCTGGTCGGCAGGGCCAGCATGCCGCCCAGCAGCCCCTCGGGCGGCCGGCGCACCAGCGCCACCTCGTTTCCGCGCGTCAGGATGTAGGCGACGCCGTGGCGATGCGGCCGCGCGGCCTTGGGCGTCTTGCGCGGATAGGTCTGCGGCTCGCCGCCGGTCAGGCCGGCGCAGGCCTCGCTGAGCGGGCAGCGGTCGCACAGCGGGGCCTTGGGCCGGCAGATCGTGGCCCCCAGGTCCATCAGCGCCTGCGCCCAGTCCCCCGGACGATGGTCGCGCACCAGCCCGCCGGCCAGCGCCTTCAGCTCGGCCTTGCCGTCCGGCAACGGCGTCTCGACCGCGAACAGCCGCGACATCACCCGCTCGACATTGCCGTCGACCACATTGGTCGGCCGGTCGAAGGCGATCGCCCCTACCGCCGCGGCGGTGTACGGCCCAAGCCCGGGCAAGGTTCGCAGCCCCTCTTCGGTATCGGGAAACACCCCGCCGTGGTCGCGCGCGACGGCCCGGGCGCAGGCCAGCAGGTTGCGGGCCCGGGCGTAGTAGCCAAGCCCCGCCCAGGCGGCCATCACCTCGCCGTCGTCCTCGGCGGCCAGGTCGCTGACGCTCGGCCAGCGCCGGGTGAACTTGAGGAAATAGGGCGCGGCGTGCGGCACCGTCGTCTGCTGGAGCATCACTTCCGACAGCCACACGCGGTAGGGGTCGGCGCGCTCGCCCAGCGCATGGTCGGCCGGCCCCACCCGCCAGGGCAGGTCGCGGGCGTTGGCGTCGTACCAGGCCAGCAGGCGGTCGCGGAGCGTCTCGGGCGTCACCAGGTTCAGCTACCCGATCCTCGCCTCGGACGGGAGGCTTGTTGTAAGGTGGCGGCCGATGCCTCGCCCCCTGCCCACGCCCGCCGAAGCCGCCGAGATCCTGGCGCGCAAGCGCACGCGGCCCCAGCGCCGGCCGCCGCCGGTCGCCGGGCGGGGTCTCTCCAAGCTGCTCAAGGAGCTGGACGCCAAGTACGGCCAGGGGCCCGGCGCGCTGCAGGCGCGCTGGCGCGAGATCGTCGGCGTCGAGCTGGCCAAGCGCACCGAGCCGGTGAAGCTGACCAAGCCGCGCGGCGGCGGCCCCGGCGCGCTGGAGATCCGCGTCGCCGGCGCCTCGGCCGCCCTGATCCAGCACCAGGCGCACGAGATCGTCTCACGGGTGAACCTGTTCCTCGGCGAGGGCGCGGTGAACAAGCTGCGGATCGTCCAGGGGCCGCTGCGCACGGCCGCGGCCGAGACCAAACCCGTCCGCCGGCGCACCGCGCCGCTGGACGCCGCCCAGGAGGCCGAACTGGCCCGCGGGCTCGAGCACGCCCCCGACAGCCCCCTGAAAGCCGCATTGCTGAGGCTCGGTCGGGGCGTTATGCGGCGGGGAGCCGGCTGAGCCTGGTTGACTTCGCCCCGGCGCCCACGTTCCACGGGCCGGGAATCGCGCTTTAATCTTTCATTCGGAATTCCGCAGAGGTGCAAATGCCGAACTTCAACCGTCGCCTTCTCGTCGTCGCGGCCCTGGGCGCGCTCGCCCTGGCCGGCTGCTCCAAGAGCGGCGGCGCCGGGTCCGTCGACACCGCCGACATGACCCTGGGCGATCCCAACGCCAAGGTGAAGCTGGTGGAGTACGCCTCGCTGACCTGCAGCCACTGCGGCAAGTTCAACAACGAGGTCTTCCCCGAGTTCAAGAAGAAGTACATCGACACCGGCAAGGTGCATTACACCTTCAAGGAATTCCTCACCCCGCCGAACGAGGTGGCCGCCGCCGGCTTCCTGACCGCGCGCTGCGCCGGCAAGGACAAGTACTTCCAGGTCACCGACGCCATCTTCCATGCCCAGCAGGAGATGTTCACCACCGGCGACATGCGCGGGATCCTGCTGCGCACCGCCCAGTCGGCCGGCATGACCGAAGAGAAGTTCAACGCCTGCATCACCGACGAGGCGGCCCTGAAGGCGCTGAACGAGCGCGTCGAAAAGGCCGTGAAGGTCGACAAGATCACCGCGACCCCGTCGTTCGTGATCAACGGCAAGAAGCTCAAGGAAGGCGAGATGACCATGACCGAGCTCGACGCGGCCGTCGCCGAGGCCTCGAAGTAAGCCATGCGCCAGCCGAACCGTCGCATCGCCGTCGCCGTCCTCGGGGCGGTTGCGCTCTGCGCCGGTTCGGCCCTGGCCGCCCCGCCGCTGCCCCCCACGCCTGTGTCTGACGACATGTCGCTGGGCGACCCCAAGGCCAAGGTGAAGCTGGTCGAATACGCCTCGCTCAGCTGCAGCCACTGCGCGGTGTTCAACAACGAGGTCTTTCCGGCCTTCAAGAAGAAGTACATCGACACCGGCAAGGTCCACTACACCCTGCGCGAGATCCTGACGCCGCCGGCCCAGGTCGCCGCGGCCGGCTATCTGACCGCCCGTTGCGCCGGCAAGGACAACTACTTCACCGTCGTCGACGCGGTGTTCCGCGGCCATGACGAGATGGTCAACACCGGCGACGCCCGCGCGGTGCTGGTCGCCGCGGCCAAGGCCGGCGGCCTCAGCGAAGCCCAGTTCGAAGCCTGCCTTTCCGATACCGCCGCGCTCGACGCCCTCAATGCCCGCGTCTCGCGCAACGCCAAGCAGGGCGAGATCTCCGGCACCCCCACCTTCGTGTTCAACGGCGTGAAGGTGAAGGAAGGCGAGATGACCGCCGCTGAACTCGACGCCGCGGTCGCCGCGGCCTCCAAGCGGTAGGAGGCGCCCCCGGCCCGTGCATTTCCAGAGGCTCCGACTCTCCGGCTTCAAGTCCTTCGTCGATCCGACCGAGTTTCGGATCGAGCCCGGAGTCACGGGCATCGTCGGACCGAACGGCTGCGGCAAGTCGAACCTGCTGGAAGCCCTGCGCTGGGTGATGGGGGCCAATTCCGCCAAGGCGATGCGCGCCGGCGGCATGGACGACGTGATCTTCGCCGGCTCGGGCAATCGCGCCTCGCGCAATCATGCCGAAGTCGTCCTGACCATCGACAATTCCGACCGCCGCGCCCCGCCGGCCTTCAACGACGCCCCGGTGCTGGAGGTCGTCCGGCGGATCGATAAGGGCGCCGGCTCGACCTACAAGATCAACGGCCGCGAGGTGCGCGCCCGCGACGTCCAGCTGCTGTTCGCCGACGCCTCGACCGGCTCGAACTCACCGGCCCTGGTGCGCCAGGGCCAGATCTCCGAACTGATCGCCGCCAAACCGCAGAACCGCCGCCTGATCCTCGAAGAGGCGGCCGGCGTCTCGGGCCTGCATTCGCGCCGACACGAGGCCGAGCTGCGGCTGCGCGCCGCCGAGACCAACCTCGCCCGCCTCGACGACGTCTCGCGCGAGCTGGAGACCGCCCTCAACCGCCTGCGCCGCGAAGCCCGTCAGGCCGAGCGCTACAAGAAACTGTCGGCCGAGATCCGCGCCCTGCAGGGCGCCGTCCTCTTCGCCCGCTGGTCCGAGGCCCGTGACGCCGCCGTGCGCCTGCGCGAGGAAGCCGCCGCCGCGGTCGCCGCGGTCGAGGCCAACACCCGCGAGGCGGCGAGCGCCACCACCCGCGCCGCCCAGGCCGAGGAGGCGATCAAGCCGCTGCGCGAGGCCGAGACCATCGCCGCGGCGATCCTGCATCGCCTGGCCATCGACAAAGACCGCCTGGAGCGCGAGGGCGAGGCCCTGGCCGCCGAGGTCGAGCGCCTGACCGGCGACCTGACCCGCATCGACGGCGACCGCGACCGCGAGACCCAGATCGCCCACGACGCCCAAGCCGCCCTGGCGCGCATGGCCGAGGACCTGGAGGCGCTGGAGGCGGCCATCGCCGCCGCGCCCGAGCGCGTGCCCGAGCTGGAAGCCGCCGCCCGCGCCGCCGAGGAGGCCCGCATCGCCGCCGACAAGGCGGTCGAGGAGCTCGCCGCCCTGGCCGCCGCCGACGAGGCCCGCCGCCGCGCCGGCGCCGCCCGGGTCGATGAGGCCAACAACCGCGTCCTGCGCACCCGCCGCGCCCTCGACCAGGCCAAGGGCGAACGCGCCCAGCTCGGCCCCGCCGTCACCCCGCAGATCGAGGAGGCCCGCGCCGAGCTCGAGCGCGCCCAGGCCGCGCTGGCCGCCGTCCGCGCCGCGCAGGAGTCCGCCGAGGAAGAGCGCGGCAAGGCCGCCGTCGCCGAGGCCGAGGCGCGCGAGGCCGCCCGCAAGCAGGACGAGCAGCTCGGCCGGCTGACCGCCGAGGCCCGCGCCCTGGCCCAGATCGTCGCCCAGCAGCGGCGCGCCGGCTTCGCCCCTGCCCTCGACTCGGTGGTTCCGGCCCGCGGTTATGAACGCGCCGTCGCCGCCGCGCTCGGCGACGACCTCGACGCCGCCCTCGACCCCAAGGCTCCGGCCTTCTGGGGCGGCGGCGAGGCCTCCCCCGCCTCCTGGCTGCCGGGTGTCGAGCCGTTGGCCCCGAAGGTGAAGGCCCCCGACGCCCTGGCCGCCCGCCTGGCGCACATCGCCCTGGTCCCCCGCGAGGACGGCGATCGCCTTTCCGCCTCGCTGCCGCCCGGGGCACGGCTGGTCTCCAAGGAAGGCGACCTCTGGCGCTGGGACGGCTTCGTCGCCCGCGCCGACGCCCCCAAGCCCGCCGCCATTCGCATGGAGCAGAAGACCCGCCTCGCGGAGGTCGAGACCGAGATCGAGGCGGTTTCGCCGCGCGCTGCGGCCGCAAAGGACGCCCTGGCCGCCGCCTCCGCCAAGGTCCGCGCCGCCGAGGACGCCGTGCGCAACGCCCGCCGCGAACCGCCGGCGGCCGAACAAAAGGTCTCGATCGCCCGCGGCGCCCTGGAAAAGCTCGACCGCGAGGCGACCCGCCGCGAGGCCCAGGCCCAGTCGCTGGACGACATGATCGGGCGCTTCGAGGCCGAGCTCGCGGACGCCGAGCAGATCCTGGTCACCGCCGTCGCCGAGACCTCCAGCCAGGGCGAGGCCGGCGACCTGGTCGAGCGCCTGGCCGCCGCCCGCGCCGCCGCCGGCCCGGCCCGCGAGGCCGCCTCCGCCGCCCGCTCGGCGCTCGAACTGGAAGTGCGCGAGCGCGACGGCCGCGCCCGTCGGCACGAGAACCTGAAGCGCGACAGCGACGACTGGACCCGTCGCGGCGCGACCGCCGCCCGCCGCCTGGACGACCTGGCCGAGGGCCGCGCCAAGGTGCAGGCCAATCTCGACCAGGCGCTCGAAGCCCCGGCCTCGCACCAGGAGCGGCTCGGCAAGCTGCTCGACGAGCTCGCCGCCGCCGAGGCCCGCCGCGCCCAGTCCTCCGACGCCTTGGCGGGGGCCGAGGCCGCCCGCACCGAGGCCGACCGCGCCCTGCGCGCCGCCGAAAGCGCCGCCGGCGAGGCCCGCGAGCTGCGCGCCTCCCTGGCCGCCAAGCTGGAAGCGGCGATCGAGCGGCTGACCGAGATCACCAGCCAGATCCGCGAGACCGCGCGCATCGAGCCCGAGCAGCTCGGCCGCCAGCTGGCGCAAGAGGCGGTCGCCATCCCGACCGACGCCGGCGGCATGGAAGCCCACCTCTACGCCCTGGAGCGCCAGCGCGATTCGATCGGGGCGGTGAACCTGCGCGCCGAGGAAGAAGCCGGCGAGCACGCCGCCCGCCTCGAGACCATGATGAGCGAGCGCACCGACCTGACCGGCGCCATCGCCCGTCTGCGCCAGGGCATCGACGAACTGAATGGCGAGGGCCGCGAGCGCCTGCTGGCCGCCTTCGAAGTGATCAACGAGCACTTCAAGACGCTCTTCCAGGCGCTGTTCCAAGGCGGCCAGGCCGAGCTGCGGCTGGTCGAATCCGACGACCCGCTGGAGGCCGGCCTCGAAATCTACGCCTGCCCGCCCGGCAAGCGGCTTTCGACCATGAGCCTGATGAGCGGCGGCGAGCAGGCGCTGACCGCCTGCGCCCTGATCTTCGGGGTGTTCCTGGCCCAGCCGGCCCCGATCTGCGTGCTCGACGAGGTCGACGCCCCGCTCGACGACGCCAATGTCGACCGCTACTGCAACCTGCTCGACGAAATGCGCCGCCGCACCGAGACCCGGTTCATCACCATCACCCACAATCCGGTGACCATGGCCCGCATGGACCGCCTGTTCGGGGTGACCATGGCGGAGCGCGGCGTCTCGCAGCTGGTCTCGGTCGACCTGCGCCAAGCCGAGGCCATGGCGGCGCAATAAGTCGAGGTTCCGCAAGGGAATCTGCGCCGTTCCTAACCTCCGCCCCCGGCGGTCTGGCCCCGCGGGCGGTGGACGAGTTGTCGCGACGTCATTTTTCTCAGCAATTACAACGCGCTAAATCGCACAACCCCAGCCTTGACGCACCGCACCCGCGCCTATAGGTTCCGCGCGACTTGAAGCCCCGGCCGCGGCGGGCGACGTCGTGGTTCCAAAAGGCCGCCCGACGCATGCCGCATCCGGACAATTCGCGCGACGAGGCCATCAAGCGCCTCGACGAAAGGGCTGCGGCGCTGGAACAGCGCACTACCCCGGTCGTGCACGACTACGGTTCCAAGGCCGCCGGCTACGGCTATCGCCTCATGGGCGTGCTGATAGGCGGGGTCTTTGTGGGCCTGGGCTTCGGAGCTGGGGCGGACGTCGTTCTGAAGACGGCGCCTTGGGGGATGATCATCGGAGTCCTCGTGGGCTTCGGCGTTTCTATTTGGATGGCCGTTCGTTCGGCCCAGCGCATGACCGCCGAAGCGGCGAGGGAATGGGGTCCCGTTCAGGACCTTCCCCCCGACGACGAGGACGATTGAGGGAGTTCGAGGCGGCATGGCCGACCCGATGCATCAGTTCGAGATCCACAAGGTCGTGGATCTGCCCGCCATCACCCTTCCGGGCATCGGCGCGATCGACATGTCGATCACCAACTCCACTGTCGCGATGCTCTTGGCGGCGGCGCTGGTTGTCGTGTTCTTTGCGGTGACCACCGCCAAGGCCGCGGTCGTGCCGGGCCGGTTGCAGGTCATTGGCGAGGGGATGTTCAGCTACATTGACGACCTCGTCGCCGGGATCATCGGCCACGAAGGGCGCAAGTTCTTCCCCTACATCCTGACCCTGTTCATGTTCATTCTGATGATGAACATGCTGGGCATGTTCCTCGTCTTCACGGCGACTTCGCAGCTGGCGGTTACCGCCTCGCTGGCCGTGATGACCATCCTGATCGTCATCATCTACGGCGTGCTGCGCAACGGCGCGAACATGTACAAGCTGTTCGTCCCGGCGGGCATCCCCTGGTACATGCTGATCCTGGTCACCCCGATCGAGATCCTGTCCTTCCTGCTGCGCCCGGTGACCCTCGCCCTGCGTCTGTTCGGCAACATGCTGGGCGGCCACGTGGCCATGAAGGTCTTCGCCGGCTTCATCATCTCGCTGGGCGCTCTGGCCGCCAGCGGCGGCGTCGCCTCCCTCGCCTATGTGGCGGCGGCTCTCTCGCTCGGCGGCGTCGTCGCCCTGACGGCGCTGGAGTTCCTGGTCGCCTTCCTGCAGGCGTTCGTCTTCGCGGTTCTGGCCTGCGTCTATCTCAACGACGTGGTCAACCTCGGCCATCACCACTGATCGGCCGTCGCACTCAACAACCCTCTTCAACTTTCAAACGGGACTGAAAACTATGGACGCTGAAGCCGCTAAGTTCATCGGCGCTGGCCTCGCTACCCTGGGCATGATCGGCGCCGGCATCGGCGTGGGCACCATCTTCGGCCACTTCCTGGCGGGCGCCACGCGCAACCCGTCGGCCGCCGGCGGCCAGTTCACCAACCTGATCCTGGGCGCGGCTCTGACCGAAGCTCTGGGCATCCTGGCCTTCGTGCTCGGCCTGCTCATCCTGTTCTCCTAAAGCCAGATCCGCAGGTCCCGAGGGGCGCGTCGTCATCGTCGCGCCCTGACCTGCGTTTATAAGGACGTCTAAGCCTTATGGCCGCCGAGACCACATCCCACGAGGCCGTCGCCGCCGATCACGGGGCTCACGCTCCGGCCGGCACGACGGAAGTCGCCGCCCATGGCGGCGGCGAGAGCGGAGGTGGCCTGCCCCAGTTCGAATTCGAACATTGGGGCGGCCAGATCGTCTGGCTCTTCCTCATCTTCGCCGTCCTCTACATCCTGCTGGCCAAGGTCTTCATTCCTCGGCTCCGCAAGATCCAGGACACCCGCGCGGCGACCATCGCCGACGCGGTGACCCAGGCCCGCAGCGTTCAGGCTGAAGCCGAGGCGCAAGCCAAGGCCGCCCAGGCCGAGATCGACGAAGCCCGCGCTCGCGCGCGCAGCCTCGCCGTCGAAGCCAAGGCCAAGGCCGCCGCTGAACTCGCCGCCAGCCAGAAGGCCGAAGACGCCCGTCTTCAGGCCCAGATGGATGAGGCCGAGGCTCGCATCCGCGGCCTGCGCGACCAAGCCATGTCCAACGTCCGCGGCATCGCCGGCGAGACGGCTCAGGCCATGGTCGAGAAGCTGACCGGTCAGAAGGTGACTGCGGCCGAGATCGACGCGGCGCTCGCCGCTCGCGTTCAAGGAGCCGCCTGATGCCTGCTTTCCTTAATCCCGCCAACGCGGAGTTCTGGGTCGGCGTCGGCCTGCTGATCTTCTTCGGCATCGTGATCTTCGTGGCCAAGGCCCCGAAGGCCATCAACGCCGCTCTGGACGCCAAGTCCGCCAAGATCCAGGGCGACCTGGACGAAGCGGCCCGCATCCGCGAGGAAGCCCAGCGCCTGCTGACCCAACTGAAGGCCGAGCGCGCCGAAGCCGAGGCGCAAGCCAAGGACATGCTGGCCGCCGCCCAGGAAGAAGCCCGCCGCTACGAGGCCGACGCCAAGGCGAAGCTGGAGGAGAGCCTGGCTCGCCGTCAGCAGCTCGCCGAGCGCAAGATCGCCAACGCCGAGGCGCAAGCCGCGGCCGAGGTGAAGGCCGCCGCCGCCGATCTGGCGGCCCAGGCCGCCGAGGTGGTGCTGACCCAGCGCCTCCCGGGCGTGAAGACTGATCCGCTGGTCGACCGTGCGATCAGCCAGCTGGGCTCCAAGCTCCAGTAGGAACTAACGGTTTAGCGCCGGCGTCTGAAAAGGCGCCGGCTGCGAACCATGAAGCGAAGGCCCTTAGGCGCCAGAAGACGCTCGATCTTCAAAGCCTGATGCCAGGACATCTTCAGGATTTGCGGGTCCCGCCGCAGCAGCCGCCGGATCGGTGAGATCACTCGCGGGTGCGCGTGATGCAGGCGGACGAACTGCCGCCGCGCCTTGAACGAGTTGCGCAGGATCACCATCAGCCCGACGACGATCACCGGGATCCCGCCGGGGCCCGGCAGCGGCGCGATCAGCACGCCGGCGATCACGATCACGCTGCCGACCACGACCAGGCCAAAGCGCACGAGTCGCCCCGCGAGATCGCGGGTGACGTCGTCGGTGGCGCGATTGCCGCGCACGCTGGGCATGGCGAGTGACACGTTCAGACCTGGATTGAGCCCGCGCGCCGAACTGGGGAGGACCAGCGGTCGGGCGTCCTGCGATATGAGAACGTATCTAGGACTCGTAAAGGCGACCCTGCGGTTAAATTTCGTCCACTTGCGGCTATTCGGCGGCGAGCGGCGCCGGAGACACACCTGCCGCCTCGGGCCGCCAGGTCAGCCGCGGCTTGCGGGCCGCCAGCGTCTCGTCCAGCCGCCGCAGCGGGGCGAGGTAAGGCGCGCCCTTGAAGCGGTCGGCGTCGCCGGCCTTGGCGGCGTGCGCCAGGGCGATCAGCGCCTCGCAGAACCGGTCCAGCTCGTGCTTCGGCTCGGTCTCGGTCGGCTCGATCAGCATCGCCCCATGGACGACCAGCGGGAAGTACATGGTCATCGGGTGGAAGCCCTCGTCGATCATCGCCTTGGCGAAGTCGAGCGTCGTCACCCCGGTGCCGTCCAGCCAGGCGTCGTCGAACAGCGCCTCGTGCATGCACGGCCCGTCCGGGAAAGCCGCGCTCATCACCGGCGACAGGCGGGCCTTGATGTAGTTGGCGTTCAGCACCGCGTCCTCGGCGACCTGGCGCAGACCGTCGGCCCCGTGGCTGACCATGTAGGCGTAGGCGCGGACGAACATGCCCATCTGGCCGTGGAAGGCGCTCATGCGGCCAAAGCCCTGCGCGGCCTCGTCGATGGTCTCCTCGACCAGCTTGAAGCCGTCCTCGCCGGCCACCACCCAGGGGGCCGGCGCATGGGCCGCCAGGGCCGCCGACAGCACCACCGGGCCCGCGCCCGGCCCGCCGCCGCCGTGCGGCGTCGAGAAGGTCTTGTGCAGGTTGATATGCATGGCGTCGACGCCCAGGTCGCCCGGGCGCACCCGGCCGACGATGGCGTTGAAGTTGGCGCCGTCGCAGTAGAAGTAGGCCCCGGCCTCGTGGGTCAGGCGCGAGATCTCCAGGATGTCGCGCTCGAACAGGCCGCAAGTGTTGGGGTTGGTGACCATGATCGCCGCCACGTCGGGCGACAGCTTGGCGGCCAGGTCGGCGGTGTCGACGCGGCCGTCGTCGGTCTGGGCGATCTCGACCACCGAATAGCCGACGAAGGCCGCGGTGGCCGGGTTGGTGCCGTGGGCCGAGGTCGGCACCAGCACCGTGCGGCGATGCCCCTGCCCGTTCGCCTCGTGCGCGGCCTTGATGGCCAGCAGACCGCAGAGCTCGCCATGCGCGCCGGCCTTCGGCGACAGCGCCACGGCCGGCATGCCGGTCAGGGTCTTCAGCCAGTGGGCCAGGCGGTCCATCAGCGCCAGCGCGCCCTGGACGGTGGCCTGCGGAGCCAACGGGTGCAGGTCGGCGAAGCCGGCCAGACGGGCCATCTTCTCGTTCAGGCGCGGGTTGTGCTTCATCGTGCACGAGCCGAGCGGATAGAGCGCCAGGTCGATGGCGTGGTTCTTCTGCGAGAGGCGCACGTAGTGGCGCATCGCCTCCGGCTCGGACAGGCCGGGCAGGCCGATCGGAGCGGCGCGGACCAGGTCGCCCAGGTCCGAGGCGTCCTGCGCGGCCGGGGCCAGGTCGACGCCGGTCTTGTCCCAGCCGCCCAGTTCGAAGATCAGCGCCTCGTCCTGCAGCAGCCCGCGGCCGCCGGTCAGCGAGGTATGGCCGGTCGATTCAGCAGCGCCTTCCGGACGGGTCGGACGGCCAACATTCAGCATGGTCATTACGCGGTCCTCCCGGCGAGCGCCTGGGCGAAGGTCTGGATGTCCTGGGTGGTGGTGGTCTCGGTCGCGGCGACCAGCAGGACGTCGTCCATGCCGGCGCCCGGGTCGAGCCGCGAGAACGGCACGCCGGCGACGACGCCGTCGGCCAGCAGGGCGTCGACCACGGCGGCCGCATCGCCCTTCAGGCGGATCGCGAACTCGTTGAAGAACCGCGGGGTCAGCACCTGCACGCCCGGCACGGCGGCCAGGGCGTCACGCAGCTCGCGGGCCTTGGCATGGTTCAGGGCGGCCAGGTCGCGCAGGCCGCGTTCGCCCAGCAGCGACAAGTGGATGGTGAAGGCCAGGGCGCAGAGGCCCGAATTGGTGCAGATGTTCGAGGTCGCCTTCTCGCGGCGGATATGCTGCTCGCGGGTCGAGAGCGTCAGCACGAAGCCGCGGCGGCCCTCGGCGTCCACGGTCTCGCCGCAGAGGCGGCCAGGCATCTGGCGCACCAGCTTTTCGCGGCAGGCGAACAGGCCGACGTACGGGCCGCCGAAGTTCAGGCCGTTGCCGATCGACTGGCCCTCGGCCACGGCGATGTCGGCGCCCATCTCGCCCGGCGATTTCAGCAGGCCGTAGGAGACCGCTTCCGTCGTTACCACGATCAGCAGCGCGCCGGCCGCGTGGGCCGCCTCGGCGATCTTCGTCACGTCGGTGACCACGCCGAACACGTTCGGGGTCTGCACCACCACCGCGGCGGTGTCGGCGTCGATGGCGTCGAGCACGGCGGCCTCGGCGTCGATCGCCGCGGCCTGGCGCACGATGTCCATGCCCTCGGCATGGGCGATGGTCTGGGTGGTCGCCGCATAGTGCGGATGCAGGCCGCCCGACAGCACCGCCTTCTTCCGGCGGGTGACGCGCTGGGCCATCATCACCGCCTCGGCGCAGGCCGTGGAGCCGTCGTACATCGAGGCGTTGGCCACATCGAGCCCGGTCAGGGCCGCAACCTGGGTCTGGAACTCGAACAGCACCTGCAGCGTGCCCTGCGCGATTTCCGGCTGGTAGGGCGTGTAGCTGGTCAGGAATTCCGAGCGCTGGATGATGTGATCCACCGTCGCCGGGACATGGTGCTTGTAGGCCCCCGCCCCGCAGAAGAACGGCCCTGCCCCGGCCGGCCGGTTCATCGCCGCCAGCCCGGCCAGCTCGCGCTCGACCTCCAGCTCGCCGGCATGCAGCGGCAGGTCGAACAACTCGGCCTTGCGGGCCGCGGCGGGCACGTCGACGAACAGGTCGTCGACCGAGCCGGCGCCGATGGTCGCCAGCATCTGCGCGCGGTCGGCCGGGGAAAGGGGCAGGTATCTCATGGTGTCTCTACTCCCCGCTCGTCCCGGCGAAAGCCGGGATCCAAGCGGCGCATCAGCTTGGCGGGTCGGGCTTACAGCGTGGCGAGGAAGGCTTCGTAGGCGTCGCGGTCCATCAGCGCCTCGACCTCGGCCGGATTGGCGAGCTTGATCTTGGCGAACCAGCCCGAGCCTTCCGGCTGGTCGTTGACTGTCTCCGGCGCATCGCCCAGCGCGGCGTTGCCCTCGACGACTTCGCCCGAGATCGGGGCGTAGACGTCCGAGGCGGCCTTCACGCTCTCGACCACGGCCAGGTTGTCGCCGGCCTTCACGGTCTTGCCGGCTTCCGGAACCTCGACGAACACGACGTCGCCCAGCTGTTCGGCGGCATAGGCGGTGATGCCGATGGTGGCCACGTCGCCGTCGACGACGACCCACTCGTGATCCTTGGTGAAACGCATAGGTGGCCCTCTCTCAGAGCTTGCGAACGTAACGATGAGGAACGAAGGGCATGGCGGTGACCTCGGCGGTCTGGGCCTTGCCCCGTACGATGACTTTCAGCTTCGAGCCGGCCGCCGCATAGGCCGGCGGCACGAAGCCCATGGCGATCGGCTTGCCCATGCTCGGCGAGAAGCCGCCGGAGGTGACGACGCCGATCACATTGCCCGCTTCGTCGGCGATCTCCGCCCCCTCGCGGGCCGGCGCGCCTTCCAGCACGACCATGCCGACGCGTTGGCGGCTCGCGCCCTCGGCCAGCTCCTTGGCGATTCGGGCCGCGCCCGGGAAGTCGCGGGCCTCGCGGCGCTTCTTGGAGATCGAGAACGCCAGGTCGGCCTCGACCGGGCTGACGGTCTCGTCGACGTCGTGGCCGTAGAGCGGCAGGCCGGCCTCCAGGCGCAGGCTGTCGCGCGCGCCCAGCCCGATCGGCTTGACGCGCTCGTCGGCCAGCAGGGTGTTCCAGACCCGCTCGGCCTCCGAGGCCGGGATCGAAATTTCGTAGCCGTCCTCGCCGGTGTAGCCCGAGCGCGAGACGATGGCGTCGGTCCCGAAGGCGCTCATCGCGCGGGCGTCCATGAACACCATGCTCGCCGCCTCGGGGGCGTGCTGCGCGAGCACCTCGGCGGCCTTGGGGCCCTGCAGCGCCAGCAGCGCCCGGTCCTCCAGGCGTTCGATGCGCACCTGGCCGGCCAGTTCGTTGTCGATGACCTTGAAGTCGTTGTCCTTGCAGGCGCCGTTGACCACCACGAACAGGCCGTCGTCATCCGGACGCGCGGCCATCAGGTCGTCGATGATGCCGCCCTTCTTGTTCAGCAGCACCGAGTAGCGCTGCTTGCCCGGCTTCAGGCCGATGAAGTCGCCGGGGGTGACCTCCTCGAAGGCCGACAGCGGCGAGACCCCGCGCAGCCGGGCCTGGCCCATGTGCGAGACGTCGAACAGGCCCGCGTTCTCGCGGGTCCAAAGGTGCTCTTTCAGCACCCCGTCCTTGTACTGCACCGGCATTGAATAGCCGGCGAACGGCACCATGCGGGCGCCCGCGGCGATGTGCGCGGCGTTGAGCGGGGTGGTCTTCAAGTTGTCTTCGGACACGACGGACTCCGGCTGATGATCTCGCGAGCGTTCGTCAGGGCATGCCCTGCGACGTTCGCGCCCCCGCTGTCCCTGAGCCTGAGAGATTTCAGGACCAGGCGGTCCCTTGCTCCTTCGGCGAGCGCCGGTTTCCCGACGCTACTTTCCAGCGTTCATCAGCTCGCGCGGTCCTTTTGCCTGAGCGTTTCCGGGGCGGTTGCGCCTTCGGCTCCGGGCCCCGAAAGGCCCGATCTCTCCCGCGAGAGTCGCCGCATAACTCTTCGATCGCCGAATGGGAGTCAATGCGCCACGCGTCCCATGGCCGACGCTTGTGACGATCTGCGCGCGGACGTCGCGAACGGGGGCGCCGCGTGCTAGGTTGCCGCGTCAGGCGCGACAGCGACCGCCTCGGCCGCGGGGACCCGCCTGCCGGAGGCGGCGCCATGCCCTCGATCACCCCAAAGACCCTGAAAACCGCGCTGGAAGGCCGCGACGCCTCGGCGCTGATCGGCTTCTATGTCGACGACGCGGTCATCCAGATCATCGACCGCGACCACACGCCCAGCGCCCCGCTGGAGCTGCGCGGCAAGGCGCAGATCGCCCGCTACTACGAGGACGTCTGCGGCCGGGCGATGACCCACAAGCTGGAGTCGGCCGTCGCCGACGACGCGCACATGGCGTTCAGCGAGTCCTGCGCCTATCCGGACGGGACGCGCGTGTTCTGCACGGCGATGCTCGACCTCGACCACGGCCAGATCCGCAACCAGGTCACAGTCCAGGCCTGGGACGCCTGAGCGCCCCCAGGCGAACGGTCCTACATCCGCTCGGGCGCCTCGATGCCCAGCAGGTCCAGCGCCTGCTCCAGCTGGCGCAGGGTGGTCTGCGCCAGCGCCAGGCGCGAGGCCTTGACCGCCGGCTCGGCGCTGAGGATCGGGCAGGCGGCGTAGAACTTCGAGAACGCCTGGGCCAGCTTGTAGGCGTGCTCGGCCACGAAGTTGGGCGCCTTCTTATCGTAGGCGTCGGCCAGCGCCTGGTCATAGGCGTCGAGCAGCAGCACCAGGTCGCGCTCGGCCTGTTCGGCGACCACGATCGGCCCCGGCTCGGCGCCCTCGGCCTGCGCCTTGCGCAGCAGCGATTTCACCCGCACCGCCTGGTACAGCAGGTACGGCCCGGTCTTGCCCTCGAAGCTCGAGAACCGGTCGAGATCGAAGACGTAGGACGTGCCGCGGAAGTTCTGCAGGTCGGCGAACTTCAGCGCCGCGACGGCCACCTTGTGGGCGGTGTCTTCGAACGTGTCGGGGTCGAGCTCGGCGCCCAGGCCCGCCTCGTGCAGGCGCTCGCGCGCCTTGTCCCGGGTCATGACGATCATGTCGTTCAGCTTCAGGACGCCGCCCTCGCGGGTCTTGAACGGCTTGCCGTCGGTCCCGTTCATGGTGCCGAAGCCGACATGCTCCAGGCCGCCCTCGGCCGCGTAGCCGGCCAGGTAGGCGGCGCGGAACACGATCTCGAAGTGGTCGGCCTGGCGTTGATCCACGGCGTAGAGGACGTGGTCGGGCCCGAAGCTCTGCTTGCGGTCGAGGATCGTCGCCAGATCGGTCGTGCCGTACATGGCCGAGCCTTCCGACGAGACCACCAGCAGCGGCGGCAGCTCGCGCTTGTCGCCCTCCTTGGCGACCCGGATGATCCGCGCGCCCTGATCGTCGACCAGCAGGCCCTTGGCGTCCAGCTCGGCGACCATCGGCTCGATCAGGTCGTCGACGTCGCTCTCGCCCTTCCAGAGGTCGAAATCGACGCCCAGGGCGTGGAAGTCGCGCTCCAGGGCGACCTTGGTCACCTTGGCGAAGTGACGCCACAGCAGGAAGTAGCCGGCCTTGCGGGCCTGCAGCTCGGCGGTCAGTTTGCGGGCCCGGTCGCGGTACTCGGGCTCGGACTTCCCGCGCGCGGCGGCCATCGGATAGAGCCGGTCGAGATCGGCCAGGCTGACCTTCTCGTCGAACAGGGCGAAGGCGGCCGCCTCGTCGGCGTCGCTGACCTCGCCCTTGGCGTTGAGCTGCTCGACCAGCGCGGCGATCTGGGCGTCCTCATCGGTGACCGCGCCGATCAGCAGGCCCATCTGGTAGCCCCAGTCGCCGAAGTGGGCGTCGCCCACCACGGTGTCGCCGCGGAACCGGTAGATGCGCTTCAGCGATTCGCCGATGATCGACGAGCGCAGGTGGCCGACGTGCATCGGCTTGGCCACGTTCGGGCCGCCGTAGTCGATCATCACCTTGCGCGCGGTCTCGACCGCCTGGGCGCCCAGGCGCGGGTCGGCGGCGATCTCGGCGGCGCGGGCCGACAGAGCATCGTCGCTGACGCGCATGTTGATGAACCCGAGGCCGGCGGCCTCGACCGAGGCCAGCCGCGGGTCGCCGGTCAGGTTGGCCACCACCTCGGCGGCGATGCCGCGCGGGTCGCGCTTGGCCACCTTGGCTGCGGGCAGGGCCCCGTTGCACTGGAAGTCCGCCAGGTCGGGCCGGTCAGACGGCGTCACCCGGCCGAGTTCGGCCGGCAGTCCCGCCGCGGCGAAGGCGGCGGCGACCGCTTCGCTCAGGCCCCTTTTCAGGTCGCTCATTTGTTTTCGTCGGTGTTCCCGGCGACGGCCGAACCGGCGTTGAGCCGGAAGCGCTTACCGTCGCGGTTGAAGGCCGCCATCTGCGGCGTGACGTCGAAACCGACCAGCACTTCGAAGTTGGCGCCGCTGGTGGTCATGGTGGCGCGCGGAATGGTGATCTGGTTGATGGTTTCGGTGGCGTAGACGCGGTCCTGGCCGGCCGGGAAGTTGATCGGCAGGTCGAAGTATTCCTTGGCGATCACCGACTGCCCGCGCTGGGTCACCGCCACCCAGTAGCGGTAGTTCTTCGAGGAACCCTCAGCCTGCGGGCCCTTGCCCAGCTGGAAGAGGATTTCCATCGTCACCCTGATCGGCTCTTCGTCCTTGTACTGACAGCCGGCGGCGATGTCCTGGATCTCGCCGGAATAGCCGACCGCCGAAGACGCCTCGCGGTTGTCCTTGAACTCGACGTAGCGGGCCGCGTCGTAGAGCACCTTCACATAGGGGCACGGGCCGGCGTTGCGCAGCTGCGGCAGCGGCGCCTGGACGTCGGCCCATTCCGATTCGCGCTTGCGCTTCTTGGCCGCTTCTTCCTGCTGGCGCTGCTCGTCGTTGCCGCGGCGTTGGGCGAGCGCCAGCTCGGGAACCGTGGACCCGGCCACGATCAGGCCGGCGGCAAGCAGCATCAGGGAGCGGCGCATCAGGACGTCCAAACCAGAGGGGCGCGCCGCCGCAGGGGCGGTGCGCGTGCATCGCCCCTAGTAATGGCTATCGATTGAGGCCGCAACGCGGCTGGCGGACACGGGCCTGAACGCCTAACTTGCCCGCCATGTTGCAAGAGCCCCGCCCCCGCCCCCCGCTGACGGTCCTGCTGGCCACGCCGCGCGGCTTCTGCGCCGGCGTCGACCGCGCCATCCAGATCGTCGAGCGCGCCATCGAGAGGTACGGGGCTCCGGTCTATGTGCGCCACGAGATCGTCCACAACCGCCACGTCGTCGAGCGGCTGAAGGACCTCGGCGCGGTGTTCGTCGAGGAGTTGTCCGAGTGCCCCGCCGACCGCCCGGTGGTGTTCTCGGCCCACGGCGTTCCCAAGTCGGTGCCGGCCGAGGCCCAGGGCCGCCAGATGCTCTATCTCGACGCCACCTGCCCGCTGGTCTCCAAGGTCCACGTCGAGGCCCAGCGCCACTTCGACGCCGGCAAGGAGATCGTGCTGATCGGCCATGCCGGCCACCCCGAGGTCGTCGGCACCATGGGCCAGCTGCCCGAGGGGGTCGTGAAGCTCATCGAAACGGTCGAGGACGCCCGCGTCTTCACCCCGATCGACCCGGCCAACGTCGCCTTCGCCACCCAGACCACCCTGTCGGTCGACGACACCGCCGAGATCGTCGCGGCCCTGCGCGAGCGGTTCCCGGACATCTCCGCCCCGCACAAGGAAGACATCTGCTACGCCACCACCAACCGCCAGGAGGCGGTCAAGGCGATCTCGGCCCGCGCCGACGTGCTGCTGGTGCTCGGCTCGGCCAACTCCTCCAACTCGGTGCGGCTGGTCGAGGTCGGCAAGCGCTCGGGGGCCAAGGGCGCCTATCTGATCGACGACGCCCGCGGCCTGGATCTCGCCTGGCTGGACGGCGCGGCCAGCGTCGGCGTCACCGCCGGGGCCTCGGCGCCCGAGCTGCTGGTCCAGGGGCTGATCGACCGCCTGGCCGAGGCCTTCGACGTCACCGTCGAGGAAGTCGACACCGTGCGCGAGACCGTCAGCTTCAAGCTGCCGCGGGCGCTGGCCGGCTAGAACCGCTCGGTCGTCGCCTCGAGCCAGTTCGTCAAGCCAGCGATGTCCGTGTCGCCTTTGGCGACGGACATCATGACGGCGGTCGCATCCTCATCGCTCGCGGTCAGAACCACGCGGTTGTCGAGCAAAAATTGACCAAGCGCGATAAACGCCATCCGCTTGTTCCCGTCGATGAACGGATGGTTGCGCGCGATCCCGACCGCATACGTCGCGGCGAGTTCCAGGAGATCGGAAACGCCTTCATAGAGAAACCGGTTCAACGGCCGCGCCAAGGCCGACTCCAGCAGGCCGTCGTCGCGAACCCCGGACGCGCCTCCAGATGCGGCGACCACGTCTTCATAGAGCGCAAGGACGAGGACCTGATCCAGCCAGACAGGCTCCGCCATCGCGACTACTTGGCGAGCGCTTCGAAGGTCTTTTGGTATCGCTTCAGGAAGGCCCGGCCACGTTCCCGGCGCGCTTCGAAGGACATGTCGAGCTTGGCGAGACGAAGGCTGCCATCGGGCGCGGCCTCGAACTCCAGCGTGTCGCCCGCCTTCACGCCAAGCAACTCGCGGGCCTCGTCCGTCAGCAAGAGGCCCACGTCCTCACCGATTTGGGCGACCTTCAGGATGATCATGGCGATCTCTGCACAAGCGCGGAGGCCGTTATAATGCAGGTGTCGCTCCAAGTCGACTTGACCGGCCGCCCGCGCTCCCGCACTTCCGCGCCACCATGGCCGTTTACACCGACATCTCCGACGAGGAGCTCACCGCCCTCCTTTCCGACTTCGACCTCGGGGCGCCGCTGGCGTTCAAGGGCATCGCCGAAGGAGTCGAGAACTCGAACTTCCTGCTTGAGACCGAGGCCGGCCAGTTCATCCTGACCGTCTACGAAAAGCGGGTGCGCGAGGACGAACTGCCGTACTTCCTCGGCCTCACCCGCTGGCTGGCCCAGCACGGCTATCCGTCGGCCACCCCGATGATCGACAAGGCCGGCGAGGCGCTGCAGCACGTGCGCGGCAAGCCCTGCGCGATCTTCTCCTTCCTGCCGGGCCTGTCGGTGCGCCGCCCGACCGCCGCCCACTGCCGCGAGGCCGGCGAGGGCCTGGCCCGCCTGCACCTGGCCGCCGACGGCTTTTCCATGACCCGGCCCAACGACCTCGGCCAGGACGCCTGGGCGCCGATGTTCGAGGGCCTCAAGGCCCAGGCCGACGCCCTGAAGCCGGGCCTCTCCGCGGTCATCGACGGCGACCTGCAGCGCCTCGCCGCCGCCTGGCCCCAGGACCTGCCCAGCGGCGTGATCCACGCCGACTACTTCCCGGACAACGTCTTCTTCCATCCGGGCGGCAAGTTCGCCGGGACCATCGATTTCTATTTCGCCTGCAACGACTTCCTGGCCTACGACATCGCCGTGGCGCTGAACGCCTGGTGCTTCGAGGCCGACGGCAGCTTCAACATCACCAGCGCCCGCGCCCTGCTGGCCGGCTACGAGGCCCACCGCCCCTTGAGCGCCGCCGAGCGCGCCGCCCTGCCGGCCCTGGCCCATGGCGCGGCCATGCGCTTCTTCCTGACCCGGCTGCACGACTGGCACGCCACCCCGGCCGGGGCGCTGGTGCGTCCCAAGGACCCGCTGGAATACGAGCGCAAGCTCGCCGTCCATCGCTCGGCCCCCGACCTCGTCCTGCTGGGCGAGGTTTCGTGACGCCTGCGGTCGTCATCTATTCCGACGGCGCGTGCTCGGGAAATCCCGGCCCCGGCGGCTGGGGCGCGGTGATGATCTCCGGATCTCACCAGAAGGAGATCAGCGGCGGCGAGCCGGGCACCACCAACAACCGCATGGAGCTGATGGCCGCCATCCAGGCGCTGGAAGCCCTCAAGAAGCCCTGCAAGGTCGAGCTTCACACCGACAGCCAGTACGTGATGAAGGGCATCTCGGAGTGGATCCACGGCTGGAAGCGCCGCGGCTGGAAGACCGCCGACAACAAGCCGGTCAAGAACGACGACCTCTGGCGCCGGCTCGATACGGCCCGCGCCCGCCACGACGTCAGCTGGAACTGGGTCAAGGGCCACGCCGGCCACGAGCTGAACGAGCGGGCGGACGCGCTCGCCCGCAAGGGTCTGACGGACGCGCGCAAGGCTTGACCGTTCGGGTCCGAACGACAACCATGTTCGGGCTTGAACAACAGGAGGCCGAACCATGGCCCCGACCCTGCAGGATCGTCCCGACGTCGCCGTGTTCGGCGAGATCGGCGTCATCGAGCACCTGATCCGCCAATCGGTGCAGCACCACCTGCCGTCCGGCATGACCTTCGCGCATTTCGAACTGCTGCAGCACTTCGTCCGCAACGGCGACGGCCAGACCCCGGTCGAGCTGGCCCGCGTGATGCTGCTGTCCAAGGCCGCCCTGACCAACATCCTGCAGAAGATGGGCGAGCTCGGGTTCGTCAGCGTGCTCGGCGACGTCGCCGACGGGCGCAAGAAGCGGGTGCGCCTGACCCGCGCCGGGCTCGAACAGCACGCCGCGGTGCTCAAGGCCATGAAATGGAAGATGGAGCTGCTGCGTGAGGGCTTCACCGACGCCGAGTTCCGTCAGGCCCTGCCCTTCCTGCGCAACCTGCGCCGCTTCCTCGAAGACGTCAGCGCTGGGCCCGCACCCGGAGCCGAGAGCCGCCGCTGAGGCCGGTGACCTCGACGATCGCCTCCAGCTCCAGCGGCGCGCCGTCCTCGGATTCGGCCGCCCATTCCTTGCCGTCGATCAGCACCCGGCCGGCGCCGTGCACGAAGGCGGCCGAGACCCGCCCTTGGTGCCCGATCAGCCGGGCGACGTTGTCGTTGATGTCCGTGGCCGGGCCCCGCTCGCGCGGCCAGAACCGCCGGGCGGCCAGGGTGGTGACGATGGTCAGCACTGCGAACAGGCCGATCTCGACCACCGGGTTGCGGGTGAACAGGCTGACCACCGCGACCACCGCGGCGCAGGCGGCCGGCCACAGCAGCCAGCCCGAGCCGAAGGCGATCTCGACCGCCAGCACCGCGGCCCCGACCGCGGCCCACAGCCAGAAGCCGTGGGCGACATAGAACTCGGCCAGCGGGCTCATCGGGTCAGGCTCCGGTCGGCGGGACCGCGCCGCGCGCGGCGCGCGGCGGGGCCGGGCGTGGCGGCGGATCGTCGCTGCGGATGGTCTTCACCAGTTCGCCGACCCCGGCCAGCGACCCGACCAGGGCGCCCATCTCGGCCGGCACGATCACCGTCTTCTGCTGCGGGCTGTCGGCCAGCTTGGCGAAAGCCTCGACGTACTTCTGGGCGACGAAGTAGTTGATGGCGTTGACGTCGCCCCGGGCGATCGCCTCCGACACCATGGCCGTCGCCTTGGCCTCGGCCTCGGCCTCGCGTTCACGCGCCTCGGCGTCGCGATAGGCCGCTTCCCGGCGGCCCTCGGCCTCCAGGATCGCGGCCTGCTTGGCGCCTTCCGCGCGGGCGATGGCGGCAGACTTTTCGCCGTCGGCCTCGGTGATCACCGCCCGACGCTCGCGCTCGGCCTTCATCTGCCGGGCCATGGCGTTGGTGATGTCGGGCCCCGGCATCAGGTCCTTGATCTCGATCCGCGCCACCTTCACCCCCCAGGGGCCGGTGGCCGCGTCGATCACGTGCAGCAGCCGGGTGTTGATCTGGTCGCGCTGCGACAGCACCTCGTCCAGTTCCATCGAGCCGACCACGGTGCGCAGATTGGTCATCGCCAGCTGGGCGATGGCGTAGTTCAGATTGTCCACGCGATAGGCCGCCGCCGCCGCGTCCATGACCTGGATGAAGACGATGCCGTCGACCTTCACCACGGCGTTGTCCTTGGTGATCACCTCCTGTTGGGGCACGTCCAGGACCTGCTCCATCATGTTCACCTTGCGCCCGATGCCCTCGACGAACGGGGTCAGGAAGCTGATGCCCGGCGCCAGGGTGCGGGTGTAGCGGCCGAAGCGCTCCACCGTGAACTCGCGGCCCTGCGGCACGATCTTGATGGCCCCGAACAGGATCACCAAGGCCAGGATCAGCAGGACGACGACAGCAGTCAGTTCCATGACAACCTCCCCGAGAAACGGAGGCCACACTAACGCGGCTCAGGCTCCGCCGTCACGTCCTCCTCTTGCGGCGTCGGCTGGATGACGCCGCTGCGGTACTGGGCGCGCGACAGCGTCGTCGCCAGCTCGCGCCCGCGCACGGCCATCAACCCCTGCGCCCGCCGCGTATCGTCGTCGCAGCCGTGATAGAGCCGCCGGCCCTCGGCGAAGCCGGCGTTGAAGCTGTCCTTCAGCCGGGCCTCCAGCTCCGGATCCCCGGCCTCGGTCTCCGCCAGCCGGTTCATCCGCGCGCGCCAGTACTGGTCGCCGCTGCCCTCGCAAGCCTGGCGCAGCGCGTGGCTTTCGCCCATCACCCGGCTCAGCTCGGCCAGGGTCTGGGCCATCTCGGGCGAACGTTCCTGCGCCAGGCTCGGGACCGGAGCCAGCAGCAGGGCGGCGACGATGGGCAGGACGCGGCGCATGGGCCGCACTTAAATCCTCGGGCCCCGACTTGTCACCCACGGCCCGGAAACGCTAGCCCTCCTGCTCCACGCTGGAGCCACGTCAGCATGCGCGCCCTCGCCGTCCTCATCGCCCTCGCCTGCGCCGCGCCGGCGTTCGCCGCCGAACCGGCCAAGCCGGCCCCGAAAGCAGCGGCCAAGCCAGCCGCCAAGCCGGCCGCCTTCGACGCCCGCGATCCGGCCGCCCTGGTCGGACTGCTGGCCTCGATGGAGGCCAAGGCCAGCGTCGTCGGCGCCAACGACGGCGTGGTGGTGCTCGACATCGCCACGCCCGGCGGCCGGTTCGGCGCCCAGTTCGTCGACTGCGACGCCGGCGGCAAGGCCTGCGGCATGGTCGCCTTCTCCACCGCCTTCGACCGGCGCGGCGCCAACCTTCAGCAGATCAACGTCTTCAACCGCAGCCAGGTCGCCTGCCGCGGCTACCTGACCGACGACGGCCGCGCCAACGTCATGTACGGCGCCATGGTCACCGCCCGCACCAACGCCGCGGAGATGAAGCAGCACCTCGGCGTCTGGCAGGGCTGCCTTTCCACCTTCGGCCGCTTCAACCGCGAGCCGCAGGCCTTCCTCCCCGGCGCCTAAAGCCCGGTCTGCCAGGGCGCGGCGGCCAGCCGCTCGGCCAGGAAGTCCATCAGCACCTTGACCCGCACCGGCCGCAGCCGGCCCGGCGGGCTGACGATGTGCAGCGCCGGGGTCGGCGGGCGCCAGTCGCACATCGCGGTCTCCAGCGTCCCCTCCTTCAGGTCGCGCCAGCAGATGAACTCCGGCTGCAGCGCCACCCCCAGCCCGGCGCGCAGTGAGGCGCTCATGCTCTCGGAGCTGTTGACCCGCATCGGCCCGGCCACCGTCACGCTCTGCTCCTCGCCGGCGTCGTTGGTGAACCACCACTGCCCCGGGGTCTCGACGTTCGCATAGGTGAAGCAGCGGTGCTGGGTCAGGTCGCGCGGGTGCTGCGGCTTGCCGAACGCCTCGAAGTAATGCGGCGCCCCGACCAGCATCACCCGCATGTCGCAGATCCGCCGCGCCAACAGCGAGGAGTCCTGCAGCCGGGCGATGCGGACGGCCAGGTCGTAGCCCTCGGCCACCAGGTCGATCTGATGGTCGGCCAGGTTCACGTCGAGCGTCACCTCCGGATAGCGGGCCAGGAAGTCGGGCAGGATGTCGGCCATGTGCAGCAGGCCGAACGACACCGGCGCGGCCAGCCGCACCACTCCGCGCGGGATCGCCGACTGCGCTGCGGTCTCGGCCTCCACCGCCTCGCCCTCGGCCAGGATGCGGTTGGCGCGCTCCAGCGCGTTGCGCCCGCTCTCGGTCAACGACAGCCGCCGCGAGGTCCGGTGGAACAGTCCGGCGCCCAGGCGCGCTTCCAGGCGGCTGACCGCCTTCGAGACCGTCGCCTTGGACAGGTCGAGTTCGTCGGCCGCACGCGCGAACGAGCCGGTCTCGGCGACCCTGGCGAAGATCGCCCAGGCTTCGAAGTCAGGGAGTTTCGACACGACGATTTTGGAAACAATCCGTTTCCATCGTTTCTATTTCTAATTCTCGGGGGATCGCTACCTTTTTCTCGAACGGACGGCCCAAGCAGACCCGTCCCGGAGCGTGGCAGCCGTAAGTGGATACCGGTTACGGCGACCGCCACGCTCCGAATGTTTGAAACTGAGCCCGACGGGCTCAAGGGAGTACTGAAGATGATCGACATTCGGCCCTTCAACACCCTCGGCGGCGCCAACCACGGCTGGCTCGACGCCAAGCATCACTTCTCGTTCGCCGACTACCACGATCCCAAGCGGATGAGCTGGGGCGCCCTGCGCGTCTGGAACGACGACAAGATCGCCCCGAATTCCGGCTTCCCGCCGCACCCGCACGCGAACATGGAGATCATCACCTATGTCCGCTCGGGCGCGATCACCCACCAGGACAGCCTGGGCAACCAAGGCCGGACCGAGGCGGGCGACGTGCAGGTGATGAGCGCCGGCTCGGGCATCCGCCACGCCGAGTACAACGTCGAGAACGAAGACACGACGCTGTTCCAGATCTGGATCCTGCCGACCAAGGCCGGCGGCGAGCCCTCCTGGGGCGCCAAGCCCTTCCCCAAGGGTGACCGGGCCGGGAAGTTCGTGACCCTGGCCAGCGGCGTCGACGGCGATGAAGACGTCCTGCCGATCCGCGCCGACGGCCGGGTCGCCGGCGCCACGCTGAAGGCCGGCGAAACCGCCGAGTACCAGCTCGGTGAAGGCCGCTACGCCTACCTCGTGCCGGCCACCGGCGCGATCGAGGTCAACGGTGTGAAGGCCAACGCCCGCGACGGCGTCGCCATCCGCGACGAGGCGACCATCCGCGTCACGGCTCTGGAGGACGCCGAACTCGTCCTCGTCGACGCCGCCTGACGCGAACTAGGCTCAGGACCCATTGATGTGATGTGCTCGATCTGATTCAGGCTCTGCAAGGAGACTGGATATGAGCGACCTCTATTGGCTTACGGACGAGCAGATGGCGCGGCTGCAGCCGCACTTCCCCAA
>JAGOQB010000017.1 GCA_017991675.1 Phenylobacterium sp. | reverse complement strand
CCGACGACTGAAGACCCTACGCGGCCTCACACCCTACGAAGCCATCTGCAAAGCCTGGGCGGACGAGCCCCACCGCTTCAGGCTCGATCCCGTCCACGTGACCTCGGGACTGAACACCTAGGCCGACCGGCAAGCTGCGTGCGTCTTTGCGACGCCTCCCGCGAGGGGGGCGTCGCTTCTATTTGAGGTGAGCCATGAGCCTGTCCAGGACAATCAACTTCGACGGCCTGACGGGCTGGGCCTACGACGCCGCGCGCAACGCGGTGCACATGACCGGTCCCGACGGTATGGTGCGCAGCTGGAGTCTGGACTCCCAGCAATTCACCGGGTCGTTTAACGTGGGCGGCGCGCCCAGCAGCCTGGATATCTCCCAAGACGGGAGCTACCTGCTGGTGGGTAACGGCGACGCCGTGGCGACCGGGATCAACCCTGCGATCGGGCCGGCCTACGCCGCCCAGGTCGCGCGTATCAAACTGGCGACGGGCACGGTCGAACAGTTCCAGGTCAACCTCACGGACGGCTATGAGCGCGGGGTATTCGATCTGGCGATCGCCGCCGACAACAAGGCTCTGATCACCACCAACTTCGCCGGTTCCGGGTGGACGACGCTGCGGACCCTCCAGATCGACGCCGCGAGCCCCGGGTTCGAACAGTTTCCAGGGCTGACCGGCGACATCCGAAACCGGAGCTTCGCCACCGCCTCGGAAGATCGCCGCTACGTCCTCATTGAAGAGGGCGACATCAGCAACGCGCCGTTGCGGCTGTACGACGCTGCATCCGGGTCGCTTGTCGCGCGTACGGACCTCTACGCTGTCGGCAGTTCGGGGTTCAACTCGGGCAAGGGCGACGTCAGTTCCGCCGCCGGGCTCGTGGCGGACGTACTCTACAACAACATCTACATCTTCAACCTGCAGCTGAAGCAGGCTGCGGATCTGTCGAGCTTCACCTCCGCCGGCTCCATCGTCGGCGCGGAGTTCAACGAAGGCGGCCACCAGCTCTTCCTGTGGCAGGGGGCGCTCAAGACGGTCGTCGTCGTCGACACTCTGAGCTGGAAGCAGGTCGGCGCGTTCGGCGTCTCCTCCCTCACAAGCAGCTTGGTGAGCCGTGCGCCGCACGGCGAGATGGACGTCGTCGCCGGCGGCCGTGGTCTGATCCTCGACTTCGGCAACGGTCTCGAAGTTGTCGATCTGGCCGCCAAGCTGAAAATCGACATCGTCGGGGATGCGGCCAGCGGGGTCCTGCACGGCGCGGTGGGCGCCGACCGGCTGCTGGGCGAGGGCGGCTCAGACACCATCTACGGCTACGAGGGCCAGGACTTCATCCGCGGCGGCGAGGGCGACGATCTGTTGATCGGCGGCAAGGACTTCGACGACCTGCATGGCAATCAGGGCGACGACATCGTTCGTGGCGGACAGGGCGACGACTGGGTGGTCGGCGGCCAGGGCCGGGACATGCTGTTCGGCGACCTCGGCAACGACCTGGTGTTCGGCAACATGGGCGCCGACACCTGTGAGGGCGGCGCGGGGAACGACACCATCCGCGGCGGCCAGGACGGCGACCTGATCTTCGGCGGCGACGGCGACGATTGGATCTCGGGCGACCTGGGCGATGATACGCTGAGCGGCGGAGCTGGGGCCGACACTTTCAACATCTTCGCCGGCTCCGGCCTGGACCGCGTCATGGACTTCTCGGCCACGGCTGGGGATCGGATCCGCATTGAGGGAAGCGTGACCAGCTTCACCGTCGCCCAGCAGGGCGCCGACACCGTCGTGACGGTCGGCGATGCGCAGGTCGTGCTGATAGGCGTCCAGGCCTCGACCTTGCCGGCGGGGTCGATCTTCGTCGCCTAAGCGGCGCGGCCGACCACCACTCCAGTCATGCTGATCGCGCCCAGGTCGATGGCGTCGTTGAAGAACGTCAACGCGTCGTCCTGGCCCTGCGCGCCCAGCACATAGAGCAGCGGCAGGTAGTGCTCGTCGGTCGGGATCGACAGGCGGGCGTCCTGGCCCAGGCTCATCCAGTCGATCAGCGGGCCGTGATCGTGGTCGGCGATCAGCGCCTTGACCGTCTCGTTGAAGCGGTCGGCCCAGTCGAGCGGCTCGGCGCTCTGGGCGCGGATCGCCAGGCGCAGGTTGTGCACCCAATCGCCCGATCCGACGATCAGCACGCCCTCGTCGCGCAGTTCCGCCAGCCTGCGTCCCAGGTCGTAGTGGAATTGCGGCGGCTGGCGCAGGTCGATGGAGAGTTGCAGCACCGGAATGTCGGCCTGCGGGAACATGTGCATCAGCACCGACCAGGTCCCGTGGTCGAGGCCCCAGTCGTGGTCCTGCCGCACGGCGACCGGCGCCAGCAAGTCGCTGACCCGCTCGACCAGCCAGGCGTCGCCGGGCGCCGGGTAACGGATGTCGTAGAGCGGCTTGGGGAAGCCGTAGAAGTCGTGGATCGTGCGCGGCTGGCTCATCGCCGTAATCGCGGTCTCCTCGACGTACCAGTGGGCCGAGACGCAGAGGATCGCTTTGGGGCGCGGCAGGCTCTCGCCCAGCTCGCGCCAGGTCTGCGCGTAGTCGCCGCCGAGGGCGTTCATCGGGCTGCCGTGGCCGACGAAGATCGCCGGCATATGGGGGACGCGTTCGCTCATGACGCCCTTCTAGATCGGTGGAGCTTGGTCGCTCGTCAATCGACCGCGGCAATCTCGCGCAAATCGCGCAACGGCGACAGCACTCCGATCAGCGGCAAGAGGGCGAAACCGAGCGCGGCGATCAGCACGGCGGCCCGCGGCCCGATGGCGCCGCCCAGTGCGCCGCCGCCCAGCGCGCCGATCACGGCCATGGCGCCTGGACCGGCCTGGAACGCGCCGGCGACGCGGGCGAGAGCGGCCTGCGGAACCAGCGACTGGCGCAGGCTGGCGGCGAGCACGCCGCCCGCGACCGCCAGGGCGTCGCCGGCGAACTGGGAGGCGACCAGCATCGCCAGGCCCGCGGTGGGCGAGGCCGGCGCGAACGGCGTGATCAGCACCGCTAGCCCCGCGCCGGTCATGGCGGCCAGGATCGCCGGCCCGTGTCCCAGGCGGCGTGCAAGCCGGGGCGCAAGGGCCGCGCCAAGCAGCGCGCCCGCGCCGCCCGCCGCGATCGCCAGGCCCAGCATCGAGGGCGAGAGGCCGAGCGTGCGGACGGCGAACAGCACGTAAAGGGCGCTGAACACGCCGCCGAACAGCCCCTGGGCCGACTCCATGACCAGGAGCGGGCGCACAAGGCGTTCCGACCAGGCCGCCCGGAACCCCGACGTAAGCTCTCTCGGCCAATTGTCGGCGGGCGCTGGGCGGGGCCGGCCCTCTGGCGTGCGGATCGCAGCCAGAAAGGCGGCCGAGGCGGCGTAGGTCGCGGCGTTGGCGGCGACGGCGAGCGGCGCGCTCAGCCATTGGAACAGCAGGCCGGCCAGGGCCGGGCCGCCGACCTCGGCCGTCGCATCGGTCGAGGCGAGCCGGGCGTTGCGCTCGACCAGGCGCTCGCGGCCGACCAGGGCCGGCAGATAGGCGTGGCTGGCCATCTCGAAGATCGCGCTGGCGCCGGCGATCAGGGCGGCGACGATGAAGACCTGCGGCAGATCCAGGACGCCCATCAGCGCGGCGATTGGAATGGAGGCGAGCAGGGCGGCGCGCAGCAGGTCCATCCAGATCAGCACCGGCCGCCGGCGGGCGCGGTCGATGAACGGTCCGGCTGCGAGTGCGGCGACCAGGGCCGCCCCGCTGGCCGCAGCGGCCAGCAAGCCTAGGGTGGCGGCCTGCGCGCCCAAGGCGATCACCGCCATGATCGGCAGGCCCTCGCGGGTGACGCGGGCCCCGAAGGCCGAAACCGCCTGCGCCGCCCAGAGCCTGTGGAAATCGGTGTTCACGGCGTGATCTCCGTCACGAAGGCCGTAATCGCCCGATCCCCCTGGAGCCTGCGGAGCGGGACGCCGGGAGCCAGGTCGGCCAGGCGGCGTTCCGTGTCCGGCCGGGCGTGGGTCTCATAGGTCCAGATGTCGGCCAGCATTTCGCGGCTGGGCGTGTCGCGACAGCCGGCGGGCAGGTCGGCGCGTCCGGCGGCGCGTGGGTCCAGGCAGCGGCCCAGTGCGCGCGACAAGGCCAGCCAGCGAGGCTGTTGCAGCCAGACGACGAGCTCGGCGCGGGGCAGGGTGAGGTCGCCGACCAGCGCCAGGAAGGCTCCGTCCACGATCCAGGCCTCGCCGGCCAGGGCCTCGCGCACGCGTCGGCGGAAGACTCCGGCGTCGCCATGCGCCCAGCCAGGGCCGTAGTAGAGAGGGTCGAGGTGAACGATCGGAAGTCCTAGCCGGACGCCGAGCGCGCGGGCCAACCGCGACTTGCCGCTGCCGGAATTGCCAAGGATCACCACGCGACGCATGACGGCCTCCCTGCGCCCTGGCTATAGGACGTCACGTTTCCGGAGAATCCCATGACCGACGCCGCCAAGCCGCTTGTCCTGATTTCCCATCAGATGCTGTCGCCCGTGCAACAGGCGCTGGAGGCGGCGGGCTACGAGGTGGCCCGGCGTTGGGAGCTGGCCCCGGGCCAGGCCGAGCAGGTGCGGGCGATCATGCATGCCGGCGAGATTCCGTTGAGCCACGACTTCCTGGAAAGCCTGCCGCAGCTGGGGCTCATCGCCAATGTCAGCGTCGGCTATGACGGCGTCGATGTTCCATGGTGCCGCGCCCGCGGAATTGAAGTGACCCATGCCAAGGGGCTCAACGCCGACGACGTGGCCGATCATGCGATCGGTCTGCTGATCGCCGGCTGGCGCAACATCGTGACCGGCGACGCGGTGGTGCGGGCCGGCGGCTGGCGAGACGACCCTCGGGTCGGCAATCGTCCCGGCCTGCGTGGCCGCAAGCTCGGCGTCATGGGGCTTGGCGCGATCGGCGAGGCCGTGGCGGTGCGCGGCGCGGCCATGGGCATGGAGATCCTGTGGTGGGGCCCGCGCGAGAAGCCGGAGGCGGCCTGGCCGCGAGCCGAGAGCCTGGTGGCGCTGGCGCAGGCGAGCGACATCCTGGTCGTCGCCTGCCGCGCGGACGAGACCAACCGCAAGGCGGTCGATCGCGAGGTGCTCGATGCGCTCGGCGCGCGCGGCATGTTGGTCAACGTCGCCCGCGGTTCGATCGTCGACGAAGACGCCCTGATCGCGGCGTTGAAGGAGGGGCGGCTGGGCCGCGCGGCGCTGGACGTCTTCGAGACCGAACCGACGCCGGCGGCGCGCTGGGCCGATGTCCCGAACACCGTGCTGACCCCGCACAGCGCTGGCGGGACGGTCGACTCCATCCCGCGAATGGTCGGGCAGGCGCTCGAAAATGTTCGTCGCTTTACCGCTGGGGAGCCGGTGATGAGCGCGGTCTAACCGCGCTCCGCCAGCGCATGCTATAAGCGGCTGCTCAAGCGGGTCCGGCGTCGTCCTTAACTTGACATAAAGACATAAAGATATCTTTATGTGCTCATGACGCTCTCCACGAGTCAGGCGGTGGAAATCTTGCGCGCGGCGGGCGAACCGACGCGCTTGCGGATCCTTGCGCTGCTGGCGACCGAGGAACTGGCGGTCCTGGAGCTTTGCCGGGTGCTGGATCAGAGCCAGCCGCGGGTCTCGCGTCACCTGAAGCTGCTGGCCGAGGCGGGCCTCGTCGAACGATTTCCCGACGGCGCCTGGGTGTTCTACCGACTGGTCACCTCCGGCGATGCCCGTCACCTGACCGACCAGGCGCTTGGCCTCATCGATCTGACCGACGAGGTCGTGGTTCGTGACGCCGAGCGCTTGCAGGCCGTGCGCGGCGAACGCTCGGCCGAAGCCGGCGAGTACTTCGCGCGCAACGCTGCGCGCTGGGACGAAATCCGCTCGCTCTACGTTTCCGAAAGCGCCGTCGAGACGGCGATCATCAAGGCTGTCGGACCTGGTCCGTTCAAGCGTCTGGTCGATCTTGGCTCGGGCACGGGCCGAATGCTGACCTTGCTCGGGCCGCACGCCGAGGCGGCGATCGGCCTCGATCTCTCCCAGCAGATGCTCAACATCGCGCGCAATCATGTCGCCGAGGCGGGCCTCGAAGGCTTCGAGCTGCGTCACGGAGATATCTTCGGCACCCGCCTGCCAGGCCAAAGCGCCGATCTGGTCGTCGTCCATCAGGTGCTGCACTACCTGGCCGATCCCGCCGCCGCGGTGCGCGAGGCCGCGCGCCTGGTCGCCGAGGGCGGCCGGCTGCTGATCATTGATTTCGCCCCTCACACCCTCGAGTTCCTGCGCGAGCAGCACCAGCATCGGCGTCTCGGCTTCGCAGAGCCGGAAATGGCCCGCTGGCTGGAAGATGCAGGACTCTCCGACGTCCGCGTGACCGCGCTGCCGCCCGCCCGGGCCGAGGGGCTCACCGTGAAAATCTGGGTCGCCGAGCGCGCCCGCTTGCCGCAAAGGAGCGCCGCATGAGCCCTCATGAAACCGCGCTCGGACCCGTCGCCCGCGCCGCCGCTGGAAACGCGCGTCGCCCGTCCGTGTCGTTCGAGTTTTCGCCCCCCAAGACCCCTGAGGCCGAGGTCAGCCTGTGGGAGGCGATCCGCCGGCTCGAGCCGTTGAACCCGTCCTTCGTCTCGGTGACCTACGGCGCCGGCGGCTCCACCCGCGATCGCACGCACCGCACGGTCGTCAGGATGCTGAAGGAGACGACCCTTAAACCTGCCGCTCACCTGACTTGCGTCGAAGCCTCGCGCGCCGAGGTCGACGAGGTCGTGCAGGCCTATTGGGACGCCGGCATCCGCCACATCGTCGCCCTGCGCGGCGACCCGCCGGGCAACATCGGCGGGGTCTACGCGCCCCGCGCCGACGGCTATCTGAACGCCACCGAGCTGACCGCCGGCATCAAGGCGGTGGCGCCGTTCGAGGTCAGCGTCAGTCTCTATCCGCAGATCCACCCGGAAAGCCCGTCGATCGACCACGACATCGACGTGCTGAAGGCCAAGATCGACGCCGGCGCCACCCGCGCCATCACCCAGTTCTTCTACGACATCGACGCCTACCTGTTCTTCATGGACAAGCTGCGCAAGGCGGGCGTGGACATTCCGGTCTCGCCGGGGATCATGCCCGTGTCGAACTACAAGGGCCTGAAGAAGATGGCCGGGCCGGTCGGCATCCCGCTGCCGGCGTGGCTGGGCAACCTGTTCGAAGGGCTCGACAAGGACCCGGAGACCCGCAAGCTGATCGCCGCCTCTGTCGCTTCGGAGATGTGCGTGCGGTTGGCGGAGGAAGGCTATTCCGACTTCCACTTCTACACGCTGAACCGCGCGGACCTGGTCTATGCGATCTGCCGGGTGCTGGGCGTGCGCGAGACGCCGGTCGAGGTGGCGGCGTGATAGGCTTGGCCGTCAGCCTGATCGGCGGGGCGGCGCTGGCGCAGGGCCCGGCTAACTGGACCGCGCCCCATGAGCCGTTCCGGATCGGGGACAACCTCTACTATGTCGGCACGGCAGGTCTGGGAGCCTACCTGCTGACCTCGCCCCAAGGTCACGTGCTGATCGACGGCGCGATGCCGACCAGCGCCAAGATGATCGAGGCCAATATCGAGAAGCTCGGCTTCAAGCCTGGCGACGTGAAGGTGCTGCTGAACACCCACGCCCACTTCGACCACGCCGGCGGCCTGGCCGAGCTGAAGGCGGACACCGGCGCCAAGCTCTACGCTGCGGCGGGCGACCGCCAGGCGCTGGAGACCGGGACCTATGTCGGCTCCGAAGACGTCAAGGCGTTCGACTTCGCCCCGGTGAGAGTCGACCACGTGCTCAAGGACGGCGAGCAGGTCCGGCTGGGGAGCATCGTGCTGACCGCGCACCTGACGCCCGGCCATTCGGGCGGCTGCACCACCTGGACCTTCCCGGTGAAGATTGACGGCGCCGAGCGCCAGGCGCTGCTCTACTGCTCGACCTCGGTGGCGGCCAACCGGCTGGTGTCGAAGACCAAGGGGCCGCAGTACCCGGGCATCGTCGCCGACTATGAGGCCACCTTCGCCAAGCTGAAGACCCTGCAGGCCGACGTCTTCCTGGCCCCGCACGCCGAGCAGTTCGGCCTGAGCGCCAAGCGCGCCAAACTGGCGGCCGGAGGGCCGAACCCGTTCGTCGACCCCGGCGAACTGCAGCGCACCGTCGCGGCGTCCGAAGCGGCGTTCCGCGCAGATCTCGCCAAGCAGCAGGAGGCTGCCCGATGACCGCACGTCAGGACCGTATCGCCGCGCTCAAGCAGATCGCCAAGGAGCGCATCCTCATCCTCGACGGCTCGTGGGGGGTGATGATCCAGAAGCGCGGCCTGGCCGAGGCCGACTATCGCGGCGAGCGCTTCGCCGGGCACAAGCTGGAGCTCAAGGGCAACAACGACCTGCTGTGCATCACCCGGCCCGACATCATCGGCGACCTGCACGACCAGTATTACGCCGCCGGCGCCGACATCTCCGAGACCAACACCTTCTCGGCGACGCTCATCGGTCAGGCCGAGTACGACTGCGGCGAGGCGGTCTACGACATCAACTTCCTGGGCGCGAAGATCGCCCGCGAACGCGCCGACGCCTGGACCGCCAAGGAGCCGCACAAGCCGCGCTTCGTCGCCGGCTCGATCGGTCCGCTGCCGAAGATGCTGTCGATGTCGTCGGACGTGAACGATCCGGGGGCGCGCCTGGTGACCTTCGAGGAGGTCTACCAGGGATATCGCCAGCAGATGATCGCGCTGCACGACGGCGGCGTGGACATGTACCTGATCGAGACCATCACCGACACGCTCAACTGCAAGGCCGCGATCAAGGCGATCCTCGACCTCGAGGACGAGGGCTACGAGCCGCTGCCGATCTGGATCTCCGGCACCATCACCGACCGCTCGGGCCGCACGCTGTCGGGCCAGACGGTCGAGGCGTTCTGGAACTCGGTCAAGCATGCCAAGCCGTTCGCCATCGGCCTCAACTGCGCGCTGGGGGCGGACCTGATGCGGCCGCACATCGCCGAGCTGGCGCGGGTCGCCGACACCCTGGTCTCGGCCTATCCGAACGCCGGCCTGCCCAACGCCATGGGCGAGTACGACGAGCAGCCGCACCAGACCGGCCATCAGCTGCACGAGTGGGCCGAGCAGGGCCTGGTCAACATCCTCGGCGGCTGCTGCGGCACGACGCCCGATCACATCAAGCACGTCGCGGAAGCCGTCGCCGGCCTGACGCCGCGCCAGCCGCCCGAGCGGCCCAAGGCGATGCGGCTGGCCGGCCTGGAACCGTTCGAGTTGGTTTGATCTCCTCCGCTCATCCCCGCGAAGGCGGGGACCCAAGCGGCTTTCGACTACCCACTGGCTTCGGCCGATTCCTAATTCAGCTTGGGTCCCCGCCTTCGCGGGGATGAGCGGTTTGATCAATGCGCCCCACCTTCATCAATGTCGGCGAACGGACCAACGTCACCGGTTCGGCCAAGTTCAAGAAGCTGATCGTCGAGGGCGACTACGCCGCGGCGCTGTCGGTCGCGCGCCAGCAGGTCGAGGCGGGCGCGCAAGTCATTGATATTAATATGGATGAAGGTCTGCTGGACTCCGTCGTCGCCATGCGGACCTTCCTCAATCTGCTGGCCGCCGAGCCCGACATCGCCCGGGTGCCGATCATGGTCGATAGCTCCAAGTGGGAGGTGATCGAGGCCGGGCTGCGCTGCGCCCAGGGCAAGTGCATCGTCAACTCGATCTCGATGAAGGAAGGCGAGGCCAAGTTCATCGAGCAGGCCGTCGCCTGCCTGCGCTACGGCGCGGCCGTGGTGGTCATGGCCTTCGACGAGGTCGGCCAGGCCGACACCGCTGAGCGCAAGTACGAGATCTGCGAGCGCGCCTACCGCATCCTGGTCGACCAGGTCGGCTTCCCGCCCGAAGACATCATCTTCGACCCCAACATCTTCGCCGTCGCCACCGGCATCGAGGAGCACGACAACTACGCCGTCGACTTCATCGAGGGCACGCGGCGCATCAAAGAGAACCTGCCGCACGCCCGCGTCTCGGGCGGCGTCTCCAACGTCTCGTTCTCATTCCGCGGCAACGAGCCGGTCCGCCGGGCGATCCACTCGGTGTTCCTCTACCACGCCATCGCCGCGGGCATGGACATGGGCATCGTCAACGCCGGCGACCTGCCGGTCTATGACGACATCGACCCCGAGCTGCGCGAGGCCGTCGAAGACGTGATCCTCAACCGCCCGCAGCGCACCAACGTCTCCAACACCGAGCGGCTGGTCGACCTCGCCCCCAAGTACAAGGGCGAGAAGGGGCAGGCCAAGGTCGTCGACCTCGCCTGGCGCCAGGCGTCCGTCGCCTCGCGCCTCAGCCACGCCCTGGTCCACGGCATCACCGACTATATCGACGCCGACACCGAGGAGGCCCGGCAAGCGGCCGAGCGCCCGCTGCACGTCATCGAAGGCCCGCTGATGGACGGCATGAACGTGGTCGGCGACCTGTTCGGCGCCGGCAAGATGTTCCTGCCCCAGGTGGTCAAGTCGGCCCGGGTGATGAAGCAGGCCGTCGCCTACCTGATGCCGTTCATGGAGGCCGAGAAGGAAGGCCAGCCGCGCTCCAGCGCCGGCAAGATCCTGATGGCCACCGTCAAGGGCGACGTCCACGACATCGGCAAGAACATCGTCGGCGTGGTCCTGCAGTGCAACAACTACGAGGTCATCGACCTCGGCGTCATGGTCCCGGCCGACCGCATCCTGGACGTGGCCCTGGAGCACAAGGTCGACATCGTCGGCCTCTCGGGCCTGATCACCCCCAGCCTCGACGAGATGGTCTATGTCGCCGGCGAGATGGAGCGCCGCGGTTTCGACATCCCGCTGCTGATCGGCGGCGCCACCACCTCAAAGACCCACACCGCGGTCAAGATCGAGCCCGCCTACAAGGCCGGCGGCACCACCTATGTGCTCGACGCCAGCCGCGCGGTCGGCGTGGTCGCCGGCCTGCTCTCGCCCACCGAAAAGGACCGCATCGCCGCCGAGACGCGGGCCGACTACGCCAAGGTCCGCGAGAGCTACGCCCGCGGGCAGGGGAACCGCGCCCGCGCCAGCCTGGCCGAGGCGCGGGCCAACGCCTTCCAGCCCGACTTCGAGACCTACGTCCCGCCCAAGCCGAGCTTCCTCGGCACGCGCAGCTTCGTCGCTTACGATCTGGCTGAACTGGCCCGCCACATCGACTGGTCGCCGTTCTTCGCCTCTTGGGAGCTGATCGGCCGCTTCCCGCAGATCCTCGAGGACGACGTGGTCGGCGAGGCGGCCCGCGACCTCTATCGCGACGCGCAAGGCATGCTGAAGAAGATCATCGAGGAGAAGTGGTTCGAGGCCAGAGGCGTGGTCGGCTTCTGGCCGGCCGCCGCCGACGGCGACGACATCGTGCTCTATACCGGCGAGGACCGCAGCGCCGAGCTGACCCGGCTGCACAGCCTTCGCCAGCAGATGCCCAAGGACAAGAGCCGCGAGGACGGCGGTAGAGCCAACGTCGCCCTGGCCGACTTCGTCGCCCCGGTCGGCGGCAAGCCCGACTGGGTCGGCGGCTTCGCCGTCACCGCCGGCCACGGCGAGATCGAGGTCGCCCAGCGCTTCAAGGAAGCTGGCGACGACTATTCGGCCATCCTCGCCACCGCCCTGGCCGACCGGCTGGCCGAAGCCTTCGCCGAGGCCATGCACCGCAAGGTCCGCACCGAGCTCTGGGGCTACGCCCCCGAGGAGCCGTTCGACATCGACGCGCTGGTCGCCGAGCAGTACCGCGGCGTGCGCCCGGCCCCCGGCTACCCGGCCCAGCCCGACCACACCGAAAAGGCGACGCTGTTCAAGATCCTCGATGCGCAGGCGGCGACCGGCATGGAGCTGACCGAAAGCTTCGCCATGAACCCGCCGGCCAGCGTCTCAGGGCTCTACTTCGCCCACCCGGAGGCGCACTATTTCGGCGTCGGCCGGATCGAGAAGGACCAGGTCGAGGACTACGCCAAGCGCAAGGGCTGGGAGCTGAAGACGGCGGAGCGCTGGCTGGCGCCGATATTGAACTACGAGCCGGTCTAAGCTTCACTATAACCGCGCGACCACCCCGATTGGCTGCGGCAGCTCACTGAAGTTGTGCTGCAGCGGCTGAGGCGACAGGGTCGGCGCTGGTAAGGGGGAGCAGCCGCCGCCCGAGGGGGCGGCTGCTCTGATCCTACTTACGGATCGGGATCGGCCACGCTTCGTAGCCATAGTCGTGCGCATCCAAGATGCGTCCTCCCCGTACTTTGCGGTAGCGGCGGAAGATGATGCCGTTTCGCGGCACCGGGTTTTGGGGCTTGGTGCCCATGGTAGTTTCGCTTTCTGGACGCAGTGTTAATCCTTGCGAAACTCGGAAGTGGGCTTATCCTTGTGATTGTTCACACCACAGGTTCTCACTTTCGAGCGTCGCGCCATCAGGTGCGTCCGTTCCCGACGGTTTAGGATCTGGCTTACGAGCTGGGGCGGAATCTCCTCCCTGGCTCGTTTGTTATGTGCGCCTCCATCCGACGCAGGGTCCGCAGCCGGCGTTCCGCACACGCTTTGGACACTCCAAATCGGCGCGAGATCGAATGCGGCGTGTCGATCGGGCGAATTTTTCGAACATCCATCAGTAGCTCGGCGGCAAACGTGTCGGCCTGCCACTCGGGCTGACAAAAGATCGCGGGCTCTCCTTTGCCTCGCCGCTGCACCAAGTTCTCGCTTTGATGCAGGATTAGGTGTCCAAGTTCATGGGCCAGAGTGAAGGCGTCTCGTCCGTTTCCGCGTCGCGCGCCTGCCCATACGTCCTCCCGGATCGCGATGTAGTCACGATCCGGGCTAGCGAGTCCTTCGTTCGCCCCCATCTTGGCCCCGGTCTTCACGTCGTAGACGAACTCCGGAAGAATTCGAGGGAGCGCAAACTCCAGCATTTCCGTGGTTCGGATTTGGGCCACCTCTTTGTAGCCCAGCGCATCCCGCACATTGAGCGCCATCCAGCGGATAGTCTCAATGCTGCGGGGCACCGCCTGCGAACAGATCTCACTCAACGACGTCGTCCTCCAACAGGTGGCGGATGCTCATTTTTGTATCAGCTGGGAGGTTGTTGAAGCGTCGCGCGAATAGGGCGACGACCTCCCTGTCCGAACGCGGCGCGTTCTTGGAGAGGGTGATTTTCACTTCCGGAACTGAGAGTTCGGCGGCTTCTTGAAGATCCGCGGCCTCCTCGGGTGAGAGGTCTAGGGCGCAAATCACCTTCGATGGATAGTCCGTGGGAATGCGTTTGACACCAGTTTCGACGGCCGAGGCAAAGGCCGTGCTGACGCCGATGGCCGCGCTCATTTCCGAGAGCGCGATCTCCTTGTGCAGCCTGTGGTGTCGAACCAACTTCCCGAAAGGAGTTAGTTTCATGCGAGTTCTCCTTCGTGGTTGATGCGGACCGTCGCCCCCCGGAAGGGCTAACAATTTAGCCCGGATTAGGTTCCTGCCATCAACCTTAATTGGTTGAATAGTGCGACTTGGCAGAGTCGTCAAGGCACCGTGTCGCGCGAGGAGCGCCGTACTTCTGCGGAGTTGCGTCTGCCGGGGCGCGAAATCTGCGCGCGGCTGGCGGCGGGGCGTCCCAGGCGGCGTTGAGCGCGCGCGCATAGGGGAAGCGTTGGGACATTGTTCCTATTTTGTTCTTGCGCTTCGGCGCGACTGTGAGACACTGAAGCCTTCTCATTTGCTGTCGTGGGGGCGTGATGCCTTCGTTGTCGCCGGGCCCGGGGCGGGGCGGGGTTCGGGCGTCTGTGCGTTATACGCCGGAGCGGGGACGGGAGATCTGCGCGCGACTTGCGGCCGGGACGTCCGAGGCGGCGCTGTGCCGCGAGCCGGGGATGCCGAGCGTGCAGGCGGTGCGGCTGTGGGCCGTGCGCGAGCCGGAGTTCGGGGCGGCCTATGAGGCGGCGAAGGCGGCGGCGCGCGAGGCGCGGCTGTCGAAGGACCGCAAGGTTGACCTTGGGCGTCGCTGGCGGACGGCGCTGACCTTGGCCTCCGGCTGGACGCCGGCCGGCGGGGCGGTTTCGCCCTATTGCGACGAGCTGGCGCAGCTGATCTGCGCGCGGATCGCGGGCGGGGAGAGCGTGCTCTCCATCGGCGCCGATCCGGCCATGCCTTGCGCCCAGACCATCTACAACTGGGTGCGGCAGAAGGACGAGTTCCGCGAGATGTACCTGACGGCGCGCGACCTGGCCGCCGACCTGCTGTTCGACCTGGCCTTCGACGTGGCGATCGAGGCCACCGAGGAGACGGTGCGGGCCGACCGGCTGCGTATTCAGACGCTGCGTTGGCGCGTCGCGGCGATGGCGCCCAAGAAATACGGCGTGCGGCGGATGCTGGGGCCGGCGGTGGAGCCGGACGAGAAGGGCGGACCGCAGCCGTTCGGGATCGAGCTGGTGAACTTCGTGCCGGGGCCGGGCGGCGGTTGGCGGGAGTTGGAGTAGGGGGGGCCGACTTCGTTTCCTCTCCCCGCTTGAGGGGAGAGGGTAGGGTGAGGGGAGGCGGCGCGAAGCGGCGCTCTGCTGGGTCGGCGGTTGTGGGGCGGAGGGGCTGTGGCCCCTCACCCTAGCCCTCTCCCCGGCGGGGAGAGGGGACGGTTTGGAGTGGCGGATCGACCTGGTCTCCTCTCCCCGCTTGAGGGGAGAGGTTGGGTGAGGGGAGGCGGCGCGGAGCGGCGCTCTGCTGGGTCGGCGGCGGTGAGGCCGATGGCTTGTGGCCCCCTCACCCTAGCCCTCTCCCCCGCGGGGGAGAGGGGACGGTGGGTTGGGGCGGCGGGCTCGGCTTGGGTCCCCGCCTTCGCGGGGATGAGCGGGTTCTTTACGTGCGGCGCATGGTGGTGATCGGGACCGGGGGCTTGAGCCACTGGCCGCGCTGGTCCTTGAACTTGGTCTCGCCGTTGGTGGGCAGGGAGAGGATCTTTTCGACCACCGGCATGCCCTGGACCACGCGGCCGAAGGCGGCGTAGCCGAGGTTGTCGCCCTTGGCGGCCGGGTTGGCGTCGAGATAGGGCTGGTCGCCGACGCAGATGAAGAAGTTGCTGGTCGCCGTGCCGGTGGCGAAGCGGCCGAGCGAGATCGTGCCGTTGAGGTGCTTGAGGCCGGTCTTGGTCGTGCTCTCGTGGGCGATCGGCGGGAAGGGGCGGACCTTGGCGTCCGGAGCGCCGACGAGGGTGCCGTCCTTGGCTGCGCCCGGCGTGCGGGCGGCGCGGAAGAAGCTGCCGCCGTCATAGGACTGGGCGTCCACATAGCGCAGGAAGTTGGCGACGGTGAGGGGGGCTTTGCGGGGCTCCAGCTCGACGATGATCACGCCGCGCGGGGTCTTGATGGCCACCCGCGGCTTGGCGGCGGCAGCCAGCGCGCTCTGCGGGGCGGCGAGGATCAGGCCGCCGGCGGCGATCAGGCGGCGTCGGGTGGGGGCGTCCATCTTGGGCTCCTCGGGCGGCGGGGCGTTCGGCTTAGCAGGGATCGGGGCGCGGTTCAGCCCTTGGGGCGGGCGCGGCGGGCGGCCTCGCGCAGCGGGCCGCGGCCGTCGGTCCCGTGCCAGATCTGCATCTGCACGCCGGCCGCGTCGGTCGCATAGCGGAACTGGCCGCGGGTGAGGTCGGGCGTGCCGAGGATCTCCGCGCCCTCGCCGCCGAGCCCGTGGCAGGCGGCGCAATGGGCCTGGTAGAGCGGCACGGCGCGGACGATGGCGGCCTGGTCGCGCGGGGCGCCGGCCAGGGCCAGGACGTATTCGGTGAGGTCGGCGATCTCCGAGGGGCCGAGCTCGCCGGTGTCGCCGAAGCCGGGCATGGCGGCGGTCTGCGGCCAGGCGGTGAGGCGGGCGGTCTCAGGCTCGCGGGGGATCTGCTGCAGGGCGGCGGCGCCGAGGCCCAGGGCGGCGACCAGGCCGGCGCAGAGGAAAGCGGGTACGCGGGACATGGGCGCACTCTAGGGCCGGCGGGGGCTGGGCGCCTAGACGGGCGTCAAACGGAAACACTCAGGTGTCATCCCGGAAAGCCCGTCAGGGCTTGTCCGGGATCCATTCGCGCCGCGGCTGGGGAGAGGACTGAGTCTTCCTGAAGGATCTGGTGTTCATGGGTCCCGGTCTTCGGCTGCGCCGAAACCGGGATGACACTTGGGGCGTCGCGGCCTCAGCGCGGGGCCAGGGCGCCGGCGAAGTCGATCACGCACATGGCGCCATAGGCCGCGTGCGGGCCGCAGGCGACGCCGGCCAGGCTGTAGCCGGCCCCGAAGATGGTCTTGCGGTGGCCGCGGCCGGGGACGCGGCTGTCGACGACCAGCTGGACCACCACCTCGCGGGCCTCGGCATAGCCGTAGGAGATGGTCTCGGCGCTGAGGCCGGCCCAGACGCCCTGGGCCTTCAGCCGCGCGGCCAGGCCGCCGGCGCCGCCGCCGTGGCCCTCGGTGCCGCGGCGGGCCTGGGCGCGGACATGGGCGCCGGCCGCGGCCTCCAGCCCGGCATGGGCGCGCAGCGGCGGCAGCGGCCGCTGGGCCAGCAGGAAGCCGATCGCCTCGTCGACCACGCGCGGGTCCTCGTCACGCAGCGCCCAGCCGCCTTGCGCGAGCTCTTCGGCGTACCGGGCGGGATGGGCGCGGGCGTAATTGAGCTCGGCCAGCACCTGCGCCTCCAGCCCGCGGGCCTGGGCGGGAAGCGGCAGGGCGAGCACGGCGAGCAGGGCGAGCAGGCGCGCGCGAAGGGACATCGTGACCACGCACGAACTCCAGCTAGTCAGACGTCCCCCGGCCAAGCTCTAGCGGGGTTCGCGCCGGCCGCGCCCTGCGGCAAAGCGCGCCGGCCTCAGAAGCCGACGAACACCGTGGCCTCGTCCACCGACTTGCGTTCGGAGACCACGGCGTTGGCCGGGAAGCTCTCGTCGGGCCAGCCGAGCGCGACCGCCTTCATGATCACCTGGTCGTCGGCGATGCCGGCGTGCTCGCGCACCACCGGCGACTGCATGATGCCCTGGCTGTTGATCACGGCGCCCAGGCCGCGCGACCAGGCGGCGTTGACGAGGGCCGTGGTCACCGCCCCGCAGTCGAACGGGGTGTCGTCGCTGCCGGCCAGCACGCGGTCATAGGTGATGATCACGCAGACCGGGGCGTCGAACTGGCGAAAGCCCCGCAGCACCCAGTCCTGGCGCATCTCCTTGTCCTCGCGGGCGATGCCCATGGCCGCGAACAGCTGCTTGGCGACCCCGACCTGGCGGTCGCGGTGCGGGCCGGCGAAGGCCTCGCCGGTGCGGAACTCGCGCGAGTGCGGGACGCCGGCCAGGTTGCGCTCGGTGTTGCCGGCGCGGATCCTGTCCAGCGGCGCGCCGGTCAGCACGTAGAAGTTCCACGGCTGGGTGTTCATCGACGAGGGCGCGCGCATGGCCAGGCCGATGATCTCCTCAATCAGCGCGCGCGGGACCGGATCGGGCTTGTAGCCGCGGATGCTGCGGCGGCCGAGGATGACGTCGTCGAACTGCATGATGGGGTCCTGGGTGCGTTGCGCAGGGGAACCTGTCAGCTTTCCGCGGCGAAAGCCAATGCGCGGGCCAGGCGGCTGCGCACCAGGCGCTCGGCGGCGACGAAGGCGCGGTGCGCGACCAGGCCGACGGCGAAGCTCAGGACCAGGGCCAGGGCGATGTTCGCCGGGTCGGACAGGCCAAGCGGCCTCAGGCCGTGGAGGACGACCGGATGCAGCAGGTAGACGTAGAGCGTCGCGGTTCCGAGGCTGGCGGCGAGGCGCGCCAGCGCACGCGGCGCCGGGATCGACAGCCGCAGCGCCAGGAGGGCCAGCGCCGGGGCGACGAGGCCGAGCACCTGCGCGCTCATGTCGATCTGGACCAGCAGGGCCAGGGTGAGGGCGGCCATGGCGAGGGTGGCCGCGATCTGCCGCGGGCCGCGCATGGTCTGCATCAGCCAGCCGACCACGAAGATGCTGAACGCCTCGGGCAGGCCGCGCTGGCCGAGATAGGGCAGGCCCGGCCCCGACTGCACGAGCGCCAGGCCCGCCAGCGCGAGCGCCAGCAGTCCAGAGACGACCAGCCCTGAGCGCCAGGGCTGGTTGGCCGCTTGCTGTCGTAAGCCGGGGATGGCGGTGACCAGCGCCATTACCGCCACGATCTGGGCGTAGAGGCTGACGAACCAGAACGGGCCGAGCAGCGAGCCGAACATCAGCGGCTGGTAATTGCCGAGCAGCAGGAAATAGCTGAGCGGCGGGGCCTCGCGCGCCAGGCCATAGGCCGCCAGCAACGCAAAATAGATCGGCACGATCGGGTAGAGCATGCGCCTGGCGAACCCGACGGCGTCGCCCTCGGCGATCTGCCGCAGCTGGAAGCGGCCCATGGAGAAGCCCATCACCGCGATCAGGATCCAGGTTCCGCCGCGGAGGGGATAGGCGCTGGCGTGCTGGGCGACGACGAGCGAGATCGCCGCCAGCCGCAGCAGCAGGTCGGTGTCGATCCGCGCCAACGGCGGGCGGGCCGCGCTGGCCGGGACCAGGGCCTCGAGCGCGGCCAGCGGCATGTTCTCCCAGCCCGCCGGGGCGCGGCCGAGCCGCTCCTCAAGCGCCATCTGCATGGTGAGGTAGCTCAGCGAGTCGCCGCCGAGGCCGGTGAAGCTGTCGCTCGGCCCAACGCTCGCGCTGCGGGTGGCCTCGCGCAGGATGGCGGCTAGGCTGCTCGACTGAGCGGCCTGGCGGCGCGCGGCCACGGCGGCGTCGGCCACCTCGGCGGCGATCTCTTCCAGCGCCTGCTGGTCGATCTTTCCCGACGCCAGGAGCGGCGGCTCGGCCAGCGCGGCGGCGGCGATCTGCGCCGGCGGCAGGTCGTAGAGTTGGGCGATGAGCGCCCGCGCGGCCTCGACCTGTCCGGCCTGGCGGACCAGCAGCACCAGCCGGTCGCCGGCGGCGAGGGCGTGGGCCGGGACGCCGGCCTCGCTCAAGGCCTGCTCGATCTGGTCCAGACTGAGCCGCAGGCCGAAGAGCTTCACGAAGCGCTTCATGCGCCCGACGATGCGGTAGTAGCCCGCGGCCGTGCGCTCGGCGATGTCGCCGGTGCGGAGCTGCGCCGGACCGGGCGGGGCGGCGAGCCCGACGCGTTCGAGCGCGTAGCCCATCATCACATTGGGGCCTTCATAGACCAGCTCGCCCGGTCGACCGGGGCCGAGGATTTCGCCGCCCGCCTCGTCGGCCAGCCAGATCCGCCCGCCCGGGATCGGCTGGCCGATGGTGTCGGCGGCCTCGGGCAGGGCCTGGGGCGGAACCCAGGAGATGCGCGGCGCGGCCTCGGTCTGCCCGTACATCAGCACCAGGTCCCAGCCGCCGTCGCGGCCGAGCGCGCTGAAGCGGCGCGCCATCTCCGGAGCGAGCCGCCCGCCCGCCTGGGTGACGTAGCGCAGGCGCGGCAGTTCGGCGCCGGAGAAACCGGCCGCGGCCAGCAGGTCGAACTGGTGCGGCACCAGCGCCAGGCTGGTGACGCCCGCGGCCTCCGCCTCGGCCAAGAACGCCGGGTCGGACACCGAGCGGTCGGTCAGCACCAGGCTCGCCCCGGCCGAGAGGTAGGAGTTCAGGACCGACAGTCCGTAGGAATAGAACAGCGGCAGGGTGGTCGCGGCCCGGTCCTGGGCGCTCAGACCGAGGTACTCGGCGATCGACGCGGCGTTGACGGCGATGTTGTCGCCCGAGAGGCGGACCATCTTCGGCTCGCCGGTGCTGCCCGAGGTCGACAGCAGAAGCGCCAGGTCGGGATGCGGCGGCGGCCAGCCGCCGTCCCGCCAGCCCGCCCGCACCTCGGCGACGAGGTCTTCGCCGGCGCCCGCCTTCAGGTGGAGGTCGGGGGTCCATATCTGCTGGATGCGGCTGTCGGGCGGGGAGGCCCCGGGCTGCTGGAGCATCACCGGAAAGCCCGCGCGCAGGGCGCCCAGATAGGCGCCGATCGCCTCGGTCGTCGTCGGGAAATCGAGCAGCACCAACGGGACCAGGCCGCCCGCCAGCGTCCTCAAGCGGTCGGCCCAAGCGTCCGCGTTCCGCGAGAGCGTCCGGTAGCTCGTCTCGCCGTCCCTGAGCGAGACCAGGGCCGGCCTGTCCGGATCGATGACGTCCAACGTCCAGAACGGCTGCATTGCTACCCCGAACGGCAGTTCCTCGCCGCGCAACTCTACATTGGGGCGGGCGTCTGTCCATCGGCCAGGAGCGGGCGATCCCAGGCCATCGAGGTGCTCAATGGAATTGGCCGAAATGAGCGGGTTCGGTCGATATTCTTGCGGGGTGTCGAACTATCGTCGAAGCTCGGTGACCGAGCGTTGCGGATGCGTGGCGCGCTCGCAACGACGGCGGGAGGGTCAGGCCATGGTCTTGCGACGCGTACTGGCGGCGAGCGGGCTGATCCTGGCGTCGGCGGCGCCGGCCGCGGCGCAGGAGGCCCCGACGCTGCTGGGCTGGACGCTCGACAGCGTCCGCGGCGGCGTGCGCTACGCCCCCGACTATCTCGGATCGGACGACTACCGGGCCTGGTTCACCGGGGCGGTGGTGCTGGTGCGGCGCGACGCGGCGCCGACCCCCAAGGGCGCGCCGGACGACGGGGTCAGCCTGGGCCTGATCGGGACCGGGCCGGTGACCGCCGGGGTGGTCGGCCGTTGGCGCTCGTCGCGGGAGGACGACAACGACCTGCGCGGCTTCGAGAAGATCGACGGGACCGTCGAGGCCGGCGGCTTCGTCAACTGGTGGCCCACGGACTGGCTGCGGTTTCGGGCCGAGGCGCGCCGCGGCTTCGGCGGCCACGACGCCTGGGTCGGCGACTTCGGCGCCGACGCCATCGTCCGCGGCGAGCGTTGGACGTTCACGGCCGGGCCGCGCCTCGACTGGGGCGACGACGACTTCACCAGCACCTATTTCCAGGTCACGCCGCAGGACGCCGCGCGCAGCCCGCTCGGGCTCGCGGCCTATGCGCCGAGCGGCGCCACCTGGTCGCCCGGGCTGGTCGCCAGCGCCGAGTACCGGGTGACGCCGCGCTGGAGCGTGCAGAGCGTGGCCACCTATTCACGGATCACGGGCGACGGCGCCGACAGCCCGATCGTCGAGGACCTGGGCGCGCCGGACCAGTTCAGCCTCAGCCTCAGTGCGCGCTACACCCTCGGGCAATGAGGGGGGCGGCCCAACATGAGACTGGCGGCAAGCCCTTGCGCCACGTCCGTCCGCCCAGGCGTTAGATCGTCATGATCCACCCATCGCCCAAACCGGACAGCTGGACATTGACCAGCGTCATCTGTCCTCCACCGGTGAGGGAAATCACCGTGTTTCCGTCGACCTGAGCGGCGCTGTAGGCGCTCCCAGCCAGCAAGCCTATCCGGTCGCCCGCGGCGAAGTTGAAGTCGAGGACCTGGTCCTCGCCCCTGCCGCCGGCGGTCACGTAGAGGTCTGCGCCCAGGCCTCCCGTCAGCGTGTCGTCGCCGAGGTCGCCGAACAGAGTATCGGCCCCGTCGCCCCCGAACAGGACGTCGTCGCCCTGGCCGCCATAAAGGATGTCGGCGCCCGCGCCGCCGTCCAGCGTGTCCTGGCCAGTGTTGCCCTGCAGAGAGTCCTGGCCCAGGTCACCGAACAGCAAGTCGTTGTCGCCGCCGCCGAACAGGACGTCGCTGTCCTGCCCGCCGTGGAGGAGATCGGCGCCTTCGCCGCCGCTTAGCGTGTCCTGGCCGGTGTTGCCTTGCAGGGTGTCGTGGCCAAGGTCGCCGAACAGCAGATCGTTGTCGCCGCCGCCGAACACCTGGTCGTCGCCCTTGCCGCCGTAGACGCGGTCCTCGCCCGCATCGCCCCGGGCGGTGTCGTTCCCGGCGTTGCCGTGCACGAAGTCGTCGCCTTCACCGCCGAAGACCACGTCGTCGCCGTCGTCGCCGTGAACCTGATCGTTCCCGCCGGCCGAGCCGACCGTGTCGTTTCCACCGCCGCCGTTCAGGACGTCGTCGTCCGCCCCTAAGAAGATGGACTGGTTCGCGCTGTCACCCCAGACATGCTGGGAACCCGCCCCGCCGGTCACGGTCGCGGCGCCGATGATCGCCGCGAAGTCCACGTTCTGCAGTTCGATCGGCACGCCGCCGGGCTGGCTGTGCGTGTCGATCACCAGCGCGGTCTGCACAGAATCCTGCGGTTGGCCCTGGATAACCAGCGGGCTTTCGGCGGATCCGCCGCCTCCCTGGGTTACGATGGTCTGAACCAGCAAGGGCGTGCCGGACGTAAGGCCGTTCACGAAGCTCGTCCCGCCGCCGGTGAGTTGATTCTGATCCTGCGACCCGCCGCTACTGTGGGCCTGGATCGCGCGGATCAGGTCGGTCAGGGAATCGCCGGCCGCCCTTGGAGCTTGCGGGCCGCTTGCGGTCAGGCCGAGACCGATCGGCGCCTGAATCCCGAGCAAGGCGGCGCCGGAACTGGCCGTCACCAGCGGAATGTCCGCAACCTGGTTGTTCCCGACCTGATCCTGACGCGTCGAGAGCACGACCGGGATCGTCACCGTCTGGGTCGGCGTGCCGTCTGGTGTTGCGCCCACAGCCTTCTCGACCGAAACGCCGTCGATCAGGGTTGTGGTCGGCGGCGTCGTGGTCGGCGGCGCTGCTGTCGTGTTGGTGACGCTGGTGGCGGTGAGGCTAGCCGCGTCGTTGCCGCCGGCGTCCTGGACGGCGTTGGCGTCGTCGCCGCCGCTCGGATCGGTGTAGGCGACCGTGACCGTCACCCCGGCGGCGACGGGCGAGGCCAGCGTCAGCGTGACGGTGTGCGCCGCCCCATTGACCGCGACCGCTGTTACAGCAATGGGGGCACCGCCCGCCATGACGGCGAAGGCGCCCGCCGTAGGCGCATGAGCCGCATCCAGCAGATCTGCGTCGGAATAGGTCATGACAAGCGTGGCGCCGTTGATGCTGGCGCTCACGAAGGAAGGCGCGGCAGTGTCGACCAGCACGCCGGTTGTGGCCGGCACGCGGCCGGTGAGGGTCAGGTCGGCGTTGTTGCCGCCGCCGTCCCGGATGGTGCTGCTTCCCAGCGAGATCGCGCCGACCGCGACGCCGTCGCCATCGTTGTCGCCCGCCTGCACCGTGTAGGCGTAGGTGATCGAGTTGGCCGTCTTGGAGGCGTAGGTCGCGCTGCGGGCCGCGCCGCCGATGGTCAGGCCGAGCGCGCTGTCGGTCCCGGACACGAGCACATTTTCGCTGAAGGTCACGGTGAAGTTCAGCGTCTGGCCCGCGGCGTACACGCCGTCGGCGGGAACGCCGATGTTCCCGGTCACCATCGGCAGGCTGGCGTCGACCAGCACGCCGCCGGTCGCGCCCACACTGTTCAGCGTCAGGACGGCGTCATTGCCGGCGGCGTCGCGGATCGCGCCGCCGGCGAGCGTAAGGCCGCCTATCGTAACGCCGTCGGCGTCCGCGTCTCCGGCCTGGACCGTGTAGCGGTAGGTGACCGTATTGCCGCTGCTGGAAAGGAAGGTGGCGCTGCGGGCCGCGGCGCCGACCGTCAGGCCAAGCGCACTGTCCGTCCCAGTGATGGTCACGTTCTCATCGAAGGTCACCGTGAAGTCGAGGTGCTGGCCGGCCGCGTAGGCGCCATTGGAGGGCACGCTGACGCTGGCGACCGCAGGGGCGGTCGTGTCCACCAGGATGCCCGCGGTGGTGGGCACGTGGCCGCTGAGATTCAAGATGGCGTCGTTGCCGCCCCCATCCTTGATCGTCGTGGTCCCCAGCGTGACGCCGCCGACCGAGATGCCGTTGGCGTCGGTGTCGCCGGCCTGCACCGTGTAGGCGTAGGTGATCGAATTGGCGGTGCTGGAGGCGAATGTCGCATCACGCGCCACGCTGCCGATGGTCAGGCCGAGCACGCTGTCGGTCCCGGTCACCGTGACGTTCTCGTCGAAGGTGAGGGTGAAGCTCAGCGTCTGACCTGCCGCGTAGCTGCCGTTGGCCGGAACGGCGATGGCGCCGCTGACCGAGGGCGGGCCTCCATCGATCAGGACGCCCGAGGTCGATGGGACATGGCCGGAGAGGGCGAGGTTGGCGTTGTTGCCAGAGCCGTCGCGGATCGTCCCGCCGTTCAGCGAGACGCCGCTGACCGCAATGCCGTCGCCATCGTTGTCGCCGTTCTGCACCGTGTAGCTGTAGGTGATCGAATTGGCCGTCGTGCCGGTGATGGTGGCGCTGCGCGCCGCGCCGCCGATGTTCAGGCCGAGCGTGCTGGGCGTGCCGTTCAGGGTCACGTTCTCGTTGAAGGTGACGGTGAAGTTCAGCGTATCGCCCACGATGTAGGTGTCGGCGACCGGAACGGTGATATTTCCGCTCACCGTCGGCACGGTTGCGTCGACAAGCACGTTGGCGGTGGCCCCGACGCTGTTCAGGGTCAGGACGGCGTTGTTGCCGGCGGCGTCGCGGATGCTGCCGCCGCCAAGCGTAAGGCCGCCTATCGTAACGCCATCGGCGTCCACGTCCCCGGCCTGGACCGTGTAGCGGTAGGTGACCGTATTGCCGCTGCTGGAAAGGAAGGCGGCGCTGCGGGCCGCGGCGCCGACGGTCAGGCCGACTGTGCCGTCGGCGCCGGTCACCGTGACGTTCTCATCGAAGGTCACCGTGAAGTCGAGGTTCTGGCCGGCCACGTAGGTGTCGTTGGGCGGCACGATGACGCTGGCGACGGCAGGGGCGGTCGTATCGACCAAGACGCCGGCGGTCGACGGCAGGTGGCCGCTGAGGTTCAGGACAGCGTCGTTGCCGGCGCCGTCGCGGATCGTCGTGGTCCCCAGCGTCACGCCGCCGACCGAGATGCCGTTGGCGTCGGTGTCGCCGGCCTGCACCGTGTAAACGTAGGTGATCGAATTGGCGGTGCTGGAGGCGAATGTCGCGTCACGCGCCACGCTGCCGATGGTCAGGCCGAGCACGCTGTCGGTCCCGGTCACCGTGACGTTCTCGTCGAAGGTGACGGTGAAGCTCAGCGTCTGACCTGCCGCGTAGCTGCCGTTGGCCGGAACGGCGATGGCGCCGCTGACCGAGGGCGGCGGGTCCGCGGCGGCGACCGTCACCGCAATTGTCCCGTCCGCAGGGCCTGTGCCCGCCGCGTCACGGATGCGAGTGGTGATGCTGAAGTCCTGCGCGTTGCCCGCCGACGGCGTCAGCGCCACCGAGGCGAGCGCCGCATTGACGTCCGCCACGGAGCCCGCGACGGTCCAGACGCCCGTACCGGTGTTGAAGGTCGAGGTCGCCGAACCGAACGTCCCGGTGCTCAGCGCGCCGGCGGCCGGATCGCTCAGGGTGAGGGTCGCCGTGATCGTATCGCCGGTGTCCACATCGGTGACGACGATGTCGTTCAGCGCCACTGAGGGACCGCCTTGGGCCGCCCCCGTGCTCTGGCTCAGGTTCGTCGCCGTGGGCGCGTCGTTCACCGCCGCGACGGTGATGGTCGCAGTCGCTTGACCGGTCGCGCCGTCGGCGTCGGTCGCCGAAATCGTCACGGTCCGACTAGCGGTGGCGGGCGCTTCGCTGCTGTTGGCGTAGACCATCGCCCGCGCGACGCCCTGATAGACGGCGGACGCCGCCGTGCCGGATATGGTGTAGGTCCCGGTCGCGCTGTCGTAAGCGCCCGACAGGCCGAGCGAGGCCAGGGAGGCGCCGCCGTTGAGAGCCGCCGAATAGGCCATCAGTTCGGCGGCGCCGTCGGGGGTCGACGCGAGCTTCAGGGTCATGCTCGTGAGGTTGTCGTCGTCGGTGAGGGTTGCGTCGCTGGTCAGGATACGAACGGCCGGGCCGTTCTCGGTAAACGTGACGGCGTTCGCCGTCCCGCCGCCCGCCCCGTTAGCGTCGATCACCGGCGAAAGATTGGGGACCACCGGGTCTCCGAGGACGATGTTGTCGTAGGCGAAAAAGCTTCCCGAATAGTCGGGGTTGGTGATCCGAACCTCATCCACGTTTTGGAATGTCGACGCGGGCAGGTCTGTTACGGTGTAGGTGTCGATGCCGGTGGGGGCGACATTCAAAGTCACCGCCCCCGTAGAGACGCCGTCGCGGAAACCTTCAAACGTCACCCTGGTTTGGGCGCCGATATGGTTAGAGGTGGTGATGCCCTTGAACCAGAATTGCGAACTGTCGGCCGTGCGGATCACCACGACCGGGTCGCCCTCGGCAGCGCCCGTACCGATGCCCTCCAAGCCAGATGGGTCGCTGAAGTACTCCCAAGCAACGCCTGTCGGCGTTCCATCGGTCGACGTAGCGAGGATCTGGTAGACGGCGCCGGGGATGTCGCTGGAGCCGCCCATGCCGTCGGTCACGGTTGGGCCGAGAACGGTCCCGCTCGTGAAGTCGATAGTCCCCGCCACACTGGCCAGGCTCCCCTGGAAGGCGTCGAGCGTGGCGGCGTCCAGTGCGGCCGAGGCCGCCACCTCGCCGCTCGCGACCTCAAGCGTCCAGTCGCCGCTCGCGCCGGTGAGATCGTCCGAGGCTGCGACGTCGGCGCCGGTGGCGCCGGCCAGGGCATGGATGAAGGTCCGCCCCTCGGAACCCGCTCCGATCTCGCATCCCCATAGCTGGATGTCGCCGCCGGGTGCGAGCGCTCGTCCGATGGCGCCGAGTTCGCCGGTATAGGCGTCGAGATTGCCTGCATGCAGTGCGGCCGATCCCAGGAGCAGCAGGCCGGCCTGGCCATGCCCGACGATATGGATGGCCTCGATATCCGACCGCTCCGCCAACGCCTGCGCCATCTGCGCGACGCCGTCACCGCTGGCGTCGATCAGCACCACCTCAGCGGTCGGAGCAATACCGGCGACGATGGTCTCGTAGCCCTCAATACGGGTATCGACAAACACGACCTCGGACCGAATCCCGGCCGTTACTTCCCAACTCTGCACGCGCCCACCCAAACCCGCTTGGAAATGCAATTGCTGGCGACGAGCCAGCGATGGGCAGGGTCGGGCGCCATGATTAAGACGAAATTACTAACCGCCAGCGCTCGCAGCCGCTGTTCGGCTGGCCGCTTCAGCAAGTAAGTTCACCGTCTCCAAGTCGGTGACTATGGGCCGCGCTCAAGGTGTGGGAGGGCGGGTCTAAAGTTGGGACGACAAGGTGGCGGCCCCGGCGCGAGCCGGGGCCGCCGCGGGCCGTTAGCGCACCATGTTCAGGACCTGGACCTGGGTGAACTCCTTGAGGCCCTCTTCGCCCAGTTCGCTGCCGACGCCCGAGAGCTTGGCCCCGCCGAACGGCAGGTGCGGCTGCAGGTCGGCGTGCTTGTTGATCCAGACGGTGCCGGACTCCATGCCCGCGGCCAGGTCCCAGGCGCGCTCGGCGTCCTTGGCCCAGATCGAGCCGCCGAGGCCGTACTCCGAGGCGTTGGCGCGGGCCACGGCGTCGGCGGCGTCCTTGAACTTGATCAGCGGCAGCACCGGGCCGAACTGCTCCTCGTCGACCAGCTTGGAGCCGTCGGTGATGTCGCGCACGATGGTCGGACGGATGAAGTAGCCGGTGTCGCCGGCGCGGGCGCCGCCGGCGATGACCTTGCCGTCGCGCTTGCCGGCCTCGATGTAGTCGAGGACCTTGTCGAACTGGGCCTTGTTCTGCAGCGGGCCGAACTGGGTGCCTTGCTCCAGGCCGTCGCCGACCACGGCCGCGTCGGCGAGCTTGGCCAGCTCGGCGCACATGGCGTCGTAGATGCTCTCGTGGATGTAGACCCGCTTGGCGGCGATGCAGACCTGCCCGGAATTCTGGAAGGCGGCGGCGAAGATCTTCGGCGCGGTCTCGACCGGGTCGACGTCGTCCAGCACGATGGCCGCGTCGTTGCCGCCCAGCTCCAGGGTGACGCGCTTGAGGGCGTCGGCGGCGCCGGCCATCACCCGCTTGCCGGTCTCGGTCGAGCCGGTGAAGCTGATCTTGCGGATGTCGGGATGGCCGGTGATCGCCGCGCCCAGGTCGTTGGCGTCGGCGATGACGTTGAGCACGCCGGGCGGGACCAGGTCCTTGACCAGTTCGGCGATCTTCAGGGTCGAGAGCGGCGTGGTCGCGGCCGGCTTCAGGACGATGGTGTTGCCGGCCAGCAGGGCGGCCGGAACCTTGAAGGACATCAGGATCAGCGGGAAGTTCCAGGGCACGATGGCCCCGATCACGCCGAGCGGCTTGCGGCGGATCTCGACGCGGCCGGTCGCGTCGTCCTGGACGGTCTTGGCCGGCAGATCGAGGCTGGCGAAGTAGCGGAAGAAGGCCGCAGCCCCGAACACCTCGCCCATCGCCGCCTGCAGCGGCTTGCCCTGTTCCTGGGTCAGCAGGCGCGCGAGCTCGGGCGCGGCGCCCTGGATGGCGTCGGCCATGGCCAGCAGCGCCTTGCGGCGCTCGTCGATCGAGGTGGCGGCCCAGGCCGGGAACGCGGCCTTGGCGGCGGCGACCGCCTGGTCGAGCTGGGCCTTGGAGGCGCGCGAGCAGACGGCGACGCGCTGCTCGGTGGCCGGGTTGATCACGTCCATCGTCGCGTCGCCGGCCACCAGTTGGCCGCCGATCAGGAGCTTGAAGTCAGGCGTAGCAGTCATGGCGGAGCGTTCCTTCCTAAATTTTGGGCGCCACGCTCGGCCTGTTACGCAACGGCGGTCAAGAGCGGTTCTAGTCCGGCAGGGCGAAGGCGACGACCTGGTCGCCGCGTTTGGTGTCGCCCTTGGCGTGGCCGCCGGCGGCGATGACCACGTACTGACGGCCCTTCCAGACATAGGTCATCGGCGTGGCCTGGCCGCCGGCCGGCAGGCGGCCCTTCCAGAGCTCGCGACCGGACTTGGCGTCGAAGGCGCGCAGGTAGTCGTCCATCGCCGCGCCGATGAACACCAGGCCGGAGGCGGTGGCGATCGGGCCGCCGAAGTTGGGTGTGCCGACCCCGCGGACGAAGACCTGCGAGCCGGGCGCGAGGTCGCCGGTGGCGCCGAGCGGGGTGCGCCAGAGCACCTTGCCGGTGGTCATGTCGACGGCGCTCAGCAGGCCCCAGGGCGGCGGGTTGCAGGGCAGGCCGAGCGGCGAGCGCAGCAGCTCGCGCCGCATGCCGTAGGGGGCGCCGGCCTGGGGGCTGATCTCGAGGCCGGGGTTGGCCTGCTTCTCGCCGGCGACCTGGCCCGCCGGGATCAGGGTGACCTTGTGCAGGGCCGAGGAGGTGTTGATGAACGCCACCCCCCGGCGCGGATCGAAGGCGATGCCGCCCCAGTTCGAACCGCCGCCGGTGAACGGGTAGAGGATCGTCCCGCGGGTGCTGGGCGGGGTGTAGAGCCCCTCGTTGCGGGCCCCGGCGATCAGCTTGCGGCAGGCGTCCTTGTCCCAGGGCGTCAGGCCGTAGGCGTCGTCCGGGGTGATGCGGCTGGGGGCCAGCGGCGCGGGCGCGACCGGGAAGGGCTGGGTGGGCGAGAGCACCTCGCCGACCTCGCCGCCCTGGGGCACGGGGCGCTCCTCGACCGGGATGATCGGCTGGCCGGTCTCGCGGTCGAGGGTGAAGACCAGGCCCTGCTTGGTGGTCTGGATCACCGCCGGGCGGACCGGGCCGCCGCGATAGCCGAGCATGGCCAGGGTCGGCTGGGCCGGGACGTCGTAGTCCCAGACGTCGTGGTGGGTGGTCTGGAACGCCCAGGCGACCTGGCCGGTGGCGGCGTGGACGGCGACCACCGAGTTGGCGTGGGCGGCGTCGCCCGGGCGCGCGGCGCCGTAGAAGTCGGGGCTGGGGCTGGAGGTCGGCAGGAACACCAGGCCGCGGGCCGGGTCGGCGGACATCGGGGCCCAGACGTTGGCCGCGCCGGCGACGACCCCGGGCCCGGCCGCCTGCAGCGGATCGTAGGTCCAGCGCAGGGCGCCGGTGACCGCGTCGAAGGCGTGGACCGTGCCGGGCGTTTCGCGGACCCGCTGGTTGTCGTCGATTGAGGAGCCGACCACGACGATCCCGTCGATCACCACCGGGGCCGAGGTGATCTGCGCTCCGTCCGGGCGGGCCAGCCGCGCGCCCGGCATGGCGTCGAGCTGGCCGGCCTGGCCAAAGCCCGCGCAGGCGCGGCCGGTGGCGGCGTCGAGCGCGAAGAGCCGTCGGTCGTTGGTCGCCATGAAGATCCGCTCGGCGCAGGGAGCGTCAGCTGGGGCGGCGGGATCGCGCCAATAGGCGACGCCGCGGCAGTTGAAGCTGTTGGGATAGCGGGCGCCTGCGTCGATCTTCGGGTCGAAGGTCCAGAGCGCCTTGCCGGTGCCGGGATCGTGGGCGCTGGCGACGTTGAACGGGCTGCAGAGATAGAGCCGGCCGCCGGCCAGGATCGGGGTCGCCTCGAACGCCGCGCGCTGCACCGCCTCGGCGTGGGTCCGCATGTGGCCGGTGGAGTAGGTCCAGGCGAGCTTCAGCCCTTTCACGTTGGCCGGGGTGATCTGGGCGGCGGGCGAGAACCGCTGGCCCCCGGCGTCGCCGCCGTAATAGGGCCAGTCGGCCTCCGGGGCCGGAGCCGGCGGGGCCGCGGGCGGACTGCAGGCGGCGAGGGCGCAAAGCGCGGCGACGGCGAGACGCTGGATCATGGCCCGATGTTCGCGCCGGCCGCGGCCTTGAGAAGCCCTCTGGGACGAGCGGCGAGCCGGGCGGGGCGAGCGGTGCGGCGTCAGAACGGCGCGACCAGGGCGGTGCGGAAGAACCAGCCGTCCGGGCCGTCGTCGTGGCGTTCGATGACGTGCTGGTAGGTGAAGATCAGATTGGTCCGCGAAACGAACGGCAGGGCCAGGCTGCCGCCCGCCGTCCATCCGTGCGTGCCGCTGTCTTCGGGGCCGCCGTCGATGCGCGTCTCGCCGCCTTGCCGGTAGAGCAGGTCGGCCGAGGCCCAGACCCGCGGACTGAAATTGTGGGTGAGGTGGGCCTCGACCGTGAACAGCGGCTCCTTGGCGCTTCGCTCCGCGCCGAACGGATCGTCGTTGTCCTGGTAGAAGGTCAGGCTCGGCAGCACCTCCAGGCTGGTCAGCGCAGGATCGCGGTACGAACGGCCGCGGGCGTAGACCATCGGCAAGCCCGCCTGATAGGCGAGGCGGTTGGCCCCGAGGTTCACGGGCTTGTCGTGGCTATAGGCGCCGGTCGGGAAGTAGACGCGCCCGAACAGGCTCATGCCGAAGCCCGGCTTGAAGGCGGCGAAGGCCTCGGGCGACAGGGCCGGCGCGCCGATCAGGCCGACCGTGCCGCCGATCTGCATGTCGCCGAAGCCGCTGCTCTTGGGGGCGCCGCTGGCGCGCACCTCGCCGGTCGGCACGATCACGAACGGCGTCGCCGGCCGGCCGGCGACGTCGAAGGTGCGGGCGTAGCGGAACACCAGGATGTCGGTGTCGATCGTCGAGCCCGGTTCGATCGAGCCCGGCTCCGGCGTCTCGTTGCCGCGCTTGTTGACCAGGAAGGTGGTGATGGTCTGGGCCCCGACCGGAGCCAGCTGGTAGACGCGCGCGCCGTCGTCCTGGGCGCGGACCGGGGCGGCGGCGAGGGTCAGCAGCACGGTCAGCGCGAGGCCGGCGAGCAGGCGCAGCAGGGAATAGCCCCGGGCCCGCATCGCGGCCTACCGCAGGCCCGCGGCGAACAGCGGCGGGGCCAGGGCCGGGTTCAGCTCGCGGGCGGCCATCGCCGCAGCGCGGCCGAGGACGCCGGCATAGGTCGGATAGGAGAGCGGCAGGCGGGCGAGATCGTCGACGCGCATCGCCCCGGCGATGGCGACGGCGGCGATCTGGGCGACCTCGACGGCGCGCTCGCCGACCAGGTGGCAGCCGAGCAGGCGATGGTCGGCGCGGTCGACGACCAGCTTGCAGAGCCCGGTTTCGCGCCCGTCGATGATCGCCCGGGTGACCGTGTCGAAGCCGGTGACGACGACGTGGACGTCGTGGGCGGCGCGGGCCTCACCCTCGCCCAGCCCGACCTGGGCGTATTCCGGATCGGTGAAGCTGCCGACCGGATTGACCAGATGCTCGGCGACCTCGGCGGCGCCGGTCACCGCGTTGGTGGCGGCGACGAATCCGGCCTGCAGGGCCTGGGGCGCGAGCATGCGGGCGCCGACCACGTCGCCGGCGGCGTAGATGTGCGGGGCGCTGGTCCGCTGGGCGGCGTCGACCTGCACGAAGCCGCGCGGGCCGAGCGCCACGCCGGCGGCCGGCAGGTCGAGGGCTTCGGTGTCGGCCCCCCAGCCGGTGGCCATGACCACGACGGAGGCCTGGGCCTGGCGGCGCTCGCCGTCCCGCGCGTAGGTCATCTGCACGCCGCCGGGGACGGGTTCGAAGGACTCGATGGATCCGAAGCCTTCGTGGACCGCGATCCCGGCGGCGCGGAAGGCGCCCGCGACGCAGGCCGAGACCTCCGGCTCCTCGGTGCGCAGGATCCGCTCGCCGGCCTCGAACAGCGCCACGCGCGATCCGAAGGCGTTGAACACCGAGGCGACCTGGGCGCCGGTGGCCCCGGCCCCGACGACGATCAGGCTCTCGGGGACCGCGGTCAGCGACCAGGCGTCGCTGTGGGTGCAGGTCAGCTCGAAGCCGGGGATCGGCAGCCGACGGCTGATCCCGCCGGTGCAGAGGATCACCTTGTCGGCCTGAAACCGGCGGCCGTCGGCGGCCTCCAAGGTGTGGGGATCAAGGAAGCGGACGGCCCCGGCGCCGGCGCAGACGGCGACGCCGGCGGCCTTGACCTGGGCCAGCAGGGCGGCGCGCTCGCCGACGCGGGCGACCACCTCGTCGACCCGGGCCAGCAGGCGCGGATAGTCGAGCTGCGGCGCGCCGACCGCCACGCCGTATTGCGGCAGCTGGCGGGCCTCGCGCATCAGCCGCGCGGCGTGGGCCAGGGTGCGGACCGGCACCGGTCCGTCATTGGCCGCCATGCCGCCGAACGCGCCCTTGGTCACCAGGGTGGTGCGCGCGCCGAGGTCGCCGGCGCGCAGGGCCGCCAGGGTTCCAGCCGGTCCGGCCCCGACCACCAGCACCTCGCTGGCCTGCAGGCTCATGGCGGGGCGTCGGGCAGATCGGCCAGCCAGCGCAGGGCGCGCAGCCCGGGCATGAAGCCGTAGGCGCCGCCGCGGGTGGTGACGAAGCGGGCCAGGCCATGGACCTTGCGCGGCAGCGGCCGGCGCGGGATCGTGTAGGAGCCGGACCCGTCCGCCGATCCGGTCACCGGGTCGATGGCGTCCTGCAGGCCCAGGAACTCGCCGCCGTTGACCCATTCGGACTGTACGAACTCGAACTGGCGCTTCAGGTGCGCGCCGACGAAGGCGAACATCAGGCCGCGGTCGGCGCCGTCGTCCTCCAGCGCCCCGGCCGGCAGCGGCGGGCCATAGACCGTGCCGCGGCGGATCATCCGGTGCAGGCGCACGACCCCGGCCACCTCGGCGTCGCGCGGATTGCAGCGGCGGACGTGCGAGCCGGGCGGGGTCTTGTAGCCGGTGGCGTCGTCGTCCCGGAACAGGAAGGCGTTGTTGCGCGCAGGGTCCGCGCCCAGGGCCGGATCGTCGTGCAGCGGGCAGAGGGCCAGCGGCGCGCCGCTGCGCCAGCGGCCCATCATCTTGGCGGCCAGCAGCTCCTCATCGTCGGTCCCCTTTGCGTTGTCGCGCAGGTAGCGGCGGAAGCCGGCGACGTCCTGGTGCAGCTTGCGGAACACGACGTAGCTGCCGTTGAGGCCGAGGATCTCCGGCTGCGGCGCGGGCGGCAGGCCGCCCATCTCGTCGGGGTAGCCGAGCACCAGCTCGCCGGCCTTGAGCGGCGTCTCCAGCGGGTTGGAGCCGGGAATGCCGCTGCCCTCGATGGCCGGATGGCTGATGCCGTCCTTGAAGCCGAAGGGCTCCTTCTCGTCCGGCGGGGCGTGGCAGTCCTGCCGCCAGATCGGGACGATCCCGGCGAGGTCGGCGAAGGCGGCGCGGGCGCGGCCGAGCGCCCCCTCCAGCGAGGCGGTGTCGGGGGCGACGCCGACCAGGATCACGTGGACGCCGGGGCCGCCGAACGGCGCCTCCCAGTGCGCGGGCGCGCTGGCGCCGTCGTCGCCGAGGGCGGCGGCCCGGGCGGTCATGCCCTGGCGGAATTCCCAGGCGAAGCTGTCCAGCGAGGCCTGCGGGACACCCAGCGCCTGCAGCCCCTCGAAGGTCAGGGCGACGCTGACCCAGGTGTCGCGCCCCGGCCGGTCGGGCGCCGCGGCGGAGGTCACCACCTGGCTGAGGCGGCGCAGCAGTTCGCGGCCATCATGCCGGTTGTCGATCCGCAACAGGATGTAGGTCGCCGCATAGGGCGAGGGCCGGGGCCGCAGCACCCCGCTCTGGATGTCGTCCAGGTCCAGAACCGCCGCGTTCGGGTCGTCCGCCATCCGCCGCCTCACGCCGTGACGAGGTTTTTCCAGAAACGCTCCAGGCTCGCGTCGCCGCCGAACAGCGTGCTGAACACGGTGGAGTCGCAGACCACGATGTCGCCGGCCCGATCGCCGGCCGGCGGCGCCCAGACCAGGGCGTTGAACTCCATCTCGCCGGCCTGGGTCATCGGATGCGGATGGGCGAGGTCGATCGGCTGGGTGGCCAGCACCCGCGCGGTCCCGTCGTCGCGGGTCAGGGCGTAGTGCGGCAGGTGCATGTGGAAGTTGAGGCTTTCCACCCCGGTCAGCAGGCCGGCGGCGTCGACGTCGCGGAACGCCGTGAACGGGGCGATCTTGTCGCGCGTGCCGGGGCGGACGGCCGGGCGCAGCGCCCAGCGGTTCTGGACCGGCACGCCCAGGCCGTGCAGCAGCGCCAGGGCGTACTGGCCGAAGCGTTGCTGGCGCGGGACCAGAGCATCGCCGTGGTGGGCGTACTCCATCGCCCGCTGCTCAAGATCGTCGGTCGCCCCGACGTCGTGGTGCGGGCCGATCACCAGCCGCGTGCCCTCGCGCCCCAGCCAGGCGCGGACCGCCTCGATCTCGGCCTGGGTCGGCGTCTGGCCGGTGATGTTGTGGTCGAGCCCGAACAGGAACAGCGTGTCGCAGTCGTCCAGCACCCGCTCGTCCAACGGCAGGGCGAAGCCGGCCTGGTCGACCCGCTGGAAGACCGGAACCGGATGGCCGGTGACCTCGCCGACCAGGGTCTGGAACGGGACCCAGGCCCAGAAGAACAGCTCCAGCGCGCCGCCGATGCCCTGCTGGAACTGCAGCGGGTCGGAGAACCGCGGGACCTCGTAGGCCGGCCATAGCACCCGGCGCACCTCGGTCATGGTCGAGAAGCGGTTGTCCATCTCGATGGTCGGGCGGTTGGCCTCGCCGGGATAGCTCCAGGAGAGGTAGACGCTGACCCGCCGGCGGCCGGGCGTGTAGGGCCGCGGCCGGTGGGCCTGGTTATAGGTGCGGGCAGGGTCGCTCATGGCGGCTACTGCAGCTGATCAAGGGCGTCGCTGAGCGAGGCCTTGAGGCGCAGGGCCTTCTTGATCTCGTCGCCGCTCACATAGGGATATTCGCCATACTCCAGGAAACTCGGGACCTGGTGTTCGCGGGCGTAACGCACGAAGGCGGCCGGATTGGTCTTCCAGTCGGGCGGGAAGTCCTGGAGGTTCTCGAACACCGTGTCGACGCCGGAGAGCTTGAACAGCTCGACCGCGTCCTCAGTGTACTTGTCGAAGTCGGTGTCGAAGATGCCCTGGTACATGAAGTAGGTGTCGCCCCCGATCGGGAACAGCAGCCAGCGCAGGAAGTGCAGCTTGAGCGGGGCGAGCAGGCCTGGGTTGTCGCGGATCGCCGCCTCGATGGTCTTGCCGTGCTCGCGGATCACGTCCTCGCGGCCGGGTATGATCTTAGCCAGTAGTGAAAACCCATAGTTGGCCGGGGTCTTCGGAAAGGCCGGGCCGTAGGGGCCGTCCACGCGCTCGAAATAGCCTTCCTTGGGGATTGCGAGCGCCGCCGGTTGCAGGTGGTTTTCAGCGGACATTGAGGCTCTCTCCGTGAGGGCGGCGGCCTGCGGCGCGGGCCTGTCCCGTAGAGCGACAACCTAGGACCGAGCCGGCGCCGGTCACTCGGGCGAAACCCTTGGGGACTTGGCCCCCAAACCCTGGCCGTGGCGGCGTGGTCCGCCTGACGAAGATGGCGCCGATCCTGAACCTGCCGGGGGCGTGGAACGTTAACTGTCCCAATCGCGAACGGCCTGGCCGGACGCAGGTGGGCCACGCTCGCTCGGAGGGCTGTGGGATGAGCTATCGCAAGGCGGCGGTCGCCGCCGTGGGTCTGGCGCTGCTGGCCAGCGGCGCGCACGCCGCCCCGTTCGAAGCCGTCAGCTTCAAGAAGGGGCAGAGCGCCCTGGTCTATGACGTCGGCAGCGTCCGGCGCGAAGGAGCCATGGCGCAGGCCTGGGTCTACCAGATCGTCGCCCACCCGATGGACGGGGCGAGCATGGTGGCGACCTTCCGCGAATTCTCCTGCGCCATGCGCCGCACCCGCGACCTCGCCCGCCGCTTCGTCTCGCCGGACGGGGAGACGCTGCGCGCGGTGGAGACGCCCGGCGAGTGGCAGGACGTGGCCCCCGGCGACGAACGGTACGAACTGATGCAGCAGGTCTGCATGGGCAAGCCGCAGCGCATCGCCGGCCAGCAGATGTCGGTGTTCGACTTCCAGACCGTGGTCCGCGACGCCCTGACGAGCTCGACCCGCTAGGCTTTACATTTCCGCACGAAGCGATGGCCGATCCGCAGCGGCGGCGATCGCGGGCTTGCGCGCGGGCGGGCGGCTGGCCACGGTGTCGCGATGACGACGTGGATCGACCAAGCCGAACTGACGGCCATGGCCCAGCGCCAGTCGGGCCTGGAGATCCTGCGCCAGCTCTACCCGGCCGAGCGCGTCGCCCACGTCGAAAAGCTCGAGTTCGTGCCGGTCGAGGAGGGGCTGTTCTGCTCGCTCAACGCCTGGAAGACCGCCGAGCCGACCACCGACCATACGGTGGTGCGCAATTCGATCGGGCTGCAGTTCGTGCAGGCCGGGACGGTGCGCCAGACCCTGGCCGGCCACGGCCGCTATCTGCACGCCGGCGCGCGGGTCTGCCTGACCACCTTTCCGAAGGAGACGCGGCAGGTGCGCCGCTATGGGGCGGGCCTGGACGTCAAGTATATCGGCGCCTGGGTGGCCCCCGACCTGCTGGTCGACAAGTTCGGGCTGGAGATCGCGGCGCTGCCCGCGCCGCTGGCGGCGTTCTTCCGCGGCGAGACCAGCCAGCCGTTCTGCATGAGCTTGCCGCTGCCGCCGCGGCTGTGGCTGGCGCTGGACGAGGTGTTCGCCAGCGGCTTTTCCGGCAAGCTGCGCCAGACCTATCTGGCCACCAAGATGACCGAGTTGGTCTGCGAACTGACCGCCTCGCTGGGACGAGGGCCGGCCCTCGGCGCCGGCGCGGCCGGGTCGGCCGAGCTGTCGCCGCGCGAGCAACTGCTGATCGAGACCGCGGCGATGATCTACATGCGCGAGCTGGCCGCCCCGCCGTCGGTGGAGGCGCTGGCCGCGCGCATCGGCCTGAACCGCAACCGGCTGTCGGAAGGGTTCCGCCAAGTGTTCGGCTGTACGCCGCACGATTACTCCAAGCGCCAGCGGATGGACTGGGCCCGGCGGCTGATCCTGGACGGGACCATGCGGCTGGGCGAGGTCGCGCAGGCGGCCGGCTATGCGAGCGCGTCGAGCTTCAGCCGCGCCTTCACCGACCACTTCGGATTTCCCCCCTCGGCGGCGCCGTCCGCCGGGGCCGCTGAATAAAGGACCTGGCATGGCTGGCTTTCTGATCGTCAACGCGCGGCTGCTCGACCTGGAGGCGGGCGTGCTGCGGGGCGGCGCCTCGCTGCGCACGGAGGGCGACAAGATCGTCGAGGTGGCCGAGGGCGGGCGGCAGATCGCGGCCGGCGAGGGCGTGCAGGTGATCGACGCCGGCGGCCGCACCCTGATGCCGGGGCTGATCGACGCCCACGTCCATGCGGCCCTGACGACCATGGACTTTGCCGCTCTGGCGCGGCGGCAGACCTCGTGGCGGGCGATCGAGACCAAGTTCATCCTCGAAGGCATGCTGGCGCGAGGCTTCACCACGGTGCGCGACGCCGGCGGGCTGGACCCAGGCATCGCCAACGCCCTGGATCGCGGGCTGGTGAAGGGGCCGCGGGTGTTCCGCTCGGGGCGGGTGCTGAGCCAGACCGGCGGCCACGGCGACAGCGACCTGCCGCAGGAGAGCCCGCAGCTCTGCGCCTGCTCGATCCGCTCGTCCTATTTCAGCCACGTGGCCGACGGCGCCGACGCGGTGCGCAAGGCCGCGCGCGAGGAGCTGAAGTCGGGCGCCCACCAGATCAAGGTGATGGCCGGCGGCGGGGTGGCGACGCCCTCCGACCCGATCGACATGGTGCAGTACACCGAGGAGGAAATCCGCGCGGCGGTCGAGGAGGCGCGGGCGCGCCGCACCTACGCCTTCGCCCACGCCTACATCCCCGAGGCCATCGAGCGGGCGGTGCGGGCCGGGGTGCGTTCCATCGAGCACGGCAACCTGATCGACGCGGCCTCGGCCCGGGCGATGGCGGCGGCCGGCTGCTTCCTGGTGCCGACCCTGGTGACCTACGACCAGATCGCCGAGACCGGCAAACAGCTGCGCTTCCCGAGCGAGAGCCTGCGCAAGCTGGGCGAGGTGCTGCACGCCGGGGTCGGGGCGGTGCAGATCGCGTTGGACGCCGGGGTCAAGGTCGGGTTCGGCACCGACCTGCTGGGCGAGACCCATCCGGCCCAGTCCAAGGAGCTGCTGCTGCGCGCCCAGGTGCAGAGCAACGCCGACGTGCTGCGCTCGGCCACCCTGGTCAACGCCGAGCTGCTGCAGCGCCAGGGTCAGCTGGGCGAGCTGGCGCCGGGGGCGTTCGCCGACCTGCTGCTGGTCGACGGCGACCCGCTGGCCGACCTCGACGTGCTGTGCGGCCAGGGCGAACGGATCGACCTGATCATGCACGGCGGCGTGCTGGCCAAGAGCGCCCTGTGAGCGGGGTGCGCAGCGTCATCCGCTTCACGGTCAAGCCGGGGCGGGAAGCCGAGTTCGAGGCCGCCTTCGCCGCCTGCGGGATGCTGACCCGGCCGCGGGCGATCGAAGGCTTCGTCGAGGCCGAACTGGTGCGGGGGCTGGAGAACCCGGCCGAGTACCTGGTGATCGGCCGCTGGGCGGATCAGGCCGCCTACGCCGCCTGGCAGGCCTGTTCGATGGAGGGCGTCACGGGCCAGCAGCGCCAGGCGCTGCTGGAGACCCTGGTCGATCCGCGGCCCGGCGCGGCCTATGCGGTGGCCGCCGTGGGGTAGCTTGCCGGCGCTGGGCGGGGTAACTGCCTGCCATGGCGCGCACCAAGCAAAGTGACGAGTTCGAGATCCAGGTCGACGGGGAGCCCTATGTCTGGTGGCTCCACCGCCGCCCGCAATGGTCCAGCGATGCTGCGAAGTGGCGCGGCATGGCGATCGCGGTGCGCCACCAGGAAGGCAAGCGAGAGGCGGTGCTGGAGTTTCCCCCGGGGCCGCAGCCCCGTTTCGGCGCCCCGCAGCTGCAGGCCTCGCAGATCGCCCGGCCGCTGGTCGCGACCGCCATCGCCTCGGCGTTGGAGGCCGGATGGGAGCCGCTGTCGCGCGGCAAGACCGTCACCATCGTCGTGGACGAGACCGGCGGCTGAGCGAGCCCCTCGCCGAGGCGAGGGGTCTTGAGACGCGATCAGGCTGCGACGGTGCGGCGGCGCGAGGCGCGGATCATGACGCCCGTCGCGCCGAAGCCGATGATCATCATCGCCCAGGTCGCCGGTTCCGGCACCGCGGAAGCCACGGCCGAGACGGACACGTTGTCGAGCATCGTGTTGTAGACTTCGTTGTAGGCGGTGAAGACGAGCGCGTCCGAACCCGAGCCCAGCACGTTGGCGGTGATGTGCTGGAAGCCCGACGTCATCTGGTTGGTCACCGAGAAGACGGTCGCCCCGTTCCAGGTCACATTGAACCCGTTGGCCGACTTGCCGACCGCATTGTACCAGAAACTCAGGGTGTAAGATTGCCCGGAGGTCGTGGCGATCAGCTGGGATAGCGTGTTCGGACCGTAGGCATAGCCCTCGATCTGCGCCGCGTACGCGCCGTCCTGAACGGTGTGGCTGACGATCGTCTGCGGGTAGGAGACGGGATTCGTCGCCCAGCCGTCGAAGGCGCCGGTCTCGAAGCTGCCGTTGGTTACGAGATTGGTGGCCGCCTGGGCGCCGCAGGGCGCAAAGGCCAGCGCCAGGCTGACCGCCGCGCCCTTCAGAACATCGAACCGCATTTTCCGCCCCGTTCCCAAATCATGGTGAACGCCTCAATTGCCACGTTAAGGTGAAGCCTGGAACGGTGTTCGCCTAATGCGGGAGCGGGGCGCTGCGGCTCAGCTTTCCTGATGCAGGGTCTTGGCCGCGGGCTGGGCGGCGACCAGGTCTTCGTGTTCGGCGTCGCGGACGGCGCGCGAGACGTTCAGGCGCGTGAACAGTTGCCCCGGGGCGTCGGCGAGGGTCGCCTGGGCCAGTTGCTTGGCGCGCGACAGGTCGCTGCAGACGCCGAGACCGACGATGGTCACCGCCGGACCTTCAAACGCCAGTACGGCGAAGTTGCCCGCCGTCGGCGTGTGATGATCGCTCTCCGGCCAAGCCCGGAAGCGGTAGGCGGCGCCCGAAGCGCCCTGGAGTTCAACAAATTCACGCATCAACACTATCCAAGCGCCCATCGAGCGCCAATTTCCAGAACTATCGGATCGGAGAATCACCGATCCACGAACAGGGAGCCGAACCGGCGCATGGCGGAGTCTATCGAGCGCTTTCTGCGCCGTCGCCCCACGATCTCAACACATGCGCCACTTGGCCGCGTGTTCAATGTGCTGCGGGAGACCTGGCGGTTGGACGACGACCCCAAACGCACAACCCCCGACAGCGGTTTCATCGCCACGGGGCGAACTGCGGCGGAGGCCGCGGACCTCGCCCGCGAGTGGACCGCCCGGTACGCCCGGCACGGTTTCGACAAGGCCTCGGGCGCCTGGTGGGCGGTGGAGGGGGCGCACATCCACCGCATCACCGTCGGCCCCCGCCGGCGCCGCTCGCTGGGGCTGGCGGTGGGCCTGGGCGCGGCCGGCCTGGCGGCGGTGCTGGTCGCCCGCGGCGCTTCGGGGCGCCGCGCTAACCGTTAGCAGGCGTAGCGCCGCTCGATGGTCACCCGGCGGCCGATGTAGGGATCATAGACCCGCTCGCGGCTGACGCAGGTGCGCTGGCCGTAACCGTAGGCGTAGGGCTGCGCGTAGCCATAGCCGCGGCCGCCATAGTCGCCGTAGCCGTAGCCGTAGCCGCGCGCGCCGCCGCGGTAGTAGCCGTTGTACCCGTTGCCGTAGCCGTTGTTGTAATAACCGTCGCCGTAATAGCCGTTGTCGTAGCCGCCGCGGTTCTTGTGGGACCCGGCGATGGCCGCGCCGAGCGCCAGGCCCAGCACGCCGCCGACGATGGCGGCCGCTGCGGCGTCGTTGTTGTCGTGATCGCGATGATAGCGATAGGGCTCGGCCTGCGCCGAACCGGCGCTCGAGGCGATGGCGCCGGCCGCCGTGACCGCCGCGATCGTCGCTGTCAGGAGCTTTTTCATGCTCGCCTCCTTCCGGCCCGGTCCGAAGATGGGAAGGCCGGTCTCAGGCGGCACGATCGCAAAGTCACGCTGAACGCAGGCTGAATGGGTTAACGCGCAGCGCGGGCGGCTACGAGCGGGGGGCGAGCTCGGACGTGCGGGGCAGGGCGTGGGCGCTCCACGGATCGCCGCGCGGGGTCATGATGGTGAAGTCGGGACCGCTGATCAGGGCGACCATCGCCCCGGCCGGCAGGCCGGACTGCGGGGTGCGATGGGCGAAGGTCGGCGTCTCGGCCGCCGAGGCCGAGGCGATTGCGACAATAAAGACGGTCGAAGCCAACACCTTCATCTTAGAACCCTTGTTGTCCCGCGGCCGGGTAACCATCAAGAATCCGCCCCTCACCGGGCTTGTGCGAGAAGTCGGCGCGGCTTTCCACTCAATTCAACTCTGTCATGAAAGTTTATCGCAGCTGCGATGCTGAGGGGCGAGCGGTGACTGCTGATTGGGCGCCGTCCACGATCGCCGAGGGACGCGGCGGCGTTCGTGATCTGGCCGTCACGCGCTCGCCATGTTCGCGCTGTTAAGCGTTCCGCCTTTGCGTCCGGCGTGTTCGGGCGCGTGTCGGACGGAGTAGACGGTGAAAGCATTTTCCATGGCGATCCTCGCGGCGGCGGCGCTGGGACTGGCGGCCTGCGGCGAGAAGACGGCGGCGGCGCAGGGCGGCGACCCGAACGCCGGCCTGGATGTCGCCATCCGCAGCTGGCACGCCGACTTGAAGACCAACGACCCGCAGTGCAAGGGCAAGCCGGAGGGCCAGCAGTGCCGGGCGTTCGAGGTGGCCTGCAAGGGCCTGCGCGAGGTCAGCCCGGACGAGGCGGCCCACGGCATGACGGCGAAGATCGGCGCGGCCATCGGCTGGGAAGCCTGGGACGCGGCGCGCTCGGAGTACCGCCCGACCTCGGCCACGGCCGAGTTCCAGAAGGTGGGCGGCGAATGGAAGCGGGTGGCTGCCGGGCCGGTCAACCTGTCGACCTGCGTGGCTTCCTAGGAGCCGCGCCGGGGGTAGTCGCGCAGGACCGGGTCCTGCGCGGCGCAGTCGAGGATCCACTCGCGGAACGCCCGGATCTTCGGCGCGCGGGCGCGGTCGGCGCGATAGGCCAGCCAGTAGGCGCCGCCGTAGTGGGCGACGGTCTTGAACGGCATGACCAGACGTCCTGCGTCGAGGTCGGCCTGGAAGAAGAACGGGCAGGCCAGCGCCACGCCCTGTTCGCCGAGCGCGGAGGCGACCTCCACGGTCTGGCTGTCGCCGATGATGCGCGGCGTGCGGATGTCGGCGGCGTCCTGGCCTCCGACGCCGACCGCGGCGAACCAGATCGCCCATTCCTGCGGCGAGCCGATCAGCGGGGCGTCCAGCAGGTCCTCCGGGCGAGCCAGGCCGCCCAGCCGCTCGCGCATGGCCGGCGTGCAGAGCGGGGCGTGGATGTGCGGGAACAGGTAGTGGCTTTCGATGCCCGGCCAGTCGCCTTCGCCTGAGCGCAGGGCGACGTCGAAGCTCTCGTGCGCCAGGTCGACCAGCCGCGTCGAGGTGTCGAGCCGCACGGCGATCGACGGATGCTTGAGCTGGAAGGCGCCGATCCGCGGCGCCAGCCACTGGTTGGCGGCGGTGGCCAGCGAGGTGATCGCCAGCACGCCTTCGCCGACCTCGGTGATGTCCATCAGCGCCGTGCGCAGGACGCTGACCGCCTCGCTGGCGGCGCGCGACAGCCGCTCGCCCGCGGCGGTGAGCGCCACCTCGCGCGGCAGTCGCAGGAACAGCGGCTCGTCGAGCCGTTTTTCCAGCGCCTTCACCTGCCAGCTGACCGCCGCCTGGGTGATCCCAAGCTCCTGGGCGGCGCGCGTGAAGCTGCGCAGCCGGGCGGCGGCCTCGAACACGCGGATGGCGCTGAGCGGGATGGTGGCGAGGATGTCTGACATAAATTTTACTAATGCATAGAGCAGGAGGACGCGTTTGTCACCACGCGCTGCTTGGCCGATCTTCCCCTTGTACAGAAGCGGTCAGAGCGGGTCAGGACAATGGAAGAGCTGCACAGGCTCCATAAGGATGTTCCCTTCGGGTGGGTGCTTTGGCTGCAGGAGGTCTTCGGCCAGGCGGCGCGCAAGCGCGCGGTCCGCGACCAGCCGGCGGCCGGGTGCAAGGGGGCGGCGGGCGGCTATGTCCCCAGCGACCTGCACTGTCTGTCGGGCCCGCACTAGGCGGTTGACCGCGCGTGAACAAATGGCGAACATGCTGTGATCCTCAAGGGAGCTCGGCATGAAACCGAAGATCAGCATGATCGGCCTGGGCGTGCGCGACTTCGCCGCCTCGCTGGCCTTCTATCGCGACGGCCTGGGGTTTCGGGTCCACAACCCCCAGGACGGCGAGGACTTCGCGATGTTCGCGCTGGAGGGGACGTGGCTGTCGATCTATCCGCGCGACAAGCTGGCGGAAGACGCCACCGTCGCCGACGACGGGGCCGGGTTCGGCGGCTTTTGCCTGGCGCACAACACCGGCTCGAAGGCCGAGGTCGACGCGGTGTTCGCGCATGCGGTCTCGGTCGGCGCCAGGCCGGTGAAGACGCCGCGCGACGTCTTCTGGGGCGGGTACTCAGGCTATTTCGCCGATCCGGACGGCCACCTCTGGGAGGTGGCCTACAATCCGTTCACCGACCTGACGTGAGATCTTACTCGGCCAGGTCCTGGAAGTAGGGCTCGACCTCGCCCTGCAGCTTGACGGTCATGGCGTTGCCCTTGCGGTCGACGGTCTTGCCGACGCTGAGCCGCACCCAGCCTTCGCTGACGCAGTATTCGTCGACATTGGTCTTCTCGACGCCCTTGAAGCGGACGCCGACGCCGCGCTCGAGCGCTTCGGCGTCGTGATAGGGGCTGGCCGGGTTCACGGAGAGCCGGTCGGGAGGGGTGGTCGGGCGGGTGTCGCTCATGGCGCCCGATTAGCCTTCCTGGGCGCGATTGCCAACTCTCCTAGCTGGGCGGGGGGAACACCTGGGCCCAGTCGCGCTTGACGCTGACCACCTGGATGCCGAACTCGGCCGCCCGATCGAGGGTTTCGGTCAGCGGGCTGAGCCGGAAGTCGCGGTCGTAGGCGGTTTCGCGTTCATTGTCGTCGTGATGCACCAGCATGGCCAGGCGCCGCCCCGGTCCGTCCAGGGTGTAGCGCAGCATGGCCTGGTCGCCGTCGGAATTGCCGAACGCCAGGATCGGGCGGCGGCCGATGTGCAGGCCGATGTTGGCCGGCTTCACCGCGCGGTCGTCGAAGGTGTCCAGCTGCGCCAGCTTCATCAGCGAGAAGCGGCCGCCGATCTCCTGCAGTTCGGTCTTTACGCTGGAGCCGATCACCTGCTCGGGCGGCACGCCGTACACCGGCTCGGCGAAGGCGCGCATGAAGTCGATGCCGCCGCCGGAGACGATGAAGGTCTTGAAGCCGTGGGCGCGCAGATAGGCCAGCAGCTCCAGCTGCGGCTGGTAGACGACCTGCGGGTACGGGCGATCGAGCTTGGGGTGGCGGGCGGTCGCCAGCCAATGGCGCACCTCGTCCTGGAAGGCCTCGATGCTCATGCCGGCGTGCACGGCGAACGCGAACTCGAAAATCCCCTGCTTGCCGAGCGCGTGGATGGCGGCGTGGTCGTGGTCCAGGAAGGCCTTGAACGGCTGGCGCTGGGCGAGCGAGGGATCGGCCGCGGCCATGGCGGCGGCGCGGTCGAAGGCGAACAGCACCTGGACCTGCAGCGGCTGCTCGCACCAGAGGGTGCCGTCGTTGTCGAAGACCGCGATCCGCTCGGGCGCGGGCACGAAATCGGGGCCGCCCTCCTTGGTGGTCGCGGCCACGAAGTCGAGGATGGCGCGGCGCGCGGCGCCGTCGGTCCAGGATGGCAGGGCTTGGGTCACGGCGGCCTCCGATGAGCCGCCAGCTTCGCCTGGGGTTTCCGGAGGGCCTATCGGGGTCTTCCCGCAGGCCGGGCCCGTCAACGCCCCCTTAAGCTGCCCGCCGACAGGATAGGCGGGCCCTCGCGCGACGGGGGTCTTGCGACCTGGGAGGTCGGCATGTCGGTGACCCGGACGTCCAGCGTGCGGCGGTCCCACGACCATTTCGAGCCCGACGGCTCGCTCGACCCGCAGGCCCAGAAGCGGCTGCGCGGGCATATCGAGCAGATCGACTACACGGCCTACGCCTCGAACCGCGAGGTGATCGGCCAGATGCTCGGCCAGGCCGACGCGGCCAAGTTCCAGAAACTGGCGGTCGCCGCGGCGGTGGCCCGCAGCCAGTGGGTGGCCCAGGCGCTGGCGCTGAGCGAGACCCCGCGTCCGCTGAGCGTGCAGGAGACCGAGCGGCTCGGCGCGCTGCGCAGCGCCTATGAGGAACTGACCGAGGCCTATGAGGCCATGCGCCGGATGGTCGAGCGCGGCTACCTGACCTTTCCGGCCTAGACCACCATCCGCCCGGTCGGTTCACCGCCGAGGATCGCGGCGACGCCGCGCAGGGCCTGGGCGAGCACCGACTGCTTGGCCGGGCCGCCCAGCGAGATGCGCAGGCCCGCGCGGGCGTCCGGCGCAGCGGCGAAGGCGTCGGCGGTGACCAGCGAGAGGCCGCGGCTCTGGGCTGTGTCGCGCAGCCGCTCGCCCGGCCAGTGGTCCGGCGTGTCCAGCCAGATGTGGATGGCCTCGGGCGAGCCTTTGGCGGCGGGAAGGATCTGGCGGGCCAGGGCCTGGCGCTCGACCGCCTCGGCGCGCACGGCGGCCAGCACCTTGTCGGCGGTTCCTTCGCGGATCCAGGCGGTGACGATGGCCGCGCCCAGCGGGGCCGGCATCAGGGTGGTGGCGCGCAGGGCCTCGGCCAGGCGCTGGGCGGCGGCGAGGTCGGGCGCGGCGACATAGGCGATGCGCAGGCCGGGCGAGAGCGCCTTGGCCGTGGTGGCCAGGCGCCAGACCAGCTCCGGGGCGAAGGCGGCGATGGCGGGCGGGGGCGTGGACGGCAACCGGCCATAAGCGTCGTCCTCGATGATCGGAACCTTGGCGGCGCGGGCGACGGCGGCGATCTCGCGGCGTCGGCCCTCGCCGATGGTGGCGGCGGTCGGGTTCTGGTGGGTGGGAATGCAGTAGATCGCCCGCGGCGCGTGCTCGGCGCAGAGGCGGGCCAGCGACTCCGGATCGAAGCCCTCGTCGTCGACCGGGCAGGCGACCAGGCGCAGGCCCAGCAGGGCGGCGACCGAACGGACGCCAGGGAAGGTCAGCGGCTCGACGATGACCGCGTCGCCGCGGCTGGCGAGCATGGCGAGGATGGCGGCCAGCGCCGCTTGGGCGCCGGGGGCGACCACCACGCGATCGGGCGACACCTCGCCTTGCCCTGGGGCGAGCCAGACGGCGCCGGCGGCGCGCTGGGCCAGCGATCCGCCGGGCGGGTGATAGGCCATCAGCGCCTGCGGGTCGGTGCGGTCGAGCACCGCGCCGGCCGTCTCCTTCAGGAGTTTGCCGAGGTTGAGCCCCTTGGGCGGCGGCGGCAGGTTCATCGACAGGTCGACGAGGCCGGCCTCGTCCTCGGCCGCGCGGCCGGCGACGTAGGTGCCGCGGCCGACCGCCCCCTCGACCAGGCCGCGGGCGCGGGCGGCGGCATAGGCGCGGGTGACGGTGGTGAAGTCGACGCCGAGCGCGGCGGCCACCGCCCGCTGGGGCGGCAGCTGCTCGCCGGCCTGCAGCTCGCCGTCGGCGATCGCCGCTTCCAGCGCGCGCAGGATGGCCAGGTAGATCGGGCCGCCGCCGCGGTCGACGCGCCGCAGCCAAAGAGTCGCCGGCATGCTTGCTATCCCGCTCCGAAATCCATACATTGATATTCAATTGTAGGCATCAATGCAACGATTGTATGTAGGGACCTGGACATGGCCGACGCCAACCAAACCTATGACCCGCCGCTGCCGATCATCTCGGGCCTGACCTGCCGCTGCCCGCGCTGCGGCAAGGGCAAGCTGTTCAGCGGCTTTCTGCAGATGGCCCCGAGCTGCGAGGCCTGCGGGCTCGACTTCTCGTTCGCCGATCCGGCCGACGGCCCGGCCTTCTTCGTGATGACCGCCATCGGCATGATCGTCATTGCGGTCTTCACCTGGGTGGAGGTGGCCTATCATCCGCCGATGTGGGTCCACATGGTGACGGTGTTCCCGGCGCTGATCATCGGCTGCTTGGGCGCCCTGCGGCCGGTGAAGGCCTGGCTGGTCGCCTCGCAGTTCTTCCACAAGGCCGAGGAGGCCCAGTTCTCCAGTCTTGGCGGCCACGGCGAGGGCGGCTTCGGCTTGCGCGGCAAGGCGCGCGACCGGGCGGCGTAATCAGGCGTGATTCGACCTGGGGTAGGGTGTTCTCGGCGCCACGTTCCCGCATTTTGTGGTGGCAGTCCGGCCTGCGGAACAACTGCGACAAGAATGTTAATTGGATGGACTCACTGCGTCCGTCATAAAGGCGCCATCGTTTCGACGCGGCGCCGACGATGGCGACGAGGTCCGCCTGTGGGGACAGGCTAGAAGGGCGCTTCCGGTTTTGGCCGGAAGCGCCCTTTTCTTTGCGCCGCCTCAGAAGATGACGTGCTCGTGGCCCCACCAGAGCGGCGAGCGCGAGAGGTCGACGAACCGCTTTTCGTCCTCCAGCAGCAGCGCGCCGGCTTCCCGGGCGGCCTGCGGCTCGGCGCTCGCCATGTCCTCGAAACTGTCCCACCAGAGCTGGGCGACGCCGTCGAAACCCTCGGGCCCGCCACGGACGTCGCGCAGGGCGGCCGAGGCCTCCAGCGGCAGGCTGTGCAACTGCACGTAGCGCCGGATGCGCAGGGCGTCGCGGACGCTGGCCACCAGCGGCGCGTGGGTGTTCAGCCAGTAATCCTGGAACTGCTCGCGGGTCAGCTCCGGGCGGCGGACGAGGGCGAAGGTGAGCTTGATCATGGGGGGCTCCAGCATCCGATTAGTGTCATCCCGGTTTCGGCTGAAGGCCGAAGACCGGGAGCCATTCGCACCAAGTCGGACGGAAATGGCGACGTCTGCGCCGCTGCTTGCTCTATCTGATGTTCATGGGTCCCGGACAAGCGCTGCGCGCTTTCCGGGATGACAGCTGCTGTCAGGCCAGCACCTCGCCGAGGAAGCCGGCCATGGCGGTCCAGGCCCGGTGCGCGGTAGCCTCGTGGTACTCGATGCCCATGTCCGGCAGGTTCGCGCCCGGGTTCATGAAGGCGTGCTTGGCGCCGCCGAAGGCGTGGATCTGCCAGTCGGCCTGGGCGGCGGTCAGCTCCTGGCCCAGGGCGACGACGTCGGCCGGCGGGACCATCGGATCGTCCCAGCCGTGATAGGCGGCGATCTTGGCCGTGATCGGGCTGACGGTCGGCAGGCCCGGCGGGGCGAACAGGCCATGGAAGCTGGCCACGCCTTTCAGCGGGGCGCCGGCGCGGGCGAGGTCGAGCACGCAGAGTCCGCCAAAGCAGAAGCCGATCGCCGCCAGGTGGTCGGCGCGCAGCTCCGGCAGGGCGGCGACCACCTCGACGACATGCAGCAGCCGCCGGCGCAACTCGGCCCGGTCCTGGACCAGCGGGGTCATCAGCGCCTCGCACTCGGCCGGGGTCGAACCGCGCTGGCCCTTGCCGTACAGGTCGACGCAGAAGGCGCCGTAGCCGAGGCCGGCGAGGCGGTGGGCGAACTGCTCCTGGCCCTCGGAACGGCCTTCCCAGCCGTGGAACACCAGCACGCCGGGCAGGGGCTCGCGCGCGCCGTCGGGCAGCACCAGCGCCCCGTCGTGCAGCGCATCGCCGCGGTTGTACTCGATGGTGCGGATGTGGCTTTCCATGGCCGGCGTCTCCCTTTGCAGCGACGCTAGAGCATTTTCCGCCGAAGTGGATGCCGGTTCGCAAGGCGCTCGCCGCGTTACCTGGCGGGTAATCGCGCGGCCGTCCGGCGGCCGGCATGGTCGGGGCGTCAACAAGGAGCTGACCCATGACCACCGCCGCAGACATCGCCGAAATCTACATCGCCGCCTGGAACGAGACCGATGTCGCCGCCCGCCGGGCGATGATCGCCGACACCTGGACCGGCGACGCCGTCTATGTCGATCCGATGGCCGCCGTCGAAGGCCACGCCGGGCTCGACGCCCTGATCGCCGGGGTGCAGGAGCGTTTCCCCGGCTTCCGCTTCGCCCTGATCGGCGAGCCGGACGGCCATGGCGAGCACGTCCGGTTTTCGTGGGGCCTGGGCCCGGACGGCGCGGCCGACGCGCCGATCAAGGGCACCGACTATGTGCGCGTCGAGGACGGGCGGCTGAAGACCGTCACCGGCTTCCTGGACCAGCTGCCCGGCTGAGCCGGCGGCGGCGGACGGGCGTGGCGGGCGAGAGCACGCCGCGCCCCATCGCCCGTCCTCTCGGGCATCGACCCGATCTGTGCGCCGACCGGCCGCGGCGCCAAAATGGCCGCGCCGAAACCCTTTTCGGCCACGCCATCGAACGCTGATGCACAGCGATGCCCAGCTCGATCCCGGCGCTCCTTCGCCGGTGGCGGTCCCACGACCGAGCGTGAAATCCGTCACCCGAAAACGAGAGGGGATAGTGATGTCTCTCAAGCTTGTTTTGGCGGCCGCCGGCTGCGCCAGCCTGCTCGCGCCCGCTTCGGCGCTGGCCCAACAGGACTATGACTGGACCGGCTTCTATGTCGGCGGCAACCTCGGCGCCAGCTGGGGCGACACCTCGATCAAGACCAAGATCGAGCGTGGCAACGGAGCAGCGCCCATCGACCCGCGCGACCTGGCGGTGCTCAACGCGCCGATCGCCGACGACGACAACGACACGGGTTTCACTGGAGGCATCCAGGGCGGCCTGAACTACCAGACCGGCAACTGGGTGTTCGGGCTGGAGACCGACGTCGGCTGGATGGATATCGGCCAGACCCGCACGAACGCCTACACCCTGCCGTCGGTCATCAACCCGCCGATCACCGCGGCGGTGAGCCAGGAGGTCAGCACCGACTGGGTCTGGACGCTGCGGCCGCGGATCGGTTGGGCCAGCGGGCCGTACATGATCTATGGGACCGCGGGCCTGGCCGTCTCCAAGGTCGAGGTGAAGGCGAGCTACGCCGACAACCGGGCGCTCGGGAACACCGGCAGCTTCAGCGACAAGGACACCAAGACCGGCTGGGCCGCGGGCCTGGGCGGGGCCTATGCGTTCACCGACAACCTGTCGGCGCGCGGCGAGTGGATCTACACCGACTTCGGCGACGTGCGGGCCTCGTGGGTGACGCCGAACGGCTATGCGGCGTTCACGACCGAGGCCGACGTGCGCGCCAACCTGCTGAGGATCGGGCTGGACTACAAGTTCTGACCCGCGACGGCCGGGCGCGCATGGCGACGTCCGGCCGCAACCTCGCCGCGGTGCGGTCCGTTCTCCCTTCAAAGACAAAGGGAGGCCGGTCATGGCCGACGACAATGTCTACAAGATCCTGGAACTGGCCGGCTCGTCGGCCAAGAGCGTCGATGACGCCATCCAGACGGCGATCACCAAGGCCAGCGCCACGGTCCGCAACATCCGCTGGTTCGAGGTGATCCAGGTGCGCGGCCACGTCGAGGACGGCAAGGTCGCCCACTACCAGGTGCTGTTGAAGGTCGGCTTTACGCTGGAGTAGCCGCGTCGGGCTCGGTTCCGAGCCACTGGTGCAGCACCTGCAGCACCGGGGCGGCCGGCTGGTAGCCGCGGTTGACGATGCCGTAGTGGCCTTCCTCGTTCGGGCCGCCGACCAGGGTCGGGAAGCCGGTCACGCCGGCGCGCTGGGCGGTGGCGTAGTCGTTCCAGGTCTCGTGCTTGAGGTCGTCGGTCTCGAAGTCGGCGAGGAAGGCCTCGCGGTCGACGCCGAACTCGGCGGCGAGGTCGGCCAGGACCTGCGCCTGGGTGACGTCCTGGCCCTCGGCGTAGAAGGCGTGATGCAGGCGGGCCAGGAACAGCACCGCCTTCTCCCCGTCCTCGCGCCGAACGCGGACGATGGCGCGGGCGGCCGGGTCGGTGTCGTAGAGGAACCCCGGGCGGTCGAGCACGGCGTCGTCGAACGGCAGCCCCGTCGCTTCGTGGACGTGCTCCCAATGGACTTTCAGCTCGGTCTTGGCCTGCTCGGTGGTCGGCTTGTCGTTGCCGGGGCGCAGGCCGCCCATCACCAGCTGGATCGGCAGGGCGCGGCCGAAGGTGCGGCGGATCTGCGTGATCACCGGCGAGAAGCCGTAGCACCACGAGCACATCGGGTCGGCGAAGTAGATCAGGCGGGGGGTCTGCATGGCGGCGTCCTCTCGTCCGGCCTATGTAATGCGCAGGGGCCGCCTGGGCGAGCCGCTTGGAGACCACGATCCTTGAAGGCCTGACGCCGCGCGCTTCGCGAACCAGCCTGCCAGCGCGCCGCCGTGGCGCGCCGATCCCTCCTGACCGGACCTTCCGATGATCCATATCCGCCCTGCGCGCGCCGACGAGATCGAACGCGTGCGCGAGATCGAACGCGTTTCGGCGACCCGCTTTCTCGGCACCGACCGCGCCTGGCTGGCCGAGGACGAGCCGACCGACGCCGGGACCCTGGCCGAACGGATCGGGGCCGGCAGGCTGCTGGTCGCCGCCGACGGCGAGGTTCCGGTCGCCTTCGTGATGTTCCGGCCGCTCGAGGGCTGCGCCTATGTCGAGCAGATCGACGTGGCGCCCAGCCACGCGCGACGCGGAATCGGGGCGGACCTGCTGGAGGCGGTGGCGGCGCTGGCGCGGGCGAGGGGATGGCCGGCCATGACGCTGTCGACCTTCAAGGACGTGCCGTTCAATGCGCCGTACTACGCGCGGCTGGGCTTTGAGCTGGTCGAGCGGCTGACGCCGGGCCTGGCGAAGATCCGGGCTGAACACGAAGCGCGCGGCCTCGACGAGACCGCGCGCGTGTTCATGCAACGAAAGGTGTGACGGGGAGGACCGCCCATCTGGGCCGATGGGGGCGGTCCTCCTCCGTCTCGGCGCGAGCGCCGATGACGTCAGGCCGGGAGCCGGGCCAGTTCGGCGCGGCTGTCGGCCACCGCCTGGTCGCGGGCTTCGGGGCCGTAGCCGATCTTCTCGGCGCGGATGAAGGTCACGTCGGTCAGGCCGACGAAGCCGAGCAGCTGGCGCAGATAGGGCTCCTGGAAGTCGAGCGCCTGGGCCGGACCTTCGCTGTAGAGGCCGCCGCGGCTCTCGACGACGATCACCTTCTTGCCGGTCAGCAGGCCCTCGGGGCCGGCTTCGGAGTAGCGGAAGGTCTCGCCGGCCCGCAGCACGTGGTCGAACCACGAACGCAGGGTGGTCGGGACGCTGAAGTTGTACATCGGCGCGCCGATGACGATCACGTCGGCGGCCCGCAGCTCGGCGATCAGCTTGTCGCTGAGGGCGCGGGCTTCGTGCTCGGCCGGGGTCGAGGGCTGGGCGCGGACGCCGGCCACCGTCGAGGGCAGCAGATGCGGGATCGGGTCGGCCGCCAGGTCGCGGAACACGATCTTGGCGGCAGGATCGCGGGCGGTCAGCTCGGCGACGGCGTCGGCGACCAGCAGGCGCGAGATCGAGGCTTGGCCGCTGACGCTGCTGTTGAGAACGAGAATGTTGGTCAAGGCGCCCTCCAAGGCGTTGGGTGAATTCGACGCCGACAGAGATGAGCCCTTGAAAGGTGCAACAGTAGCCCGATATTTCGCACTAGATTGTTGCATGATCAGGAACGCCAGATGCTCGACCTCGAAGACATCCAGGCCTTCGCCGAGGTGGCGGAGGCGCAGAGCTTCGGCCGCGCCGGCCAGCGGCTGGGACTGTCGAAGTCCATGATCAGCCGCCGGGTGGCGCGACTGGAGGCGGAGCTCGGCGCCCAGCTGCTGAGCCGCACGACGCGCGGGGTGTCGGTCACCGAGGCGGGGCTGGAGTTTAAGGAGCGGGCCGACCGGGTGCTGGCCGAGCTGGAGGCGGCGCGCGACGACCTGGCCCAGCGCGGCGAGGAGATCGTCGGCAGCTTGCGGATCTCCGCGCCGCTGTCGTTCGGCATGACCCACCTGTCGGCGGTGCTGGCCGAGCTGGCCGTGCGCCATCCCAAGCTGCAGGTCGAGGTCTCCTACAGCGACCGCTTCGTCGATTTGATCGGCGAGCGTTACGACGTCGCCGTGCGGATCGGGGTGCTGGAGGATTCCAGCCTGGTGGCGCGCAAGATCGCGCCGATCCGGGCCGCGGCGATCGCCAGCCCGGCGTTCCTGGAGGCGCACGGCGTCCCGGCGCGGCCCGAGGATCTGGAGCGCCTGCCCGCGGTGATGGCGGGCGCGGAGGTCTGGCGCTTCCAGGACGGCAAGCGGACGATCACCGTGCGGCCCGAGGGGCGGTTCAAGGCCGACAACGGTCCGGCGATCCTGGCCGCGGCGGCCGCCGGGCTGGGGGTGGCGATGCTGCCGACCTTCCTGGTGGGGCCGTCGATCGACAAGGGCGAGGTGCTGCCGCTGCTGCTGGACTTCCCGGCCCCGCCGCTGGGCCTCTACGTGGTGCGCCCGCCGCCGGCCGCGCACATGCCGGCCAAGGTGCGGGCCCTGACCGACCTGCTGATCGAACGGTTCGGCGGCGAGCCCTTCTGGGACGCCTGCTATGCGCGGCGGGTCGCCGCCGGGTTGCCGGCGTAGGCGGCCAAAAAAATAGGGCGGCTCCCTTAGGAGCCGCCCCAGTCAGAGTTCTCGAGGGGGAAGACCTCTAGGCTCAGGACCCATTGATGTGATGCGCTCGATCTGATTCAGGCTCTGCAAGGAGATTGGATATGAGCGACCTGTATTGGCTGACGGACGAGCAGATGGAGCGGCTACGGCCGCACTTCCCCAAG
>JAGOQB010000016.1 GCA_017991675.1 Phenylobacterium sp. | reverse complement strand
ATTCCGTCCAAAACCGGTCATCGCCTGGCGATCAGCCCCCAAAACCCTCACCAGCCGGCTCTATCCAACCGTCACGGCCGTGACCAACGTACCTCGCGGCCTCATCGGCTTGTTACGCAACAGGCCCGAAAAGGGGGAGGATCTGTTTCCTAGTACGACCGCCCGATCAGGATTTCCTCAACGCCCGGCTGGCCGGTGAAGACGCAGGGACCGATGCTCGCCGGCTGCTGGCTGGGCGCGTTGCGCAGGGTCAGTTTCAGGGCCTTGAGGCGTTCCACCACCTTGTCGAGCTCTGCGCCGGTCGGCCGGCTCCAGGGCGCGCGCACCCAGCCCTTGAAGGCCGAGGTTTCTTCGTCCTCGTCCGACAGCTGGCCGAAATACTCGGCCACCTGCTCGAAGCTGGTCAGGTCGCTGCGGATATTGGCGTCCAGGCGGGCCTTGGCCTCGTCGAACAGCGTCTGCTGGATTTCGGCCAGCAGCGCCGGCGCCTGGGCGACGAATTCGTCGCGGGCCAGCGCCTGGGACTTCACCTTGTCGCCGTCGCGCAGCCGGTCGCGGCGCATGAAGCTGACCTGCCCGCCGGCCGCATCGCGCGGACCAAGCTCGACGATCACCGGGGCCCCGCGGCGCACCCAGTTCCAGCGCTTGTCGCTCGACTTCTGGTCCTTGGTGTCCAAGAGGGCGCGGATCGGTTCGCCGAGCGCGAACTGGGCGCCCAGGTCCTTCACCAGCGCCTCGGCATAGGCCAGGACCTGGGCGTCCTCGTCCTTGCCGCGCAGCATCGGCACGATGACGATCTGGCGCGGCGCGATGGCCGGCGGCAGACGCAGGCCGTCGTCGTCGCCGTGGGTCATGATCACGCCGCCGATCAGGCGGGTCGAGGTGCCCCAGCTGGAGGTGTGGCAGAACTCCATCTCGCCGCTGTCGCTCTGGTAGCGGATATTCTGGGCCCGCGAGAAGCTGGTGCCCAGATAGTGCGAGGTGCCGGCCTGCAGGGCCTTGCCGTCCTGCATCATCGCTTCGATCGAGAAGGTGCTGTCGGCGCCCGGGAAGCGCTCGTTCTCAGGCTTCTCGCCGGCGACCACGGGCATGGCCAGGACGTTCTCGGAGAACTCCCGATACATCTCCAGCGCCACCAGCGTCGAGGCCAGCGCGTCCTCACGCGTGGCGTGGGCGGTGTGCCCCTCCTGCCAGAGGAATTCGGAGGTGCGCAGGAACAGGCGCGTGCGCATCTCCCAACGAACCACGTTGGCCCACTGGTTGATCTTCAGCGGCAGGTCCCGGTAGCTCTTCACCCAGCGCGAGAAGGCGTCGCCGATGATGGTCTCCGACGTCGGGCGGACGATCAGCGGCTCTTCCAGCTTGGCGTCGGGATCGGGCGCCAGCTTGCCGTCGATGTTCTTCAGCCGGTGGTGGGTCACCACCGCCATTTCCTTGGCGAAGCCGTCGACGTGCTCGGCCTCCTTGGCGAAGAAGCCGAGCGGGATGAACAGCGGGAAGTAGGCGTTGTCGACGCCCATCTCCTTGATGCGCCGGTCCATGGTCTGCTGGATCCGCTCCCAGACGCCATAGCCCCACGGCTTGATGATCATGGAGCCGCGCACGGGGCTGACCTCGGCCATGTCCGCCTCGCGGACGATCGCCTGGTACCAGTCGGGGAAGGTCGACTTGTTGCCGGTCATCCGGCTGACGCTGAGAGCTCGTTGCATAGGGCGCTCTTTAATGTCCCTGGCGGCGGCGTAAAGGCGTTGCTCGCGCCCATTCAGATGCTATCCCTCGAACATCTGTTTCAATTCGATTTGGGAGCAAACGATGAACCCGGTGGAGTTCAAGGATCTCGCTGGCCTGGTGGGCCAGGAAGTCGGCGTGTCCGATTGGCTGGAAATCACCCAGGAGCGGGTCAATCAATTCGCCGAAGCCACCGGCGACCATCAGTGGATCCATGTCGACGTCGAGCGCGCGACCAAGGAAATCGGCGGTCCGATCGCCCACGGCTACCTGACCCTGTCGCTGATCCCGTTCCTGGGCGCCGGCATGCTGCCGATCAAGGGCGTGACCCGCGGCATCAACTACGGCTCGGACAAGGTCCGCTTCATCAACATGGTGCGCGTCGGCAAGCGCGTGCGCATGCGCCAAAAGCTGATCGGCGCCGAGGCCAAGGCCGGCGGCATGCAGCTGAAGAACGAGTGCACGATCGAGATCGAAGGCGAAACCAAGCCCGCCTGCATCGCCGAGACCATCTCGGTGGTCTACGGCGCCTAACACGCCGCGATCGACATGAAGACGCCGCCCGTCTCCACGACGGGCGGCGTTTTTTATTGCGGCGAGACCGCTTCTTCCGCCGAGGCCGCGCGGGCGCCGGTCATTGGCTCGACCCGGGCGAGGGTGATCGGCGCGTGCGGGTCGTCTATCAGCGTGATGGTCTCGCGGATGAACTTGGCGTGGGTGACAATGCCGATCTCAAGCCGCTCGTTGTTCAGCTCGACCTGCTGGGTCAGCAAGCCGGCGATGAACTGCACGTCCTGACCGGCGTCGGCCGCGCCGACCCGCCGATGGGCGGCTTGCGATATGAACACCGGCCCTCCCGAATTGCCCGGAAAAACGGTGAAATCGAGCAGGAAGGTCGGGAACACCTGGGCCGGCGCCACCGGGAACGAGGCGACCCGCCCCGAGCGCAGAATCGGGAAACCCGCCTGGTTCGCCGCCAGGCCGCGCGGAAAGCCCAGCGCCATCATCTCGTCGCCGGCGCCGATGTGGTTGGACTGGAAGGTGTCGTCGCCGGCCAGCCATTGCAGGGGAATGGCCGACTTGGCGAACGCCTCCGGGGCGCTGATCGAGATCGCCGCCACGTCCCGCGAGGGATGCTTGGTCCACAGCTGGGCGCCGTTGGCGTCGCGGATCTTCAGCGTCTGGGGCGAATAGCTCCAGCTGCCGTCCGGATTGGAGATGCGATAACCGATCCGCGCCTCGGCCCCCGGCATCTTGGCCAGGACGTGGTTGGCGGTCACCAGCACCGTGCGCGGCGCGCCGTCCGGCCCGGTCTCGGCGATAAGGAACCCGGTGCCGACCGTGCGCGTTCCATCGCCCAACGGCTGCTCCAACTGGACGGTCGCGTGTATCAGCTCAACTGCAAGATCCAAGGCATTCGCCCCTAGAAACTAAAGAACTCGTACGCTCCCCGATGAGCGTTACTTAGTTAAGAACGCCGTTAGCGGAAAGGCCGCTCGACCGCGCCCGATTGCCGCGCGGCGCCTCTGTGCGCGCCATTTAGCGGCAGGATCGCGGCCGCGCGCAAGACTCGCACGGAGAGTTGAGCCGCCCTTCACCTTCCAAGGCGCCAGCCGTCGCCCGCGCAGTTCTGCTCCAGCCCTTGAGGCGTGGCCCAGGGCGGCGCATGTAGCTGGCCATGAGCGCTCCCAAGCCCCCCGCCGCCGCCCGCCGCCCAAAGGTCATCGAACAGCTCGGGCGTACGCGCACCGACGACTACGCCTGGATGAAGGACGACAACTGGCGCGAGGTGCTGCGCGACCCCAAGGTCCTGCGGGCCGACATCCGCGAGCACCTGGAGGCCGAGAACGCCTACACCAAGGCGCTGCTCGAAAAGACCGAGGCGCTGCAGGCCCAGCTGTTCGCCGAGATGAAGGGTCGCATCAAGGAGGACGATTCCAGCGTCCCCGCCCCCGACGGTCCTTGGGAATACTACGCCCGCTACGAGATCGGCGCCGAGCACCCGGTCCACGGCCGCCGGCGGCGCGGCCAGACCTCGGGCGAACAGGTGCTGCTGGACGAGGACGCCCTGGCCAAGGGCAAGGCCTTCTTCCAGGTCGGCGCGGCCAGCCACAGCCCCGACCACAAGCTCTACGCCTGGGCCGCCGACGAGCAAGGTTCGGAGTACTATACGATCCGGGTCAAGGACCTGGAGAGCGGCCAGACCCTCGATCACGCGATCGACAGCGCCTATGGCTCCTTCGCCTTCTCGCCCGACAGCCAGTGGCTGTTCTGGATCTGGCGCGATGAGAACGCCCGCCCCTCCAAGATCTTCCGTCGCCCGGCCCGGGGCGGCGAGGACGTCCTGGTCTATGAGGAAGCCGACGAGGGCATGTTCCTGGGCGTGGGCGTCGCCTCCGACCGCAGCCACATCCTGATCCATGTCGGCAACCAGGAGACCACCGAGCTTTGGCTGATCCCGGCCGCCGACCCGACCGCCGCCCCTGTGGTCGCCGAACCCCGCCAGGAAGGGGTGAAGTACGAACTCGACCGCTGGACCGACCGCTGGGTGATCCGCACCAACGCCGACGGCGCGGTGGACTTCAAGCTCGCCCAGTCGGCCGCCGCGGTCCCAGCCCGTTCGACCTGGACCGATTTCGTCGCCCATGAGCCCGGCCGCTTCATCACCGGCTTCGCCGCCTTCGCCGGCTTCCTGGCGCGGCTGGAGCGGGTGAACGCCAACGACCGCATCGTTATCATGCCCCGCGACGGCGCCAGCCACGAGATCGCCTTCGACGAGGAAGCCTATGCGCTCTCGCTGGAAGGCGGGCTGGAGTACGACACCGCCCTGACCCGTTTCGTCTACCAGTCGCCGACCACGCCGCGGCAGTGGCTCGACTACGACATGGCCAGCCGCGAACGGACCCTGCGCAAGACCCAGGAGATTCCCTCCGGCCACGACCCGGCCCGCTATGTCGCGCGCCGCCTCTACGCCACGGCCCCGGACGGCGCCCAGGTGCCGGTCACGGTGCTGATGCTGAAGGACACGCCGCTCGACGGTTCGGCGCCGCTGCTGCTCTACGGCTACGGCTCCTACGGTCATGCGATGGAGCCGAGCTTCTCGATCCGCAACCTCAGCCTCGTGGACCGCGGCTGGATCTGGGCGGTGGCGCACATCCGCGGCGGCTCCGACAAGGGCTGGGGCTGGTTCCTCGACGGCCGCAAAGAGAAGAAGACCAACACCTTCACCGACTTCATCGCCTGCGCCGAGCACCTGTCGGCCAACGGCTATGGCCAGGCGGGCCGGATGGTCGCCTATGGCGGCTCGGCCGGCGGCATGCTGATGGGCGCGGTGGTCAACATGCGTCCCGACCTGTGGAGCGGCATCATCGCCGCGGTGCCGTTCGTCGACGTGCTCAACACCATGAGCGACACCACCCTGCCGCTCACCCCGCCCGAGTGGCCCGAATGGGGCAATCCGCTGGAGGACGCCGAGGCCTATGACCGGATCGCCGGCTACAGCCCCTATGATCAGGTCGCGGCCAAGCCCTATCCGCCGATCCTGGCGACCGGCGGGCTCAGCGATCCGCGGGTGACCTATTGGGAGCCGCAGAAGTGGGTCGCCAAGCTGCGCGACAACACGACCGGCGATGCGCCCATCCTGCTCAAGATCAACATGGAGGCCGGTCACGGCGGGGCCTCGGGCCGTTTCGACTTCCTCAAGGAGATCGCGCTCGACTACGCCTTCGCGATCTGGGCGCAGGAACGGGGTTGGGAACAGTGATCGTCAGGGCTTCGACGACGGAGGACGCCACCGCGCTGGCCGAGATCTACGGCCATCACGTGCTCAACGGCTTCGGGACCTTCGAGGAGGTCCCGCCGAGCGTCCAGGACATGGCCGCCCGCCGTCAGGCCATCGTCGAGCGCGGCCTGCCCTATCTGGTCGCCGAGGACGCCGGCCGCGTGCTCGGCTTCGCCTACGCCGGCCCGTTCCGGCCGCGCGCCGCCTATCGTTACACGGTCGAGGACAGCGTCTACATCGCGCCCGACGCGCTCGGCCGCGGGGTCGGCAAGGCGGTGCTGGGCGGGGTGATCGACGCCTGCGAGGCGTTCGGCATCCGCCAGGTGGTCGCGGTGATCGGCGACTCCGAGAACGCCGGCTCGATCGGCCTGCACCGCTCGCTTGGGTTCGAGCACGCCGGCGTCGGCAAGGGCTTCGGCTGGAAGAAGGGGCGCTGGGTCGACATCGTCTGGATGCGCAAGGCCCTGAACGGCGGCGACGCCAGCCCGCCCGACGCCGCCGGCATGGTCCTGGGCGGGGCCTAGAACACCGTCAGGGGCGGTCCGACCAGGACGATGCGGTGGGCGGCCGCGGCCTGCCCCAAGGCCGCCTGCATCGACGGCGTCGGCTCGACCGGCGCCGGCAGCCCGGACGTCGCGGCCGGCCGTCCCATTTCGCGCACGAAGCCCTCGAAGTCGCCGCCGCGGGTCATCACCAGGCAGCGGGCGCCGGCCGGCGATTCGACGACGAAGCCGTGCGGCACGCCCTTGGGGCCGACCACCGTCTCGCCGGCATGGACGATGCGTTCCTCCTCGCCGACACGGAACCGGACCACCCCTTCGAGCAGATGGAAGATCTCGTCCTCGCGCTCATGCACGTGCATCGGCGGGGAGTCGCCGTGAGGCATCCAGTGCTCCTGGATGCAGAGACCGTCAGCCGCCTCGCTCGAGGCGCGGCGGATGGCGATGCGGGTGTTGAGGAACCAAAGCGCTTGATCGTCGGTCACGGCGCGACCTCCTTCGATTTGCAGAGGCCGCTCCAGTAGGGGCAGGATCACGCTCAAGGAAATCGAACGATGTTATGAGCGCTATCACGCGCATGAATTTTCAGACCTTCGACCTCAACCTGCTCCGCGTCTTCGACGCGCTGATGCGCGAGCGCAGCGTCACCCGCGCGGGCGAGCGCGTCGGCCTCAGCCAGCCGGCCGTCAGCGCGGCCCTGGCGCGCCTGCGCGCGGCCCTGGACGACCAGCTGTTCGTCCGCCGCGGGACCGAGATGACGCCGACCCCGCGGGCCGAGACCCTCGCGCCCTTCGTCCGTAACGCCCTAGCCCGCCTCGAGCGGGGCCTGTTCGGGGAGCAGCGGTTCGACCCGGCGAGCGCCCAGACCAGCTTCACCCTGATGGGCGCGGACTTCTTTTCGACGCTGGTGATCCCCGGCCTGGCCGCACGGCTGCGCGCCGAGGCGCCCGGCGTGCGGCTGCGGTTCCTTGATTCAGCGCGCGGCGACGTCGACCGCCTGCTGCAGGACGACGCCGTCGACCTGGCGCTGGAACGCCCGCTGCAACTGCCCGACTGGGTGTCGAGCCAGGCGCTGTTCGTCTCACCCTTCGTTGTGGTCGCAGCCAAGGGTCACGCGGCGCTGCTCGACCTCGCGCCGGGTTCGCCGATTCCGCTCGACCGGTTTTGCGCCCTGCCGCAGGCGATCCGCACCATCACCGGCGAAATGTCCGGCGACGTCGACGAGGCCCTGGCCGCCATCGGCGCCCGCCGCGAGGTCGTGCTCGGGCTGCCGCATTTCCAGAGCGTGGCGCTGGCCGTGGGGCGCAGCGACCTGATCGCCGCCCTGCCCGTCCAGTACGCGCGGGCCGTGGCCGAGGAGGCGGGCCTGGAGCTCTTCCAACTGCCGGTGCCCAGCCCCGCGCCGGAGGTGCGCATGTACTGGCACAGCCGCCACGACAAACGCCCGGCCCACGCCTGGATCCGGCGTGCGGTCGCCGAAGCGGTCGCTGAACTTTAGGGGGAGTTGGCTGGGGAACTAGGACTCGAACCTAGAATGACGGTACCAAAAACCGCAGTGTTACCATTACACCATTCCCCAGCAGGAACGGCTCGGAGGGACGTGTCCCCCGCGGCGAGGGCGTGGAGATAGCCCAACAGTTCGCCGGATGCAACGCCCCAAAAAAGGTCTTTCTGACCCGCTTGCGGTCTCGAAAGATCGCCTCTATAAGGCGCCCTCCCAAGTCGGAGTGTGGCTCAGTCTGGTAGAGCACCGCGTTCGGGACGCGGGGGTCGCAGGTTCGAATCCTGCCACTCCGACCATCTTTTCCCGCCTTTCCCGAGGGCGGATCCGAGGCACGGCGATGGGACGCCGCGCCAGAAGCGCTCAGCGCTTCTTCAGCCTCAATGCTTGGCTTTTGAATACGGGAAGACGTCCGTTGGACCGTCCCCGACCGTGTCGGCGGTATCGACGCCCGTGGCGCTGCTGGCGGCGAGTTCCGAGCGCGCGCCCTCCTGCGGCCGATAGTCCATGAAAACCTGCTCCAACGGCCGGGTCTCGGGCAGCACGTAGGCGACGCCCTTGGTGCCGGTGAAGGTCGGCAGCACGGTCTTCTGATAGAATTCCACCGGCACGTTGATGCAGCCGAAGGTGATCCGGTTGTCGTCCACGCCCGGCGACTGCAACCGCTGCAGGCGGCGCTCCTTGGGATTGTTGGTCACCACCTGGTGCAGCGACACCGCGGTTTCGTAGTCCACCCAGAGGATGTCGTTGTCGGTCGGCGATTCGCCGAAACTGGCGACGAATCGCCCCGCAGGCGTCGTGCGCTCCTCCGGGGGGATCTTCGAGAGTTCCTTCTCGCCGATGCCGGGGGCCGAATCATCGCCGCGGGCGAGGCCCAGCAAGGCCGGCGCAGCGCCGCGCAGACGCCCGTCGCCACCGAATACGAACACCTCGGCCGAGACCTTGTCGATAATCATGAACGGCAGCCCGTCGTAGTCGTTCGAGGCGATCACCCAGTCGGCCAAGCGCACGACTTCCGCCGAGGCCGGGGTCTGCTCGGACTTGGCCTCATGTGCAGGCGTAGCGGCGGCTGCGGTCGAGGCTGCAGAGACCCCGACCGACAGCACGCCTAGCGCCCAAGCCGCCAACACCGCTTTCAAAGCATCGCGCATGAGATTCGTCCCACCAACCCAACGCCGTAACAGCCGGCGCAAAGAACGAACGTATGACGGCGCAGATCGTCGAAATTGGGACGATCAGTTTCTCGGCATCTTTCCCGCGCGGACGGTTTGAGCCGCCTGCATGGCCATCTGCTCGTTCCGGTCCACCCGAGCCGTCAGTTGGTCGAGCCGCTGGTTGGCGGTCCGCGCGTCGTTGGCCGCGGCCTGGGCCGTGCTGTTGGCCGCGTCGGCGCGCTGAATCGCATCGGTCGCCTTGGCGTCGACAGCGTCGACGCGCCCGTTCACCGAGGCGATCTGCTCATCAACATATTTGGTTGTGGCGCAGCCGCTCAAAGCCAACCCGCCCACCGCCAGGATCGAGACGAAGCGTACGCTCGCCCAGGGATTCTTCAGTCGGACCATTTCGCACGTCCTCTATGGTTGAGAACGAATGGTCGCCTAATCTGCTGAGCACCTATACCCGGCGAATCCCTTAGTTCGCGTCCGCTTGTCTGCTGATGCAGGCCGCTCCCCGCCCCGCCCCTAGTCGGCTTTCGCGCGGCCTTGCGCCCGGGCTTCGGCGGCGGCCAGGACACGCAGGAAGTTCCCACCCCAGATCGCATCGACCTCCTGCTCGCTGTAGCCGCGGGCCAGCAGCTCGCGCGTGACATTGCCCGCCTCGGCCTCGTCCCCGAACCCGGGAACGCCCGAGCCGTGGTTGAAGTCGGTGCCGACGCCAACATGATCGGCGCCGATGCGCTTGGCGATGTAGTCGATGTGATCGACATAGGTCTTCAGCGTGGCCTGTGGCGACAGAGCCCGATAGGCGACGAAGAAGGCCTGGCGCCGCTCGGCCGGCAGGTCGTCGGCCCCTTGGTAGCCGGGCCTGTCGGGGGCGAGCCCGTATTGCGCCCGCAGCGCCTTCAGCCGTGGCGCATAGTCGGCGGGCGCCGGCAGCAGGTAGGCGTTGAACGGGACCACCTGCACGACGCCGCCATTGGCCTTGATCGCGTCGAGCTCGGCGTCGGACAGGTTGCGGCTGTTGTCGGCCAGGCTGCGGGCCGCTGAGTGCGTGGCCACGACCGGCGCGCGGGTCAGCTCCAGCGTCTGGAACACGCCCTTGGGCGTCAGCTGCGACACGTCGATCAGGACGCCCAGATCGTTGAGGCGGCCGACCGCCGCCCTGCCCAGCGGCGAGAGGCCGCCGTGCTGCTCGCCCGCCCCCTGCTGGGGCCGCGAGGAGTCGGCGAAAGCGTTGTTGCCGGCGTGGTTCAGCGCCGCGACCCGAACCCCGCCCGCCTGCAGGCGATTGAACTCGGCGACGTCCGGCCTCAGCGAATAGGCGTTCTGGAAGCCGATCAGCACCGCGATCTTGCCCTGGCCGACGATCTTGCGCACCTCGCCGGCCGAGTAGGCGATGGCGACATCGGCGGGATGATCGGCGGCCAGCTTGCGGATGGCCGCCAGCTTGGCGTCCGCCTCGGCGCGGGCGGCGGCATGGCCCTCGGGCGTGTCGGGCCCGGTCGACACGGCGACCGCGTAGACCAGGGCGTCGACGCCGCCGGCCTTGAGCTTGTCGAGCTCGGTGAAGGACCTGCCGTCGGGCGCGTAGTAGCGCGCGTTGGTCCCCGGCAGCAGCACGTCGACGTGACTGTCGAGGACAAGGGCCCGACCGTGCACGGCCGCGGCGTCAGCGGCCCATGCCGGCGCCGACATGAGCCCCAGCATTGCTCCCGCGGTCAGCAGGATTCGACGCGCCAAATCTGCGCTCGCGATCATGGTCATTCTCCAATGAGAGCGGCGGCGCCCCAGTACGGTTGCCGCTACACTCCTACAATGTCAGTAGGATTTATCGTCTCAATGGAGATTTTCTTCCGCAGCTACGAGCCAAACCGCGGCGCGTGACAGGGCGAGGGCCTGCGCCCCCGCCCTGCGCCAGTTAGTCGCCGGCGGATTCCCAGCCGCCGCCCAGCGCCTTGAACAGGGCGATCTGGTTGGTGGTCACTTGGGCGTCGGACTGGGCCAGCTGCGCCTCCAGCGAGGCCAGCTGCCGCTCGGCCACCAAGACGGCCAGCAGGCTGTCGGCGCCGGCTTCGTTGCGCAGCCGAGCGAGCCGCGCGGCCTTGGCGCCTTCGTCGCGCGCGCGCTTGAGCGCGGCGCGGCGATCAAGCTCCCGGGCGTACTGGGTCAGCGCCGTCTCGGTCTCCTGCAAGGCGGTCAGGTTGACCTTCTCGAAGGTGGCCAGCGCCGCTTCCGCCCCGGCCCCGGCCTGCTTCACCCGGGCGCGGGCGGCCAGGATGTTCGGGAAGCTCCAGTTGATCAGCGGTCCGACATTGAAGGTGTAGTCGTCGCCGAGATCGCCCGTCCGCGCGCCCGTGGTGGCGATGCCGCCGCCGATGGTCACCGTCGGATAGAGCGAAGCCGTCGCCACCCCGATCCGCGCGGTCGCCGCCGCCAGGTCGCGCTCGGCCTGGCGCACGTCCGGACGCCGGGCGAGCATGCCCGCCCCGTCGCCGACCGGGATCGCCTGAGCCACCTGCGGCGTCGCCTGGCAGCTCAGCACCGCCTGCGGCGCCTCGGCCGGCGTCTTGCCGGTCAGCAGGGCGAGCCGGAACAGCGCCGCCGACCGCTGGGCGTCGAGCGACGGCAAGGCCGCCTTCGAGGTCTCCAGCTGGGTCGCCGCCGCCGAGGTGTCGGCTGCGGTCCCACGGCCGGCCTCGAGCTGGCGCACCGTCAGGTCGTAGGTGTTCTGCTGCAGCTCGATGGTCCGCCTGGTCACCGCGATCTGGGCGTTGGCGGCGCAGATGTCGGCATAGGCGCGGGCGGTCTCGGCGGCCACCGAGACCCGCACCACGTCCAGCGCCGCCTGCGCGGCGCCCACGTCGGCGCGATTGGCCTCCAGGCTGCGGCGCACCCGGCCGAACAGATCGACCTCGTAGGACATGTCGAAGCCGGCCCGGTACTGGTCGCCGTCGTCGAACTGGCCTGTGACCACGTCCTGGCCGCGGACCCGCTGGCCCGACGCCGAGATCGTGGTCGAAGGCAGCAGGCCCGAACGGGTCTCGCTCAGCACCGCCCGCACCCGCGACAGGTTCGCCGCGGCGACGGCCACGTCCTTGTTGGCGACCAGGGCCTCCTGGACCAGACCATCGAGGGCCGGGTCCTGGAACAGCCGCCACCAGTCGCCGGGCGGAGCCTCGGCGACCGCGACCGTCGGCTCGGCCGACACGAAGGCTCCCTGCCCGGAGACGACCGGCGCCGGGACCTGGTAGTTCGGTCCGGCGGCGCAGGCGGTCAGCGCCGTGGCGCCCAGCAGCGCAGGGATCAGCTTAAGGCGGATCACTTCGCGCCTCCTTCATACTCGAGCGGGTGGTGCGGCGTGCCGCCCCCGGTGGTCGGATAGATCTTCTCTTCCTTGCCCTTGGCCTTCGGAAGGCGCGCGGCGATCCAGCGGCAGAGCACGTAGAAGACCGGCGTGAAGATCAGGCCGAAGACGGTCACGCCCAGCATCCCGAAGAACACCGCCGTGCCCAGCGCCTGACGCATCTCCGCCCCCGGTCCCGTGGCGATCGCCAGCGGCAGCACGCCCAGGATGAAGGCGAAGGAGGTCATTAGGATCGGCCGCAGACGGGTCCGGGCCGCCTTGATGGCCGCTTCGAACCGGTCGGCCCCCTCGTCTTCTTCCGCCTGCTTGGCGAATTCGACGATGAGGATCGCGTTCTTGGCCGCCAGGGCGACCAGCACGATCAGGCCGATCTGGGTCAGGATGTTGTTGTCCTGGCCCCGCAGGTTCACGCCCAGGATGGCCGCGAGGATACACATCGGCACGATCAGGATGACCGCCAGCGGCAGGGTGAAGGCCTCGTACTGGGCGGCCAGCACCAGGAACACGAACACCACCGCCAGGGCGAAGATCAGGACGCCGGAGTTGCCGGCCGCCTTCTCCTGGTAGGCCAGTTCCGTCCACTCGTAGCTGAAGCCGGCCGGCAGCACCTTGGCCGCGTGCTCCTCCATCGCCTTGAGCGCATCACCCGAGGCTACGCCCGGAGGCGCCCCGCCCTGCACTTCGGCGGCCGGGAAGAGGTTGTAGCGCACCACGCGGACCGGGCCGGTCTCGTCCTTCACCGTGGCCAGCGAGCCCAGCGGCACCATGCCGCCCGACGCCGAACGGACCTTGATGCCGGCGATGTCGGACGGATCGTCCCGCGCGTCGGACTCCGCCTGAGCGGTCACCCGGAAGGTGCGGCCGAGCAGGTTGAAGTCGTTGACGTAGGTCGAGCCGAGATAGGTGCTCATGGCGTCGTAGACGGCGCCAGGCTGCACGCCCATCAGCAGGGCCTTGTCGCGGTCGATCTCGGCGGTCACCCGGGGCGAGCCGGTGTTGAACTGCGAGAAGACCCCGACCGTGCTCTCCGGGCTCTGCGCGGCGGCGCCGACCAGGCCGTTGGCGGCCTGCTCCAGCGCAGCGTAGCCGGCGCCCGAGCGGTCCTGGACCATCATCTTGAAGCCGCCGGCGTTGCCCATGCCCTCGACGGGCGGAGGCGCCAGGAAGAAGATGTTGGCTTCCTGGATGCCCGACAGGCGACCCATGACCTGGCCGGCCATGACGTCGGCGCTCAGCTCCTTGCCGCGCTTGGACCAGTCGTCGAGCTTCACGAAGAACACGCCGCCGTTGGACATGGCCGAGAAGCTGGCCCCGTCCAGACCGGCGAAGGCCGACACGCCCTGGACGCCGGGGGTGTCCTGGACGATGGCGCTGGCCTGGCGGACCACCGCGTCGGTGCGCTCGAGCGAGGCGCCCGGCGGAAGTTGGACGACGCCGATCAGGAAGCCCTGGTCCTGCTGCGGAATGAAGCCGGTCGGGGTGGCGGTCAGACGCCAGCCGGTCATCAGGATCAGGCCGGCATAGACCACCAGCACGATCATGCTGGCGCGCACCAGACGCGCGGTCAGGGCGCCGTACTTGTCGCTCAGCCAGTCGAAGCCGCTGTTGAACTTGTGACCGGCCATCTTGATCGGACGCAGCCAGCGCGGACCGGTGTCGAGCGAGTGCTCGACGTGCGGCTTGAGCAGGATGGCGGCCAGGGCCGGCGACAGGGTCAGCGAGGTGATCAGCGAGATCACCGAGGCGGCCGAGATGGTCACCGCGAACTGGCGGAAGAACATCCCCGGGATGCCCGGCATGAAGGCGGTCGGCACGAACACGGCCAGCAGCACCAGGCCGATGGCGATCAGGGCGCCGGACACTTCGTCCATCGTCCTGTAGGCCGCCTCCCTTGGCGTCATGCCCCGGCGTATGTTGCGCTCCACCGCCTCGACCACGACGATGGCGTCGTCGACGACGATCCCGACCGCGAGCACGAGGGCGAACAGCGACAGCGAGTTCAGCGAGTAGCCGAGCGCGAGTTGCACCGCGAAGGTGCCGACCAGCGCCACAGGGATCGCCAGGATTGGGATGATCGCCGCGCGCCAGGTCTGCAGGAACACCATGATCACGACGACCACGAGGATCACCGCTTCGAACAGGGTGCTCTGCACCGAAGCGACGGACGCTTCGACGAATTCGGTCGGGTTGTAGGGGATCGAATAGCTCACGCCTTGCGGCATGGACGGCTTCAGTTCCTCGACCGCCTTCATGACTTCGGCGGCGGTCGACAGGGCGTTGGCGCCCGGCTGCTGGATGATCGCCAGGCCGATGCCGCGCTTGCCGTCGAAGTAGCCGCGCATCCCGTAGTCCTGGGCGCCCAGCTCGACGCGGCCGATGTCGCGCACGCGGGTCACGCGGCCGTCGGCGTCCGTGCGGATGACGATGTTGGCGAACTCTTCGGGATCGGCCAGTCGGCCCTGGACCTGCACCGGCAGCTGGAAGGCCGCGCCGGTGTCGTTCGGGGCTTGGCCGAGGGCGCCGCCCGCGGCCTGGACGTTCTGGGCCCGCAGCGCCGCCACGATCTCGTCCGAGGTCAGGTTGCGCGCCGAGGCCTTGCCCGGGTCGATCCAGACCCGCATCGAATAGAAGCCGCCGCCGAACACCTGCACGCCGCCGACGCCCTTGATGCGCAGCATGCGGTCGCGGACCGTGGAGTTCGCGAAGTTGCCGATGTGGTCGAGGTCGGCGTTTGGATCGTCCGAGGTTAGGGCGACCAGCAGCAGGAAGCCTGAGAGCTGCTTGTTCACGGTGACGCCCACCTGGCGCACCTGCTCGGGCAGGCGCGGCGTGGCGAGCGCGACGCGGTTCTGGACAAGCACCTGTGCGGCGTCGAGATCGGTGCCGGGTTCGAACGTCACTGAGATCGTCGCCATGCCGTCGGCGGTCGACGACGAGGTCATGTAGAGCATGCCCTCGACGCCGTTGATCTCTTGCTCAATAGGCGCAGCGACGGTCTCGGCGAGGGTTTCGGCCGAGGCGCCAGGATAGGTGGCGGTGACCGCGATGGTCGGCGGCGCGATGTCCGGATACTGCGACAGCGGCAGCAGCGGCAGCGCGAACGCCCCGATCAGGGCGATGAACACCGACAGCACGCCCGCGAAGATCGGGCGGTCGATGAAGAAGTGCGAGAAACGCATGGATTCCGTTCCTGGGTCGGGCCCTTAGCGGGCGCCGGCCGGGGTGGCGCTCGAGGCCACGGGAATGGTGACGGTGGACGCAGCCTGCGCGGCGGCCTTCTTGGGTTCGATGGTCACGACCTTCGCCTTGACCTTCATGCCCGGCCCCATCAGACGCACGCCGCCGTTCACGATGACCTTGTCGTCCGGCTTCACGCCGCTGCGGATGACCCGCAGGCCCTGGGTGGTCGGGCCAAGCTCGACCGGCTTCAGGGTCACCGAACCGTCGGCCGCGACGACATTGACCGCCTTGCGGGCGCCGTCGGCGACGATGGCGGCTTCCGGCACCAGCAGCGCGTCATAGGCCTGGCCGCCCTCGACCTTGGCCTTGCCGAACATCCCGGGCTTCAGGAAGCCGTTCGGGTTCGGGACCACGGCGCGCATGCGGATCGCCCCGGACGCGCCGTCGATGCTGTTGTCGGTGAAGTCGATCTGGCCGGTCCAACGATAGTCGGACTCGTCCTGCAGGCGGATCTGCACCTTGCCGCCCTTGCCGGTCGCGCGCTGGTCCTTGAGCAGTTGCGCCTCGGAAGCATCGAACAGGAAGTGGATCGGCGTGGTGGAGACGATGGTGGTCAGCACGTCAGCGCCGGCCCCGCCGCCGGAAATCACATTGCCCGGATCGACGCGGCGATCCGAGACGACCCCCGAGGTCGGGGCCGTGACGCGGGTGAACTCCAGATCAAGCGCGCGGGCCTGAACCGTCGCCTGGGCGACTTCGCTGGCGGCGCGCTTGTTGTCGTACTCCTCGCGGCTGATGGCCTGGACTTTCAGCAGGGTCTCGGCGCGGGCGAGGTCGGCCGCGGCCAGCTTGGCCTGGGCGCGAGCGGCGGCGAGCTGGGCTTCGGCCGGACGCGGGTCCAGCGTGAACAGCAGCTGGCCCTTCTTGACGAACTGGCCTTCGCGGAAATGCGTGGCCTGCAGGTAACCGCTGGTGCGGGCGCGCACATCGACGCGCTCGGGCGCTTCGAAGCGGCCGGTGAAATCGTCCCAATCGACGACCGATTGCCGCAGCGGCGTGGCGACGGAAACTTCCGGCGCCGGCATCTGCGGGGGGCCTTCAGGCTTGCCGCATCCGGCCAGAACCAATGCAGCGGCGGCCGTTGCGACGAACGGCGCGAGAAACTTTCGCATGATTTATCCCACGGGCGGGGGAGCGCCCAAGTCAACGGTTGATGACTTTTACATCGACAGGGCCTACATATGTCAACAGCCGATGACAACAAGGGAGCGAACGGCGAAAATGGCCGAGAATGTGGCGCCGGTGCGCGCGCGCAACGCGGCGGCGACGAGACAAGCGATCCTCGATGCGGCGAAAAACCTTTTCGCCAAAGGGGGTTATGACGGCGCGAGCCTTCGTGAGATCGCCGCCGAAGCCCGTGTCGATGCGGCGCTGGTTTCTCGCTATTTCGGCTCGAAGGAGGAGCTCTTCGTCGAGGTTCTCAACTGCGGGCCTGACGCTACGGAACTCTTCCAGGGCGAGCTCAGCCAGTTCGGCGAGCGAGTCGCCGACCGCCTGATGGACGATCCCGATCGCCATGACGGCCTCGACCACCTGCTGATCATGCTGCGCTCGGCCTCTTCGCCCGCGGCGGCCGAGCCGTTGCGGCGCTCGATGCGCGCCTGGTTCCACGACCCCTTCGCGGCCTATCTGGGCGGGCCGGAAGCCGACGTCCGCGCGCGTCTGGCCGGCGACCTCATCATGGGCGTGGCGATCTCCCGCGCCATCACCGACGACCACGACCTCGACGCGGAAGGCCAGGCCGCCCTGCGTCAGCGCCTCGCCAAGGTCATTCAGGCCGCCATCGAGCCCTAGGTCAGAGGGATCGTCGCGCCGAACTTCACGCGCCGCCGTACGAACACCGTCTCGAACCGTCCGACCGACGGATGCTCGGCGATCTCCGCGTCGACGAAGGCGTTGAACGTCTCCATGGACTCGAAGACCGTAATGCACATCAGGTCGTAGGCGCCGGCCAGCTCCATCACCACCTGCACATGCGGCGAGCGGCTCAGCCTGGCCCGGACGTCCGCGACCCGCGCCGGCCCCTGCTGGGCCAGTTGGATCATCACCATCACCGAGATGTGGTCCCCCGCCAGCCGCGGGTCGAGCACCGAGACGTCCGCCGCGATCACGCCGTTGCGTCGATAGCTGCGGATCCGCCGCTGTATGGCCGAGGGCGACAGCGGCACCTGGTGAGCCAGTTCGTGCGCGCTGGTCTGGTTCGACACCTGCAATGCCGACAGGATCCGCAGGTCCAACCGGTCGAGCTCCAACTCCATCGCCGCGTCCCCCAGCCGTGCACGGCCATCGAATGGCGCGGGAGGCCGGATGGGTCATGACGTTCGCGACAAACGGCGACGCTCGCGCGTCAAAGCGCGATTTCACCGATGAAACCAGACGCCAGCCTCAGGACGCCGCGGCGATGATCGCATCGAGCCGGTCACGCACGGCGCGGCCAGCCGGCGTCAGGTGCAGGACCCGGCTACGACCGTCCTTGGGGTTGAGGAACGCTTCGACCAGGCCGCAAGCCGGCGCCCTCGCCCACTCCGACCCCGGTGGCCCGAATGAGCGGATGCTGCGCGAGGCCGTCGGCTCGGTCATGCGCGCCAGATCGGCCAACTCCTGGATGGTCAGGCCTTCCTGGTCGCAGGCGTGCAGGAACGTCGCGATCTCGTTGACGGTGATCGTCGGGTTGAGCCCCCGGAACAGCGCCAGGGCCTCGACGAGCACGCTCCGCGGCCGCGCCGCCTCAGCCGCCTGCACGGGCCGTCCCCCGCGCCGCCAGTTCGGCCGGCAGCGGCCGCACCGCCGGCGTCGGCCGCCGCTCTCGCCGCTCGCGCATCGCCAGCGTCGCGTCCGGATAGACCGCCCTCACCTGCGTCAGGATCGCCTCCAGGCGGCGCTGGTGCTCGGCCGCCTCGACATAGTCGCCGACATTGAGCTCGATCGATATCTGGCCCCACAGCTTCACGGCCCGCCTCCAAAACCAATTGTCTCGTCGTTGTTATCCCTAGCCTTCGGCCCACGCGGCGTCGGCGCGTTGTGACGCCCGCGCACGCGGCGGCGCGGCGATGATCGGCGGCGCGCGCCGCGCCGCCGCGTCCGACCCAAATGCAAACCGGCCGGTCCCTTGCGGAACCGGCCGGCGCTTGGTCTCCCGAGTTTCCGTCAGCCTTAGAAGGACTTGCGGACGCTCACGTACCAGTAGCGGCTGTAGGGTTGGTAGAGTTCGCCCAGATAGCCGTCCGAAGACAGCGGCGGCTTCTCGTCGGTCAGATTGCGGACCCCGACGCGCAGGCGGGTGTTGGCCGCCAGGCCTTCGGTGAACTCGTACTGGCCGTACAGGTTCGCCGTCAGCTGGGAGTCGATCACCCAGGCGTCCCCTTCGGCGTCGAGCAACTGAGTATCTTCAACGTCGCCGATGTACTGGGTGAACGCGCCGACGGTCCATTGGTCGTAGGACCAGGTGGCCGAGGCCGACCACTTCCATTCGGGACGGCCGTTCTGACGGATCAGGTCGCCGCCGCCGCCGATGAAGATGGACGGGTCGATCTGGCCAGCGGCTTGCGCTGCGACCAGTTCGGCGACGCCCGGCGACGGCGAGCGGTAGAACTTCATCAGGTGCGCGGCGTTGAAGTTGACGCTGAAGTCGCCGTACTGCGTGCCGCGCAGGCTCCACATCACGCCGATATCGAGGCCGCGCGCCTCTTGCGGCAACAGGTTCTGGTACTGGTCGGCGATGTAGAGAATCTGGCCGACCGGGGCCAAGCCCGTGCCTTGGTAAGCCGCGATGTCGTCGGCGGTCGGCGCTGCACGCACCACGTTGGCGTACGACGAGCCGTTCAGACGCGCATAGTAGTCCGCGGTAACGGCGCTGCCGCCGCCGAACAGGCCGACGATGCCGTCCTGCTTCACGCGCCAGTAGTCGACCGTGACGGTGAAGCGGCCGTAGTCGGCGGGAATGAAGCTCGGCTCATAGACCACGCCGACGCCCCAGGTCTCCGACTCTTCCGGCTTCAGGTCGGCGTTGCCAGAACGGCGCTCCAGGGTCGATGCGGTCGAGCACGCCTGGAGGCTGGCGATGCGGCCGGCGCGACGCTCTGCTTCGCAGCGGTACCAATCGCGACGGCTGTTGGACCGGGTGACGAGCGTGGCGTTCACCTGCTCCAGGTTCGGCGCCTTGAACCCTTGCGCCCATGAGCCGCGGAAGCGCAGGCCGTCATAGACGTCCCAGGCCAGGGCCACCTTCGGCTTGGCCACGTCGCCGACGTCGCTGAAGCTCTCGTAGCGGCCGGCGATTTGAGCTTCGAAGTTGTAGACGAACGGGATCTCCATATCCGGCGAGACGACCGGAATGGCGAATTCGACATAGGCCGAGGTGACGTTTCGGGCGCCCTTGGTGTCCGGCGAGGCGCTGGAACCGATCAGGTCGTTTTCATAGGTCAAGCCCGTCGCCGAGTTGGTGAACTTGATCGTGCCGTCGAGGCGGGCGTCGCGGTCGTCCTTCTGGGTCTCGCGGCGATACTCGACGCCGGCGGCGAAGCCGACATCGCCAGCCGGGACCGAGAACAGATCAACCTTCGAGACCTTGAAGTCGGCCATCGACAAGGTGCTGACGTTCTTGCGAACGGTCTTGACGCGGATCGCGTCGATCGCCGCCTGCGGGCTCGGGCGATTGTCGCCGATGCTGGGGTTGTCCAGGCTGGCGCCGTTGAACGGGTTGTAGGCGTCGGGGGTCGACAGGGCGAGTTGCCGCTGGAGCAGAGTGGCGCTGATGCCGTCGGAGGTGTCCTCGACCTCGGCCTTCGAATAGAGCAGCGCGCCTTCCCACTTGAAGCCGAACTTCTCGCCCTTCAGGCCGCCAAGGAACCGCCACTGGCTGTTCTCGACGTCGACGCGGTTGGGACCGACGTCGACGAAGTTATAGGCGTTCATGATCACGGGCGCGCCGGCCGCCGAAATGCTCAGGCCCGGCAGGCGATTCGGGTTGACCTGGCCGTTCGCGAAGACCGCCTGGCCGAAGGGGTTGTAGTAGTTCGAAGCCGCGATCGCGATCGGCAGGCCGCTGAGATTGGTGGTCGAGGTCTGGATCGCGTGCGTGGTGGCCGTGTAGTAGCCCACCTCGCCAAACGCCCGGAGATCGTCGGTCAGGTCGTACTTGCCGGTCAGGAACAGGTTGACCCGCTCCAGCTCGGGCATGACCGACGGGTTGAAGGTGCCCGACGTGTCAAAGCGCAGGTTGCGGTCGGCGCCCGAGATCGTCGTCGCGCCGGTCGCCAGGCAGATGCCGTTCGGCAGAGCCGTCGCGCAGGCGCCGTTGGTCGACGGTTGGATATGGAAGGCGCCGTTGGCGGTGGTCAGGGCGACGCCGTTCTGACGGATCGTGCCGCCGACCGCGGTCAGGCTGGCCCACGGGGTCGTGGTGATGCGGTCGTCGAGGGTCGCATTGCCGGCGTAGTCGGTGCCGGCGAACAGCTGGGTGCGATCGACCGTGGACGTGAAGTCCTGGTCCCACGCCTTCAGCGCCGAACGGTTCGTGTAGTTGGCGAACAGGGTGACGTTGCCGCGGCCGTCGTGGAAATTCTTGCCAGCCTGGAGGGAGAATTCGCCTTCACGCAGGCTGGTGCCTTCGGCCGATCCATACTGGGCTTCGACGGTCAGGCCTTCGAAATCGTCCATCAGCACGGTGTTGATGACGCCGGCCACGGCGTCCGATCCGTACAGCGCCGCGGCGCCGTCCCGCAGGACTTCCAGGCGCTTGATGCCGCTGACCGGGATGGCGTTGGTGTTGTAGGTCAGCACCGGCACCTGGTTCTCGTCGGCCCGGCTGGTGGGGTGCGCCACGACGCGGCGGCCGTTCAGAAGGACCAGGGTGTTGCCGACCCCGAGGTTGCGCAGGTTCACCGAACCGACGTCGCCGCGCGCGCTGTTGCTGGAGTTCGGCAGGAAGCTCGAGTTGAAGCTGACGTCGCCCATCTGCGGGATCGAGCGGAACAGGTCGTCGCCCGAGGTCGCGGCGACGTTGTCGAGTTGGGCCTGATCGACCACGGTGACGGGGAGAGCCGCCGTGACCTTCGCGCCTTCGATCTGCGATCCGACGACGACGATTTCTTCGACCAGATCGCCATCCGTCTGGGCGTTGGCCGCGCCGGCGATCGAAAGGGCGCAGAGCGCCGAGGTCGCGAGCATGGCGTGGCGCCAAGACATGCGAGAATTCATTGAGATTATCCCCTCAACCCATAAGAGCACTATGTCGATTTGCAGCCAGAGTCGCAAAATCGACGTCGGCGTGACAAACACATGAACATTGCCGCTACGTCATCCTTCTCGCTTTGACCGCACGAGAAATAACAGCGTCTGTGACATTGCAGCCACCAGCCTGACGCAAACCACGGCGGCCATTCACCACGACTGAATGGTGACTTGAACAGATCGCCGCGCCGCGCATGCAAACGCGCGCGGCGGCTAGGCCGACGCGCGCGCGATCGTCAGACGCGATGGAGCTTCAGATCCTCAGTAGAAACTGACGTTGTCGATCTCGAGCCACATCTTCTCGCCGGCCGGACGACCGGCGTCGATGGTGATCTCCAGAACGTCGCCGCCGGTCCAGGGACCGGTTCCGGCGCCCCGCCCGCTCGTCCGCTTAAGCGCGCTGAACGGGACCTCGACGGTCCGCCACTCGGAAGCTGACGCCACCTCGGAGATCCAGCGGCCGTTCTGGGTGTTGACGCCGAGATCGTAGGCCCTGCCGTCGCCGCGCAGCTCGAAGCGCACGCCCTTGAAGGCGCGCACGTCGACCGGCTCGACCGAGCCGCGGCTGAGCGGAATGATCACCCCGGCGTTGGCCTCGTCCTTGGCCGACATCCGCGCGGCGATGCTGAGCGCGTGATCGGTCGCGCTGCGGTTGATCACCTGCGCCACCTGGACGGTGCGGTCGATGCCGCCGTCCATGTCGTCCATCCGCAGGGTGTCGTAGTTGGAGCGGGCGCTCTCGAAATCGTCGACCAGCGGGCCCTTGGCCTTGATCGCCGGCATCGACGCCTGGCCGTTGGCGGCCGGCAGCTTGGTCCCCGGGCCGTGCACCTGCACGCCGTCCACGAACACGCGGTCGGTCTTGTAGACGTCGGCGATATTGCTCCAGGGCCGGCCGGAGATCAGCACGATGTCGGCCCGCTTGCCCTTCTCGATGGTGCCGCGGTCGTCCAGTTCGCCCAGCACCTTGGCGCTGTTGGCGGTGCCGGCGATCAGCGCCTGCGACGGGGTCAGCCCGGCCCGGACCAGCAGTTCCAACTCCTTGAGCGTCGAGACGCCGTGCGGCGTGCCGGTCATGCCGGCGTCGGTGCCGAGCGCGATGGTGACGCCGGCGTCGTGCAGGGCCTTCACGTTGTGCAGGGCGTAGCCGAACTTCTGCTCGCTGCGGCGGCGGGCCTCGGCGCTCTGGACGGGCCCGGCCTTGGCCGGATCATAGACCGCGAGCGTCGGCGCATAGGCCGTGCCGCCAGCCTTGATCGCCGCGATGGTCGCCTCGTCGACCTCGCGGTCCTGCAGGCTGTGGGCGATGACATCGACCTTGGCGCGCCCGGCGATCGCGCCGCGGTCGACCGTGACCGTATGCGTGAGCACCTTCAGATTGTTGCGGTGCGCCTCGTCGACCAGGGCGCTCAACGTGCCCTCGTCCATGCTGGTGTTGTCGGCCGACGCGCCATAGCGCCAGCCGTCGGCGAACGCCTTGATGAAGTCCGGCTTGTAGGGAACCAGCGCCTTCACCTCCATGCGCGCGCCCTGGGGCGAATTCACCCACTTGGTGGTCGCGCGGTCGGCCCAGTCGGCGCCGTGCCCGCCCGGCGTGCTCATGCGCGCGACGAAATTCACGTGCGGCGAGGCCATCGAGGCGATCCAGCGGCGGCGCGGCTCGAACGACTCCGGCTGCTGGTGGAAGTCGTTCACCGTGGTCACGCCCGCGGCGATATAGGCGTTGGCGATCTGCGGCGAGATCCGCGGGTCACCGGCCGGGGTCCAATGCGTGTGCACGTCGAAGAAGCCCGGCAGCAGCGCCTTGCCCTTGGCGTCGATCACCACCGCGCCGCGCGGCGCCTTCACCCCGGGGCCGACCTCGGCGATGCGACCGTCCTGGATCACCACATTGGCCAGATGCGGCGCCGCGCCGGTCGCGTCGAACACCGTCGCGCCGATGATCGCCACCGGCCGTCCCTGCGCCTGGGCCGCGCCGGCGAACGCCAGGATCCCGCCTGCGGCGGCCAGGCCGACCGCACGCCAACCGTTCCGAACCACGCTCATCTGCACCCCGATACTCGTCACTGACTGTCGCGGGCGGGCCCGGCCCGTTCCCCGAACGCGTACAGCTAGGCGCCGAGCGGCAAGAATGCGATTCATATCGCCGTTCAGGGGGATAATTTGCCCGTTACCTTGCGGCGCCGCCCGTCCGTCCGCCAAGTCCTGACAACGTCTTCATTTGAACGCAACGCGCACGCATGTAGCCTATGCGGCGCTCTCCTCCCCTGCTTGGCGACCCCCTATGAAGCAATTCCTCCTCACCATGGCCGGCGTCTTTGCGGGCCTGGTGCTGTTTCTGATCGGCGTTCCGTTCCTGCTGATCGTCATGGCCGCGGGCGCCGCCAAGCCGACGCCGACCCCGGCCCACACGGTGCTGACGCTGGACCTGCGCGATCCGCTGACCGACCAGGATCCGGTCAATCCGTTCGCCTCGATCGGCCGCCGCTCGATGTCGGTCATGTCAGTGATCGAGACCCTCGACCGCGCCGGCAAGGACGGCAAGGTCAAGGCGGTGCTGGTGCGCCTGCCCGAGGGCGGCATGCCCCCGGCGGCGGCCGACGAGATCCGCCTGGCGCTGAAGAAGTTCCGGGCCTCGGGCAAGCCGGTGATCGCCCACAGCCAGGGGCTCTATCCGTCCGGCGTCATCACCTCGACCTACATGCTGGGCGCGGCCGCCGACGAGTTCTGGATGCAGCCCGGCGCCTCGCTGCAGGCCACCGGCCTGGCGACCGAGGACGTTTTCTTCAAGCGCTTCTTCGACAAGTACGGCGTCAAGGCGGACTACGAGCAGCGCTACGAGTTCAAGAACGCGGTCAACCCGTACCTCTACAGCGACTACACCGCCCCCCACCGCGAGGCCCAGCTGTCCTGGATGGGATCGGTCTACGGCTCGACCCTGGTCAACGCCGCCAGCGACCGCAAGCAGACGCCGCAGGTGCTGCGCACCAGCCTCGAGGCCGGTCCCTACATCGCCGAGGACGCGCTGAAGCTGAAGCTGATCGACAAGGTCGGCCAGGTGAAGGACGCCGAGACCGCCGTCCTGGCCAAGGCCGGCAAGGGCTCTGAGCTGGTCAAGTTCGAAAAGTACATGCGTTCCAGCCGCGAGCGCGTGCCGCGGCCCGGCCCGGCCATCGCGATCGTCGAAGGCGAAGGGGCGATCGTGACCGGCCACGACGGCACGGCCAATCCGTTCTCCTCGTCCTCGGCCATGTATTCCGACGACGTCGCCGATGCACTCTACGACGCCATCGAGGACAAGGACGTGAAGGCCATCGTCTTCCGTGTCTCCTCCCCTGGCGGCTCGGACACCGCGTCCGAGCAGATCCTCGCCGCGGTGCGGGCCGCCAAGGCCGCCAAGAAGCCGGTGGTCGTGTCGATGGGCACCTACGCGGCCTCGGGCGGCTACTGGGTGTCGAGCGAGGCCTCCGCGATCGTGGCCCACCCGACCACCCTAACCGGCTCGATCGGCGTGTTCGGCGGCAAGTTCGCGCTGGGCCCGGCCCTGGAGCGCTTCGGGGTCGACGTGCGTCAGGTCGGAGTCGGCGGCGAGTACGCCGGCGCCTTCGGCATGGGCGGCGAAATGAACCAGGCTCAACGCGCGGCCTTCTCCGGCTGGATGGACCGCATCTACGGGAACTTCATCGACCGCGTGGCCGAGGGCCGAAAGCTGCCGCCCGAGCGCGTGCGCGAGATCGCCAAGGGCCGCGTCTGGACCGGCGCCCAGGCCCGCGAGATCGGCCTGGTCGACGAGGTCGGCGGCTTCTATCAGGCGGTCGACAAGGCCAAGACCCTGGCCGGGCTGCAAGGCGACGTGCGCCTCAAGCGCATGACCACCCAGGTCTCCCCCTTCGAGGCCCTGGAAGGCGCACTGGGCGTGTCGGCGAACTCGGCCCGCACCCTGGCGGCGGCGGCGTGGATCTTCGGCGATCCACGCGCCAAGGGACTGCTCGACCAAATGGCCCAGGAGCGGATGCGCAGCTCCGGCGCGATGGTCCTGTCGCCCACGCCGGTGAAGTAGGCGGTCAGCTCGTCGGCCGCCGCCGCCGCGGGGAGCCCGCCGGCAGGGTGAAGATCACCTGCCGGCGCCCATAGTCGAGGGTGATGGCGTCGAACTGGCGCATGGCGTCCGCGCCGATCAGCAGGCTGGGCTTGGCCTTCAGGTCCCAGATGTCGAAGACGTGCAGGTCGGCGAACACCGTGGTCAGCCGCATGATGTCCAATCCGCCGATCCGCAGCAGCGGCAGCACCGCCAGCTCGCCCTGGGCCGTCTGCCCCGTCGCGCTCAGCACCGGCACCACGTAGCGCGGCGCGCGCAGTTCCGCAGTCCCGATGACCAGCTTATGCAGCGCCTCGTTGCCCACCGTGCTCTGCGAGCCGGAATCGAGGAACGCGGTCACCGGGCGTCCGGCCACGTCCGCCCCGATGATGATCAGCTGACCGAACCGGTAGCGGGCCGGCACCACGACCTGGCGTGACGAGACCGCGTCGTCGCTCGGCAGGCGGCTCGCCGCCGCCGCGCTCACGCCGACACGGCTCGCGGGCGCGCCTGGTCCGCGCGAGGGCGTGATCCGGAACGCGCTGTTCAGGAAATCGATAGTCACACGCCGGCCGCGCAGCACGTCGACGCCCAGCAGGCCGTCGGCGCCGAGGCGCATCCGGCTGAGGGTCGGCGCGCGAATGGCCCGGGTGGCGACGGCGTCGACTTCCAGCAGGTCGATGGTGACGGTGTTCGACGGCTCGACCCCGGCGACGCCATGCACGTCGGCCGGCCCGGCGTCGGGCAAGCCCAGTCTCGCGGCCAGCTCCTGGGTGATGACGGTGCGGTTGGCCCCGGTGTCGACGACGAAGTCGAAGGGCCCCTGCCCGTTGATCCGCACCGGCGCGGTCACCCGACCGGACATGTCGGCGTCGGTTTCCAGCGCCGCGCCGTCGTCTCCGGCCTGCGTCGGGGGCGGCGCCGCGGCGCCGGCCATATTGATCATCACCGGCGGGCCTGAGGGCGCCGCACAGCCGGCCAGCGCCAGCAGGCCAAGCCCGACCATCCGCCTGTCGTAAGCCTGCACCTCGATCCTCCCGCCTGTCCGGCCCGGCGGCGGACATCGATCTTGGCACGGAAGGTGTGGGCCGGCCGCCCCGCTGTCCAGGGCCGCTGCGCCCAACCGCGTCGCCGCTGCGACAGGCAGGCAAAGAAAAAGGGCGGCGGATTGCTCCGCCGCCCTTCGCCTCCCCTTGCGGGAACGCGTCTTAGAAGTTGGCCGTGAAGCCGATGAACAGCTTGCGACCCAGCAGATCGTAGGTCGGGTAGGTGTTCGGCAGACCGGTGCCGGCGATGCGCGAGCTCACCAGCGGCGGGTCTTGGTCGAGGATGTTGTTCACACCAGCGCGCACCGTGAAGGTGTCGTTGATGTTCCACACGCCCGACAGGTCGAGGTAGCTGCGAGCCGGCAGGGTGTGGTTGAACGGGTTGGTCGCGCCCGTACCGATGGTCGGCTCTTGGGTGTCGGTTTCCAGCTTCACTTCGCCGATGTAGCGCCAGGCGGCCGAGAACGTCATGTCCCACGGAGTGGTCCAGTTCACGCGCAGCTGGTGACGCCACTTCGGGTTCACGGTCTGGCACTGCGGGCCGAACAGGCCGGCGCAGTCGTATTCCGGATCGCCCGGCAGCGGGATCGTGGTGGTCTCGATCAGGTAGGCGCCGTTCAGGGCCACCGAGACGCGGCCGTACTCTTCCAGACCGATCATTTCGATCGGCAGGTTGTAGTTGACCTGGACGTCGACGCCCGAGGTGGTGCCCGCACCGATGTTGACGTTGGCGCCGTTGATGTAGCCGCCGGCGGCGACGTCATCGCCGAACAGAGCGCCGTTGACCGGGTTACGAACGATCTGCGAGCAGAACGCTTCGTCGCCGGTTTGCAGGCAGCGCTGCATGATGACGCCGAGCGGGATGTTCCCGATGGTGCCTTCGAGGTCGATGGTGAAGTAGTCGAGGCTGGCGGTCAGGCCGGTCAGGAAGGTCGGGGTCAGGGTGAAGCCGACCGAGAAGGTCTTGGCCTCTTCCGACTTCAGGTCCGGGTTACCGCCGGTGAGCACCGAGCACTGGCCCGACGGGCACTGCGGGATGTTCAGGTACTGCGCCGCGGTGATGCCGGTGTTCAGACAGGCCGCGAGGCTCGCCGGGGCCGGAGCGCCTTGGGCGCAGGGGTCGACCGCCACCTGGCTGGTGTTGGTCACCGACTGCGGGGTGTAGAGCTCGAGCAGGTTCGGCGCACGGATCGCTTGGTTGTACGACGCGCGGAAGCGGACATCGTCGGTCGGCGCCCACTGCAGGGCCACCTTGTAGGTGTCAGCGGTGATGCCGGTCGAGTAGTCCGAGTAGCGGTAGCCGACGTCCAGGACGACGTCCTTGGCCCAGGCCATGTCCTGGATCAGCGGGATGCGGGCTTCGCCGAAGCCTTCCGTGACCGAGATGCTCTCGTTGATTTCCACCGAAGCGCCGCCGGCGCCCGACAGGTCGCCGCTCAGTTGAGCGACGTCAGGCGAGTATTCCAGGTGCTCACGGCGGGTCTGGAAGCCGAAGTTGACCGCCACGCTGTCGTTGGCCCACGGCGACTTCACGCCGTACTCGCCCAGGTCGCCGGTGACGGTGCCTTCGACGACACGTTGGCTGACCGCGCCGCGCGAGGTGCCGGTGATGTCCAGGTAAGCCAGGGCCTCGGAGGTCACGCCGCCGTCTTGGAAGATGTTGAACGGCACGCAGCCGTCCGACTGGTCGATACAGGCCGGGCCGCTCGCCGTCTGCTCAACCTGCAGGGCCTTCTGGATCTTGGAGATCGAGAGGTAGTTCTGCGAGGCTTGGTACAGGCTGGTGTAGTAGTACGAACCGTACAGGTCGTAGGTCCAGGGACCAGCGATCTCGCCGCGCGAACCCAGGACGACGCGGTAGTTCTGGTGCTCGTAGAAGCCGTTACGACCGCCGCCTTCGACGTTCCGGCGGCCGATGTACATATCCTTGCTGGCGCCGTTGAGGATGTCGTCGGCGCTACAACCGATAACCCCACGCTGCTGGTCGCTCATCAGCGGGTTGTTACAGTTGACGAGGAAGCCGCTCGTCGCCGACGGGCCGCTGCCTTGGAACAGGCCGGTCGGAGCGATCTGCACGTTCGTGCGATCGTTCATGAACGAGAAGTCGGAGTACAGCTTGAAGTTATCGTTGATGTCGTACTTGGCGAAGAAGCCCGCGGTGTAGCGGGTGCTTTGCTGCATCAGGTACGAGTATTCGTTCGAGTTGAAGAACGGCGGCGGCGTCGTGCGCGCGCTGTCGCTCCACGTAACGAACTGGTTGCCGACAACGGCCGCTTGGGTCGCCGGGTCGCCATCCGGATCGAACAGCCCGACGAGGGGCGAGCCGTCGGCGAGCAGCCATTGGTTCGAGTTCGGCGAACCGGCGCAGTTCGCGATGCCAGCGCCGTTGGTCACGACCTGACAGGCCGAGTAGTCGCGCTTGCCTTGGGTGACCGGCTCTTGGTCGTGATAGGTGAAGAAGGCGGTGACGTTGCCGCGGCCGTCTTCGGTGTTGGCGCCGTAGACGATGCTCAGGTCGCGCGAGGCGCCGTCCCAGACGTCATCCTTCGGCTTGGCGACCTGACGCGGGCCCAGCAGACCTTGAACGAACTCATTGTGCTGGCTGTGCTGATAGACGCCCCAGTTGCCGTCGATCTGCAGGCCTTCGAAGTCGCGCTTCATCACGAAGTTCACGACGCCGGCGATGGCGTCCGAACCGTAGGTCGCCGAGGCGCCGCCGGTCAGAACGTCGACGCGCTCGATCAGCTGGCTCGGGATCTGGTTGATGTCCGGCGAGGGGTTCGGGTTGCCGGTGTTCGGGTCGCCGATGCCGAGGCGTCGGCCGTCGACCAGCACCAGGGTGCGGGTTTGGCCCAGGCCGCGCAGGTCGATGGTGGCCACGCCGCCCGGACCCGACAGCGGGTTCGAGGTCGACGACAGGCCGGTCGCGGCGTTTTGCGAGATTTGCGGCAGCTGGTTCAGGAAGTCAGCGGTGACCGGGCGGCCGCCGAGGGTGACTTCCTGCGAGCCGACCACTTGGACCGGGCTGACGCTGGTCAGGTTGGGCTGCGGAATACGCGAGCCGGTGACGACGATTTCGGACACTTCCGAGTCTTGGGCGACCGCTTGGCCGGCGCCGAGAGCGACGATTCCGCAAATCATCGACGACGCCAACAGGCGTCCACGTTGCGTAGTCATTTTCAAGGTCTAGTTCCTCCAGCGGTCCGCCCACCGAGACGGTGGCGATTCCCGCTCCCCACAAAAGGTTCGGTCCCAGGCTCGAATACGAACCCGGTTACCTTGGAGTTACGGGGCTTACAGCGGGAGGGTCAACGCAGTTTACGCGACCGCAATGTTGTGGACGCCAACCTGTCGCATTCTGGTCACAGATTGTGCCCCGACAGTGCTGGCGCGCACGATTTCACCCTTTTGACGTAACGGAATTCGCTGTGACGGGCGTGCCTTTGGCGACACACCAGTAACGCGCGCGATGCTGATCGACGAGGTTGTCGACGAAGCCGGTGACCTTCGGCGCGACGAGATTCTTGTTCACGTAGAAGTAGATAGGCGCGACCGGAGCGTCATTCAGCATCAGCGCCTCGGCTTGGGCGAGGTAGCCGGCGCGGATCTTGGCGTCGACCTCGGCGTCGGCCTTGGCCAGCAGCGCGTCATAGGCCGGATTGCGATAATCGCCATAGTTTTGCGGCCCGGTCGCCGACTGCTGCAGGTAAAGGAAGCTCATCGCGTCGTTATAGTCGGCGATCCAGGCGGCGTCGGCGACGTCGAAATCGCGCGAGCGGAAGGCCGCATAGGCGATCTGCGCTTCGTTCTGGACCAGCCGCGCATCGACCCCGATCTCCTTCCAGTCGGCCTGGATGGCCGGCATGAACAGCATCGGATCGGGCGTGTTGCGGTGCTTGATTTCGAAACGCAACGGGTTCTTAGGGCCATAGCCGGCCTGCGCCAACAGGCGACGGGCCTCGGCCTGGCGCTTCTCCAACGACCAGGCGGCCCAGGCCGGCGGCTGCGCAGGCGTGTATTCGGCCACGCCCGGCGGGACAAAGGTGTAGGCCGCCTTCTGGCCGCCGCGCAGCAGCTTCTCGGTGATGAAGTCGCGGTCGATCGACATCGCCAGGGCCTGGCGCACGCGCTTGTCCTTGAACGCGGGGACGTTCGCGTTGAACGCCAGATAGGTGACGCCCAGGAAGGTGTGGGTGCGCACATAGCCGGGCATCGTCTCGCGCAGGAAGGCGATGCGGTTCGACTGGATGTCAGCGTTCATATCCAGTTCGCCGCGGGCGACCCGTCGCTCGGCCATCGCCGCATCCGGGGTCGGATAGAGGTAGATCTGGTCGACGCAGACTTTGGACGCCTCATAGAAGCGCGGGTTCTTCACCAGCCGCACATAGTCGCCGAGCTTCCAGTCGGTGACGATGTAGGGCCCGTTCGAGAGGTAATTGCCCGGCTGCACCCACTTTTCGCCGACCTTCTCAAGCAAGTGCTTGGGCACGGGCGACATGGTGTGATGCTTGGCGAGCTCGGGCAGGTACGGGGCCGGGTGGTTCAGGGTGATTTCGAGCACCTTCGGCGAAAGGGCGCGCACGCCGAGCGCCTCCTTGGGGGCCTTGCCCTCGTTCACCGCCTGGGCGTTCTTGATCAGATAGAGGACCGAGGCGTACTCCGACGCCGTCTCCGGCAGCAGGATGCGCCGCAGGGAGAAGACGAAGTCGTCCGCCGTCACCGGCACGCCGTCAGACCAGTTCGCGTCGCGCAGATAGAAGGTCCAGACCAGGCCGTCGGGGCTGGTCTCCCAGCGCTCGGCCATGCCGGGGACCGCCTTGCCCTCGGGATCGGAGTCGGTCAGCCCGATCAGCAGGTTGGCGATGATCCGGTCTTCCCAGGTGCCGGTCGACTTGTGCGGATCAAGCGTCACGGGTTCGGAGACGTTGCCGGCCTGGATGCAGACCTGGCCCGCCGGACACGGCGGACGCGAGGGGCCCTTGGGGGCGCAGGCGGGGAGCGAAAACGCCGCCAGGCCAAGCATCAGCGTATTGCCGAGCGCCCGGAGCGCCCTATCAATGCGGAACGTCGAAACCATGGGTCACGGATGACACACTTTCCCACGCGCTCAAAGCTGACCGCCCTCGCCCTGCTGGCGGCCTGCGCCGCGGCCGGCCAGGCCGCCGCCCAGGCCAAGCCGGAGGGCCGCGCCGCCGTCCTCCAGTCGCTGCTGGACTGCAAGACCAAGACCGATCCGACCGAGCGACTGGCCTGCTATGACGCCGCCGCCGGCGCCATCGACACCGCCGAGCAGAAGGGCGACATCGTCGTCGTCGACCGCGAGCAGGCCAAGGCCGCCCGCAAGCAGGCCTTCGGCCTCAGCCTGCCGACCCTGGACATGTTCAACAAGGCCGAGGCGAGCCCAGAGGAGGCCAATCGCATCGAGGACACCCTCGAGCGCGCCTATCGCGGCGGCGACGGCAAGTGGGTGTTCGAACTGACCGGCGGGGCGATCTGGCAGTACTACGACGCCGCCGACCTCCCCCGGCAGCCGAAGAAGGGCGCCAAGGTCGAGGTGCGCAAGGGCGCGGTCGGGGGCTACTTCCTCAGCCTCGACGGCCAATCGGGCGCGCGCGCCAAGCGGTTGCGGTAGGACGGCTTAGCGGTCCTTCGGGTCGATCGCGTCCCGAAGGCCGTCGCCGATGAAGTTGAAGCTCATCAGCGTAACGACCATGGTCAGGGCGGGGAAGATCAGCAGCCAGGGGGCGAGCTCCATGTCCTGCGCCCCGCCCGCGATCAGGGTCCCGAGCGAGGCCATCGGCGGCTGGACGCCGAGGCCCAGGAAGCTGAGGAAGCTCTCAGCCAGGATAACGGCAGGTATCGTCAAGGTCACATAGACCACCACCGGCCCCAGCAGGTTGGGGATGATGTGGCGCGCGATGACCCCGCCCTGGCTCAGCCCCGCGGCCCGCGCGGCCTCCACGAACTCCTTGTGCTTCAAGCCGAGCGTCTGGCCGCGGACGATGCGGCTCATGGTCAGCCACTCAACCGCGCCGATGGCGATGAAGATCAGGATGATGTTCGACCCGAAGGTCACCATCAGCAGAATCACGAAGAAGATGAACGGCAGCGAGTAGAGCACGTCGACGACGCGCATCATGATCTCGTCGAGCGCCCCGCCGACATAGCCGGCGACCGCGCCCCAGGCGATGCCGATGACCAGCGACACCAGGGTCGCCACCAGCCCGATGGCCAGCGAAACCCTAAGCCCCATAAGCAACCGGGCCAGCAGGTCGCGGCCCAGGGAGTCCGCCCCCAGCAGGTGACCGGCGGTCATCGGCGGAGCCCAGACGTCGTCTTTGTTGATCTGGTCGTAGCTGAACGGGACCAGGTGCGGCCCGACGATGGCGACCAGCACCAGGATCGCCAGCACCACCATGCCGCTGACCGCCGCCCCGTTGCGCAGCAGGCGGCGGAGCGCGTCGTCCCACAGGCTGCGGCCTTTCACAGCCTTTTCCATCACTTGCGCGCCGGCGCGCGAACCGGGAGCCAGGATCACGACAGCCTCACGCGGGGGTCGAGCGCCGCATAGAGCAGGTCGGCGATCAGGTTCAGGACGAGGATCAGGGCGGCGTAGAAGATCACCATCCCCATCACCACGGTGTAGTCGCGCTGAAGCGCGGAAATGACGAAGAACTTGCCCAGTCCCGGCAGGTTAAAGATCTTTTCCACCACCAAGCTGCCGGTCAGCAGCCCCGCGCAGGCCGGGCCAAGATAGCTGACCAGCGGCAGGATCGCCGCGCGCAGGGCGTGCTTGGCGACAATCCTGTGTTCCGGCAGGCCTTTAGCGCGGGCGGTGCGGATATAGTTCGAGCGCAGCACCTCGATCATGCCGGCCCGCGTCAGGCGCGAGATGATGGCGATCTGCGGCAGGGCGAGCACCGCTACCGGCAAAATCAGGTTTGCGAGCGCCCCGCCATTCCAGCCCCCAGAAGGCAAAAGCTGCAGTTTCGATCCGAATATCAGCACGAGCAGCGGCGCGGTGACGAATGTCGGGATGCAGACCCCGACGATCGCCACCGCCATCACCCCGTAGTCGACCATCCGGTTCTGCCGCAGCGCCGCCAGCACCCCCAGGGTCACGCCGACCACGCTGGCCAGGATGATCGCCGACAGCCCGAGCGTCAGGCTGACCTTGTAGTTCTCCTGGAGGATCTGGAGGACGCTCTTGTCCTTGTACTTCAGCGACGGGCCGAAATCGCCGCGGGTCACGTCGCGGAGATAGTTGAAGTACTGCTCGTGCAGCGGCTTATCCATCCCGTACTTGGCCATCACGTTCCGCTCGATCTCGGGCGAGAGCTTGCGGTCCATGTCGAACGGGCTGCCGGGGGCGGCGCGCATCATGAAGAACGCGACGGTCACCACCAGGAACAGGGTCGGGATGGCCACCAGCAGGCGGCGGCCGATGAAGCGGAACATCAGGGGCTCGAGGCGGCGGCCGATCGTCGGCCAAGCGTTGCGAAACTTTCACCGGGCCCCGATGATGTCAAACGATCGCCCCTCCCCTTCTAGCGGTATTGCAGATGACTGACTTCCGACGCGTCACCGACCAGCTCTCGGTCGCCCCGCAGATTTCCACCGCCGACCTGGCGCAGGCCGCGGCGCAGGGATTCAAGCTGGTGATCAACAACCGCCCGGACGGCGAGGACCCGAGCCAGCCGAGCAGCGCCGAGATCGAGGCGGCGGCCAAGGCGGCCGGCCTGGCCTATGTCCACATCCCGGTGCGCGGCGGACCGACCCCCGACCAGGTCGAAGCCAATCACCGCGCCATCGAGGCCGCCGACGGTCCGGTGCTGGCCTTCTGCCGCTCGGGCACCCGCTCGATCGTCACCTGGTCGCTGGGCCAGTTCCAGGCCGACGAACGCTCGGCCGACGAGCTCGTCGAGCTGGGCGCCCAGGCCGGCTACGACCTCTCAGGCGCCTTCCCGCGCTAGCCCCCAGCGTTACGGGTACTTGACGGTACCCAATTATTGAGTCCCAATCGGTACCCATGAGTACCGATATAGCGCCCACCGGCCCCGGACGACCGCGCGACGAGGACGCCACGGCGGCGATCCTCGGCGCGACGCTGCGGCTGCTGGCGGCGCAGGGCTATGACGGGACCAGCACCGCCGACGTCGCCGCCGCCGCGCGCGCCAGCAAGGCCACGGTCTACCGCCGCTGGCCGAGCAAGGTCGCCCTGGTCGCCGAGGCCATCCAGCAGGGCCTGCGCGAGGCCCACGAGGCCCCGGTGCTGACCGGCGACGTGCGCGCGGACCTGGCCGAGGCGCTGGCCGCGAAGATGCGGGCGCTGTCCGATGGGCCGCTCGGCGGCGCGATCCGCGCCGTCATCTCGCACGCCGCGCACGAGCCGGAGCTGTCCACGGCCACCGCCCTGATCCTGGCCGGAGCCCGCGAACATGGGGCGCTGCGCCCGCTCGTCGAGGAGGCCCGTCGCCAGGGCCTGGTCGCGCCCGACGCCGACGTCGTCCTGTTGCTCGACCTGCTGCTCGGCGCGCCCTTCTTCCAACTTCTGGTGCGGCAGGTCCGGCCCGACCCGCGTTCGGCGCAGGCCCTGGTCGACCTGCTGCTCGGCCCGGCCGCCAAGGTGGAGCAGCATGCAACTTAACGGCAGGACGGTCCTGGTCACCGGCGGCGCCCGGGGCATCGGGCTTGAACTCACCCGGCAGTTCGTCGCCGAAGGCGCGCATGTGGTGGCGGTGGGACGCGACCGCTCCAGCCTGGCGCGGCTGCAATTCGCCGCGCCAAGCCAGGTCAGCTGCTGGGCGCTGGACCTCTCCGACCCGGAGGCCACCGACGCGTTCATCCGCGACCTGCCAGGCCGCCACCCGACGCTCTCGGTCGTGGTCAACAATGCGGGCGTGCAGACGCTGACCGACTTCCTGGCCGAGGACCCCGCGGCCCTCCGCCCCGCGCTGCAGGGAGAGATCGCGCTGAACTTCGAGGCGGTGGTCGCGATCTCCACCGGCCTGCTGCCGCACCTGCGGCGCCAGCCCTCGGCGATGATCGTCAACGTCACCAGCGGCCTCGCGCTCGCCCCGAAGACCTCCTCGCCGGTCTATTGCGCGACCAAGTCGGCGGTGCGGACCTTCACCAAGGCCTTGCGCTACCAATGCGAGGACGGCGCCCCCAGCGTGCGGGTGATGGAGGCGGTGATGGCGCTGGTCGACACGGACATGACCGCCGGCCGCGGGACCGGAAAGATCAGCCCAGCCCAGGCCGCCAGCGAGGTGATCGCCGCCATCAAGCGCGACCGCGACGAGGTCTATGTCGACCGCGCCAAGCTGCTGCCGATCCTCATGCGGGTGGCCCCAGGCGTCGGCGAGCGCCTGATGCGCCGGGGATAGCGGCGGCCCCCCGCCTCGTACGTTTGTATGAGGCGGGACGATCTTCGCCTGAGCAATGGTCTGCGCCCTAGCGAAGTCCGAGATCGTGACGTGTTGGTACGTTCAGTCGCCCATTTCGCCGGCGCCCCGCCCGGGGCGAGCGGCGCGCGCGCAGACCTGCTTGGAGCCGCCCATGCGCGGCGGTGACGAGACGGTCGCCGCCCTTGCGGCGCAGGCCTATGACGCGGCCCTGTCGCCGGGCGGCTGGCAGGCGCTGGCGGTCAGTCTGGAGCGCGCGTTCGGCGGCCCGGTCGCGCTGTGCCGCCACGGCGACCGGCCACTGGGGATCTACGCCTCGACCCTCGATCCGGCTATCGCGTCGGACTATCTCGAGCACTACTGGCGGCTGGACCACGGCCCCAAGCGCCTCGCCCAGGCGCAGCCGGCCGAAGTGGTCCTTGGAGCCAACCTGCGCGAAGCCAGTCCGCCCGGCTGGTCGGAGTACCTCAACGACTATCTGCGGCCGATTGGATGCGACGAGATCCTCTATGCCTCGCCCTATCGGTCCGCCGACGAGTTCGTCGTGCTCAGCGTCTCCCGTTCACGGCGCAGCGGAGGGTTCGAAGCCTCTGACCTCGACCTGCTTGGCCTTCTAACGCCCCACCTGTCCCGCGCCTTCACGATCCAGCACCGCTTCGAGGCCCTGGAGCTGGAACGGCGGGCCTCGGTCCAGGCGCTGGAGCAGGCCAGCGTCGGGGTGATGATCACCGACAGCCAGGCCCGGCTGCGGTTCGCCAACGCCGTCGCCGACCGCATGCTGCAGGACCGGGAACTGGCGGTCGTGCACGGCCGGCTGCGGGCGCCAGGAGGCGCCGACGACCGGGCGCTGGTCCAGGCCATCTCGCGGGTCGCGGGCCTGGGCGTTCCCGAGACGGTGTCGCTGGGCGGAGCGGGCGGCCGCTCACTGGTGGTCTATCCGGGCGGGCCTGAGCTCAGCGCCGCCACGGGGCCCTGCGTGCTGCTGCTGTTCTCGACCGTGCCCGACCGGGTCGACGAGGATCGGCTGGCGCGCGCCTTCGGCCTGACCCCGGCCGAGGCGCGGCTGCTGGCGGCGCTGGTGGGCGGCGAGCGCGTCTCGGCCTACGCCGCGCGGAACTCGGTCAGCATCACCACCGCCAAGACCCACCTGGGCAACCTGTTCCAGAAGCTGGGCGAGCAACGGCAGGCCGACCTGATCCGCCGCGTGATGTCAGACGTCTCGCTGCGAAGCATCGCCGTCTGACGGCGGCTGGGCGGCGACCAGGGCGAAGTCGCCGAGCACCCGCCGGATCAGATCGGCCTGACGGTTTTCGCCGGTCTTGGCGAACGCCGCCACCAGATGGGTGCGCGCCGTGGTCAGGCTGACGCCGCCGGCGCCCGCGAATTCAGCCAAGGTCCGCCCCGCACACAGGGCCGCCACCAGCCGCGCCTCGGCCGCCGTCAGGCCGTAGAGCGCCTGCAGGCCCTGCAGATCGACGGCCAGCCGCTGCTCGGGATCGCTGACCGTCACCAACGCCAGCGGCCCGGCGCCGAACCCGAAGGACAGGGCCATGCGATCGGCCATGGACAGCGGCGATACTGACACCGAAAGCGGCGCGCGTTCGGCGCGCTGCAGGGCCAGAACCGACCCGTCGCGGCCCGATAGCTGGCGTCCGCCGCCCGTCGCCCTGGCGATCGCTGCGCGAAGCGGCTCGGTGTCCCCCGGCCGGGCCGCCCGCAAGCGCCCGGCGGTCATGACCAAGCCCGCGCCCTGGGCGAGCAGGCGCTCCAGGGCCGCGTTCTGGAACAGCATCCTGGCCTCGGCGTCGACGACGCCCACGCCGACCCCCAGGCGCTCGACGCTGGCCGTCGTCGCGCCCGCGCCAAGCTCTGACATCTCCAGACGCTCGCCGATCGCAAACGCCCGCTGCACATGTGGCAGCAGGCGCCCGAGCATTGCATGATCGCCCGCGCCGAACGGACCGCGCCGGCCGCCGCGCAGGACCGCGTAGTTCAGATTACCCCGGCGCGTCGCCCGCACCCCGCAGGTCACGCCGTGGCGCAGCCCCTGCGGCTCCAGCCAGTCTCCGAAGTACTCCGAGCGCTCCAGATCCTCGCCCTCGACCACGTCGTCGCCGTTGCGGATCGCCGACTCACCGCCGCGGTCGCGGATGATCCAGATGTTCTTCCGGGCGTAGTAGTCGTCGTGGCTGCGACGGAAATCGGGATCGAGGGCGCTGGCCAGCAGCCGCGTCGCATCGGGGGCCGCGTCAGGGCGCAGATAGATGCTGCAGGGGCCGCCGAACCAGCGGGTGGTGCGGGCCGCGACCTCCTCCCAGCGCGACAGGTCGGTGGCGGCCGCATAGATGGCGTCGAGCAGATCGGCCAGCGCCTCCCCCGCCCCCGTCGCAGCCTCGCTTGCGTAGAATGACGACACTGCGTCCCCCATCGACGCGACCGTCCGCGCGGCGCGACTTTAGATACCCCCGCGGGCCTTGGGAATATCACCGGTAGGCGAACGCCTCGCCCAGCGTTCGAGCGCCTATGGTTGCTGATCGAGTTGCACCCGCGTGGCGCCCATGGCTACCTGCTCAGGCTCGCAACTCGCGACGGCCAGCAGCAGCTGGAGCGCGACGAGACAGAGCAGCGCGAAGGCCACCCTCTGAAGCCGTTTTGATACATAATTCGCCGTGTCCGTCGCCATGACCGACCTCGCATCTCAGGTTCGAGGCCGAAACAGCAAGTCGGGCGCCGCCCAAGGATTTTTCGATGATCCCTTATGTTCGTGAGATTCAGTTCGAGTACGGCGCCTGCGATCAGGTCTCGCCGCTGATCCGCCGGGTGGTGGCCAACAATCCCGGTCCGTTCACCTATCTGGGCACCGGCACCTACATCATCGGCAAGGGCGAGGTGGCGGTGATCGACCCCGGTCCCGACATGCCCGAGCACCTGGACGCGCTGATGGCCGCCCTGGAGGGGGAGACCGTCACCCACATCCTGGTGACGCACCATCACTCCGACCACTCGCCGCTCGCCGGCCCGCTGCAGGAGAAGACCGGCGCGAAGATCTACGGCTGCGCGGTCGGCGCGAAGGCCGGCGATTCGACGGTGATCACCGAGGCCGGGCACGACCTGTCGTTCAAGCCGGACATCGACATCTGCGGCGGCGGGGCGGTGTTCACCGGCCCCGGCTGGACCCTGGAGGCGATCGCCACGCCGGGCCACACCTCCAACCACATCTGCTTTGCGCTGAAGGAGGAGAACGCCCTGTTCTCCGGCGACCACATCATGGGCTGGTCGACGACGGTGGTCTCGCCGCCGGACGGCGACATGACCGCCTATATGGAAAGCCTGGAGCTGGTGAAGGCGCGCAAGTTCGACATCCTGTGGCCGACGCATGGCCCGCCGGTGCTGAAGGTCGAGCCGTTCATCGACGCCTATATCGCCCACCGCCGCGCCCGCGAGGCCCAGGTGGTCAAGGCGGTCGGCGAAGGCCACGGCAAGATCAAGGACATGGTGCCGGTGCTTTACGCGGAGGTCGACAAGCGGCTGTGGCCGGCGGCGGCGCGGTCGGTGCTGGGCCACATGATCGACCTGACCCGCCGCGGGGTGGTGGTCTCCGACGACCGCGCCCCGGGACTGGACAGCGAGTACCGGCTGGCGAGCTAGCCGGAGCGCAGCCGGCGCCGCAGCATCGGTCAGGCCGACCTGGTCGTCAGCGCGCGGCGACCTGCTCGGCGGCGGCGGGTTGGCGCACTTCGCGGTCCCAGACATAGGCGAACAGGGTGGTCGTGGTGATGGCCAGCACCAGCAGCGCCCGCAGCCAGAACCGCGAGAACCCGGCGAGCACGGCGACGATCACGCCGAACGCCCCGGCCGCGACGCTGGCCAGGGCCACATGGGGCGCCCATTGCAGGGCGAGGAGGCCGAAGCCGACCCCCTCGCTCATCAGGCCGAGACGCGGCCCGACCACCCCGACCGCGACCAGGAAGGCCGGGGCCAGGGCGATCAGCGTCGCTCCCGACAGATAGATATCGGCGAAGCCGTGCGAGACGGCCGGCTCACGCTGCTGGACCGAAGGCCGAGCTGGCGCGGGAGCCGGCTCGGTCGCGGTCAGCTCCGCCGAAAAGGGCGCACGGCGTCCGCCGGGGCCTCCGGCGACTGCGGCTCGGCTTTCGCGGCCGCGGGCGCCGGCGAGGCGGCGCGGTCGACCGCCTGGTCGGGGCCCGGCGTCCACTGCAGCCAGGAGCCGTCGTCATGCCCCAGCGCGCCCGCCGCGGGCGGCTCGGGGGCGTAGATCTTGGGCTCCGGCGAGACGGCCAGCGCCGCGGCCCCGCCGCCGGCCGCCGTCGGCAGGACATAGTCCTTCATGCGGTCGCGGATCAGCTTCTTGTCGATCTTGCCGGTGGCGCCGAGCGGGATCTCGTCGACGAAGGCCACGTCGTCCGGCGTCCACCACTTGGCGATCTTGCCGTCGAGGAACTGCAGGAACTCCTCCTTGGTGGCGGTCTCGCCGGCTTTCAGCTTGATCAGCAGCAGCGGCCGCTCGTCCCACTTGGGGTGGGCGACGCCGATCACCGCGGCCAGTTCGGCCTTCGGGTGGCCGGCGGCGATGTTCTCGATCTCGATCGAGGAGATCCACTCGCCGCCCGACTTGATCACATCCTTGGCGCGGTCGGTGATCTGCATGAAGCCCTGCTCGTCGAGGGTGGCGACGTCGCCGGTGTCGAAGAAGCCGTCCTCGTCGAGGATGTTTCCGCCCTCGGACTTGAAGTACTGGCCGACCACGAACGGGCCGGCGACCTTGAGACGGCCGAAGGTCGCGCCGTCGTGCGGGAGGTCCTTGTCCTCGTCGTCGACCAGCTTCAGCTCGATGCCGAGCGGGGCGCGGCCCTGCTTGAGCTTGAACTGCAGCTGGGTCTCGGCGTCCATGGCGGCGATGGCCGCGTTCGGCGTGGCCTGGGTGCCGAGCGGCGAGGTCTCGGTCATGCCCCAGGCGTGGGTGACGTCGACGCCGAACTCGTCGCGGAAGCCGCGGACGATGCTTTCCGGCACGGCCGAGCCGCCGATCACCACGCGCTTGAGGGTGGTCAACTGGCTCTTGGTGGCGCGCAGGTGCTGCAGCAGCATCTGCCAGACGGTGGGCACGGCGGCCGAGAAGGTCACGCCCTCGGTCTCGATCAGCTCGTGCACCGAGGCGCCGTCGAGCTTCTGGCCCGGCATGACCAGCTTGGCGCCGACGGCCGGGGCCGAGAAGGCCAGGCCCCAGGCGTTGGCGTGGAACATCGGCACCACCGGCAGCACGGTGTCGGTGGCGCGGATCCCCAGGACGTCGCCGCCCATGGTCACCAGGGTGTGCAGGAAGTTCGAGCGGTGCGAGTAGAGCACGCCCTTCGGATTGCCGGTGGTGCCGGAGGTGTAGCAAAGGCCGGCGGCGGTGTTCTCGTCGAAGCCGCCCCAGGCTGCGTCGGGCGAGGCCTGCTCGATCAGGCTCTCGTAGGCCAGGGCGCCGGGCAGCTGGTCGCCGAGGTGGGCGTCGTCGGACAGCACCACGAAATGCTTCACGCCGGGGATCTGGTCGCGGATGCCGGCCAGGATCGGCAGGAAGGTCAGGTCGGTGAAGATGACCTTATCGTCGGCGTGGTTGATGATGTAGACGAGCTGCTCGGCGAACAGGCGCGGGTTGAGGGTGTGGCACACCGCGCCCATGCCCATGATGCCGTACCAGGCCTCGATGTGGCGGCCGGTGTTCCAGGCCAGGGTGGCGACGCGGTCGCCGGGGACGACGCCGAGGGCCTTCAGCGCATTCGACACGCGCTTAGCGCGCTCGTGGATCGCGCCGTAGGTGGTGCGGACGATCGGCCCTTCGACCGAGCGGCTGACGACCTCGCGGCCGCCGTGCCAGGCCTTGGCGTGGTCGAGGATCTTGTCGACCGTCAACGGCCAATCCTGCATCAAGCCTTGCATACTCTTACTCCCTCCCGACGACACCGCCCTCTCTGGGGCTGGCGCAAGCTAGATTCACCAAGTCCTTAACGCAACGCGGCTCGGTGAACAGGGGACTTGTGAAGGTTTGATCCTGCGGCATGCTGGCTTGCGCCGTTGACATGGCCCGCCCGCTCCTATCGAAGGGCCGACTTCCTTCTTCCAGGCGCGAGGGCCGAGTGGATCAGTTCGACGTCGTGGTGATCGGCGCCGGGGCGGCGGGCATGATGTGCGCCATCGAAGCCGGCAAGCGCGGCCGCAAGGTGCTGGTGATCGACCATGCCGATGCGCCGGGCGAGAAGATCCGCATCTCCGGCGGCGGGCGCTGCAACTTCACCAACATCAACGCCGCGCCGGCCAACTTCATCTCGGCCAACCCGCACTTCGCGATCTCGGCGCTGCGCCGCTACACCGCCAAGGACTTCATCGCCTGGGTCGAGCGCGAGGGCATCGCCTATCACGAAAAGACCCTCGGCCAGCTGTTCTGCGACGGCTCGGCCAAGGAGATCATCGCCATGCTGACCGGCGCCATGCGCCAGGCCGGCGTCACCCTGCGCCTGAAGACCACGGTCGAGCGGGTCGAGCAGGAGGACGAGGGTTTTTCGCTGTCGACCAGCAGCGGGCCGGTCGCCTGCGCGGCGCTGGTGATCGCCAGCGGCGGCAAGTCGATCCCCAAGATGGGGGCCACCGGCTTCGGCTACGACATCGCCCGGCAGTTCGGGCTGAACCTCGTAGAGACCCGCCCGGCCCTTGTCCCCCTGACCTTCGAGGTCGGAATGCTGGAGCGGCTGAAGCCGCTGGCGGGCGTGGCGGTCGATGCGGTGGTCTCCTGCGGCAAGACCAGGTTCGCTGAGGCGATGCTGTTCACCCACCGCGGGCTGTCGGGCCCGTCGATCCTGCAGATCTCGTCCTATTGGCGCGAAGGCCAGGCGATCACTGTCGACATGGCGCCGGGCGTCGACATCGCCGCGACCCTGAAGACCGCCCGCCAGACCCGCGGCAAGCAGGCGGCGATCACCGTGCTGTCCGAGCACCTGCCCCGGCGGCTGGCGCAGCTGATCCTGGAAGAGGCCGCCGCCCCAGCCAATGCCGGCGACCTGTCGGACAAGGCCATCGGCCGCATCGCCACGGCGGTGAACGGCTGGACGGTCAAGCCGGTCGGCTCCGAAGGCTACCGAACCGCCGAGGTGACCTTGGGCGGCGTCGACACGGGCGGCCTGGAATCCAAGACCATGCAGGCCAAGGCCGTGCCCGGGCTCTACTTCATCGGCGAGGTGGTCGACGTCACCGGCTGGCTGGGCGGGTATAATTTCCAGTGGGCGTGGTCGTCGGGCTGGGTGGCCGGGCAGGCGGTTTAGCAGCCAAAGCAATGTGTCATCCCGGAAAGCGCAAAGCGCTTGTCCGGGACCCATTCGCGCCGAGCGGGCCGAATGAGGCGAGGCCACGCGATTGCTTGCCGCATCAGGTGTTCATGGGTCCCGGTCTTGCTTCGCAAACCGGGATGACATCCTTGGACCGACCTAAGCCAGCGGCGCGCCGCCGTGGTCGATGGACCAGGCTTCGGCCGCGTCCTGGGCCGGGCCTGAGGCGTCGACGCGGACCCAGTCGATGGGGCCGACGTCGCGGTCCAGCTGCATGCGCAGGGTGGCGACGGTGGCGTCGGAGGCGTCGCCCTCCCGGCCCTCGATGCGCTGGGCCAGCACTTCCGGCGCGGCCTGCAGCCAGACGCCATGGAACGGCACGCCGGCCTCCTCGGCCAGCCTCGCGGCGCGGGCGCGCAGCTCGGGCTGGATGAACGTGGCGTCGACCACCACGGCGCGGCCGGCGTCCAGCAGGGCGCGGGCCTCGGCGAACAGGGTGTCATAGACCTCGGCGTAGAAGGCCGGCGAATAGACGCTGGCCGGCAGGCTGGCGTCGGGGGCCACGCCGAGCAGGCGCTTGCGGATCTCGTCGGTGCGCAGGACCACGGCGCCTGGCGAGGCGCCCAGGCCAGGTGCGATCAGCCGCGCGAAGGTCGACTTGCCCGAACCCGAGAGCCCGCCGACGGCGGTCAGCTTGGGCGGCGGCGGCGAAAGGTGGCGCAGCCCGGCGTCAAGATAGGCGCTGGCGCCCTCCAGGTCGCCGCTGTGGGCCTGGACGTGGGCGCGCACCCCGGCCCGAACCGACATCATCAGCGGCAGGGCGGCGAGGCCGGACAGCAGATCGGGGCCGAAATGGCGGCGGCCTTCGTCGACATAGGCCGACAGCACCCGCACGGCGGCGTCGCGGCGGCGGCGGAAGTCGAGGTCCATCAACAGGAAGGCCAGGTCGTACTGGACGTCGATGTCCGAGAGTATGTCGTTGAATTCGATGCAGTCGAACAGCACCGGCCGACCGTCTTCGAGCAGGATGTTCCCCAGGTGCAGGTCGGCGTGGCACAGGCGCGCGAAGCCGGCGTCGCGGCGGGCGTCGAGCAGCGGCTGGCGACGGAAGAACTCAGCGTCGGTGGCGGCGACCAGCGCCTCGACGCGGGTCTCGCCGAGCTTGCCGGCCAGCTCGCGCAGCAGCTTGGCGTTGGAGTCGATGGTGTATTTCAGCGCCTTGCCGCCGCCGCCCTGCGGGCGCAGCTCGGCCTTGGCGTGGACGGACGCGACCTCGCGGCCCATGGCCTCGGCCAGCGGCCCGTCGACCGCCCAGGGCCGGGCGGCGAGCACGAAGCTCTCGTCGAAGCGGCGCATCTCGAGCGCGTACTCGACGACCTGCCCGGCCCCGTCCAGCTCCAGCCCGCCGCCGGGCTTGCGGGTGATGGCCCGCACGGCGCGGTAGATGTCCGAGGTGGCGGCGCGGTTGAAGCGCAGCTCGCGCTCCAGCGCCCAGTGCCGCAGATCGAGGGTCGAATAGTCGAGGAAGCCGAGGTCGACCCGCTTCTTGACCTTGAAGGCGGTGTCGCCGGCCAGGAACACCCAGGCGCAGCCGGTCTCGATCTTGGTTTCAGCCTCGCCTTCCAGCCAGGCGACGACCTCGGCCTCTTCGGCGTCGGTCAAGGATAGAGGCGCTGGGTGGTCCAGCCCTCCGCCACGCGCTCGAAGACCAGGCGTTCGTGCAGGCGGAAGGGCCGGTCGCGCCAGAACTCGATGGCTTCGGGGCGGACGCGGAAGCCCGACCAGTGCGGCGGACGCGGCACCTTGCCCAGACCGAACTTCAGGCCGGTCTCGGCGATGCGCTTTTCCAGGGCCAGGCGGTCCGGCAGGGTCTGGGACTGCTCCGAGGCCCAGGCCCCGATCTGGGCCGGACGGGCGCGGGTGGCGAAGTAGGCGTCGGCCTCTTCGGCCGTCACCGGCTCGACCAGGCCGCGCACCCGCACCTGGCGGCGCAGGGACTTCCAATGGAACAGCAGGGCGGCCTTGGGATTGGCGGCCAGTTGCCGGCCCTTGGCGCTGCCGAGATTGGTATAGAACACGAAGCCGTCGGGACCGGCGTCCTTGAGCAGCACCATGCGCACGTCGGGCATGCCGGTCTCGTCCACCGTGGCCAGCGCCATGCCGTTGGGATCGTTGGGTTCCTTGGCGGCCGCCTCCTTCATCCATTCGGCGAACAGCGCGAACGGGTCCTGCGCGGACAGCAGGGGCGGCGGCTCGGCCGCGGCCACCTGGCGGACATAGTCATCCTCGCTGGGCGAGGGAGGGATCGCGGCCTTGTCGCTCATGCCGTCGATATAGCGCCTCGGCGCGCGCTTGCCATGCTTAACGCGCCGTTGACCATGACCCGTCCACAGTCGCCGGATGGCCGCGCCCAAGTCACCCATGCTGGACAGGAAGCTGGCGCGCGCCGTGCTGGGCGTCGCGCCGGGGGCCACGGCGGCCGAACTGCGCCGCGCCTTTCGCGAAGCCGCCAAGAGCGCCCACCCCGACCGCCCCGGCGGCGACGCCGAACGCTTCCGCCAGGCGGTCGAGGCCTATCGCCTGCTGAGCGAGCCGGTCCCTGCAGGCGACATCATCCAACCGCCCGCCACCGTCAGGAAAAACGCCCCGGACGACAGGATCCTGCCGATCACGCCGCTGCTGTCGCTGAACGGCGGCGTCGTGCTGCGCGAAACGGCCGACGGGCGCAGCCTGAAGATCACCCTGCCCGCGGGCCTGCGCTCGGGCGACCTGCTGCGGGCCGGGGCCGACATGTTCGAGATCGCCGTGCGCGGCGATGCGCAGATCATGGTCCGCGGCCACGACCTCTGGGTCACCACGCCGCTGCACCCGCACGTCCTGGCCCAGGGCGGCCGGGTGGCGGTGGATACCCCGCTGGGACGACGGGTGGTCTGGGTCACCAAGAAGGTTGGCGAGCGCGGGCTGGTGCGCCTGGCCGGCCAGGGCCTGCCGGCGCGCGGCGATCACCCGCAGGGGCATCTGTTCCTGCGCCTGACCGAACAGACTCGCACCACCGACACCGCCGCGCGCGCCCTGCGCCGCCGGTTCGCCGCCGCCTGGGCGGCCTAGCCTTACGGCGGCCCCAGCTTTAAGAACGCCGCCATGTCGCACAACACCTTCGGCCATCTGTTTCGCGTGACCACCTGGGGCGAGAGCCACGGACCCTCGCTGGGCTGCGTCGTCGACGGCTGCCCCCCCGGCATCGGCCTGACCGCCGAGGAGGTGCAGGTATGGCTGGACCAGCGGCGTCCCGGTCAGGGCAAGTTCGTCACCCAGCGCCAGGAGCCGGACGCGGTGAAAATCCTGTCGGGGGTGTTCCAGGACGAGCGCACCGACGGCCAGGTGACGACCGGCACGCCGATCTCGATGCTGATCGAAAACGTCGACCAACGCTCCCGCGACTATGGCGAGATCGCCACCCAGTTCCGGCCGGGCCATGCCGACTACACCTATTTCGCCAAGTACGGCGTGCGCGACTATCGCGGCGGCGGCCGGGCCTCGGCCCGCGAGACCGCCGCGCGGGTGGCGGCCGGCGCCGTGGCGCGCAAGATCATCGCGGGCGTCACCGTCCGCGCCGCCGTGGTGCAGATCGGCCCGCACGCCATCGACCGCAGCCGCTTCGATTGGGACCAGCGGCACGAGAACGGCTTCTGGTGTCCGGACGCGCAGACCGTGCCGGTCTGGGAAGATCACCTGGAGAAGGTCCGCAAGGCCGGATCGTCCACCGGGGCGATCGTCGAGGTCGAGGCGGTCGGCGTGCCGGCCGGCTGGGGCGCGCCGATCTACGGCAAGCTGGACGCCGAGCTGGCCGCCGCCCTGATGTCGATCAACGCCTCCAAGGGCGTGGAGATCGGCGCCGGGTTCGCCAGCGCCGCCTTCTCCGGCGAGGAGAACGCCGACGAGATGCGGATGGGCAATGACGGCCAGCCGCTGTTCCTGTCCAACAGCGCCGGCGGCATCCTGGGCGGCATCTCGTCAGGCGCCCCGGTCGTGGCGCGGGTGGCGTTCAAGCCGACGTCCTCGATCCTGACCCCGCGCCGCAGCCTGAACGAGGCCGGCGAGGAGGTGGACCTGCGCACCAAGGGCCGTCACGACCCCTGCGTGGGCCTGCGCGCCGTGCCGGTGGTCGAGGCGATGACCGCCTGCGTGCTGGCCGACGCCTATCTGCGCCACCGGGCCCAGACCGGCGGCGGCGCCTATGTTCCGAGCGGTTCCGAACGGCGCTGACCGAACGCTCGCAGACCGGCGGTTTTGACATTGACCGCGCAGCTTTCTCGCCGCTAATCACCTGATGTCGGCGGTGCAATCACCGTGCAGACTCGGCCTCACAGACAGCGCGGTGACCGTGCGCCTCGATCGACTCAAGGTTCTGATCGTCGACGACAACAAGCACACGCGGCTGCTGCTCGCGCAGATCCTGCGGTCGCTGGGGATCACCCAGACCATCGAGGCCGCCGACGGGGTCGAGGCCCTGGCGGCCCTGCGCAACCACGCCGTCGACATCGTGCTGACCGACCTGGCGATGGAGCCGATGGACGGCATCGAGTTCGTGCGATCGCTGCGGACCGGCCGGGACAGCCCCGGCCCGATGCTGCCGGTGATCATGATCACCGGCCATGCGACGATGAAGCGGCTGCAGGAGGCGCGCGACGCCGGGGTCAACGAGTTCATGGGCAAACCGATCACCGCCCGCGGGGTGATCGAGCGGCTGGCCCAGGTGGTCGACCACGCCCGCCCGTTCATCCGCACCGACGACTATTTCGGTCCCGACCGGCGGCGGCGGCACGATCCGCAGTACGACGGCCCCCTGCGGCGCTCGGGCGACCACCACAACATCCGCGCCATCGAGCTTTAGCGTTCGCCACCATTTGGTGATCTTCGCCCGCTAGGCAGGGACCGACCCTGTCGGAGGATCCCGTAAATGCGCCCCCTTCGCCTTCTCGCCCAGCTGTCGCTGCTGGCGGGCGCGGCCCTGAGCCTGTCGGGCTGCCTGGCGGTCGCCGCCACCGGCGCGGTGGTCGGAACCGCGGTCGGCGTCACCGGCGCGGCGGTCGGTGTCACCGCCAAGGGCGTGGGCATGGCCGCCGGCGCGATCATCCCCGACGGCGACAAGGACGAGAAGCGCAAGTAACGCCGCCGCATTCTCTCGCCCGAACGCCGATCAGCGGGCGATCGCGACTGTATACTGATGCCACACTTCGGGAACGTGGCGGTTTGAGATCGCGATCTGAGTCGCGACGCTGCGTCCGTTCAGCCGGAGCTGGGCGAGCCGCTCGGGCAGCGGCGTCATGATAATGACGTTCGGGCACGGACCAATCCGCGCCAGCACTTCGTTGCAGCGATGCTCATCGTCTGAGGCGGTGTCCGGGTGAATAATCAGAATCAAGTAGGTGAAGGCTGCACCCGTCAAGTCGGCTAAGGCCTCATCGTCGCACAGCCGGAGCTGAACGTCGGCCCGACCGTAGAAGTCGAGGACCATCTGAGCGACACGCCGGTTCGGCAGGGAGTCCGTCAGCGCCACACATCCGGAATGAACCTGCGGCGGCAGAGAGATCGGCGTATGGCCGTCCCGGACGTTCACCATGGCGAAAGTCTGTTCGGCCTTCTGGGCCGCCAGGCAGCAGAGCAGATCCGCGGCCCGCTGGCCGAGGTGCGACGAGGCGATCTTGTTGGACTTGAAGGCGTTGTTCGGCGTGACGCCGGGTTCGCACCAAATCCGGGTGCGCTCGCTCTTGTCGATCTCGCATTCGAAGACGTGCGTCCAATCGAAGTCGTAGGACGGGACAATGTCGGGACCGAAAACGCCGTCGTCTTTCAGCAGCGACATGAACAGTTCGGTGGTCGCCAACGAGAAATGCACGTCTCCCGGGTACGCATTGGCGCTGTGCTTGGCATGAAGATGCTGCGTCACGGGATCGGCCAGATGATCCCACCAGTCCAGAAAGTCGACGCCGACCCGCTCGCAGACCGCCTTCAGGCGCTGATTCAAGTGGGCGGAGAGCTGATCCATGAGCGGACTGTACGACGGCGTGGCCCCGAGCAGCATCACGCGGCCGGTGATCTGCTTGCGCGCATCCAGCAGTATGGGTTCATGGCGTTGAGCAACGCTGTCCATCAGCGCGAGGTCGTCCGCCGTGGCGTGGGGACTATCCGACGTGCGGATCTTCAGCAAATTCGTCGCGTGATAGTAGGTGTCGCCGTTCAGTACCAACACGGTGTCCCGCGCCGGATCGAGCCGTTTGAGGTTCTCGTGGAACTTACGCCGCGATACCGCGGCGGTTTCCTCGGTAAGCAGCAGCATGGTTGGCCCCATGCCGATGAACAGCGGAAAGAAGGCTGGATTGCCTCCAAAGCTTCGGACGTAGCTGGTCCCGACGACGTTCACGTACGAATGATCGGCGCGGCGCAAATCGGACGGCAGGACTGGACCCAGCGGCGAGAGATTCGAACGGAGAAAGCCGCCAAAGCGCATGGCGATATCGCGGCCCATGGCCGGAATGCCCCAGCGCGCGAAGTCGTCCCGTACGCGCTCCAGCACCCACTCGCCGGAACGCGACACGGTGCACTTTCGAAAGGCGTCCATGGCGGCGGCGGCCTCGCCCTTCCGGAAGGCGATCAACCCCAGACACAGATGCGCCTCGGCTGCGTTCGGATCCAGAGCGAGCACCTTGCCCGCAATCTCGATGGCCTCGTCAGTGTTCCCACGGCGATAGCTCGCCAGCGGGACCGATGCGGAAATGAAGCTCATAGGCCTTCCTCGCCTGCGGTCAGCGCCGGCATGCGCAGGGCGATCCAAGCAGGGGTGGTTGGAGCACGCAGCAAGTCGATCCGCCAGCATTCCGCCCCGTCCCGGGTCTCGCAGACCTCGAGTCCGGCTTGGGCATAAATGCCGGCAGCAGGGGCGTTCTTCGCCGTTGGAATGAACCAGCCGCGCAGCTCGCGCGCGCCCTCCTGTCGGCCGATCTCGGACAACGCAGTTAGGAACGCCGTCTCGATCTGGCGACCGATCACCCGGCAACTCATCAAGAACGTATCGATCTCGCAGACGCCATTCCGAGTCTGAACCAACGCGACACCCACAATTCCATTGTCTCCGAAGCGGTCGGCTGCGCGCAGGGTGTAGCCGGCCCACCCAGGCTCTTTGAGCCGGGCGTCCAGTTGCACCTCGCCATAGCGGCGGGTGGTCATGTTGAGCTGGTTGGTCTTTTGGGTCAGCTGCGCAGCCCTGCCGATGCTCATGGCGTCAATCGGCGCCACATTGACCTCGATCCTCAGCGAATGCAGAAAGCCGTCCAGGCTTTCAGCGACCTCGAGCGATTGGCGGCGCTGGCGTTCAACCGCGTAGTATCGGCCCCGATCCGCGTCTTCAGCGGATATCGACAGGCGCTCGAGCCGCGGCGATTGGCGCAACAGATTGGCGTATACAGAGGGATCGGCAGGCAACTCGATCACTTCGACCTGTGGCAGCGCGCGCCGCACCGCCTCGCACTCCGCGGGATTATCATCGACGAAGATGAAGCTGTCGATTCCGAGGTTCAGCTCCTCAGCCATCGCAACGATGTTGGCCGCCTTGGGCTGCCAATCGATCCGCATCGCCGCGAACTGGTCGCTGCGAAGCAGCATGTCGGGATGTTCGTCGATGACCTGCAACGCATCTGCCCGATTGTTCTTGCTGGCGATCGCTAGAAGGACCCCCCTACGAGCGACATCACAGATCGCGCGTTGGAAACGCTTGTAGAAGCCCCCCGGATACTCATCGCCCAGCTTGACGCCCGCGATGCCGTCCTCACCGACGACACCGCCCCACAGCGTATTGTCGAGATCCAGGACCAGCACCTTTGCCGGGGGCAAGGACAGGATGGCGAGATGGCGCCACCATTCCGCCGCAAGCCAGCCCAGCGCGTGAACACTGAGCGGCAACTTCGCCGTCGCCCACTTCTTCTCGTCGACGAAGCGCTCACGCCCGTGACGGGCCTGAAGGTCGTCGTAGTCGAGAAAATGCGCGTTCTGGACGCACGCCGTCCACTGGCGCAAACGCTGGCTCACCGCCTCGATCGCAGCGGCCTGCCCGACCTTACGCCGCAGGCCCAGCAGGCCTTCCGATGCGAAAAGCGGCCGCTCCAACCCATGAACGATGATGTTGGCGTTGACGCTGGCCCTAAGACGGCTAAGCAATTGGATCATGGTGCCGGCCGCGGCATCGACTTCCTCCTCGACGTCACCATCCGACAGGTCTGAGAACTCGCTCCAGAGCGCGGGCGAGACGTCGCGCGTCTGCACGGCGACGATGATAGTGTCGGGTCCGAACGCGTACAGACCGCTGGTCGGATCCAGGATCTCCTGGCCATACGCGCCGTACTCGCCGATCCACGTCTCGACACGGCGTCCGCCGAGAGCCGCCTCAACCTGCAGGAACGGGATGACCGGCTCCAGCGTGAATGAGCGAAGAATGGCCAGGCGATTCGTCTGAAACTCGCCGCGTGGCCAGCACTGCTCGATGCGGGACTTCAGAAACCTCGCCACCGACGCTTCCGGCCCAGCGCGCCAGTACGATCGCGCGGCGGCCAGAGCCTCGACGTGCTCCCCCGCCGCGATCAGACGCTCAATGATCTCTCGGGGGTTCGAGGCAGGCGCTACAACGTCGTTGGTCATCATCTTCTCTGACTGCGCCTACGCGCGGCCGCTCTGGATTCGCCTGATCAATTCAAGGCACGGCCCCGTCTGATCAACCAGCAGCAGATGTCCGCAATCCTGGATCACATGGAAACGAATTTGGTCCGCGTAAAGGTTTTCGATAACGAACCGATCCACGCGGTCCAGCACGCAGGGAATGCCTCGAACAACTCGCGGCGGCAGCAAGGGCAAGTCCCCCGTCACGATATGGGCCGGGATGCTCACGCCACTCAACACCGGATAGTAGATTCGGTCGCCGCGACCATGAGGGGACATACCGAATATCGCGCTAACCCAGCTCCGCAGGTACTGATCGTCCGGGTCACGGTCGATCGCTCTGAGCAACGAAGCTGCGACGTGCCATAACTTGCCCGTCGTTAACGGCGGATCGACTGCGAGCACCGCGCGGATCGGGGCCGGCGACATGCCCGCCATGACCAGCGCGACGAGGCCGCCCAGAGACTCGCCGACCACAACGACGTCGCGGCCGCTCAGCGCGCTTTGGATCGCCTGGAGAATATTGACCGCAAAGGAGTCAACGCTGGGCGGATGCACCGGCGTGCTCCTTCCGTGACCGGGCAACTCGATGAACACGACGTCGGCTTCTTCGACCAGCAGACTGTGCCAGTGCGCCAGCACCTTGAAGTGGCGGAGAGCGCCGTGGATCATCACCACGACGGGACGCTTCGAGGCAAAGACAGTGTGATGAGCGATGAGCGCGATTTGCCCGTCCCTCGTCTCCTCCCGTCGAATCTTGAAAGTGGTCACCGCGACCTCAGGCGCGGCGCGCCAACACGAAGCAGGTGACGGTCAACCCTTGCCGCTGAGCCGTCGGCAGGTCGTACCCCGTCATCGGCACAAGCTTGAGCTCAATGACCTCAAGACCAGCACTTTGCATCAGCGCCCGGACTTCCGCCTCGTCCCGCAGGAGGAAGATGTGGTCCGGCGCCGGGCTGTTGAGCGGAACGTTGATGTACAGAAGCCCGTCCGGAGCCAAGAACTCCCGCAGCGAGGCTAGCGCGTCCTTAGGGTGTTCCAAATGCTCAAGCACCTCGCAGAGCGCGATGCCGTCGAATAGTGCGCCATCTTCCGGACGACGGGTCGGCGCGTGGATGTCTTGCCGGTCAAGCTCAACGCGATCGCGCACACCCATGGTGGCGAGCGCGGCCCGCGTTTGTCGCAGGCTCTCCTCGCTGACGTCCCATGCCGTCACGCTCTTCGCACTGGGATCTTCCGCCGCGGTCGAGAGGAACAGACCGTGACCGGGGCCAACTTCAAGGTAGCGATAATCGGCCTTCAGTCGGGCGAGAAAGTCGCGCTGAAAGAAAAGGAACGCTGCGCTGTGGTTCCTCCACAGAACCTGAGACGCAAGAATGCCCTCAACATACTTTTTCATGAAGGGCGCGTTGGAATAGACTTCTCTATTGGCCTCTTCAAAAGTCGCCAGACGATAGCGCCCATGCTTCTTAAAATAAAAGGTCTCTTTGTTGATTTCCGCGCACATCCAACGATAACTAGAAAAATAGCTTTCCGCTTCATCGCGCATCAGCAACGAGACACGTCGCGCGAGATCGTTCAGCTGAGCCAAATCAGCATCATCGTAGTCGGCGAGACTAGCAGTCAGAAACTTCTCATGCTCCGGCCATGATTTCAGGGCGTCACCGAGAACGCGATCGAGATGCTCATGGCCAGTCGGGGTCATTTTCTAAAACTCTGGGACGCTCAAGCAGCTTGCGCTTCGTTGACGATCTCGAGAATCGCCGGGACGCTCATCATTTTTTCCAGGCGATCGGGCGAAATCTCTATGCCGGCCCGCTGCTCGACCGCAAGAATGAGATCGAGAAGACGCAGCGAATCCCACGCCTCCAAAGTGTCCGGCGTCGCGTCCAGAGTGATTTTGGACGGATCGCATTCAAACACGTCCGCCATAAGCTGGCGAAGTTCCTCGAAAGTCACGGTAAGTCTCCACTTGGCGAGGGAATCCACTCGCGCAGGGCGGCGAACAAAGCTGAAAAACGCTCGACTTGCAAACCGTTGATGCGCCCAGTAGCCGCGACTTTACGCGCCGCATTGGGCCCGCAGGAAAAAGGCGCGGCCGCCCCAGGGCACCGCACGTCTTCACCTAACGGGTCCGTACGCGAAAGGTGACTAGGTCCAATTCAGGATTCACGCGGCCATTGATGCGTGATTCAAAGGTCTCCGCTGTTGAGCGGGGACCTATGGCATGGGCGTGAAGCGATACGAGCTGACGGACGCGCAGTGGACGCGGATCTCGCCGCTGCTTCCGGGCAAGGTGGGCGATCCTGGCCGCACGGGATCGGACAACCGGCTGTCGTGAACGGGGTGCTGTGGGTGCTTCGGTCAGGGGCGCACTGGTCAGACCTTCCTGAGCGCTATGGCAAGTGGAAGACGGCGCACAAGCGCTTCAGCCGTTGGGCGGCGGCGGGGGTATGGGAGCAGATCTTCGACGATCTGATCAAGGACCGGGACAACCAGTACCTGATGCTCGATTCCATCTTGGTCAGAGCGCACCAGCAGGCGACGACCGGTCGGGGCTCCGGCCCAAAAAGGGGTGCCTCGATCCGGCCGTGGGGCGCTCCCGAGGCGGACTGACGACGAAGGTTCACATGGCCTGCGACGGCCTGGGCCGACCCGTCCGTTTCCTCATCGCTCCAGGTCTGAGCCACGACATGCTCGCCGTCCCGGCCTTGCTCGAAGGCCAAAGACCGTCCGCCGTCCTGGCCGATCGGGCCTACGACGCCAACACCTTGCGCCAGCACCTCGACCGCATCGGCGCCCAGGCTGTGATCCCGTCCACTCGCTCACGCAAGGCGCCGATCCCGCACGATCGGCTCATCTACAAACTGCGCAACTGCATCGAGCGGTGCTTCAACAAGCTCAAACACTTCCGACGTTTCGCAACCCGCTACGACCGCCTAGCTATCCACTACCTAGCCTTCATCCATATCGCCGCCGCCATCATCTGGATGCGGTGAATGTCGATTCCACCTAGCTCACCGCCATGGCGCAGCTCTCGCCGATGGTCGGGCGCGAGACGACGATGCGCGACAGGCCGGGGAATTTCGGCTTCAGGCGCTGGGCGAAGTACAGGCAGATGTGCTCGAGGGTGGGGCGCTCGAGGCCCGGCTTTTCGTTGAGCAGGCCGTGGTCGAGCTCGGCGGCGACCGCCTTCAACTCGGCATCGAGATCGGCGAGGTCGACGACCCAACCCACCGGCTCCTGCGGCGCGCCGCTCACCGTGGCTTCCACCTTGAACGAGTGGCCGTGCAGGTTTCTGTAGGGCCGATGCTCAGGGCCCTCGGCGAAGTAGTGCGCCGCGTCGAAGGTCGCGGCCTTGGTGATCTCGAAAATCGGCTGGGTCATCTGGGAGGGGGTCTTGAGGCGTCCGGCCGCACTTGGCGCACGTGTCACGAAATGCCGAGATATTTATGAGTTTGGACGCTTAAACGCCACCGAGGGTGCGCAAGGCAATAGGCGATCGCCGCTTCGGTGTTTTCGACACGCGCCGGACCGTCCATCGGCTGCAGCAGGAACCGCTCGAAATCCATGTGCTCGAAGCGCGCCGGATCGGCCAGCGGCTGGGGGAAGACCAGTTTCAGTTCCTGGCCGCTCGTCTGCACGACCTCGGCGTCGGCCTTGGGGCTGACGCAGATCCAGTCGACGCCTTCGGGAACCGGCAGCGTGCCGTTGGTTTCCAACGCGATGCGGAAACCGCGGGCGTGCAGCGCCGCGATCAGCGGGCCGTCCACCTGGAGCAGCGGCTCGCCGCCGGTGCAGACCACCAGCCGGTGGTCGGGCCCGCCGGTCCAGGCCGCCTCGACCGCCGCGGCCAGATCCTCGGCGCCGGCGAAGCGGCCCCCGCCCTCGCCGTCCATGCCGACAAAGTCGGTGTCGCAGAAGGTGCAGACCGCCTTGGCGCGATCCTCCTCCCGGCCCGACCACAGGTTGCATCCCGCAAAGCGGCAAAACACCGCCGGTTGGCCAGCCTGGCCGCCCTCGCCCTGGAGGGTCAGAAAGATCTCCTTGACCGCGTAGCTCATGCTTCAAATTCCAGTCGGCCGGCCGCGACCCACTCGTTCCACCCCTTGGCGCGCAGGTCGCAGGCCGGGCAATCTCCGCAGCCATGCCCCCAGTCGTGGAGTTCGCCACGGGTTCCCCGGTAACAGGTGTGGCTGTCGTCGACGATGATCTCGATCAAGTCCTCGCCGCCCAGATGCTGCGCCAGCCCCCAGGTCTGCGCCTTGGTCAGCCACATCAGCGGGGTCTCGACGACGAAGTCCTGGGCCATGCCGAGGTTCAGGGCGCGCTCCAGGGCGTCGAGCGTCTCGCGCCGGCAATCCGGGTAGCCGGAGAAGTCGGTCTCGCACATGCCGCCCACTAGAAATTTCAGTTTACGGCGATCGGCCAGAGCGGCCGCATAGGTCAGGAAAACGAGGTTGCGGCCCGGAACATAGGTGTTCGGCAGCCCCTTCTCGGTGATCTCGAAGGCCCGCTCCTCAGTCATGGCGGTGTCGCCGACCGCGCCGAAGCCGGTCAGGTCGAGGACGTGATCCTCGCCCAGCTTGCCGGCCCATTGCGGGAAGCGGGCGCAGATCGCCTCGCGAACCACAGAACGCTGTTCCATTTCGACTGCATGCCGCTGCCCGTAGTCGAAGCCGACGGTCTCGACATGGTCGTGCCGGGCCAGCGCCCAGGCGAGGCAGACGCTGGAATCCTGGCCGCCCGAGAACAGGACCAGGGCGCGGGACTGCGGAGAAGCTTGGCTCATCGGCCCCATATGCGCGCGCACGGCGCAAATCGGAAGCCCGGCGCATCGCCGCGCCGCCGCCCCCGCCATACCGATGAATCCGAAACTCTCGCAGAAACAACGATTTCGCACATGCAGCACAACGAATACCGCAAATGCTCAAGATTCATCCAAGACAGCGCGATTCAACCACTTTTAATTGAAAGACGTCGAGGCTTGTGCATTTCAGCAACAGAGCTTGGTTAGTTTCGACGTAATCGCCGATAACTTAACATCGTCACGTTGACAGACTCCACAACTGGGCGCGAGCCTTTGCCTTGTCGCGGGTGTGGCCGCCAACCCAGGACGAATTCTCCGAGCGGCGAAAGGTGACGCACCAGGCCGGTTTGTAGAGAGCCGTGGGCGTCTTGGGAGGAACCTGGAATGTTGAATACTCTGCATTTGCGGAGCGCGCTGGTCGTTGGCGCGTCCGCTGTAGCGTTGAGTTCAGTTGCGTCCCCGGCCTGGTCCCAGAACGTCATTCAGGAACTGGTGGTCACCGCCCAGAAACGCGAGGAGGCGCTGCAAGACGTGCCGATCGCGGTGTCGGCGTTCAATCAGGACACCCTCGAGAAAGCCAAGATCGACGGCGGTCCGAACCTGGTCATCGCCGTTCCGAACGTGAACTTCTCGAAGGGGAACTTCACCGGCTACAACTTCCAGATCCGCGGCATCGGCTCCAAGCTGGTCGCCGGCTCGGGCGACGCCGGCACCGGCATCCACCTGAACAACGCGCCGCTGCTCTCGAACAACCTGTTCGAGACCGAGTTCTATGACGTCGAGCGGGTCGAGGTGCTGCGCGGGCCGCAAGGCACCCTCTACGGCCGCAACGCCACCGGCGGCGTGGTCAACATGATCACCGCCAAGCCGATCGACGAGTTCGAGGCGATGATCCGCGGCGAGGTCGGCAACTACAACACCATGAAGCTGCGCGGCATGATCAACGTGCCGCTCGGCGACATGTTCGCCCTGCGCGTCGCCGGCTCGTGGCTGAAGCGCGACGGCTTCGGCGACAACCTGGTGACCGGCAACGACGCCGACGACCGCGACCTGTTCGGCACGCGCACGACCCTGGCGTTCAACCCGACCGACACCTTCCACGCCTACTTCCTGTGGGACCACTTCGACGAGGACGACAACCGCTCGCGGATCGGCAAGCAGTTCTGCACCAAGGACGTCGGACCGGCGAACGTCGGCGGGCTCGGTTATTCGGCGGCGGCCGGCGGCCTGATCGGCCAGATCCAGCGTGGCCTGTTCAGCCAGGGCTGCTCGGCGACCTCGCTCTACTCGGCCGGTTCGCTGGGGACGGTGAACTCGCAGGGGACCCTCGGGGGCCTGTTCGGCGCGCTCGGCGGCTTCCAGACCGGCGACGCCTACGCCGGCAAGATGCAGACGACCAATGTGCGGGACATCGAGTCGACCTTCGACCCGATCTACCAATCGACGACCGACATCTACCAGCTGAACATCGACTGGGACCTGACCGACGAACTGCGGCTGACCTGGCTGACGTCCTACACGGACTTCGACCTCTACACGCGCCAGGACTACAACCGCTATGTCCCCAGCAACAGCTTCAACACCAGCCCCAACCCGGTGAACGCCTTCGCCGCGGTGCCCGGCTATGCGGCGATCTATGCGGCGCTGTTCCCCGGCGGCGTGATCAACGACGCCCAGAACAGGCCCTTCAACCGCTTCACGACCAGCGACATCTCCTCGGCCTACACCAAGGGCTGGAGCCAGGAAGTGCGGCTGCAGTCGGCCTATGACGGGCCGTTCAATTTCAACGTCGGCGGGATCATGGTTCGCTACCAGGCGACCGGCGACTACTAGGCTCAGGACCCATTGATGTGATGTGCTCGATCTGATTCAGGCTCTGCAAGGAGACTGGATATGAGCGACCTCTATTGGCTTACGGACGAGCAGATGGCGCGGCTGCAGCCGCACTTCCCCAA
>JAGOQB010000024.1 GCA_017991675.1 Phenylobacterium sp. | reverse complement strand
TGGGGAAGTGCGGCTGCAGCCGCGCCATCTGCTCGTCCGTAAGCCAATAGAGGTCGCTCATATCCAGTCTCCTTGCAGAGCCTGAATCAGATCGAGCACATCACATCAATGGGTCCTGAGCCTAAGGACCCAGCCGCAACGCTGCGATTCAATCCCAACGAGTCGGAGTGGGTCATCTACCATGCATGCGTAGACTATCTGGCAGCATTCGGCGTTGCTCCGCCAGAGGCACTTTTGTTTCTCGTCTACATGACGGACCATTGGCCATGGCTGGTTAGACCAGAAGCCAACGACCCCGTTCGAGTTCTCCGCGAACAGGCAAGGCACAATACGCCGGGCAGCAAGTTGGGCCGCCAGGACGTGGCGAACTCACTGATGAATTTACATCGCTTCGCGAGCCACCTTCGTGAAGTTGGCGAGCACGACCATCCGCTGATCCGACACGCAGAGCAGTCCTCCAGCACTTGAGCGGTTGTAGCTGACGTTTCAGTTGGCAGACCCGCCGGACCGTGGCATCGAACCCTCGTCAGGCGCTTGGCGATGCCGTTTGTGACCTATGTGTGACCTGAGGGTCACCCCGGCCCAAACCTCGCCGCTAAGTATATGATTTTATTATATGGCCCGGTAGCTCAGCAGGATAGAGCAGCGCTTTCCTAAAGCGAAGGTCGGGGGTTCGAGTCCCTCCCGGGCCGCCAGCCAGGTGCATCGACGCCGCGCGAGCCCGGCGCGACGTCACGTGCAGATAGTTTTAACACGCACTACCGCAGATTGCCGGAGATCGCGCCGCGTGGAGCGGCTGGCGGTCAAATCCCGTATCCGCCTGAAAATCCCTCCGGGATGTGAGACCTCAGCATGACCAGCATCACCTCCGTCACCGCCGTCACCGGCAGCGGCGCCTACAAGGCCGGCGCGACGGTGACGTTGGCTGTCGAGTTTGACAGCGCCGTGCTCGTGGACGCCACAGGGGGCGGGCCGACGCTGTCGCTGAGCAGCGGCGGGACGGCCACCTATGCGGGCGGCGACGGCTCCACGACCTTGACCTTCAACTACGTGGTGGGGCCCGGCGAAACGAGCGCCGACCTGGATTACGTCTCAACCTCGGCGCTGGCGCTGAACGGCGCGGCTATCACCGACGCCGCGACCCACATGGCCGCGGACCTGACCCTGGCCGCGCCCGGCGCGGCCGGCTCGCTGGGCGCCAACGCGAACATCGTCATCGACACCGCCGCGCCCGGCATCACCGGCGCCGCCGTGCGCTTTTGGCCCGATACCGGAACCTCCGACACCGACCTGATCACGAACACCGCCGCCCAGACCCTCAGCGGGACGCTGACAGGTTCTCTGGCCGCAGGGGAGACGGTTCAAGTATCGCTCAACAACGGCGCCAACTGGACAGCCGCCTCATCGGCCGGGAGCATTTGGACCTTGTCGGGCCAAACCCTTACAGGCAGCAACACGCTCAAGGTCCGGGTCGTCGACGCCGCCGGCAATCAGGGCGTGACGGCGTCCTACGCGTATGTGCTCGACACCACGCCGCCGCCGGCCAACGTCACCAGCATCAGCCTGTCGAACGACACCGGAACCTCTTCGAGCGACTTCGTCACCAACGCCGCCGCGCAGACCATCAGCGGCACGGCGACAAGCGTCTTCGCGGCGGGGGACAGGGTTCTGGTCTCGCTCGACAACGGCGCCGCCTGGGCGACAGCCTCAACGTCGGGGGCCACCTGGTCCTTGTCGGGTCAGACGCTTTCGAGCAGCAACACGCTGCAGGTGCAGGTCGTCGATACGGCGGGCAACGGTGGTCCTGTCGCGTCCCAGGCTTACGTGCTCGACACCACGGCGCCGACGACGACGGTCGCGACGCTCGCCCTCTCGGCGGACACGGGCGCCTCCGCCAGCGACTTCGTCACCAAGACCGCCGCGCAGACGATCAGCGGCACGCTGTCGGCCAACCTGGCGGCGGACGAGTCCGTTCAGGTCTCGACGGACAACGGCGCAAGCTGGACCACGGCCGCCGCCACGGCCGGTTCGAATACGTGGTCGCTCAGCGGCGTCACTCTCGTCCAAAGCGATACTTTGCAGGCGCGGGTCGTAGATGCGGCCGGCAATGAAGGCACGAGCCTCTCCCAGGCCTATACATACGACACGGTCGCGCCGACAGGCCTCAGCAACGTGTCGCTTTCGAACGACACCGGCGCCTCCTCAACCGATTTCGTCACCAAGGTTTCAGCCCAAACCATCAGCGGCGTGCTGGGCGGCGGCCTGACGGGCGGAGACAGCGTCTGGGGCTCGCTGGACGACGGCGCCACCTGGACGGACATCACCGCCAAGGTCAGCGGCGGGACCCTGACCTGGGACGGCGTCACGCTCACCGGCAGCAGCGTCCTGCAGCTTCAGGTCGTCGACCTCGCCGGCAACGCCAGCACGGTTTCCAAAAGCTACATGGTCGACGCGTCCGCCGCCGCGCCGTCCGCGCCGGACCTGAGCGCTGCGTCCGACACCGGGGCGTCGAGCACCGACAACGTCACCAGCGACACCACGCCCACCTTCACCGGCACGAGCGAGGCGAACGCGACCGTTTCGTTGTTCGACACCGACGGGACGACGGTGCTGGGGACGGCGACCGCCGACGGATCGGGGAACTGGTCGATCACATCGAGCACCCTGGCGCTCGGTCAGCACACCGTCTCGGCGGCGATCATCGACCTGGCGGGAAACACCTCGAGCGCCGGCGCAGGTCTGCAGATCACCATCCAGGCCGCGACGCCGCCGCCTGGACCGCCGCCGCCGTCGGTTGTCGTCATCGTGACGCCGTTCGGTTCGCAGATCACCGGCGACGGCGGCGCCAATCTCATCGCCTGGAGCCGAACCGGCGCCGATACGATCGCCGCCGGCGCCGGGAACGACACCCTGACGGCCGGACCGAACAACGATGTCCTGCAGGGCAACACCGGCGCCGACAGCATCTCCGCCGGGCTGGGCGCGGACGTGGTTCGCGGCGGCCAGGGGGACGACGTCCTGAACGGCAACCAAGACAACGACCTGGTGTTCGGCGACCTTGGCGACGACAGCGTCTCCGGCGGCAAGGGCGACGACTTCGTCCACGGCAATGCGGGCGACGACGTGCTGCTGGGCGACCTCGGCGACGATATCGTTCTCGGCGGCCAGGGCCACGACACCCTGTTCGGCGGCGACGGGGCCGACCACCTCTCCGGCGACAAGGGCGACGATGTCCTGATCGGCGGCGCGGGCGCAGACCTCTTCGGTTTCGCAGGCGGGGCCGGTCGCGACGTCGTCGCCGACTTCAGCCATGCGCAGGGCGACCACATCGCCCTGTCAGTCGCCCAGGCGACGGACTTCCAGGCCCTGTCCGGCAAGATGGCGATGGTCGGCGCCGATACGGTGATCACTCTGGACGGCCTTACGATCGTCCTCGCCGGCGTGCCGATGAGCAGCCTCGTCGCTGGGGACTTCGTCTTTTCCTAGAGCCCTTCCCGTCAGCGTCAGGTTGGCCCGCCGGCCCGTCGAATTCCGATGACGCTGCCGATCCGATCGGGCTTGGCCAAGGCCTGGTGCGCGGCGGCCATGGCGGCGATGCGCTCCTTCGCCCAAATGGGCCAAGGCGCAGAGCGCCGGCTCTCGTAGTCGATGTTCATAAGCATGAGCTCGTTCGTCGCGACCAGTCTTTGGTCCTCGACGCGCCGCATCGTGTGGAATAGGTGCAGTCTCTTGTGATCAAAGTCGACGATCTGACTTTCGACGAAAAACGCCTCACCTTCCAGAAGCTCGCTGCCGTAGTTAACGTGGCACTCAACCACAAAATACATGCCGATCTTCAGTTTTGTATATTCGTAAGGCATGCCTAAATTATTGAATAGGACGCCCGTCGCGCGATCAAACGCGACCACATAATATCCAACATTCATGTGGCCGTTCCAATCGACCCAGTCCTTCAGGACCTCGCCCCGGTGCAGGTCGAACGGCGCAGCCAGATGCAGGGCCTCAAGAGTGTACGGCGCTTGGCTCAACAGGTGCTCCCCCAGGTTCAATAGGGACCGGCCCCGTCGCCGCCCCTGCGCAACGGCCGCACCAATGAAATTACAATAGCGATTGTCATTACAAAATGACGTTAGGGTCATTCGCCTACCCGCTCCCTCGGAAGGCGGCTAGCGGCGAACGACCACCCCGAAGGCCCGCCTAGGGGCTGGACCGTGATGTCGCCCCCTGCCCCTGGAGCTCGACCAGCGGTCCGCGCCGGCCGGCCAGCCGCGACTTCCACTTCAGCGCGCGCTTCTCGAGCAGGTGCCAGGACGCATAGCCCATCGCCCCCGCCGCCAGGGTGCTGGCCGCGAACAACGCATGCCAGGAGATGGCGCCGACGCCGCCGGCAAGGGCCACGACCGTCTGTTGGACCGGCCATCCGTACAGGTACATGCCATAGGAAATATCGCCGAACCGCTTGAGGTCGGGCAGGCAGAAGCGCCGCGCGGTCGCCAGCATCAGCAAGGGGTAGGCGCCGTAGATCGGGAACAGGTCGTAGGCGTGGTTCGTGGCGATCGCGACGACGAAGACAGCCCCGCAGGCCAGCAGCGGCCAGGCCGGCAGGCGCTCGGCTCTACGCCAGACGAAGAACACCAGCGCCCCGGCGAAAAAAGACGATCCCACCAGCAGGAAGTCGTCGAACGGCCTGGGCGCGCTGTCGGCCCGCCATGGACCGACCAACGGCAACGTCAGAAGCAGAAGCGCCGCCAGCACCGGCCAACGCAACAGGCGCAACGCCAGCAACAGCCCAATCACGACATAGCAGGCCAGCTCCTGCGGTATCGTCCACAGCGAGCCGTTGAAGGTCCGCCCCATGGCGCGATCGTCCGCATAGAACACGACGCTGTGCAGGTCGTACGGCGTGCCGGGATGCAGGATCGTCTTGATCGTATATTTCAGCGGGACGAGGTCCGCGAAGAAGCGGACCGGATCCATGCTGGTGAAGGCGACCCCGAGAATGATGCTGGTCGCCAGGGCGCACACCGCCAGCCCGGGATAGATGCGCAGCACCCTGGCCACGACATAGGCCCGCAGCGTCCTGCTGTTGAAAGCGCTCCGGGTGATCAGGAACCCGCTGATCACGAAGAAGACGCAGACCCCGTAGATGCCCGCGATGGAGCCGGTCAGCCGATGGAACGGCTCGTTGTCCTCGGTTCCCTGCGCCAGCAGGAAGGCATGGGAGAACAGCACCGACGTCGCTGCGATGATCCGCAGCCAGTCGAAGTTCGGATAGTGGAATTCCGACGCAATGCGCCCAACGGGCGGGCCGCCAGCCTCGGGCTCGCTAGCCACCAATCCGCTCGCAGCCACCTTGCCCCCGCCTCCATGTCCACCCGACATCAACCTAAGCATGTAGGAGCTCGGATGACCAGCAAGATGCTGCCCGGTCCCCGCGTGGCGGCGGGCGGCCGGGATCGCAGCACGACCCCGGCCTCTTGGTGTCAGGCCCCGGCCAGCTGCGCCTTACGTTCGCGGCGGCGGCGGGTCAGGACGTGCTCGGTGTAGCCGTTCGGCTGCACGCGCCCTTCGAACACCAGCTCCAGCGCGGCCTGGTAGGCGATGCTGGCGGCGGGATCGGGGCTCATCGCCTGATAGGCGCCGTCGCCGGCGTTCTGGGCGTCGACCACCTTGGCCATCCGGCCGAAGGTCTCGCGCACCTGCGCCTCGGTGCAGATCCCGTGGTGCAGCCAGTTGGCCATGTGCTGGCTGGAGATCCGCAGGGTGGCGCGGTCTTCCATCAGCCCGACGTCGTGGATGTCCGGCACCTTCGAACAGCCGACGCCCTGGTCGATCCAGCGCACCACGTAGCCGAGGATGCCCTGGGCGTTGTTGTCCAGCTCCTGCTGGATATCGGCGGCGTTCCAGTTGGACTTGGCCAGCGGCGGGGTCAGCAGCTCGTCGGTCCCGGTCTTGGTCGCGGCCTTGACCATGGCGGACTGCAGGGCCGGCACGTCGACCTCGTGATAGTGCAGCGCGTGCAGCACCGCGGCGGTCGGCGACGGCACCCAGGCGGTGTTGGCGCCGGCCTTCGGGTGGCCGACCTTGGCGGCCAGCATGTCCTTCATCATGTCGGGCGCCGCCCACATGCCCTTGCCGATCTGGGCGCGGCCCGGGAAGCCCGTGGCCAGGCCGATCTCGACGTTGCGCTTTTCATAGGCCGGCAGCCAGGGCTCGGCCTTGATGGCGTCCTTGCGGACCACCGGGCCCGCTTCCATGGCGGTGTGGATCTCGTCGCCCGTGCGGTCGAGGAAGCCGGTGTTGATGAACACGATGCGGTCGCGGGCGGCGTGGATGCAGGCGGCCAGGTTGGCGCTGGTGCGGCGCTCCTCGTCCATGACGCCCAGCTTCACGGTGTTGCGTTCCAGGCCCAGGGCGTCCTCGACCAGGTCGAACAGGCGCACGGCCAGCGCGACCTCGTCGGGGCCGTGCATCTTCGGCTTCACCACATAGACCGAACCGGCCTTGCTGTTGCGGCGCGCGCCCTTCAGGTCATGCAGGGCGGCGGCGACGGTGACCAGGGCGTCGACCGCGGTCTCGAACACCGGCTCTCCGTCGAAGGTCACCGCGTCGGTCAGCATGTGGTGGCCGACATTGCGCACCAGCATCAGGCTGCGGCCGCGCAGGGTCAGCGCGCCGCCGTTCGCGGCGGTATAGGTGCGGTCTTCCTCCAGACGGCGGGTCTCGGTCTGGCCGCCCTTGGCGAAGGTCGAGGTCAGGTCGCCGCGCATCAGGCCCAGCCAGTTGCGATAGACGCCCGTCTTGTCCTCGGCGTCGACGGCGGCGACGGAGTCCTCGCAGTCCTGGATGGCGGTCAGGGCGGCCTCGACCAGCACGTCGGAGACGCCCGCGGCGTCGTCCTTGCCGATGTTGTGGGCGCGGTCGATCAGGATCTCGAGATGCAGGCTGTTGTGGGCCAGCAGCACGCCGGCCGGCGCGGCCGCCTCGCCGCGATAGCCCACGAACTGAGCCGGGGTCGCCAGCGCGACCTCCTGGCCGTCCTTCAGGCGCACGACCAGGCCCTGCCCGGCCACCACATAGGCCGCGGCGTCGGCATGCGAACCCGAGGCCAGCGGCGCGACGCGGTCCAGGAAGCTCCGGGCGAACGCCACCACCTTGGCCCCGCGCACCGGATCATAGCCCTTGGTCCCGGTCGGCGGTTCGAGCGCGTCGGTGCCGTAGAGCGCGTCATAGAGGCTGCCCCACCGCGCATTGGCGGCGTTGAGCGCGAAACGGCCGTTGGAGACCGGCACCACCAGCTGCGGCCCGGCGATCGAGGCGATCTCCGGATCGACATTGCCGGTGCTGATTTCGAAGGGCGCGGGCTCGGGCAGCAGGTAGCCGATCTCACGCAGGAAGGCGGTTTCCTCGGCCACGTCCAGCGGCTTGCCGCGGCGCTCGCGCCACCAGCCGTCGATCTGCGCCTGCAGCTCGTCGCGGCGTTGCAGCAAGGCCGCGTTGCGCGGGGTGAAGTCGGCCAGCACCTTCTCCAGCGCGGCCCAGAAGGCGTCCGAAGCTACGCCCGTCCCCGGCAGCAGCTCGCCTTCCACAAAGGCGTGCAGCGTGTCGTCGACCGTGAGGGATTTGCTGATGTTCATGCGACCGGAGTCCCCAACTAAAAGCGTCCCTGGGCTTCGCCGCAGTGCAGCGAGCCGGACCATTCCGGCGCTTTACTGCACGGAAGCGCGCCGGTTTGAAGCGTTTTGTTCGCGAGGGGCGATGCTTTGGCGCGACAGGGGCAGAATATGCCTCAAGCGTCGGAAAAGCCGAACGGCGCGCTCGTGCGGCGGATGTCGTCGGCCAGGATCTGCCGGCCGATCGGCGGCGCCGAACGCGCCGTACACTCGGTGCGATGGCAGAGTCGGCAGGTGACCCCGATCGGCGTGGCGCTCTCCGGCCCCGGGCGGTCCTGCGTATAGATCAGCCGGTGGGCGTGCTCGGCCGAGCAGCCGAGCGCGATGGCCCGCTCGACCCGGGGGGTGCCGAACGCCCCGCCGCCGGCGGTCACCGTCCGGGCGATCGAGAAGAACCGCTCGCCGTCCGGCAGCTCCAGCCACTGGGTGACGATCTCGCGCGGGGTCTTGAACGCCTGGTGCACCGACCACAGCGGACAGCCGCCGCCGTGGCGCGCGAACGGAAACCCCGCCCCGTCCAGCCGCTTGGAGACGTTGCCGGCCGGATCGACGCGGATGAAGAAGAACGGCACCCGCTCGTGGCCGGGCTTCTGCAGGGTGGTCAGGCGGTGGGCGGTCTGCTCGAAGCTGGCCCCGAACTGGCGGGCCAGCGCCTCGACGTCGTAACGCCGCGCCTCCACCGCCTTGGCGAAGGCCGTGTAGGGCATCAGGATCGCGGCGGCCGCATAGCTGGCCAGCGCCCGGCGGGTCAGCCGCTCGCCGCTCTCGCTGGCGAAGGTCCCTTCGGCCGCCACCGCGTCGACGTCCTCGCGCATCTCCAGATAGGCCAGCTGCAGGGCCAGCTGGAACACCTGGCTGGCGGTGTCGAGCGAGTCGTCGAGCAGCAGCTCCTTGCGGTGCCAATCGAGCCGCCGGATCGACCCGACCATGAAGCTCGACGGGATACGCCGGACCCGCAGATTGTGCCGCGCCTTCAGATAGGCGCCGATGCTGTCATGGGCGGCGACCTGCTGGGCCAGGCGTTCGGCCGCGTCGTCCAGCACCGGGAAGGAGTTGCGCCGCGCGGCCAGGAACCGCCGCGACTCCGCCACCGGGTCGGCGGCGTCCGGGCCCTGGGCGGCGTCGCCGGCCGGGCCTTCGGCCCCGCGGTCGGCCAGGGCCAGCTGTTCTTCCTTGTAGGCGGTGTAGAGCCGCAGCAACGCCTCGGTGATGCCGGGGAAGTTGGTGGTGACGTCGGTGCTTTCCAGGGTCGGCAGGTCGATGTCGCCGAACATCGGGTCCTTCAGCACCGCCTGCAGCCGCGCCACGTCGTCCGACCCGCCGTCGCCGGCCAGGGCGGCCATGTCCATCTTGTAGGTCTGCGACAGCCGCAGCAGCATTTCGGCGCTGAGCGGGCGGTGGTTGCGCTCCAGCAGCGCGATGTACGAGGGCGAGACCTCCAGGTCCGCGGCCATGTCCGCCTGGGTCAGGCCGTGGTCCCGGCGCAGGCGGCGCAGGCTCGGACCGACATACAGGCGGCGTTCGGCGGCCATTTCTTACTCCGGATCTTGTCGAGACATTACAGCATTACAGAGATCGTCCGTAAAGTCTTACATCCGCACCTCGCAGCGACTCCACACCGCCCCGGCCGCGCCTTAGGTGACCGGCTAACACCGGGTCGAGTTACCCCGGGCTGAGCGGAAGAGGCACATGTCCTACCAAGACCACATCATCGAGATGAGCCAGCTCATCAAAAGCAAGAACGGCACCTGGGACGGCATCAGCGCCGAATCCGTGGCCCGCATGCGTCTGCAGAACCGCTTCAAGACCGGCCTGGAGATCGCCAAGTACAACGCCGCGATCATGCGTCGCGACATGGCGGCCTACGACCTGGACGCTGGCAAGTACACCCAATCGCTGGGCTGCTGGCACGGCTTCATCGGCCAGCAAAAGCTGATCTCGATCAAGAAGCACTTCGGCAACACCGACCGCCGCTACCTCTACCTGTCGGGCTGGATGGTCGCCGCTCTGCGTTCGGAATTCGGCCCGCTGCCGGACCAGTCGATGCACGAGAAGACCTCGGTCCCGGCTCTGATCGAAGAACTCTACACCTTCCTGCGTCAGGCCGACGCCCGTGAAATGGGCATGATGTTCCGCGACCTCGACGCCGCGCGCGCCGCCGGCGACAAGGCCAAGGAACAGTCGATCATCGACGCGGTCGACAACTACCAGACCCACGTCGTGCCGGTCATCGCCGACATCGACGCCGGTTTCGGCAACGCCGAAGCCACCTACCTGCTGGCCAAGAAGATGATCGAAGCGGGCGCCTGCGCCCTGCAGATCGAAAACCAGGTCTCGGACGAAAAGCAGTGCGGCCACCAGGACGGTAAGGTCACCGTGCCGCACGAAGACTTCCTCGCCAAGGTCCGCGCCTGCCGCTACGCCTTCCTCGAGCTGGGCGTCGACGACGGCATCATCGTCACCCGCACCGACAGCCTCGGCGCCGGCCTGACCAAGCAGATCGCCGTCAGCCACACCCCGGGCGACCTGGGCGACCAGTACAACAGCTTCCTGGACTGCGAAGAGATCGCCGCCGCCGACCTGAAGAACGGCGACGTGATCATCAACCGCGAAGGCAAGCTGCTGCGTCCGAAGCGTCTGCCGTCGAACCTGTTCCAGTTCCGCGAAGGCACCGGCGAAGACCGCTGCGTCCTGGACTCGATCACCTCGCTGCAGAACGGCGCCGACCTGCTGTGGATCGAAACCGAAAAGCCGCACGTCGAGCAGATCGCCGGCATGATGGACCGCGTCCGCGAAGTCATCCCGAACGCCAAGCTGGTCTACAACAACAGCCCGTCGTTCAACTGGACCCTGAACTTCCGTCAGCAAGTGTACGACGCCTGGAAGACCGCCGGTAAGGACGTCTCGTCCTACGACCGCGCGGGCCTGATGAGCGTGGACTACGACGCCACCGAACTGGCGGCCGAAGCCGACGAACGCATCCGCACCTTCCAGGCGGACGGCGCCAAGCGCGCGGGCATCTTCCACCACCTGATCACCCTGCCGACCTACCACACCGCGGCCCTGTCGACCGACAACCTGGCCAAGGAGTACTTCGGTTCGCAAGGCATGCTGGGCTACGTGAAGGGCGTCCAGCGCAAGGAGATCCGCGAAGGGATCGCCTGCGTGAAGCACCAGAACATGTCCGGCTCGGATCTGGGCGACGACCACAAGGAATACTTCGCCGGCGAAGCCGCGCTGAAGGCCGGCGGCGTCCACAACACGATGAACCAGTTCGCCTAAGCGCCACCGTTCATCGCTTCGATGACTAGGGAAGGCCCGGAGTGCGAACTCCGGGCCTTTTCGTCCGAACGTCGCGCCAACTTCATTCTCATTTAAATCATAGGGTCTATAATCACGACGATTGGGCTGACACGTTGGGGTGGTTGGGATGTCTGGATTCAGACGCGTCGCCGGGAAGGCCAAGCGGAAATTCATCCGGGGCGGCAAGCGTGCCCGCAACGCGCTCGGCATTCCAGCCGGCCCGACAATCCTGATGTACCACCGCTTCAACGAGCCGGACTACGATCCGTGGGAATTGATCGTCACCCCGCAGCACTTCGACGAACAGCTCGCCTGGCTCAAGCGCCGGCGGACCGTACTGCCCCTCGTCGAGTTCGCCGAGCTGCATGGCAAAAACCGGCTGCCGCGCAACGCCGTGGCCCTGACCATGGACGACGGCTACGCCTGCAACACCGAGAACGCCGAGCCGATCCTGGCCGCGCACGGCCTGCCGGCGACGCTGTTCCTGACCACCGGCACCGTCTCCGACGAGCGCGAATACTGGTGGGACGAGCTGGAACGCATCGTCACCAGCACGTCGGCGACGAAGATCAGCGCCAAGCTCGCCGGGCAAGCCTACGACTTCGACCTCGGGCCGCCGACCGTCGCACGTCAGGTCAGCGCCCAGCGTGAAGCGGCCTATCTGGCCCTCTGGAAAGTGCTGCGCCCCCAGGCGCCCGAGGCGCGCCCCGAACTGCTGGCGACGCTGGCCCGCGACCACGGCGTCGAGCCGCTCACCCGGCGGACGCATCGCATCATGACCAGGGCGGAGATCCAAGGCCTGGCCGCCCGCGGCGTGATCAGCATCGGCGCCCACACCGTCAACCATCCGCCCCTTAGCGAGTTGAACCGCGAGGAGCAGTACGCGGAGATCATCGCCAGCCGCGACGCCTGTGCCGAACTGATCGGCAGCGTCCCTACCACCTTCGCCTATCCTTTCGGTGACTACAGTGACACCTCGATCGAGGTCGTCCGTGAAATCGGCTTCGACGCAGCGGTCACCACCGTCCCCGACTTCGTACACACTAAATGTGACCGGCTGCGCCTGCCGCGAGTGCAGGTCGGCGACTGGAACGCCCAAAGGCTCTCGGCCGGCCTTAACCCTGTCTAGACCTTTGTCACGTTAACAGTGCGTCGATCGGCGAACGCTGATCGACGGGGTGGCGCGAGGGCATGGGAGTCGTCATCGCTTTCGAGTGGGCGCAAGGGAGTACAGCAGCGATATGGCCGACAGCGCCGCAGTTCCACGCCCCGACGTTGACCCTCCTCACCCGTTGCGCGAGACGGTGCTGCGCGCCACCAAGGGCTGGCGCTCGCTGAACTTCGGCGAGCTGTTCCTCTATCGCGACCTGATGACCTTCCTGGCCTGGCGCGACCTGAAGGTCCGCTATCAGCAGACATTGCTCGGCGGCGTCTGGGCGATCCTGCAACCGTTGTCGACGATGGTCGTCTTCACGTTCGTGTTCGGCAAGCTGGCCAAGCTGCCGTCGGACGGCATCCCCTACCCGCTGTTCAGCTTCACGGCCCTGGTCATCTGGACCTATTTCAGCCAGTCGCTGACTGCGGCGGTGACCAGTATCATCAACAACACCCAGTTAGTCGAGAAGGTCTACTTCCCGCGACTGATCCTACCCATTTCCGCTACGATTCGCGGGCTGGCGGACCTGGCGGTGGCGTTTGTATTCCTGCTGGTAGTCCTGGCCTTCTACGGCGTCTGGCCGACTTGGAAGGCCTTGGCCGTCATTCCGTTCACCCTGCTCGCCGTCATCGCCACCATCGGCATCGGCGCAGGCCTGGCCGCCATAAACGTGCGCTTCCGTGACGTCCGCCAGATGATGCCCCTGCTGGTCCAGCTCTGGCTGTTCGCAACCCCGGTCGCCTATCCGGCCAGCATGGCGCCGGCCGAATGGCGTTCGTGGCTGGGCATCAACCCCATGGCCGGCGTCGTCGAGGGCTATCGCTGGGCCCTGCTCAACCACAGTCCGTTCCCGACGGAGCTCGTCGCCGTGTCGACCGCGAGCGCCCTGGTCATGCTCGTCATCGGCCTGGCCGTCTTCCGGCGGATCGAGAACAGCTTCGCGGACGTCATATGAAGAACGAGCGTCCCTGGGCGATCCGCGTCGACAACCTCACCAAGCGCTATCGCCTTGGCGGGGCCGGACGATCCAACCTGCGGCAGACCATCGCCCAAGGCGTCAAGCGCATCCCTCAGGCTCTGCGCGGCGAGCGTGAGCCACGGCCGGAGGATTTCTGGGCGCTGAACGGCGTGTCGTTTGAGGTCGCCCGCGGCGAGATCGTCGGCGTGCTCGGCCACAATGGTGCGGGCAAGAGCACCTTGCTGAAGATCCTGTCTCAGATTACCGAACCGACGGCCGGCGAGGTCCGCTTCCGCGGCCAGGTCGGCTCGCTGCTAGAAGTCGGTACTGGCTTCCATCCCGAGCTCTCCGGCCGCGACAACATATTCCTCAACGGGGCCATATTGGGGATGTCGCGTCGACACATCACCCGCCGCTTCGATGAGATCGTAGAGTTCGCTGAGATCGCGCCGTTCATTGACACCCCAGTCAAGCGCTACTCTAGTGGAATGTACACCAGACTGGCTTTCGCCGTCGCGGCGCACCTAGGCTCAGGACCCATTGATGTGATGTGCTCGATCTGATTCAGGCTCTGCAAGGAGACTGGATATGAGCGACCTCTATTGGCTTACGGACGAGCAGATGGCGCGGCTGCAGCCGCACTTCCCCAA
>JAGOQB010000015.1 GCA_017991675.1 Phenylobacterium sp. | reverse complement strand
TTCAACCTGCGGCGCTGGGCCAGGCTCGCCCCGGCCTGATCAGGCCAGGATTCCGTCCAAAACCGGTCATCGCCTGGCGATCAGCCCCCAAAACCCTCACCAGCCGGCCCTATCCAACCCTCACGGCAGTGACCAACGTACCTCGCGGCCTCATCGGCTTGTTACGCAACAGGCCCGCAAGGGGAGAAGGAAGGCGCGACTAGGCCCTACTCCGGCACCGCCTCGATGATCACGAAGGCCTGCGCATAGGGATGGTCGTCGGTCAGCGACAGGTGGATCACCGCCCGGTGGCCGGGCGGGGTCATTTTCGCCAGCCGCTCGGCCGCGCCGCCGGTCAGCGCCATGGTCGGCTGGCCCGAGCGCATGTTGACCACGCCCATGTCACGCCAGAACACGCCCGCCCGCATGCCGGTGCCCAGCGCCTTGGCGCAGGCCTCCTTGGCCGCGAACCGCTTGGCGTAGCTCGAGGCCCGGTCGGGCTTGCGCTCCGACCGCGCCCGCTCGATCTCGGTGAAAACGCGGTTGGTGAACCGCTCCCCGAACCGCTCCAGCGTCTCGGCCACCCGGCGGATGTCGGACAGGTCGGACCCGATACCGATGATCACGCCGCCTTCCCCACTCGCGCTTCATCCATCAGCGCCCGCATGCGGTGGATCGCCGGCGTCAGCCCCACGAAGATCGCCTCGCCGATCAGGAAGTGGCCGATGTTCAGCTCCATCACTTCCGGGATCGCCGCGATCGGCTTGACGGTCTCGTAGTCGATGCCATGGCCGGCATGGACCTCCAGGCCCAGCCGCCCGGCTTCCGCCGCCGCGGCCCGCAGGCCCTCCAGCAGCGCCGGCGCTTCCGGCGACCGCTCGCGAACTGCGTCGCAATAGGCGCCGGTGTGAAACTCCACCACCTGCGCGCCCATCGCCTTGGCGGCGGCGGCCTGGGCCGGGTCGGCGTCGATGAAGCACGAGACCCGCACGCCGGCGGCGACCAGCTTGGCCACCACCGGGGCGATGTGGTTATGGCCGCCGACCACGTCGAGGCCGCCCTCGGTCGTGCGCTCCTCGCGCCGCTCGGGCACCAGGCAGGCGGCATGCGGCAGGTGGGCCAGGGCGATGGCTTCCATCTCCTGCGTCACCGCCATCTCGAAGTTCAGCGGCCGCCCGCGCTTGCGGGTGATCGCCGCCAGCGCCTCGATATCGGCGTCCGAGATGTGGCGCCGGTCCTCGCGCAGGTGGGCGGTGATGCCGTCCGCGCCCGCAGCGATGGCCAGTTCGGCCGCCCGCACGGGGTCGGGATAGGTGCTCCCACGGGCGTTCCGGATGGTCGCCACGTGGTCGATGTTCACGCCCAGCCGCAGCTTGCTCACTTGCTCAGTCTCCGGCTGCCCGGGTCCTCGACCGGGATCGCCGCCAGCTCGGGCGGCAGCTGGTCGGCCGGATAGGCCGGCACGTCCAGCCGGGCCAGGGCCACGAACGGCGCACCCGGGTCGGCCCGGCCGCCCGAACGGTCGACGATGCAGGCGGCGACAACGACATTGCCCCCGGCCTTCTTGATGGCTTCCACGCATTCGCGCGACGACAGGCCGGTGGAGACGATGTCTTCGACCATGGCGATCCGCGCGCCCGGCGGGATCTCGAACGCCCGGCGCAGCTTGAACTCGCCGCCCTCGCGCTCGACGTACATCGACGGCACGCCAAGTTGCCGCGCGGTCTCATACCCCGGAATGATCCCGCCGACGGCCGGCGAGATGCAGAGGTCGACCTCGCCCACGGCTTCCTTGATCTTCTCGGCCAGCGCCTTGCACAGCCGCGCGGTGCGCTCCGGATACTGGAACACCAGGTTCTTCTGCAGGAACGTCCCGGAATGCAGGCCGCTCGACAGCACGAAATGGCCTTCGCGCAGCGCGCCCGAGGCGCGGAATTCTTCCAGGACGTCTTCAGTGTTCATGTCGGGTCTCCTGACTTTGCGGATTACCGAACCCCCGGCATGCTGTCATCGACCAATTCGCCTGGGGAGGACGGACCGGTGAAGCTGTTTCAGACCTATGACTCGCCGTTTCCCAGTCGGGTGCGCCTGCTGCTCTACGCCAAGGGGATCGAGGTCGAGATCATCCATCCGCCCGGCTTCGGCGCGTCGGAGGAAACCAAGGCCGAATACCTCAAGGTCAATCCGATCGGCCGGGTGCCGACCCTGGTGCTCGACGATGGCCGCGCCCTGCCGGAATCGGAGGTGATCTGCGAGTATCTCGAGGACGCCTATCCCGAACCCGCCCTGCGGCCGGCCGATCCCTGGGACCGCGCGCAAATGCGGCTGCTGTCGCGGATCTGCGACTTCTACGTGGTCATGGCCATGGTCCCGCTGTTCACCCTCGCCGGCCGCTCGCGCCGCCACTGGGAGCCGGCCGTGGTCGAGGCCGCCGCCGGCAAGCTGGCCGAGGCCCTGGCCTATCTGGAGGATTTCATCGGGACCGACGGCTATGCGGTCGGCCAGGGCCTGACCCAGGCCGACGGCGCCATCGCCCCGCAGCTGGTGCTGGCCAGCGAGTGGATCCCCAGCGCCTTCGGCACGCCCGACCCGCTGCTCGCCCTGCCGCGGTTGGCGGCCTACTGGAGGGCGATTCAGACCGACCCGATCATCGCCCGCATCCTCGACGAAACCCGCCAGGGCATCGCCCTCCAGCAGCGGACGGCGCGCGAGCGGGCCGCCAAGGCTCGATGAAGTTTCGACGCTGCCTGGAGTTGCAATCTGCCGCCCTCCTCGCCACATGAGCGCCCTAATGCATCGGCAGGAATGGCCGATAACGACGGTTCGCCAGGGGCGTCGACAACGTGGCCGCGTCGGCGGCGAGCAGTCTGGGGTAGTGGTGATGCGTGGCAAGGTCCTTCTCGCAGGGGCGCTCGGCGTGATCGTCGTCTCCACCGCCGCCCTCGCCGCAGAAGCCGCCGCCGCCACGCGCGCGCCGATGACCCTCGGCCGCCTGGTCAATGGCGGCGAGGTCTGGGGCCGCTGGGGCCTGCAGCGCCTCAAGCCCGGCCGGCTGACCGAGGTCACCCGGCTGGCGCGCTGGACCCTGTCGCTGCGCCACCGCAAGGTCGATTTCTGCGCCATCAAGGTCTTCTGCCCCGCCAAGTCGGCCGACGAGGTCAAGACCGCGGACGCCGCCGCGCAGCCGAAGCCCAAGGGCGCCGGCCACATCTCACCGGGCCTGCCCGCCCGCGTCCACTACGGCGCGCCCTAAAACCCCGACAGGTCGGGCCGCCGGCCGTTCCATCCCGACACCGCCTCGTACGCCGCCGCCAGGGCGACAACGGAGGCCTCGTCGGCCATCCGCCCCATGATCTGCAGGCCGGCCGGCAGGCCGCCGTCGGTCAGCCCCATCGGCACGCTGGCGGCCGGCAGGTCCAGATAGTTGCCGGCCCGGGTCATGGCCGAGAACGGCGAGGCGGTCTCATCGACGTCCTCGATCGGCGGCGCCGGGATCGGCAGCGTCGGCGAGAGCAGCGCGCCATAGGGCGCCATCCAGTCCTGGAACTCGCGCTGGTCGGCCGCGCGCCGGGCCAGCGCCCGGGCCAGCTCGGCGTCGGTGACGCTGCGGCCGGCCTCGAACCGCTTGACCACCCAACGGTCCATGAGCTCGCCATTGGCCTCGATGTGCGCAGCCCGCACACGCCAGCCCTCGGCCGCCATCAGCCAGCCGTTGGGGATGAAGTAGTCGGCGAACGGCCGCGGCGTGCGGGCGGTCTCGACCTGAACGCCCAGGTCCGCCAGCCTTGCAATGGCGGCTTGGTAAAGCTCGGCGACCTGCGGGTGGATCGCTGGCATCGTCTCCATCGGCAACGCCGCCACCTTCCAGCCGCGCACGTCGCTCGCCAGCGCCGCGCCGGAGTCGAAGCGCGGGCGCGCCGCCCCCCCGCCGTCCGGTCCGGAGATCACCTCCAGCACGCGGGCCGCATCCGCCACCGTCCGCGCCAGCGGGCCCAGCGTGTCCAGGCTGGGCGCCAGGTCATGCACGCCCCGCGTCGAGACCAGCCCGCGTCCGGGCTTTAGGCCCACCACGCCGCAGGCCGCGGCCGGAATGCGGATCGAGCCGCCGGTGTCGGTGCCCAGCGCCACGTCGCAGAGGCCGCTCGCCACCGCCACCGCCGAACCGCTGGACGAGCCGCCCGGCGCGCGGTGCACGGCCCCGTCCCAGGGGTTCCACGGCGCGCCGACCGATCGATTAGTGCCCCAGCCGCCGAACGCCAGCTCGACCGTATGGGTCTTGCCCACCGCCAGGTAACCGGCGTCCAGCAGCCGCTGCACCGCCAGGGCGTGGTCCTTCGGCGCCGCATCCAGCGGAACCACGCCGCCGCCGCCGGTCGGCGCGCCCGCCACGTCGATCAGGTCCTTGATCGCAAACGTCGGCCCACCGCCCGTTCCCAGCGGCGGATCGAACACCTGGGTGAAGGCGTGCAGCCGCCCTCCCAGCCGGCGACGTTCGGCGATGCTCACCATGTCCAACTCCAATCCTTGGCGCTCGCCCGGCAACCGCCGTCGCTCCAGCCGCTCCAGCCGCGCCCGCGCACCACCTGGCCGGCCAGCTGACCGGTCGGCTCGCCGTCCTTCAGCGCCTGCTTGCCGTTGACGAACACGTCGCTGACCCCGACCGCGAACTGCTTGGGCTGCTCATAGGTGCCGACGTCGCCGATGGTCGCCGGATCGAACACCACCACGTCGGCATAGTAGCCGGCCTTCAGCATCCCGCGGTCCTTCAGCCCCAGGTTCTGGGCGGGGAACGCCGACAACCGGCGCACGGCGTCGGCCAGGCTCGTCGTCTTCTCCTCGCGCACGTACTTGCCGAGCAGCCGCGCGAAATTGCCGTAGGCCCGCGGATGGGTGCTCGACTTCAGGAACACGCCCTCCGGCGCTTGAGCCGAGGCGTCCGAGCCGAAGCTCATCCAGGGCAGCGCCGTCTGCCGCGCCACGTTCTGTTCGGACATCAGGAAATAGACCACCTGCACCCGGCTGCCGTCCTCGATCACCAGGTCGATGGCCGCGTCCTCGGGCGAGACGCCGCGGTCCTTGGCCACCTGGGCTAGGGTCTTGCCGGTCAGTCCCTTCAGGGCCGGGTTCTTGAACCCCACCAGCAGCGTGCCCTCGGCCCCGGCGTGACGATAGAGGTTCTCGAAGGCCGGCTTCTCCTGCCGCATTTCGGCGATGACCTTGGCGCGGGTCGCCGGGTCCTTCAGGCGCTGGGTCCAGCTCTCCACCCCGCCAGCCTGCACCCAGGGCGGCATGGCTGCGTCCAGGCCCGTCGAACCGGCGGTATAGGTGTACATGTCGGCCGTAATCCGATGGCCCGCCGCCCGCGCCGCCTCGATGCGGGCGATCGCCGGGTCCAGCTTGTCCCAGTTGCCCTTGCCGGCCTGCTTGAGGTGATAGATCTCGGCCGGCGCGCCCGACTGCCTGGATATCTCGATCAGCTCGTCGATCGCCTCCAGCAGGCGGTCAGCCTCCGAGCGCATGTGGCTGATATAGATGCCGCCGCAGCGTCCCGCTTCGCTCGCCAGCGCGACCAACTCGGGCGTCTCGGCATAGCTGGCCGGCGCATAGATCAGCGACGAGCCGACGCCCAGCGCCCCGTCCTGCATCGCCTCGACGACCAGCTTGCGCATCGCCGCCAGTTGCTCGGGCGTCGGGTCGACGTCGCCCTCGCCCAGCACGTGCTCGCGCACCGTGGCCGCGCCGACGAACGAGGCGACGTTCAGCGCCGATCCGCGCCTGGTCAGCCAGGTCAGGTATTCGTCCAGGCTGGTCCAGGCGATGTCGTACATGATGTCGCCCATGCGCTGGGTTTCCAGCCGCTTCATCTGCGGGCTCAGCGGGCCCATGGAGCTGCCCTCGCCCATCACCTCCAAGGTGACGCCCTGCTTCAGGTCCGACAGTCCGCGCGGATCGGCGATCAGGCTGTCGGTGGCCCACGACAGCATGTTGATGAAGCCGGGCGAGACCGCCTTGCCGCCGGCGTCGATCACCGTGCGCGCACCCTCGGGCGCCTTGGGCCCGACATAGGCGATGCGGTCCTCGGCGATCGCCACCTCGCCCTTGAACGGCGCCGCGCCCGAACCGTCATAGATCTGGGCGTTGCGGATCAGGACGTCATAGGCCTGGGGCGACCTCGCCTGGGCGGCGGTGGAGGCGAGCAGGACGGCGGCGAGCGCGAGCGGCTTGTGCATGGCGCCCATGTGACGGGAGAATCCCCGCCATGTCAGGCCCCGCAGAACGGGCGCCGCGAAGTTTGTTCCACCAGGCCGGGAACCGATGCGCGTCCGTGCGGTTCAAGCTCATGTCTACGGACATGACCGATCCCCGAAACGCAAACTCGAGATCGGCTCGGAGCCCAGAAGCGCCCAGGCGGCCTTCTGGGCTTTTTCATCCGCCTTCGGATTTTTTGCGGTCGGCCGGAACCCATCGTCCCGGTCGCCCGTTGATCAGACGGTTGGAGATGAAAGTCGAAAACCAGCCCGACAAATCAGCCAGCGATGGAAAACGATAGTCGGACTTGAAGCCCGGTGGGTCCTCGACCCCCGGGCTTCGCTGTTTTGGGCGCATGGCCGCCTCGCCGCCGCCCCCTCGGAACGCCCGCCGTCCCCGGCCGTTTGCCGCAGAGGCCGGCCCGCGTCGCCGGCTCCCCCAAAGGTACGGAGTCCCGACATGAAAGTCGCCGATTGCATGACCCGCAACGTCAAGATGGCCAGTCCGCAGGAGTCCCTGCGCGACGCATCGCGGATGATGGCCGAGCTCGACGCCGGCATCCTGCCCGTCGCCGACGGCGACCGGCTGGTCGGCATGATCACCGATCGCGACATCTGCGTGCGCGGCATCGCGCTGGGCAAGGGCCCGGACGCCAAGGTCGCCGACGTGATGAGCCGCGAGGTCAAATACTGCTTCGAGGACGACGACAGCGACGCCGTCCTGCGCAACATGGGCGACATCCAGGTGCGTCGCCTGCCGGTGCTCAACCGCGACAAGCGGCTGATCGGCATCGTCTCGCTGGCCGACCTCGCCTCGGTCGGTCAGACCTCCCGCACCGGCGAAGCGCTCGGCGGCATCGTGCGGCCGGGCGGCGAGCACTCCCAGTCCATTCACTGATTGCGGGCGCGGCGCTCTCCAGGCGGGAGCGCCGGTCCCTCACCCCTTGGCGCGGTCGACCGTCTCGATGCTGGGATAGGCGCGCAGCGCCGCGGCGATGTTCGTCAGGTGCCGGGCGTCCTTGACCTCGACGTCGAAGTCCACGTCGAAGAAGTCCGATTGCCGCCGGTGCATGCGCAGGTTGACAATGTTGCCGCCCGCCTCGCCGATCGCCGTGCAGGCCTGACCCAGCACGCCGGGGGCATTGCGGATCGTGGCGGTCAGCTTGGACAGCGTCACCGTGTTGCGCTCGGCCTCGGGCGTCCATTGCAGGTCGCGCCACAGCTCCTCGCGGTCCTCGAACTCGGCCAGCCGCGCGCAGTCGATGGTGTGCACCGTCAGTCCGGTGCCGTCCGGCTCCAGGATGCCGACGATGCGGTCGCCCGGCACCGGCGTACAGCACTGGCCGAAGTTCAGCGAGACGCCCGGCGTCAGCCCGCCGCCGCGCACATAGAGCCGCGCGCCCTTGCCGCCCTCGATCCGGCGCGTCGCCGCCGCAGCCTCGCGTTCGGCGGCCTTCAGGCCGGGGAAGATCACGTCCAGCACCTGGGTCGGAGCGATCCGCCCGCGGCCGACCAGTTCGAACAGGTCGTCCTCGCCAGCCACCGCGAACCGCTCCAGCGACGGCTTCAGCAGCACGTCCTTGCGCGACTTGCCGGCCCGCTCGAAGGTCTGGTCCAGGCTCGCCCGGCCCAGCCGCACGAATTCGTCGCGCTCGGTCTGGCGGATATGCCGGCGGATCGCCGAGCGCGCGCGGCCGGTGACGGTCAGCGAACGCCAGTCCGGCGGCACCACCGGCTTGGGGCCGCGGATCACCTCGACCACGTCGCCGTTCTGCAGCGTCGTGCGCAGCGGCTTCAGCTCGCCGTTGATCTTCACCCCGATGCAGGTGTCGCCGACGTCGGTATGGACCGCATAGGCGAAGTCCAGCGGCATCGCTCCGCGCGGCAGGCTGACCAGCTTGCCCTTGGGCGTGAACACGAACACCTGGTCGAGGTACATTTCGAGCTTGGCGTGCTCGACCAGCTCCTCGACGTCGCCGCCATGCTCCAGCACCTGGACCAGATGGCGCAGGTTGACCAGCGGGTCGCGCCCGCCGCCGGCGGCCTGGTCCTCGGGGTCGAAGCCGTAGGATGAATTCTTGTAGCGCCAGTGGGCGGCCACGCCGTCCTCGGCGATCCGGTCCATGGTCTCGGTGCGGATCTGCATCTCGATCCGCATGCCCTTGGGCCCGACCACCGTCGTGTGCAGCGAACGGTAGTTGTTGCGCTTCGGCGTCGAGATGAAATCCTTGAACCGCTCAGGCACGCTCGGCCAGGCGCGATGGATCACCCCCAGGGCGGCATAACAGTCGGCCTCGGTGTCGACGATCACACGGAACGCGTAGATGTCGGAAAGCTGGGAGAATCCAATCGATTTGCGCTGCAGCTTGCGCCAGATCGAATAGGCGTTCTTTTCCCGACCGAAGACCCGCGCCGGAATGCCGGCGGTCTCCAGCTTGGCGGCGATTTCACCCGAGACGATCGAAACCGCCTCGCCCTGCTCGATCCGCAGCGCCTCCAGCCGCCGGCCGATGGCGTCGCGCGCCACCGGGTTCAGGTGCTCGAAGCACAGCTCTTCCAGCTCGGTGCAGATCCGGTGACAGCCGATCGAGCGGGCCAGCGGCGCATAGATGTCCAGGGTCTCGCGGGCGATCCGCTCGCGCTTGGCAGGGCTGGAGATGTAGTGCAGCGTCCGCATGTTGTGCAGGCGGTCGGCCAGCTTGACCATCAGGACGCGCACGTCCTTGGAAATGGCCAGGATGAACTTGCGCAGGTTCTCGGCCTGCTTGGTGCGTTCGCTGTTCAGTTCCAGCTTGGTGAGCTTGGTCACCCCCTCGACCAGCTCGGTGATCTCGGGTCCGAACAGGCCGCGGATGTCGTCGGGCGTGACCGGGGTGTCCTCGATCACGTCGTGCAGCAGGGCGGTGACGATGGTGGCGGTGTCCAGCCGGTAGTCGGTCAGGATGCCCGCCACCTCGATCGGGTGGGCGAAATAGGGGTCGCCGGACGCGCGCTTCTGCGACCCATGCATGCGCATGGCGTAGACATAGGCGCGGTTCAGCACCGCCTCGTCGGCGGTCGGGTCGTACGAGCGGACCTTGTCGATCAGCTCGTACTGGCGAAGCATCTTCGGCCGCTGCTTGGCGACCGGCGCATCGGTTCTATCGGCGGGCGGTTGTGTTGGCGCCGCCGTAACGGTGAGGGGTTCTGCGCCTTCCGGGCTCAGTACCGCTCCTCCTGGCCGCCGTCACGGTCGCTCTGAAGCGCGCGAACCAGTTCCAGCTCGCTCATCTGCATGTGGGTCGGATCCGCCAGCAGGGCCAGGGTCTCGGCCTCTTCCTCGGCTTCCGAACGCTCGTCGACGCGCTGCAGCGTGCCGATCAGGTTTTCCCGCAGGTCGTCGGCGTCCACCACGTCGTCGGCGATCTCGCGCAGCGAGACGACCGGGTTCTTGTCGTTGTCGCGGTCGACCATCAGCGGGGCGCCGGCGGAAATGGCGCGGGCGCGATGGGCCGCCAGCAGCACGAGGCTGAAGCGGTTGGGGACCTTCTCGACGCAATCTTCGACGGTGACGCGGGCCATGGAATCCTCAGAGCGGCGGTAGAACCGCACAAAATAGAGGGTCCGCGCCGATTGTGCAACGCCGCATACCCTCGGAAAACGAAGCTCAGGCGCCGCAGAGCCCAGCTTCGCGCAATACGTCGTCGGTGGTTTCGAACACCGCGCTCGGCCGCTGGGCCCGCAGGATGTCGGCCGTCGCATAGCCCCAGGTCACCGCCCCGGCGGCCAGGCGCGCCTGCCGCGCCGCCTCGATGTCGCGCACCTCGTCGCCGACGCTCAGCACGTCGGCCTCGGCCACCCCGGCCGCGCGGATCACCTGCCGGAACTTGGCCGCCTTGCCGAAGATCGACGCCCCGCAGCCGTAGTACGCCACCAGACCGGCCAACTCCGGCCCCAGCACCTGGCGGACCACCGCCTCCCCGTTCGAGCTGACGACGGCCACCTTCACGCCGCGCGCCGCCAGCCGGCGCAGCATGTCGGCCACGCCCGGGAACAGGTCGATCGTCGGCGCGGCCTGCACCGCCAGCTTGCGCATGTGCGCGGCGATGAACGGCAGCTTCCAGGGGCTGACCTTCAGCGCCTGCATGATCTCGCGATTGGGTCGCCCGCGCAGCTGCGCCATCTCGGCCAGGTCGATCTCGCGAAAGCCATAGCGGCGGGCCACGCCATTCAGCGCGCCGGCGAACCAGGCCGCGCTGTCGGCCAGCGTGCCGTCGAAATCGAAGATGATGAGCCGATAGCCCACGGGCCGATCCTGCCGCCTCGAAAGGGGCCGCGCCGTATACCTGCGTGACGGGCGCGTCAACTTCAACGATCGCCCTGCGACGTTAGAGCGGGGTCGCGTCCAGCCCCACCGTGGCGCTCGCCGCCAGCTCGGCCGCCGTCCGCCTCAGCACCGGATGACGCCACTCCGGCGCGATCTGCGCCAGCGGTCCCATGACGAACAGCCGCTCGTGCGCCCGTGGGTGCGGCAGGGTCAGTTCCGGGTCGTCGGAGACGATTCGTCCATGGGCGATAAGGTCGAGATCGAGGGTCCGCGGAGCGTTCCGGACACTGCGCATGCGGCCGAATTCGTTCTCCAGCATGAACAATGTTCGGATTAGCGCCTGGGGCGAAAGCCGAGCCTCGACAAGCACAACGCCGTTGCGATACTCCTGATCGCTCGGGTCGGGCCAGGCGGCCGAACGCCACCAGCACGACCGACGCAGGATGGGCAATCCCGCCTCCGCGAAACGAGCGAGCGCCGCCTCGAGAAGGGCTTCGGACGAACCATAGTCGCCGGCGACATTACCGCCCAAGGCGACAACAGCAGCCTCGTCCGGACTTACGCCCAGAGACATTTTCGCAGGATTATTCGCACTCATGACTTTTTACCCCACGGACAGGCTGGCGCTCTTCATTGACGGGGCGAACCTGTACTCCGCCGCCAAGGGGCTCGGCTTCGATATCGACTATCGCAAGCTGCTGGAAGAGTTCCGCAAACGCGGCGTCCTGGTGCGCGCCTACTACTACACCGCCCTGGTCGAGGATCAGGAGTATTCGCCGATCCGCCCGCTGGTCGACTGGCTCGACTACAACGGCTTCCGCCTGGTGACCAAGCCGGCGCGCGAATACACCGACGCGCAAGGCCGCAAGCGCTGGCGCGGCGACATGGATGTCGAGATCGCCGTCGACATGATGGAGATGGCCAGCCACGCCGACCATCTGGTGTTGTTCTCGGGCGACGGCGACTTCCGGGTCCTGGTCGAGGCCGTGCAGCGCCGCGGCTCGCGCGTCACCGTGGTCTCGACCGTCAAGTCGCAGCCGCCGATGGCCTCCGACGACCTGCGCCGCCAGGCGGACAACTTCGTCGACCTCGCCGACCTCGCCGACATCATCGGCCGGCCCTCGCGCCTGCCCCGCTTCATCCAGGAAAGCCGCGCCGCCCGCGACGAGCACGGTCACGACGTCGACGCCGAGCTCTGATGTCCGTTGAACTTTGGGGCGCCGAGCCGCCCCGCGACTGCCCGCTGTGCCCGCGCCTGGTGGCCTATCGCCAGGCCAACGCCGCCCAGAACCCCGACTGGTGGAACGGCCCTGCCCCGTCCTTCGTGCCGGTCGGCGGACCGCAAAGCGTGCGCCTGCTGGTGGCGGGTCTTGCGCCCGGACGCACCGGCGCCAACCGCACCGGCCGCCCGTTCACCGGCGACCATGCCGGCTGGATGCTCTACGACACCCTCTTCAAGACCGGCTTCGCCAACGACAAATTCGACGCGCGCACCGACGACGGCCTCGAACTGTACGACTGCATGATCACCAACGCGGTCCGCTGCGCCCCGCCTGGCAACAAGCCCGAGACCAGCGAAGAGAACACCTGCCGCCCGTTCCTGACCCAACGGTTCAAGGACCTGCCGAACCTCAACGTCATCGTCACCCTGGGCGACGTCTCGCGACGCAACGTGCTCAAGGCCCTGGGCCTCAAGGCCTCGGCCGGCATTCCGGGCCACGGAACCGAGTTCCAGGCCGGCCCCTATGTGGTGCTGAACAGCTACCACTGCTCGCGCCTCAACACGAACACCGGCCGCCTGACCGCGCCGATGTTCGAGGCGGTCTTCCGCCGCGCCCGCGAGCTGATCGACCGCGCCTGAGAGGCCGCCAATTCAAATACCCCCGTTAGGTGAATCCGGTTCCAACGCCCTGGGAATCCCGCGAGAACAGCCGCCTTCCTGTCATTAGGGACGCAAACTTCAGAACGGGGCTGTTCTCAAATGCGTAAGATCCTTCTCGCCGGCGCCGCGGCGCTGGCCGTCTCCAGCCTGCCCATCGCGGTCCAGGCCGCCACCTATGTCGGGAGCGACGACAGCGCCCCGACCTCCGGTCCGTTCCCCGGCTCGGCCGCCGCCGAAGCCGGCTTCCTCGCCGACGCCGCCAACTACGGCGCTGTCGCCATGCTCGATTTCGAAAACTACTCGCTGGACTATACGACCGTCTACTCGGCGCCCGGCGCGACGCTGGTGGCGAATGCTCCGAACTACGGCGACCCCTTCAGCGGCGTTCAGAACCAGGCCCTCGACCCGCGCTATGGCTTCAACGTCACCAGCGGCGGATCGCATTGGCTCGGCTTTCCCGACGGCTCGCTGACCTTCAACTTCGACAAGACCAGCCACGCCTTCGGCTTCTACGCCACCGGCGTGCAGGCCATCAACGGCGGGACCTTCCAGGTCACCTACGACAACGGCGCGTCCCAGACCTTCGACCTGGCCCTAAACGGGAACGACGGCGGCGCCAGTTACTTCGGCTTCACCGACGCGCAGGGCTTCAGCAGCATCACCATCAGCCGGCCGGGCGTCGACGCCTGGGGGATCGACAACGTCACCTACGGCGTCGGCTCGGCGGTTCCGGAACCGGCCACCTGGGCGATGATGATCACCGGCTTCGGCCTGGCCGGCTCGGCCCTGCGCCGCCGCCGGTCGCTGGTCGCTGGTCCTCGCGGCCTGACGTCGTCAGGCCTGGCGGCTCCAGTAGAAGTACCGCCAGGCCTCCCGGCGCGCCGATTGCGCACGCCGGCGCTCGCCGCAAGACGGCTCAGGCCCGGCGGCTCCAGTAGAAATATCGCCAGGCCTGCTTGAACCCCGCGCGCCGATAGAGACTGCGCGCGCCGGTGTTTCCTTCCTCGACCTGCAGGAACACGCGCTCGACGCCGCGCGCCTGGGCCGCGGCCGCCAGTCCCGCCAGCACCCGGCCGGCCAGCCCCTCGCCGCGCCGCGAGGCGTCGGTGCGCATGCCGTGCACGCTGGCCCAGCCGTGGCCGAACGCGGCCACGCCGACCGCCAGGCTCATGTCCCCTTCCGCGATCTGGCCATAGACCGCATCGGGCGAGCGGGTCAGCGCCGCCACCCGGCTCTCGCCGTCAGCGACATCGAAGCCCTTGCTGGTGAACACCCGGGCCCAGCCGGCGTCGGGCGCCTCGGCGACGCTGGCCGCCGGCCCTCGCGCGGCTGCGATCATCGGGCCGGCCTCACCCACCTTGACCAGCGTCGGTTGCTCGAAGCCGTAGCCGCGCTGCGCCAGTTCGGCGCGCACGCCCTCCAGCCCCGGCGCATCGGCGATTCGGAACGCCGGCGCCAGGCCGCGCTCGGCATAGGCCGCCTCGATCTGGTCGATCACGCCCAGGTCGGCCGCCAGGTCGTGGCTCAGCGGCACGGCGCTCGCCGCCCGGCGAATGGTTCCGTCGTTCAGCGCGACCAGCCAGCCGCCGATCTCCAGCACCTCGCGCGGCGCCACCGCCGCGACGGTGGCCCGCTCGATGGCCTCGACGTCAGCCACGGTCACGCAGCAGCCGGGCCTTGTCGCGCTGCCAGTCGCGCTCGGCGGTCGCCTCGCGCTTGTCATGCGTCTTCTTGCCCTTGGCCAGCGCGATCTCCAGCTTGGCCAGGCCCTTGTCGTTCCAATAGAGCTTGGTCGGGATGATCGTGCGGCCCTCGCGGGTCACGGCGCCGATCAGCTTGTCCAGCTGCTTGCGGTGCAACAGCAGCTTCCGGTGCCGCCGCGGCTCGTGATTGAAGCGGTTGGCCTGGGCGAACGGCGGGATGTCCGAGTTGATCAGCACCACCTCGTCGCCCTCCACCGAGGCGTAGGACTCGGCGATATTGGCCCGCCCGTTGCGCAGCGACTTGACCTCGGACCCGGTCAGCATCAGGCCCGCCTCGAAGGTCTCTTCGAGGAAGTAGTCGTACCGCGCGCGGCGGTTCTCTGCGATCAGCTTACCGGCCATCAGATGACGCCGGCTTCCCTCATCCCCGCCAGCACCTCGGCGCGCGAGGCTTCCGACGCCGGCACGATCGGCAGGCGCGCGTCCTCGGCGCAGAGGCCGAGATGCGAGAGCGCGAACTTGGTCGGCGCCGGCGAGGCGTCAGAGAACAGCGAGCGATGCAGGCGGAACAGGCGGTCCTGCCAATAGAGGGCGGTCTTCCAATCGTCGCCCATGGCGGCGTTGTAGAAGGTGGCGCACAGGTCCGGCGCGATATTGGCGGTCACCGAAATGCAGCCGTGCCCGCCGTGGGCCATGTAGCCCAGCGCGGTCAGGTCGTCGCCCGACAGCAGCACCCAGTCCTCGCCGCACAGCTGGCGCTGCACGGTGGCGCGGGTCATGTCGGCGGTGGCGTCCTTGATGCCGATGATGTTCGGCAGCTTGGCCAGCCGGCCCAGGGTCTCGTTGCTGATGTCCACCGCGGTGCGGCCGGGCACGTTGTAGACCAGCACCGGCAGCTGCACCGCCTCGTTGATCGCCGCATAGTGGGCGTAGAGGCCCTCCTGGTTCGGGCGATTATAGTACGGCGTCACCACCAGGGCGGCGTCCGCGCCGATGGTCTTGGCGTGCGCCACCAGCTCGATCGCCTCTTCGGTCGAATTGGAGCCGGCGCCGGCGACCACCGGCACGCGGCCGGCGGCGGTCTTCACGGCCAGCTCGACCACCCGGCGGTGCTCGTCGTGGGAGAGGGTCGCGGTCTCGCCGGTCGTGCCCACGGGCACGATTCCGTGGACGCCGCCCGCGATCTGACGCTCGACGAGGGCCACGAACGCCTTCTCGTCCACCGCGCCGTCGCGGAAAGGAGTCACCAGGGCCGGCATCACGCCCTTGAACAAGGTATCTGACATGGTCTGCAAAAAGCCGTGAAAGCGAGGCCAGTTGTTGCGGCCTCATGATTTGGCCGGACAATATGGCGGGGCGCCCCCGCGCCGCAACATAGTTTCATCCTTCCGCGAGACCGGAGTTCGTCACCTTGCCGTCCAAGGCCCGTAAAGCGTTTCTGACCACCGCCTCGCTCGCCCTGCTGGCCACCATGGCCAACGCCCAGGCGCCGACCGGGGGGGCTCCGGCCCAGGGACCCTACCGGCCGTTCTCCGGCGCCGACCGCCCGCCCTCCGAAGGCCCGCGCCCGATCGAGCTGACCCAGACCCCGCCGACGGCCTATCGCCAATCGCTGTCGATGACGGATTCGGCGACCCTCGACTCCGCCCTGGCCGCGGCCAGGCGCGGCGACGTCACCACCGCCCGGTCGGCCATCGCCGCCCTCTCCGACCCGATCGCCAAGAAGCTGGCCACCTGGGCCCTGGCCGACTCGGCGGCGGAATCGATGTCGTTCTTCGAGCTCGACCAGGCCCGTCGCGACCTCGCCGGCTGGCCCCGCGCGAGCCGCCGCCAGCTCGGCGCCGAAAAGCTGCTGGAGACCTCGGGCCAGACGCCCCAGCAGGTCATCGCCTGGTTCGGCGGCTCCGATCCGCAGACCGCCGAGGGCGCAATGGCCCTGGCCAGCGCCTATCAGGCCAGCGGCCGCCAGAAGGACGCTGAGGACCTGATCCGCCGTTTCTGGCGCGACAAACTGTTCGAGGTGACGCCCCAGCGCACCATGCTGGCCCGCTTCGGCTCGATGCTGACGCCCGAGGACCACGTCCGTCGCGCCGACATCCTGCTCTATGGTCCGCAGGGCCCGGCCGCGCGCGACATCCTGCCGCTGCTGCCGCCCGACCAACTGCAGGTCGCCCAGGTGCGGATGGCCTATCGCGCCGGCTCCTCGGCCGCCAACGACCAGGCCAACGCCCTGCCCGGCGCCCTTTCCAACGATCCAGGCGTGGCCTTTGAACGCGCCAGCTTCTACCGCCAGCGCAACCTTGAGACCCTGGCGCTCGCCAACCTCCGCTACTTCCCCACCGACCTGGCGCACGGCGACATGGCCGACCGCATCTGGGCCGAGCGCTATCGCCTGATCCTCTACGCCCTGCGCAACGGCGACTCCGCCGGCGCCTATGCGGCGGCCGCGAACAGCGGCCTGACCTCCGGCGGGCCGGCCGCCGACGCCGAATTCTACGCCGGCTGGGTCGCCCTCACCCGCCTCAACAAGCCCGACCAGGCCGCCGTCCACTTCGCCAACCTGGAGAAGATCGGCCAGTCGCCGATCACCCGCGGCCGCGCCTTCTACTGGCAGGGCCGCACCGCCGAGGCGCGCGGCGACCAGGCCGCCGCCAGGGGCTTCTACGCCGCCGGCGCCAGGTACAACACGACCTTCTACGGCCAGCTCGCCACCGAAAAGCTCGGGCAGCCGCTGGTGCTCGGCGCCGACCCCCAGGTCACCCAGGCCGACCGCGCGCGGTTCGAAAGCCGCGACACCGTGCGCGCCGCCCGCCTGCTCTACGAAATCGGCAATCGCGATCTCTTCAAGACCTTCGTGCTGGCGCTGGACGACATCCTGCCGACGGTCGAGGAACAGGCCCTGCTGGTCGACCTGGCGCGCGGCTACGGCGACCAGGACACCTCGATGAAGGTGGTCCGCACCGCCGCCCAGCGCGGCTTCATCCTGCCCGAACGCGGCTATCCGCTGCGCAACCCGCCGCCGGTCGCCGGCGCGCCGGAACCGGCCCTCACGCTCGGCATCACCCGCCAGGAAAGCGGCTTCGACCCGATGGCCCGCTCGGGCGCCGACGCGCGCGGGATGATGCAGCTGCTGCCCGCCACCGCCGCCAGCACCGCGCGCGGCCTGGGCATGAGCTTTGAGACGTCGATGCTCTGGCAGCCGGACTACAACATGCAGCTGGGCCAGGCCTTCCTCGGCCGGCAGATCAACAACTTCTCGGGCTCGTACCCGATGGCGATCGCCGCCTACAACGCCGGGCCGGGCCGCCCGCCGCAATGGATCCAGTTCTGCGGCGACCCGCGCGGCGCGGCCACCGATCCGATCGATTTCGTCGAGTGCATCCCGTTCTCGGAAACCCGCAACTACGTGATGCGGGTCATGGAGGGCATGCAGGTCTATCGTGCCCGCCTGGCCGGCGGCTCGGCGCCGATCACGCTCAGCGCCGACCTCAAGCGCGGTTCGTATGGCGGCTACGCCGGGACGGCCGGCCCGCAACCGCCGCTGCCGGTGGGCGGAGCGAACGCGCCGATCCCTAACCCGTAGAGGTCTAGGGACCGGCGCTCGCGGCGCGCGCTCTACTTCGCGCCGTTTCCGAACCGCTTGCGGAAGTCCTCAAGGCGGATCGTAAAGTCATCGGCGGCCAGGAACTCCTGGTCGCTCATCTTCGGCTGCTCGACCTTGCGGTACCAGGCCGCGTACTGCGGCGTCTCGCCGGAGAACTTCTTGTAGTAGGTCGAATAGGTGCGGACCTTGATGACCGGCGTCTCGCCGCTCATGTCGAAGGTCATGAACCGCATCCAGCCGTCGCCGATGCCGACCGGCCAGGCGGCCTTCACCCCGGCCGCGATCGCCGTCTGTCCGCGATCCTGATAGTCGGCCAGCACCTGATGCACCATCGCCCCGCCGGCCCCGGCGTCGGCGCGATAGGCCTGGCCGTGCTGGTGGCCGTTGAGCGCCAGGAAGATCTGCGGGTGGCGGCTCAGGAACTTGGTCCACACCGCCTCGGGATTGTTGTGCTCGGGATGGACCATGGCCATGTCGACCATCGGGTTCGGGGCCCGCTCGCCGGCGGTGTTCAGGTGGTCGTGGGTGCTGACGATGGTCGGCAGCCCCGGATGCGCGGCGATCACCTTCGCCGCCCATTCCAGCACCGCGTCGCTCGGCGCCATCTCCAGGCCGATGTGCAGGAAGCGGTAGCCGCCCGCGGTGAAGATCTGCGCGCTGTCGGCCCCGCCGTTGAACGAGGCGACGTACCAGGGCTTGTCCTTGAAGAACGCGGTCTGCTCGCCGAACACCTCACGCCAGTTGTCCAGCCCGCCGGGATGCAGCATCCCATACGGCCGCGGATGGTCGCCCGGGTTCATGAAGTCCTTGATCGGCAGGTAGCGGGAGTCCGTCCACATCGCGTCATAGTCGTGGTTGCCCGGCACCACCGAGAACGGCGTCTTGCCGGCGATGATCTCGAAGCCCTGCTTGGCGGTCGGCATCTCGACGCTGCGGGTCTTGTCGGTCGGCGCGAAGTGGGAATCCAGCAGCGGATTGGCGCCCTTGCTGACGCCGAAGGCCGCATGGGCCTCGTCGAACGGCTTGGTCTGATGCTGCCAGGTGTCGCCCAGCGAGGTGACGAAGGCGATGTCCCCGCCGTTCGCCTGCAGCCGGCCGGCGATGTAGTTCATCTGCTCGAAGAACAGCTCGCGCGCATCGAACGGAAAGCCCTCGGCCTTCTGGTGGGTGTAGTCGACATAGTTCTGGGTGTCGGGGATCACCGCCAGGGTGAAGCTGTCGTCCTTCGCCCAAGCCGCGGCAGGGGCGAACATGGCGGCGCTGGCGGCCAGGGCCAGCGCCAGACGGCGTGTCGTGCCGATCATGAAATCTCTCCGGAATGGGGGCTTAGAACTGCAGGCCGAGCTCGAGGCCGAAGGTCCGCGGCGCGCCGGCGATCGCCGTCGGGGTGCCGAAATTCTCGCCGGAATTGCCGGCGTCCAGCAGGTATTCCTCGTCCAGCAGGTTGTCGGCGAACAGCCGCACGCTCCACCCCTGGGCCTCGTTGCGGACGCCCAGGTTGCCGCTGACGAAGACGTGGCCCTTGTCCATCTTCGGGGCGACGTTCTCGTTGTCGAAATAGATCTTCGACTGGTAGCGGACGCGGCCCGAGAAGAAGCCCGTCAGATCCCCGCTCAGCGGCCGCTCGGCGTTCAGCCCGACCGCGGCCTGGTACTCCGGCGAGATCCGGAAGCGGTGGCCGGTGAAGTCGCCCTCCGACGACTTGAAGTCGTCGAACTTGGCGTCGAGGTAGGAGAAGTTCGCAAAGGCGTCGATGCCGGTCGCCAGCAGGAAGCTGCCGGCGAACTCGAACCCGGTGGCGCTGGCCGAGCCGGCGTTCACCGCCTGCTGGCCCAGGGTCGGGTTGGCGGGGTCGATCAGCTCCATGGTCTGGAAATCGGTCCAGGCGTAGTGGAACAGGGCCGCGTCGAACCGGATACGGTCGAACGCCCCCTTCAGCCCGACCTCGTAGTTCCACAGCTGCTCGGGATCGACCGCGGCGACCACGCCCTTGCTGTCGGCCTGCAGGAAACCCGAGCGCTGGCCCTTGGCCAGGCCCGCATAGCCGTGCAGCCCATTGCCGAAGTCGTACTGCACCGACAGGCGCGGCAGCACCGCGTCGAAGTCGGCGTCCCCGTCCAGCGCCCCGTTGGTCGCCGCAAACAGCAGGTTCTTGGGGGCCGCCGTATAGGCGCCGGGCAGCGCCGCCTGCACCGCCGAATAGTAGGTCGCAAACAGCGGGTGGCGCGGGTTCGTCGCGCTGAAAGTCGGGTCCAGGGCCACGAACTTTGCGGCCACCGCGCTCGACACCGCGCTGTAGACGCCCAGCTTGATCAGGCCCGACTGGCCCACCGCCGGCTGGTTGGAGACGAACCGCCGCTCGTTGCGCACATAGCGGACCCCGCCGTTCACCGTCAGCTGGTCGGTCAGCTCGTAGCTCACATCGACAAAGGCCGAGGTGTCAGCCTTGCGGCCCTTCTGCTCGCGATATTCCCGGCGGTTCGGATCCAGCGTGATCCCCAGCGAGGCAGGCAGCGTCAGCTGGTTCGGCTGGCCGTTGGGCAGCACCCAGACGCCGCTTTGCAGGATCCCGAAGATCGGCTCGCTGAAGGTCAGGCCGATGGTTTCGTCGACCGCCTCGCGGATGTAGCTGACCCCCGCAAAGCCCTGCAGCCGCTCGCCGGACGAGAAGTTGACCCGCGCCTCCTGGTAGAAGCTCGAGGTCTCATTGGCGATGTCGCTGTCGACCAGCGGCACGAAGCCGCCGTCCATGTCGAAGTACTGCTGGTAGTCGTACTCGCGATAGCCGGTGATCGACGAGAAGCTGATGTTGTCGTTCAGCTCGGCCTCGATCAGCAGCGTGCCGCCATAGACGTTGCGCTCGAAGTTCGAGGGCTTGCGCGGCGCCTGGTAGGTTTCCTTGTAGTAGTCGGCATAGCCCAGGCTCGGCGTCGGGATCGTGAAGCTTGTGAACTGCGTCCCGGTCGGATTGTCGTGCTGGAGATAGGCGACCGCCGTCAGGCTGAAGCGGTCGTTCGGCTCGAACTTGAACGACGCCCGCGCCCCGGTGGTGTCCAGGCCCATATAGTCCTGCGCGTCGCCGCCGGCGGCCGCCTTGTTCTCGATGTAGCCCGTGCGTTCCTCATGGAAGCCGGCCAGGCGGAAGGCTGCGACGTCGGAGACCGGCAGGTTCACCGCCCCCTCGATACGCCGATAGTCCAGGTTGCCGACGGCGCCGTTCACATAGCCGCCGAACTCGTCCTGCGGCTTGCGAGTGATCAGCGACAGGCCGCCGATCTGCGAGGCGGTGCCGAACAGCGTGCCCTGCGGGCCACGCACGATCTCGATGCGGTCCATGTCGTAGATCGCCATCTGCGCGCCCTCGCGGCGGCTGATGTCGACCCCGTCCAGATAGGTCGAGACGGCCGATTCCGACCCCGCGCCCGACTCATCGGACGTGATGCCGCGAATGCTGATGCTGGGCGCGGCCGGGCTCTGGTTCTTATAGTTGGTGCTGGGCGCCAGGCTCGCGACCTCCTCGACCGAGCGCAGCCGCATCTTCTCGATCGTCTGGCCGCCATAGGCCGAAATCGCGATCGGCACGTCTTCCAGCGCCTCGGCGCGCTTCTGGGCGGTGACGATCACCTCCTCCAGCGTGCCCGGCAGATCGGCTTCCTCGGCCAGCGCCGGCGCGGCGACGACCAGCACCGAAGCCAGCGACATCAGGCCCGCCGCGCGGCGGGCCACACTCCGGCGGCGCATCGATTGCGCGCACCCAGAGAACTTACTCGACATGATTGACGCCCCTTGCCGTCGCGATTTACGTTCCGGGCGTGTAACGATATTGAATGATGGTTTTGCGACGCCGATGCTACGCAATGACGACAGCCGCCCCGACCCGGCCAACCCGCCCCGCCGCGGTCGCGGCCGGCCGCGCGATGAGTCCATGGAGCCGGCGATCATGCAGGCCGGCTGGGAGCTGCTGGCCGAGCGCGGCTACGCCAGCCTGGCCTTCGAGGAGTTGGCCGAGCGCGCCGGATGCAGCCGCCCGGCCCTCTATCGCCGCTTCGCCAACAAGCGCGAGCTGATCATCTGGATGCTCGACAACGCTGCGCGCGACATCGATCCGGCGTTGCCCGAGCATGTCCCGCCGCGCACCGTACTGATCGAGAACCTCTGGGCCTTCGTCCGCCACCTGGGCGGTCCGGCCGGCGTGGCCACGCCCGAGCTCGCCCAGGCGCGGCGGCGCGACGCCGAGCTCTCGGCCGCCCTCGACGCGCTCTATGAGCGCGAGCGCCGCCCCTACCTCCTGGCGCTGGACAGCGCCCTCAAGGGCGCCCTGCCCGCCGACGACGTCTCGGCGCTGGTGGACAACATGATCGGCGCAGTCCTCTTCCGCGCCGGCCTCCAGGGCCAGACGCTGAAGCTGGCCCATGCCGAGCAGATCGTCGATCAGGCCCTGGTCGCCGGCCGGGCCCTGACGCGCAAGGCCCGGCGCTGAGGGCCCAGATGGCGGGGAGCTAGTGCCCGCCGCCGGGGCCGGCCGCCCGCTTCGGACGTGGCGCCAGCCAGATCGTCGTCGCCGCGATCGCGAACACCACGGCGGTGGTCAGGAACATCAGGTTGGTCGACAGCATCACCGCCTGGCTCTGCACCAGCCCTTCCAGCTGGCGCAGCGCCTGGTCGGGCGAAAAGCCCTGCGCGACCATGCCGTCCAGCGCTGACTGCGGCTGGTTCAGCGCCCCGACCAGGTCGGCCCGCTTGGCGTTGGCCTGGTTCTCCCACGAGGTGGTCATCAGCGAGGTCGCGAACGCCCCGGCCACCACCCGCAGGAAGTTGGCGATGCCGGCCGCCGCGGCGGTCTCCTCCTCGTCGACCGCGCCCAACGCGATGCTCTGGGTCGGAATGAAGAAGAACGGCATGGCGAAGCCCAGCGCCAGCTGCGGCAAGGCGATGCTCAGGAAGTCGGCGTTGGTGGCGAAGTGGCTGCGCCAGATGGCGACGCCGGCCATCCAGAACACCCCGAAGGAGACCAGCGCCCGTGGATCGCGCCTTGCGACCTGGCTGGCGACGATCGGCGACATCACCACCGCCAGCACGCCCTGGAACGCCGCCGCATAGCCGGCCCAGGTGGCGGTGTAGCCCATGTTGGTCTGCAGCCAGAGCGGCAGGATCACCACGCTGGCGAAGAACGCCCCGAAGGTGAGACTGAGCGTCGTGACGCCTATCGAGAACCCTCGGTGTCGGAACACCCGCAGGTTCACGATCGGATTCTCGGCGGTCAGCTCCCAGATCAGGAAGGCGACGAAGCCCACCGCCGCGACGACCGCCAGGCCGACGATGAACGACGAGGCGAACCAATCGTGCTCCTTGCCGGTGTCGAGCATGATCTGCAGCGCCCCGACCCAGACGATCAGCAGCGTCAGGCCCATATAGTCGACCGGCACCCGGCGCGTGGCGCCCTGGCGTCCGATCAGCGCGCGGTAGGCCAGGAACGCCACCCCGAACGCCACCGGGATGTTGATGAAGAAGATCCAGTGCCAGCCGATGGTGTCGGAGATCGTGCCGCCCAGGATCGGCCCGGCGATCGGGCCGACCACGGTGGTCATGCTCCACAGGCCCAGCGCCTGGGGCGCCTTCTCCTTGGGGAAGATCTGCAGCAGCAGGGTCTGCGACATCGGCATGATCGGGCCGCCGCAGAGGCCCTGCAGCACCCGGGCGAACACCAGGAAGCCGAAGGTCGGCGCCAGGCCGCAGAGGATCGAGCAGACCCCGAACCCGACCAGGCCGAACACGAACACCTTCACCGCCCCGAACCGCTGGGCCAGCCAGCCGGACAGCGGCACGGTGATGGCCTCGGCCACCGAATAGGAGGTGATGACCCAGGTGCCCTGGCTCGGCGACACGGCCAGGCCGCCGGCGATATGCGGCACCGCCACGTTGGCGATGGTGATGTCCAGCACCACCATGAAGTTGGCTAGGCCGAGCAACAGCCCGGTGACCAGCAGCGCCATCCCCGTGAGGGGCGCCGGCGCCGGCGTCGATTGGCTCTGGCTCACGGGCCTGGCCCCTTACTTCGAGATGTCGATCACGGCTTCCATGGACAGCCCGACCCGCAGCGGATGCTCGGCCAGCTCCTTGGGGTCGAGGGCGATGCGGACCGGCACGCGCTGGACCACCTTGATCCAGTTGCCGGTGGCGTTCTGGGCCGGGATCAACGCGAAGGCCGAACCGGTGCCGCCGCCGACGCCGGCGACCTTGCCGTGGAACGTCACGCCCTTGCCGTAGAGGTCGCTGGTCAGCTCGACCGGTTGCCCCGGCCGCACCTTGCGCAGCTGCACTTCCTTGAAGTTGGCGTCCACATAGGCGGTCTGGATCGGCACGATGCTCATCACCGGCGCGCCGTTGGCGACCTTCTGGCCGACCACCACGCTCTTGCGCGCCACCACCCCGTCGACCGGCGAGCGGATGGTGGTGCGGGCCAGGTCCAGCTCGGCCTGGGCCAGCTTGGCGCGGGCGGCGGCGACCTCCGGATTGTCGGCGGCGCTGGTCCCGGCGACCAGGGCGTTGGCGGCCTTCTGCTGGCCGGCCGACTGCGCGGCGGCGGCCTTGGCCTGGGCCAGGCCCGCCTGGCCGGCGGCCAGCGCGGCCTTGGCGGCCTGATAGCGGTTCTCGGCCTGGGTCAGCTCGTCGCCCGACACCGCGCCGGATTCGGCCAGGTTGCGGCGGCGGCCGTACTCGACCTCGGCCCGCGAATAGTCCGACCGCGCGCTGGCCAGCATCGCCTCGGCGCGGGCGATGTCGGCGCCGCGCGCGGCGGTCTGCGCGGCCAGCGCCTCGTCATTGGCGAAGTACTGCCCCACCCGGCGCTCGGCCTGGCCGAGCTCGGCGCGGGCGCGGTCGACCGCCAGCTTGAAGTCGGCCGGGTCGATCACCGCGATCACCTGCCCGGTCTTGACCACCGTCGTCTCGCCGACCGGCGCCTGCACGATCGGGCCGGCGACCAGCGCCGTCACCTGGGCGGTGTCGGCGTTCACATAGGCGTTGTCGGTGGTCACGTGGCGTGAGCCGACCAGGACATAGTAGAGGCCCCAGATCAGCGCCCCGGCGAGCACCACGCCCCCCAGGATCATGAACAGGCGCTTGCGCCGCGCGCCATTGGCGGCGGGCGGCGTCGCGACGGCGGCCGCGGGTTGGGGATGCGATCCGATATCGTCGGGCATGGAAGGCCTTTCCGGGGGAGGACGGAAAATGGTTGGGGTCAGGCGGCCCGGAAGCCGCCGCCCAGGGCGCGGACCAGGGCTGCGTCAAGGGTGAGCGCCCGCGATTCCAGGTCGGCGGCGGCGCGCCGCTGCAGGATCACGGCGTTCTCGGCGGTCAGCACCGAGGTGTAGGAGTCCAGGCCGCCTTCGTAGCGGACCCGGGCGATGCGATAGGCTTCCTCGCCCTTGGCCAGCGCCTGCCGCGCCGCGCCCAGCCGGACGGCGAGCGCGCGCTCGCTGACCGCGGCGTCGGCCACTTCCTTCAGCGCCTGGATCAGGGCGGCGTCATAGGCGCCGACAGCGTCGTCGTACTCGGCCCGTGCGCCGCGATAGGCGCCCGACAGCCGCCCGCCCTGGAAGATCGGCAGGCTGAGCGCCAGCCCGGCCTGGCCGATGTCCGAGCCGCTCTCGGTCAGCAGGTCCAGGCCCAGCGACTGGGCGCCGATGAAGCCGGCCAGGTTCACGTTCGGATAGAAGGACTTGCGCGCCACATCGATGCGTTTGCCGGCCGCCTCGGCCCGCAGCCGCGCCGCGACGATGTCCGGACGCCGGCCCAGCAGGTCGGCGGCCAGGTTCGTAGGCAGCCCGAAGTCGCGCACCGCCGGCGCGGCCGGCCGGGCGATCGCCAGGCCGCGGTCGGGTCCGGCGCCCAGCAGGGCGGCGATCGCGTCGCGGGCCAGGCCCACCTGCTCGCGGCTGGCGGCCAGGTCCTGGTCGGCGCTGGCCAGGGCGGCCTCGGCCTGCTTCAGCTCGCCCTGGTTGGCCGCGCCGTTGGCGACCTGCTGGGCGACCAGCTTGCGGGTGGCTTCGCGGTTGGCCTGCGCCTGGGCGGAGGCCTCCTCGGCGGCGAACGCCCGCGACAGCTCGGCATAGGCGCCGACCACCGAGGTGGTCAGCACCAGCCGCGCCTGGGCCGCGTCCATCTCCGCGGCGGTGGCCTCGGAGGTCGCCGCGGCCAGCGCCGCGCGGTTCTTGCCCCAGAGGTCGAGGTCGAAGGTAAGGTCCAGCGTCGCGCGGCCGGTGTCGTTGTAGCCCTCCGGCACGAAGGCCGGCGGAATGCCGTTGTTGTAGCTCTGCTTGGTCTGCGCGGCCTGGGCGTTCAGGGCCGCGCTGGGCAGCAGCGCCGCGCGGCTCTGCTGAGCCCGCGCCTGAGCCGCCCGCACCCGGGCCTGCGCCTGGACCAGGCTCGGCGATCCGGCCAGCGCCTCATCGACCAGGGTGTCGAGCTGGGCGTCGCCATAGCCCGTCCACCACTGGTCGGCCGGCCACTGAGCGGCCGGGGCGTCGAAGCTCGAGGTTGCGGCATAGGCCTGCGCGGGCCTGACCTGGGGGGCTGGACCCAGGTTTGGTACGGCCGCGCAGCCCGCCAACAGGAGGGCCGCCGTCACGGGGGGGAGAATCAGGCGTGCCATGCCGCGTCTCGAGAATCGACTGAGGAGAAGTACGGTCTGGAAAACCGTACGGTACGGTCATATGTTCCTCGGACTGGACCTCGTCAAGGACAAACCGTACAGGATGGTCAGATGGTGACAGCCGCACCCATGAGCAAGCGGGACGAACGCCGCGACGAACGCCGGGACGGCATTCTCGACGTGGCGCGCGACTGCTTCCTGGCCGACGGCTACGCTGGGACCTCGATGTCCAGCATCGCCGCGCGCCTGGGCGGGTCGAAGGGCACGCTCTACAACTACTTCAAGTCCAAGGAAGAACTGTTCGAGGCGGTGATGCAGCGCCAGTGCGGCGCCCTGGCCGAGACCCTGTTCGACGTCGACCACGACGGCGACGACGTGCGCGAGCGCCTGCAGCACTTCGCCGGCAAGTTCCTGACCCTCCTGCTGACCCCTGAATCGCTCGGCATCCACCGCGTCGTGGTCGGCGAGACCGGCCGCTTCCCCGAGCTCGGCCGCATGTTCTACGAGATGGGGCCCAAGGTGATCCTGACCAAGATCGCCGGCTACCTGTCCGACCTCATGGACCAGGGCGTCCTGCGCCGCGCCGACCCCTTCGTCGCCGCCCAGCAGTTCAAGGACCTGACGATCTCCGGCGTGCTGCAGCCGCGCACCTGGGGCGTCATCGAGGGCGACATGACCGACGCCGAGATCGAAAACCAGGTCAACAACGCCGTCGACACCTTCCTGCGCGCCTACCGGCCGGACTAGGCGCGAGCGGCCCCTCCACCCCGCTCATCCCGGCGAAAGCCGGGACCCAAGCTGACTCGCAAACGAAAAAGCGGCGCTCCGCCCCTGGCCGGAACGCCGCTTTGATTCAGCTCTCGGCGTCGCGCCGTTAGTCGGCGACCAGGCCGTGCATCAGGCCGTCCAGCGTCACGCTGATCAGCTCGTCGGTGGGGGCCCATGCGAAGTTCGGCCGCGCGATCATCATGCTGACCACGCCGTGGCAGGCGGTCCACAGCGCCTGGGCGGCGCTGTCGGCGGTGCCGGTGCGCAGCCGGCCTTCGGCGGCGATCTCGCGGACCACGCCGGAGAACACCTGGTAGCACTGGTCGCCCAGGTCGGAGGTCGTCTCTTCTTCGCCGATCACCGCGGCCAGCCGCGCGACATTGCAGAACACCAGTTCGTAGGCGTTCGGGTGCTCCAGGCCCCAGCGCATGTAGGCGTCCAGCATCAGCTTGACGCGGTTCACCGCGTCCATCGGCTTGGCGGAGATCTCGGCGTTGCGTTCCAGCAGGTTGCGGATCGTGCCCTGGCAGATCTCCAGCAGGATGCAGCTCTTGTCCGGGAAGTGCATGTAGAGCGCCGTCGACGACACCCCCACCTCGTCGGCGATCTTGCGGATCGTCGCGCCTTCATAGCCCTCGGCCACGAAGATGCGCTCGGCCGCCTCCAGGATTTCCTGCCTGCGGAGGTGTCCGTCGCCCTTGGGTTTCCGGGCTGAGCGCCGCGTCGTCACTGCGATGGTCACAGCTATCCTTCCGAGTCCGTTCCGTAACAAGCGGAGACCAAAACCACCCAGGTTGCAAGCCTCGAAGAAAAGAAAAGGCCTGCTGAATCCGAGACTAAGGGCGCCCTTGCGTAAGCTTTTTCGCAAGCGATCGCACCCGAACAGCAGCGTTTCGACCGCTCAGGCGTTTCAGTCCGGCGAATGGATGAGGGAGCGGCCATGAGACTGCCCGACGACCAACTGCAACGCCTGGCGCTGCACAGCGCCTTCGGACTTCACCTCGTCGCCAAGTGGATGGCGACCCGCACGGACGTCGATCCGGAGATCCGCGAGCGGCTGTCGGTCCACATGACCGCCCTCGACGGCGTGCTGTCGGCCACCGGTCACGACTGGATCCGGGAAGAGATCGAGGGCACCGAGGCGGCCCTGCACGGGCGCTAGCCCACTTCTCTCTCGGCGCGGCCGCGGAAGCGCCGGCGATAGGCCGCCGGCGTCATCTGCGCCTTGCGCGCAAACAGCCGCGTGAAGGTGGCCAGGTCCAGGTAGCCGACCTCTCGGGCGACCTCGCCCAGGCCAAGATCGCTCGCCTCGAGGAGTTGCTTGGCCCGCCCGACACGCAAGTCCTGCAGATGATCCAGGGGCGTGCGGCCGGTCTGGGCCTTGAACCGCCGCAGCAGGGTTCGGCTCGAGACGTTGAGGGCCAGCGCCAACCGCTCAAGGCTGTAGGGCTCGGCCAAGCGCTGGCGCAGCCATCGTGACACCGACTGCGAGAAACTGTCCCGCGCACGAACGTGCAGCCGCGGGTCCAGATAGGGCGCCTGACTGGCCCGCCCGGCGTCCAGCAGCGTGACCTTGGCCAGCGCGCGAACCGCGGCGTCGCCCAATCGCTCGCGAACGATCGCCAGCGCCAGGTCGTGGGCGGCGCTGAACGCCCCGCTGGTCGTCACTGGCCCGTCGCGGACCAGCAGAGCGTCCGAGAGGACGTCGGCGGACGGATAGCGCCGCGCCAGCTCTCCTGCGAAGGCCCAGGCCGTCGTCGCTCGCCGCCCGTCCAGCAACCCCGCTTCGCCGAGCAGGAACGCCCCGCCGCAGATCGCGGCCACAGGTCCACGAACGGCCGCCCGCCGGATCAGGGAAATCTCAGGCCCAAGCTTCGAAAGCGCCGCGTCAAGCTCGGCGGCGCTCACCACCTCGAAGGCCGGCACGACGAGCAGGTCGCAGGCCGCAGGCGCGGGCTCTACGCCCAGGCTCACGCAGCCAGCCGCCATCACCGGCCCGTCCCGCGCCCCGATCACCGACACCTCGAACGGCGCGGCCTCCCGCGGGCGTCGCAGGCCCGCGAGTCGATTGGCGATCAGCAGCACATCGGCCAGGCCGAACACCTCGGCCGCCAGACATCGCTCGTATGCCAGGACGGAGATCCGCATGGGTGAAGCATAGGCGGGGATGGCGGTATCGCCCACAAAAATGTCGATACCGCCAGACGTCTCGGCCCGGTCGCCCGCCCTAGGGTCGCAGCCTCAACAACCGGAGATCCCAGATGCGCATGTCCATCCTGCTCTATGACGGCTTCACCGCCCTCGACATCGTCGGCGGCTACGAGTCCCTTTCCCGGATACCCGGCATGCAGGTCGAGTTCGTGGCCAAGGAGAAGGGCGTCGTCGCCTCCGACACCCGCTTCCTGGGGCTGTTGGCGTACAAGACCCTGGAGGAAGCGGCCGGGACCGACATCCTCTACGTGCCGGGCGGCCCGGGCGGCTATGTCGCCCAGCGCGATCCGGCGATCCTCGACTTCATCCGCGCGACCCATGCGACCAGCACCTGGACAGTCGGCGTCTGCAACGGCGTGGAAGTGATGGCCACCGCCGGCGTCCTCGACGGCGTCGAAGTCACCACCAACTTTTTCGCGCGCGACCAAGTCGCCGCCCTAGGGGCCAAGGTTATGAAGACCCGCTACCACCGCGACGGTAAGGTCGTGACCGGCGCCGGGGTATCGGCCAGCGCCGACGCCGGACTGTTGCTCACCGAGATCCTGGTCGGCCAGCCGCTGGCCGAGATCATTCAGCTCGGCATCGAATACTATCCCGCGCCTCCGTTCGGCGCGGCGACGGTCGACGAGACGCGGCCCGAGTTGCAGGACGCCATCCGCAGCTTCGAGCAGCGCGCCGAAGCGCTGTTGGAAGCGACCCCGCGCGTCTTCTAAGCCCGGTGGGCGAGCGCGGCGGCCACGGCGGGGCTTTCCCTTTCCAGCGCCGCGCTCTAATCGCTGGGCCATGACCAAGACCGCCCCCGTCGTCGCCGAGCTGCCCGGCGCCATGCGCACCACCGGCTGGGCCGACTACGCCCTGCTGGACTCGGGCGGGGGCCGCAAGCTCGAACGCTACGGCCCCTATACCGTCGTGCGCCCCGAACCGCAGGCCATGTGGGACCCGCGCCTGCCGCAGGACGCCTGGGACAAGGCCGACGCCGTGTTCGATCCGTCGGACGAAGAAGACGCCGGCAAGTGGCGCTTCCGCGGCAAGCCCAAGGAGAGCTGGCCGATGGCCTGGGGCGACGTGCGCTTCCACGCCCGCTTCACCGCCTTCCGGCACCTGGCCTTCTTCCCGGAGCAGGCCGCCAACTGGGCCTGGCTGGACCAGCGCGTGCGCGCCCTGCCCGACCAGCCGCGGATCCTCAACCTGTTCGGCTACACCGGCGTCGCCAGCCTGGTCTGCGCTGCGGCCGGCGCCCACGTCACCCACGTCGACGCCTCCAAGAAGGCCATCGCCTGGGCCCGCGAGAACGCCGCCCTCTCGGGCCTGGACGACCGCCCGATCCGCTGGATCTGCGAGGACGCCCGCCGCTACGTCCAGCGCGAGGTGCGCCGCGGCTCGCGCTATGACGGCATCATCCTCGACCCGCCGAAATACGGCCGCGGCCCGGACGGCGAGGTCTGGCGGCTGTTCGAAAACTTGCCTGAACTTTCGGCTCTATGCGCTGAACTTCTCGGGGAAAACGCCTCTTTCCTGCTGCTCAACGCCTATGCCGAGCGGATCTCGGGCGCGGCCCTGTCGTCGCTGTGCGCCGCCAAGCTGTCCGGCCGCGCGGGAGCCATCGACTGGGGCGAGCTGACCCTGGTCGAGGATGCGGCCGACCGCCAGATCGGCATGTCGTTCTACGGCCGGTGGTCGGCATGAGCCGCCTCGTCACCTCGCTGACCAACCCGACGGTCAAGTCGGTCCGCGGCCTGCACCTGCGCAAGGAGCGCGAGCAGTCGGGCCTGTTCGTGGCCGAGGGCCTGAAGATCGTCACCGAGGCCGTCGAGCTCGGCCACGCGCCGCGCATCCTGATGTACGGCAAGGACGCTGAGGGCCACCCCCTGCTCAAGCGCGCCATCCAGGCGACGCTGGCGGCGCGCGGCGAGGTGATCGAGGTCACCCAGGACATCCTCGCCAAGGTCTCGCGCCGCGACAATCCGCAGGCCGTGGTCGCCGTCTTCGCCCAGGTCTTCACGCCGCTGACCGCCCTCGATCCCTCGGCCGCGACCTGCTTCGTCGCCCTGCACCGGGTCCGCGACCCCGGCAACCTCGGGACCATCGTGCGCACCGCCGACGCCGCCGGCTGCGGCGCGGTGATCCTGGTCGGCGACTGCTGCGACCCGTTCTCGGTCGAGGCGGTGCGCGCCACCATGGGCTCGATCTTCGCCGTCCCGATCGTCAAGGCGAGCGAGGCCGAGTTCGCGAGCTGGCGCGCGGGCTGGCCGGGCTCGGTGGTCGGCACCCTGCTCAGCGCCACCGTCGACCACCGCCAGGCGACCTACGCCAAGCCGGCCATGATCCTGATGGGCAACGAACAGCAGGGCCTGACGCCCGAGATGGCCGCCCTCTGCGACGTCAACGTCAAGATCCCGATGCGCGGCCGCGCCGACAGCCTCAATCTCTCGGTCGCCACCGGCATCATGATCTACGCGGCGACCTGAACTCTCAGATCGTCATGGCCGTCTCCACCTAGATGCTCCCCCTCTGGGGGAGCTGTCCGCCGAATGGCGGACTGAGGGGGACTATGACTCCTACGCGTCTTTCAGGGCCCACCAGATTTTTGAAACCAGGGGAGTTCCAGCCTCTGCGCTGGCTCCAAGTCCCCCTCACCCGGCCTTCCGGCCGGGAGCTCCCCCAGCGGGGGAGCATCTAGCTACGTCCCGCGCGGCTTGGCCCGCGCGGTCGGGGCGGTGTTGGCCGGGTCCTCGGGCCAGACGTGCTTGGGATAGCGTCCGCGCATGTCCGAGCGGACGTCCTTCCAGGACCCGCCCCAGAACCCCGGCAGGTCCTTGGTGGTCTGGATCGGCCGGTGGCCCGGCGACAGCAGCGACAGGGTCAGCGGCACGCCGGCCACGCGCGGATGCTCGGTCAGACCGAACACCTCCTGCACCCGCACGTCGACCCGCGGCCCGCTGTCGGCGGCGTAATCGATGGCAAAGCTGTTGCCCGTCGGAGCCGTCCAGCGCGCGGGCGCCGAGGCCTCCAGCCTGCGCTGCAGCTCCCAGGGGACCAGCGCCCGCAGCGCCCCGTCCAGCACGTCGGGCCGCAGCGCCCCCAGCGAACGCACCCCGGCCAGCAGCGGCGTCAGCCACTCGTCGACCTGCGCCAGCAACGCCTCGTCGCTGAGATCGGGCCACTCCTGACCCTGGGCGCGCAGGAACCCCGCCCGCTCGCGGAACGAGCGCGCCGCCTCGCCCCAGGGCAGCTTGCCAAGGCCCTCGGCCCGCACCCGCCCGGCCAGCGCCCCGGCGATCAGCGCCGGATCGGGGCTCTCGTCGATCTCCTCGCGCACGGTCAGCTTGCCCAGCCGCGTCAGCCGCTTGGCCCGCAGCCGCCCGCCGCCGCTTTCGTCGAGCCGATATTCGGTCTCCATCTGCCCCCGGAACGCGGCGACCAGTTCGCCCTCGTCCACCGGCGCGGCCAGCAGGATGCGGTCGCGCCGATCGCCGCCGCCCATCTCGGCGATGGCCAGCCACTTCTCGCGCGCCAGGGCGTCGGTCGGCTCGACGAAGGCGCCGCGGCCGCTGACCAGCTGGAACTCGCCGCCGCCGCCGCGCGCCTTGGCCACCCGCTCAGGATAGGCGAAGGCCAGCAGCAGCCCGTCCTCCAGCGGCTCGCCCTGGCCCGGCTTGCCGGCGAGCCTGGCCCAGCGCTCGGCCAGGGCGCGAGCGTCGCGCGCCCGCGGCGAGCGGTCCCGCGCCAGGCCCTCCAGCCGGTGGCGCAGGTCGGCGTCGCGCCCGCCCAGGCCGCGCTCGGTGACCAGGGCGGCGATCTGCGCGGCTCGCTCGGCCTGCCCGCTTTCGCCGGCCTTCAGCACCATGTGCGCCAGCCGCGGGGCCAGCGGAAACTCGCTCAGCGCCTCGCCGTGCGCGGTCAGCACCCCGTCCTCGCCCAGCGCCTCCAGCCGCCGCAGCAGAGCCCGCGCCTCGTTGAAGGCCGCGGCCGGGGGCGGATCGAGGAACGCCAGCTCGCCCGGCTCACGCGCGCCCCAGCGCGCCAGGTCCAGCGCCAGCCCCGACAGCTCGGCGTCAAGGATCTCCGGATCGGCGAACGCCGGCAGCGCCCGGGTCTCGGCCTCGTCCCACAGCCGGTAGGCGACGCCCGGCTCGGTGCGCCCGGCCCGGCCGCGCCGCTGGTCGGCCGCCGCGCGGCTGACCCGCACGGTCGCCAGCCGGGTCAGCCCGCTGGCCGGATCGAAGCGCGGAACCCGCGCCAGCCCGCAGTCGATCACCACCCGCACGCCCTCGATGGTCAGGCTGGTCTCGGCGATCGAGGTCGCCAGCACCACCTTGCGCACGCCCGCCGGCGCCGGGCTGATCGCCGCGTCCTGCTGGGCCGGATCCAATGCGCCGTACAGCGGGGCGATCCGCACGTCGGGCCGCCGCACGCGCTCGGCCAGCCGCTCGGCGGTCCGCAGGATCTCGCCCTGTCCGGGCAGGAACACCAGGACGCTGCCGCTTTCCTCGGCCAGCGCCCGCTCCACGGCCCGGACCACGCGGTCCTCCAGCCGCAGCCGCTCGTCGCGGCCAAGGTAGCGAGTATCCACAGGAAAGCTGCGCCCCTGGCTCTCGATCACCGGCGCCTGGTCGAGCAGCCGCCCCACCGCCGCCCCGTCCAGGGTCGCCGACATCACCAGAATGCGCAGGTCATCGCGGAGCAGCCCTTGCGCATCCCGCGCCAGGGCCAGGCCGAGATCGGCGTCCAGGCTGCGCTCGTGAAACTCGTCGAAGATCACCGCGCCGACCCCGTCCAGGCTCGGATCGGCCAGGATCATGCGGCTGAACACGCCCTCGGTGACCACTTCGATGCGGGTGCGTGCCGACACCTTCGACTGCATCCGCACGCGGTAACCGACTGTTTCGCCGACCTTTTCGCCCAGCGTCTTGGCCATGCGCTCGGCCGCCGCGCGCGCCGCCAACCGCCGCGGCTCCAGCATCACGATCTTGCCGCGCGCCAGCCACGCAGCGTCCAGCAGGCGCAGGGGGACCAGCGTCGTCTTGCCCGCGCCGGGCGGCGCCACCAGCACCGCCGACGTCCGCTCGTCCAGCGCCGCCAGCAGGGCGGGCAAAATTTCCTCTACCGGAAGCATGCGGTGGTCTAGCCGCGCCTGCCCTCCAGGCCAAGACGGACGCTCATCCTTCAGGCGCCCGCTTTCGCGCAAACGCCAGCGACGGCTTGGCGCTTGACCGCAAGGTTACGAAGAGGCCACGTAACGCCCAATCAGACCGCGCGGCGGGGGCCGCACGGGTTTTCCTGGAGGAAATATGTGGCGAGTTAAATCGCTCGACGCGATTCTCGCGACCGCAGAGAAAAAGTCTCTGCACCGGTCGCTGGGCGCGTTTCAGCTTACCATGCTTGGCATCGGGGCCATCATCGGCACGGGGATCTTCGTTCTGACCGCCGAGGCGGCGCAGAAGGCCGGGCCCGGCATGATCGCCAGCTTCATGATCGCTGGCTTCGTCTGCGCGGTCGCCGCGCTCTGTTACGCCGAAATGTCGTCCATGGTCCCGGTTTCCGGGTCCGCCTACACCTACAGCTACGCCGTGATGGGCGAACTGCTGGCCTGGATGGTCGGCTGGGCGCTGATCCTCGAATACGCCGTCGCCGCGGGCGCGGTCTCGGTCGGCTGGTCCGGCTACGTGGTCGGCCTGATCGAGCACGCCCTGCACATCGACATCCCGAACGCCCTGGTGCTCGGGCCGATGGACGGCGGCATCGTCAACCTGCCGGCCGCCCTGATCGCCCTGGCGGTCACCGGCCTGCTGGTCATCGGCACCAAGGAATCGGCCACCGTCAACGCCGTCCTGGTGGCGGTGAAGGTCTCGGCCCTGACCCTGTTCATCTTCCTGGCCGTGCCGGTGATGAACATGGAGAACTTCCACCCGTTCGCCCCGCTCGGCATGGCCGGGATCTCGGCGGCCGCGGCCTCGATCTTCTTCGCCTATGTCGGCTTCGACGCGGTTTCGACCGCCGCCGAGGAGACCAAGAACCCGCAGCGCAACATGCCGATCGGCCTGATCGGCTCGCTGGGCATCTGCACCATCTTCTACATCCTGGTCGCCTCCGGCGTGATCGGCACCGTCGGCGCCCAGCCGATGACCGGTCCGGACGGCGCCGGCCTGCGCCCCGGCAGCCCCGAGCTCACCGCCGCCTGCAAGGCCGCCGGCGACGCTGCGGTGGTCTGCTCGAAGGAAGCCCTGGCCTGGACGCTGCGCTCCATCGGCTGGCCGCAGGTCGGCAACCTGATCGGCCTCGCCGCCGGCCTGGCCCTGCCCTCGGTCATCCTGATGATGATGTTCGGCCAGACCCGGATCTTCTTCGTGATGAGCCGCGACGGCCTGCTTCCGGCGGTGCTGTCCAAGGTCCACCCGAAGTACCACACCCCGCACGTAATCACCGTGATCACCGGCGTGTTCGTGTCGCTGTTCGCCGCCTTCTTCCCGGTCGGCGTGCTGGCCGACATCTCGAACTCCGGCACGCTGTTCGCCTTCGCGATGGTGGCTATCGCAGTGCTGGTGCTGCGCCGCACCGATCCGGACCGCAAGCGCCCGTTCCGTGCGCCGGCGATCATGATCGTCGCGCCGCTGGCCGCGGTCGGCTGCGTCTACCTGTTCTTCAGCCTGTCGACCGAGACCAAGCTGCTGTTCCTCGGCTGGGCGCTGATCGGCCTGGTGGTCTACTACCTCTACGGCTACCGCAAGAGCCACGTCGGCCGAGGCATCGTCGAGGTGCCCGAACTGTCGCCCGACGCGCCTCCTGGTCCCGTCGCGCCGATGCCCGGCGCGCCGGCGCCCGGCGATCGCCAGCACTAAATCGGAGAGGCCCGGGTTCGTCCCGGGCCTTTTCTTATGGCGCGACAGGCCCGATGTTAGGGCCATGAACGCCGAACCCGCCATCCGCGCCCTGATCGCGCCGGTCACCCCGCTGCAGCAGAACTGCACCATCGTCTGGTGCGCCAAGACGCTGAAGGCCGCCATCATCGATCCGGGCGGCGAAGTTCCGCGCCTGCTCGAAGCCCTGAAGGCCAACGGCCTGACGCTCGAGAAGATCTGGATCACCCACGGCCACCTGGACCATGCCGGCGGGACCGCCGCCCTGCAGGCCGCCACCGGCGCCGTGGTCGAGGGTCCGCACCCCGACGACGCCTTCTGGATCGACGAGATCACCGCCTCGGGCGCCAAGTGGGGGATGCCCGACGCCCGCTCCTTCACCCCCGACCGCTGGCTGGCGGACGGCGACACGGTGTCGCTGGGCGAGACGCAGTTCGAGGTCTTCCACTGCCCGGGGCACACCCCCGGCCATGTGGTGTTCTTCCACCGCCAGGCCCGCTTCGCCCAGGTCGGCGACGTACTGTTCCAGGGCTCGGTCGGCCGCACCGACTTCCCGCGCGGCAACCATCAGCAGCTGATCGACTCGATCACCGGCAAGCTCTGGCCGCTGGGCGACGACGTCGCCTTCGTACCCGGCCACGGCCCGATGTCGACCTTCGGCCAGGAACGCCGCACCAACCCCTTCGTCGCCGACGAGGTCCTGGCCGGCGCCTAATGCTTTCAGTCGTGAAATCTGCGCGTTACGCGGGCGCGTGAATATGGCCCGGATGGAGACACGTACCGAACAGTCCGCGCCCGCCGGCGCCCGCATTCTGATGGTCGACGACGATCCGGGCATCCGCGACGTCGTGTCCGACTTCCTGGGCAAGCACGGCTATCAGGTCGAAACCGCCGGCGACGCGCGCGAGATGGAGCAGGCTCTGGACCGCGGCTCGGTCGACCTCATCGTGCTCGACGTCATGCTGCCGGGCGAGGACGGCCTGGCGATCTGCCGCCGCCTCGCGGTCGGCGAAGGCCCGCCGATCATCATGCTCTCGGCCATGGGCGAGGACACCGACCGCATCGTCGGGCTGGAGCTCGGCGCCGACGACTACCTCTCCAAGCCCTGCAACCCGCGTGAACTGCTGGCCCGCGTCCGCGCCGTGCTGCGCCGCGCCGAACAGCGCGGCCAGGCCGCCAGCGCCAGCGCCGGCTGCGAGTTCGCCGGCTGGCGCTTCGACCTCGTCCGCCGCGAGCTGCGCTCGCCGCAGGGCGTCGTCGTCAACCTGTCGTCCGGCGAGTTCTCGCTGCTGCGCACCTTCGTCGAGCGGCCGCAGCGGGTGCTGACCCGCGACCAGCTGCTGGAGTTCGCCCGCGGGCCCGATTCCGACGCCTTCGACCGCGCCATCGACGTCCAGATCAGCCGCCTCCGCCGCAAGCTGGACGACGGCGGCGGCGGCCAGGACCTGATCCGCACGATCCGCAACGAAGGCTACATGTTCACCGCCAAGGTGAAGCGCCTGTGACCGCCCCCTGGGCCGGGCGGCCGACCGCATCCCTGTTCGGTCAACTGCTCGCCCTGATCGGGCTCAGCCTGGTCGCCGCCCAGGCCATCAGCCTGTTTCTGCTGTTCAACCTGCCCCCGCCGGCCCCGGACTTCTACCGGATCGGCGAGATCATTCAGACCCTTCGCGGGTCCCCGCCGACCTTCACCGAACGCCACCCGCTGGCCGTCACCATCGCCAAGACCCCGCCGCCGCTGGTGATGGAGGGACGCATGGCGCCAAAGATCCGCGCCCAGATCGCCGCCGGCCTCGGCGTCCCGGTCGAGCGGGTGATGGTGGCCTCGACCTCGCGCTTCCCGTTCTCCGACCGCCGGGTGTTCCGCGTCATCCGCGACCGCATCGCCCGCGAGGGCGGCGAGGTCGAGGAGCACTTCCTGATCGCCCCGTTCAAGGTCGCCGTGCAGCAGCCGGACGGCCGCTGGATGGTGCTCTCGCCGGAACGCGGCATCGGCCTGGACGCCTGGCAGCAGCGGATCGTGCTGCTGTTCCTGCTCTCGACCCTGGCCATGACCCCGGCGGCCTTCGTGTTCGCGCGCCGGCTCTCCGCGCCCATTCGCCTCTTCACCGATGCGGCCGAGCGGCTCGGCCGCGATCCGCGCGCCCCGCCGCTGTCGCTCAAGGGCTCGGCCGAGATCAGCGTCGCGGTGAAGGCGTTCAATGACATGCAGGAGCGGCTGCGCCGTTACGTCGAAGACCGCACCGCCATGGTCGGCGCCATCGCCCACGACCTGCGCACCCCCCTCACCCGCCTGCGCTTCCGCATCGAGAACGTGCCCGAGGACGTGCGCGTGAAGATGGCCGCCGACATCGACCAGATGGAGGAGATGATCTCCGCCGCCCTGACCTTCGTACGCGACACCAGCCGGCCGGGCGAACGGACGCTGCTGGAGCTGTCCTCGCTGCTCGAAAGCGTCTGCGACGAGATGGCCGACACCGGCGCCGACACCCAGGTCGAGCTCGGCGAGAAGGTGGTGCTCGAGGGCGACCCGCTGGCCCTGCGGCGGTTGTTCGCCAACCTGCTGGAAAATGCGGTCAAGTTCGGCGGCCGCGCCCGCGCCCGCGTCTATCGCGACGGAGCCAGCGCCATCGTCGAGATCGAGGACGACGGCCCCGGCATCCCGCCCGAGGAGAGCGAGCGGGTGTTCGAACCCTTCTATCGGCGCGAGCCCTCGCGCAGCCGCCAGACCGGCGGCATCGGCCTTGGCCTGGCCGTGGTCCGCTCCGTGGCCCGCGGGCACGGCGGCGACGTGGTGCTGGAAAATCGCCCGAACGGCGGCCTCACCGCCCGGGTCCAGCTTCCGATCTGACCGCTCGGGAAAAATTTACCGCCGCCGCTGGCGCGCGCGCCTGCGTCGCTATCCCCTGTCGGACCACGAACACCGTGTCCGGACAAAGCTTTGCGGTACGAAACGTCGCAGGGCTCAATCGCATTTTGCGCGCAACCTCCTTCGCCCTTGGCGAGTTTGCTTGACCGTAAGGACAGCGAGGCGTCGGCCGCCCGTCCCCCCGACGGTCGATGCATAGAGGAGCCGCTCATGGATCTTGAACCCACCGCCAAACCGAAATCCCGCCGCGGATTTGCAGCAATGAATCCGGAACGCCGCCGCGAGATCGCGCGCAAGGGCGGCGCCAGCGTGCCGGGCGAGAAACGCAGTTTCGCCAAGGACCGCGATCTGGCCGCCTCCGCTGGACGCAAGGGCGGTGAGTCCTCGCGTGGCGGCGGCCGCAGCCGCGGCGATCGTCTCGAAAGCTGAGACGCCGAGGCGCCTGCCGGCTCCAAGGTCGGTCAGGCCCTCAGCAGCACCACTGCGAAGCTCGGGGCGGGGCTTTCCCAGCTCCGCTCCAGCTTCCAGCCGGCCTCCGCGGCCAGCTCCGCAAACCCCTCCAGCGTGAACTTGTAGGAGTTCTCCGTGTGGATGGTCTCGCCCGCGGCGAAGCGGAACCTGCGCCCGGCCAGGCTGACGAACTGATCGCGCAGGCTGACCAGATGCATCTCGATCCGGCCCTGCTCGGCGTTCAAAACCGCCTGGTGCCGGAACGCAGCCGGGTCGAAATCCCCTGCCAGTTCGCGGTTGATGCGCGTCAGCAGGTTCAGGTTGAAGGCCGCCGTCACGCCCTGGGCGTCGTCATAGGCCGCCGTAAGCGTCGCCTCGTCCTTGGCCAGGTCGATGCCGACCAGGAACCGCGCATCCTCGCCCAGCAGCCGCCGCGCCCCTGACAGGAAGTCGACGACCTCCTCAGGGGTGAAATTGCCGATGGTCGAGCCGGGGAAATAGCCGACCCGCGGATGGCCAGCGGCCGGCGGCAACGCCAGCGCCTTGGTGAAGTCCTCGACCAGCGGCGCCACCGTCAGCCTCGGATAGTCTCGCCCGATCGCCGCGGCCGCCGCATCCAGCGCCGAAGCGCTGATGTCGATCGGCGCATAGACCGCCAGCTGCGGCGCGGCGTCCAGCAGCAGCCGGGTCTTGGTGCTCGCCCCGCTGCCGAACTCGACCAGACTGGCCCCGGCCGGGATCGCCGCGGCCATCTCGCCGGCCGTCCGGGCCATCAGCGCCAGCTCGGTGCGGGTCGGATAGTACTCGGGCAACTCGGTGATCGCCTCGAACAGCTCCGAGCCCGCCGCGTCGTAGAAGTACTTCGCCGCCAGCGCCTTCTGCGGCCGCGACAGCCCGGCGACCACGTCGCGCGCGAATTCGCTGTCCGCCGCCGCGCCGTCCGGCTGCGCGGGCCCGTCCCAGGCCAGCCGCACGCCCGAGAACATCCACCGCTGCTGCGGATAGAAGAAATTGCGGTAGCTGGCGCGCACATGCCCGGCCGGCGTCGCGCAGCAACCGCCGCGCAGCACCATCTGCCCGATCATGAACTTGCCGTTGTACTCGCCGACCGCCCCGCCCGCCGGATGAAATCCCGGATAGGGGCCATAGGCGCTGCGGGTCCATTCCCACACGTCGCCGAACATCTGGCGCAGGCCTGGCGCCGACTTCGCCGCCGCCGGTCCGAACTGCAGCTGCTCGCGCATGTTGCCGACCGCCGCCAGCCCTTGCGCGGCGTGCTCCCATTCGGCCTCGGTCGGCAGCCGCGCCCCGGCCCAGGTGGCGTAGGCGTCGGCCTCGTAGAAGCTGACATGGGTCACCGGCGCGTGCGGCGCGATCGCCCGGCGGCCCTGCAGGGTCATGGCCAGCCAGCCGCGCTCGCCCGGCTCCCAGTAGAGCGGCGCCTCCCAGCCCTCGGCCTGGACCCGCGCCCAGCCTTCCGACAGCCAGAGCTCGGGCCGCCGATAGCCGCCGTCGGCCATGAAGGCCAGCCATTCGGCGTTGGTCACCAGCCGGTCGGCCAGCCGGTACGGCTCCAGATAGACCCTGTGCCGCGGCCCCTCGTTGTCGAAGGCGAAGCCCTCGCCGTCATGGCCGACCTCGACCAAGCCGCCGTCGAAGGCGACCTCGCCCGCTAGGCCGGGATCGCGCCCGACCGGCAGGGCCGGCGCCGGCACATAGGCCGGCTTCAGCGGCGACTGCGCGAACAGGTGCAGCACGTCCATCAGGATCAGCTCCTGGTGCTGCTCCTCGTGCGCCAGCCCCAGCTCGACCAGCTCGGCCACGCCCTCGACCGGCGCGGCCAGCAGCCGCCCCATCGCCTCGTCGACATGGGCCCGATAGGCCAGCACCTGGGCCAGCGACGGCCGGGTCAGCAGGCCGCGCTGCGGGCGCGGCTGCCGCGGCCCCAGCGCCTCGTAGTACGAATTGAACAGATAGCCGAAGGCCGGGTCGAACACCCGGTAGCCCGGCAGATGCGGGACCAGCAGGAAGGTCTCGAAGAACCAGGTCGTGTGCGCCAGGTGCCATTTCACCGGGCTCGCGTCCGGCATCGACTGGGCGGCCTGGTCCTCGGCCGACAGGTGCGCGGTCAGCGCCAGGCTGGCGTCACGGACCTTGCGGTAGGGATCGGGGGCGCTGCGCGCCCGCGCGGCCCGGGCCGGCGCGGGCGCGAGCCTGGCCTTGTCGAATGACGCCATCGTCCCGCTCCACTCTGTTTCGATTGTGCCGGATTTCGCCGATGCCCGGCGAAGCCGCGCTCGCCCCGCCAAACGTCGTAACGCGAACGCAGTTCCTTGCATTTGGGGGCTCGGGGCGCTCCCGCAAGCCGGAACGGTTGCCCCAAGGGCGCGTTGAGGTCCCACGAAAAGCGTACGGCCCGTCGAGGGGATCGGGCGTTTCGAGGACAGCATGGGCGGAGACACCGAGTGGCGCAACGAGGTGGTGGCGATGATCCCCGCTCTGCGCGCCTTCGCCTGGTCCCTCAGCCATAACGGCTCCGACGCCGACGACCTGGTGCAGGACACGCTGATCAAGGCCTGGTCCAACCGCGACAAGTTCGAGCCCGGCACCAACCTGCGCGCCTGGCTGTTCACCATCCTGCGCAACACCTACTACACCCAGGTGATCCGCCGCCGGCGCGAGGTCCGCGACGAGACCGGCGAGTACGCCAACAACATGCGCACCCCGCCGACCCAGGACTGGAGCATCGCCATGCGCGCGCTGCAGGCGGGCCTGGCCCAACTGCCCGACGAACACCGCGAGGCGCTGATCCTGGTCGGCGCCGCCGGCCTCTCCTACGAGGAGGCCGCCGAGATCTGCGGCTGCGCGCTCGGCACCATCAAGAGCCGCGTCAACCGCGCCCGCGCCCGGCTGCTCAAGATCATGGACGCCGAGGAGGCCGCCGACGTCATGGTCCTCGACTACGCCGAGGCCAGCCGGGCCTAGCCCCACTCAATGCGTCATCCCGGTTTCGGCGAAGCCGAAGACCGGGACCCATGAACACCAGATTTTGCAGGTCTTGGCCGGGCGGCGCCCCATTCAGCCAACGAGGTTGCGAATGGGTCCCGGTCTTGCTTCGCAAACCGGGATGACAGCGGAGTTTTGTTTCGTCGCGCTCAAAATCCCAGCGGCTGGCGGAGCCAAGCCCGACCGCTACTATGCCGCCGACTCGTTTCGCCTGGAGTATCCATGTCACGTTCCCTGCCCGCCGCGTTCGCGCTGTCCGTCCTGATCGCCGCGCCGGCTTTGGCCGCGCCCCAGGGCGCCACGCCAAAGAACGACGCGGCCAGGATCGTCGCCAGCCCGGCCTTCAAGGCGGCGACCGCCGTGCTCGACCGCGAGCATGAGCGCACCGTGCAGGACATCATCACCCTGACCGAAATCCCGGCCCCGCCCTTCAAGGAAGAGGCCCGCGGCAAGGCCTACAAGGCGATGCTGGAGGCCCACGGCCTGACCGACGTCGAGATCGACGCCGAGGGCAACGTCATGGGCCTGCGCAAGGGAACCCGGCCCGGCCCGCTGGTGGTGGTCTCCGCCCACCTCGACACGGTGTTCCCGGAAGGCACCGACGTGAGGGTCCGCCGCGAGGGGACCAAGCTGTTCGCCCCGGGCGTCGCCGACGACACTCACAACCTCGCGGTCCTGCTCGCCTGGATCCGCGCCCTCGACACGGCCAAGATCAAGACCTCCAGCGACATCCTGTTCGTCGGCACGGTCGGGGAAGAAGGCCCCGGCGACCTGCGCGGCGTCCGCTACTTCTTCCACCAGGGCAAGTACAAGGACCGCACCAAGGCGTTCTTCTCGGTCGACGGCCTCGACCCCAGCGGCATCACCCACGTCGGCGTCGGCTCCAAGCGCTATCGCGCCACCTTCAGCGGACCGGGCGGCCACAGCTATGGCTCGTTCGGCATCGTCAATCCGATGGCCGCCATGGGCAAGGCGATCGCCGACTTCTACGAGGTCCAGGTCCCGACCAGCCCCAAGGTCACCTATTCGGCCTCGGTCACCGGCGGCGGCACCTCGGTCAACGCCATCCCCAACAAGGTCTACACCGAGTTCGACATGCGCTCGGCCGACGCCGGCGAACTGGCCAAGCTCGATGGCCGCTTCAAGGAGATCATGCAGGCCGCCGTCGACCACGAGAACAAGGCCCGCTCCACCCGCGTCGGGCAGGTCAGCGTCGAGATCAAGCCGATCGGCGACCGCCCGGCCGGCCAGACCGCCAAGGACACAGCCCTGGTCGCTGGGACCGCCGCCGCCATCGAAGCGCTCGGCTACACGCCGCAGTACGACGCCTCCTCCACCGACGCCAACGCGCCGATGGCGCTCGGCATTCCGGCCATCACCATCGGCGGCGGCGGCTCCGGCGGCCGCGCCCACTCGCTGGACGAATGGATCGACGTCGAAAAGGCCAGCAGCGTGCGCGGCATGAGCGTCGGCCTCGCCGCCGTCCTCGTCGCGGCCGGCATGAACTAGCGGCTGAAGCCTAAGAACAGCCCGCGCAGCCAGTTCACCAGGCCCTCCCACAGGCCGGCCAGCCACGACGTCGGCGTGGCCGGCTTCTCCGGCACGAACCAGCTCGGCGCGGCCGGCGGGGCGCAGTTCATGTTCATGCCCACGCCCTTCAGGTAGCCGCGCCGCACGCCGCCGGCCTTGATCGCCGCCTCCACCGCCTTGCGGTGGCGGTCGGCGCCGCTCAGCTTGCGCACCCAGCCGCGGAACGGCAGCAGGTCCTGGGTTTCGCCGCGCACCTCGGCCACCGCCGCGGCCTTGGCCTGCGCCCCCAGCTTCTGCATCCGCGTGCGCTCGTCGGGGGCCGGCGCCTCGTCCAGGTCGGGGCCCAGCACCGCGTCCAGCCGACCGATCTCGGCGGCGATCGCCTCGCAACGGGTCAGTTCGCCGGCCTCGTACGGATCGGCGACCGCTCGGACCAGCACGTCCGGGATCTGCGCCTGCTTGAGGTTCAGGTCCTCCAGCGGCGCGGTCACGGCCCCGCGGAAACCCTCGTCGACCTGGGTCGTCCCCCGGTCGGCCGCGGTCGCCGAACCTGCCGCCAGCCACGCCGCGGCCGCCAGCCACATCTGTCTCGTCACCATCGCTTCACCCTAGCCTTTGGCGGCGCGTTGGCGCTGCGGCGTTTCGCGCGCCGGCGCTTCGCGCAGGGGACGCCAGCCATCGCCCGAGTCGCCGCGCGCGGCGACGGAACACCCCCTCGGCCCCGTCGTTTCCGAAGGAAGGAGCTTCCGAGGATCAGGTTCATGCCCCATCGCCCGCCCCCGCCCGACGAACCGCGCCGGCGCAGCCGCCGCCGTGACGAGGCCAAACGCCCCGCGGCGGAACCTCACAGCTTCGGCGAAGAGGGCCGCTACTCCTCCGACCAGGCCCGCTACTACGGCGCCGACACCCGCTCGTTCGACGCCTTCGGCGCCCACCGGCCCAGCGAGGCCCGCCCCGACTGGCGGCGCGGCCGCTACGAGTCGGGCCGCGACAGCGCCCCCGACGCGCCCTTCGACGAGGCCGACGCCCTGGCCCGCGGCTACTACAGCCTCGACGCCCCGCACGGCGGCCAGGAATACGGCATCGAGCCGCACGGCTATCGCCAGTCCATCGTCCGCCGCCGCGCCCGCCCGCCCGGCGCGGCCCCCACCGAGGCCGAGCGCGCGCCCTACGGCGACCAGCCGTTGGATCCCCGCGACCTCGGGGTGCGCGAGTTCGGCCCGCCCGCCGACTACGCCTATCACCCCGGCGCCCAGGCCGAGTTCGAACTGGAGTACCTCGACTGGCGCGAAGCCAAGCTTTCCGCCCACGACCGCGATTACGCCGTCTGGCGCGCCGAACAGCAGCGCAAGTACGACGCCGAATACCGGGCCTTCCGCGGCGAGTGGCAGGAGCGCTTCGACCGCGGCTTCGCCGAGTGGCGCAGCCGGCACGACGGCGCGCGCCCCGCCGACGAAGATCCGTCCCCGGACGATCGGATGTGATTCGCGCTATGCGCGATCAGTTCGCGCATGGGGTGAAACGCTGTTCGATGAACATGTCCGACGAACCCCGAAAACGGCCGGAATAGTCCTATCGGCCAGATGACTCGCCTGCCTGAACCCCATACTAGCGTTATATAAAATTGATCGGGCGACGCGTAGCGGCCGCCAAGGGGTGCGTAATGCGTGTGGTCGTGGTGAGCAGACAGCCGCTTTGGCGGGACGCGCTGAGCGTCCTCGTGGCGGCCCAGCTCCCCGCCGATCCCGTGCTGTCGCTCGACGACGTCGCCCAGCTCGCAACCCTCGTTCCGCAGGCCGACGACCTGATTCTGCTGGATCCGCCGGCCCAGAGCGACCCGGGCGATTGGATCGAGCGTCACGCCGAACAGCTGGGCGTCGGCCGCCTGGTCCTGCTGCCGCCGCACAAGAACGTCCGCTGGGCCAAGATCGCTTACGCCCGCGGGTTTCGCGCCCTGGTCCCCAAGGACACCGCCTCGGACATCCTGGTCGCCGTGCTGCGGCTGGTCGTCGTCGGCGGCGAGTATTTCCCCTGTTTCGAGGAACTGGGCGCCATCCCCGATCCCGTTCCCGGCCACGGCCCGCGGCTGTCGCCGCGCCAGATAGAAGTCCTGCGCGAACTCGAACGCGGCCGGACCAACAAGGAGATCGCCGAGCACCTCGGCATCGCCATCGCCACCGTCAAACTGCACGTCCAGGCGATCCTCAGCGCCACCGGCGCCCGCAACCGCACCGAGGTGGTGAGCCGCATGGCCTCCGGCCAATCGCGGCCCCAGGCCTAGCCGAACGGCTACCGAAATATAGCCAATCGCACTATTCAGAATAATTACGGCGCTATACTCTTCTATTACTTTTGATATTTGTCATTTTAGGACGCCGTTAACAAAGACTCGTCCAGCGTCGCGCTCAATATAACAGGGGCTCGACATGTCTATTACTGCGCAACTCAGTGAACGACTAAGCTTCATGCGTATGGACGACCTCGCGTGCGAGAGTCTCCGGGACATCAAACCCATCGTCATGAGCGCCCTCCCCGGCGCGCTCGACGCCTTCTACGGCCAGGTCTCCCAACGCGAGGAGACCCGGGCCTTCTTCTCCAGCTCCACCCACGTGGCCAGCGCCAAGAGCCGCCAGATCAATCACTGGGAGACGATCTCCAGCGGCCGGTTCGACGAGAACTACGTCGCCGCCGTCACCAACGTCGGCGAAATCCACGCCCGCATCGGCCTGGAGCCGCGCTGGTACATCGGCGGTTACGCCCTGGTGCTGGAGGGGCTGATCGCCGCGGTCACCGCCGCCCGCTGGCCGCGCGGCGGCCTCATGCGCCGCGGCCCGACGCCGGACCAGTTCGCCGCCGAGCTGGGCGCGCTCACCAAGGCGACTCTGCTCGACATGGACTATGCGATCTCGGTCTATCTCGCCGCCGCCGAGGCCGCGCGCCAGAAGGCCGAGGCCGAGGTCCTGGCGGCCGAGCGGGCCGCCATCGTCCAGACCATCGGCTCGGGGATGAGCGCCCTGGCCGGCGGCGATCTCGGCTACCGGATCGAGGCCGGGCTGGTGGCCGAATACGCCCAGATCCGCGAGGACTTCAACGCCGCCCTGGTCCGCCTGGAGGAGACCATCGCCTCGGTGGCCGGGAACGCGGCCGGCGTCGAGGCCGGCGCGGTCGAGCTCGCCCGCGCCTCCGACGACCTTTCCCTGCGCACCGAGCGCCAGGCCGCCGCCCTGGAAGAGACCGCCGCGGCGCTCGACCAGATCACCGCCACGGTGAGGGCGACCGCCGACGGCGCGCGCCAGGCCGGCGAGGTGGTCGCCGTCGCCAAGGCCCAGGCCGAGCTTTCCACCAGCGTGGTCGAGCGCGCCGTCGGCGCCATGGGCCAGATCGAGCAGTCGTCCGGCCAGATCGGCCGCATCATCGGGGTGATCGACGAAATCGCCTTCCAGACCAACCTGCTGGCGCTCAACGCCGGGGTCGAGGCCGCCCGCGCCGGCGAGGCCGGGCGCGGCTTCGCCGTCGTCGCCTCCGAGGTCCGCGCCCTGGCCCAGCGCTCGGCCGACGCCGCGCGCGAGATCAAGGATCTGATCGGCGCCTCGGCCGGTCACGTCGACGAGGGCGTCGGGCTGGTTCGCGAAACCGGCGCCGCCCTGCAGGCCATCGCCGCCAAGGTCGGCGAGATCGACGAGGTGGTCACCGGCATCGCCGCCTCCACCCAGGAACAGGCCTCGGGCCTGGCCCAGATCAACTCGGCGGTGAACCAGATGGACCAGGGACTGCAGCAGAACGCCGCCATGGTCGAGCAGGCCGCCGCCGCCACCCGCGCCCTGCGCGGCGAAGCCGCCGAGTTGACCGGCCTGGTCGCCCGCTTCCGGCTGTCGGGCCAGCCGCGGCACGGCGACCCCGGGCCGGTCGGGACCATGACCCGAGCGCTGGCCTCGGCGGTCTCCGGCGGCCGGCTCGCCCATGGTTGAGGACCGCCTCGAGCGGGTGCAGCGCCTGGCCAACGCCGGCGCCTGGGAGTGGACCGTCGCCGACGACGCCCTCTCCTGCAGCGAGCAGGCCCTGCGCCTGCTTGGCCTGCCGCCCGGCCCCTGCACCGCGGACGAGGCGCTGACCCGGCTCCCGACCGACGACCGCCGGCGGCTCGAAGACGCCGTCCAGCGGGCGCTCGACACCGGCTGCGCCTACGCCCTCGATCACCGGGTCAGGCTGCCCGACGGCGCGGTCCGGGTCCTGCGCCACCAGGCCGCGCCGCGCTTCGATCCGGCCGGCGCGGCCATCGGCCTGGCCGGCGCCCTGCAGGACGTCACGCCGCTGCGCGCCGCAGAGGCCGCTTCCCACCGCAGCCAGCAGATGCTGGCCGGCATGCTGAAGATCTCGCCCGAGGCGATCGTCGTCGCCGACGCCGACGCCCGCATCATCCTGTTCAGCGCCGGGGCCGAGGCCATGTTCGGCTACAGCGCCGAGGAGGCGCTCGGCCGCAGCGTCGAGGACCTGATGCCCGCCCGCTTCCGCGCACGCCACCAACAGGCGGTCTACCGCTTCGCCTCCGGCACGCGTCCCAGCCTGCGGATGCACGAGCGCGCCGAGATCCTTGGCCTGCGCCGCGACGGCGAGGAGTTCCCCGCCGAGGCCTCCCTCGCCCGCCTGGAGACCCCGGCCGGCACGGCCTTCACCACCATCATCCGCGACCTCACCGAGCGGAAGGCCGCCGAGGCCCGGCTGGTCCAGGCCCGCGAGGAGGCCGAGGAGGCCAGTCGCGCCAAGTCGACCTTCCTGGCCAATATGAGCCACGAGATCCGCACCCCGCTGAACGGCGTGCTCGGCGTGGCCGGCGCCCTGGCCCGCACCGACCTGGCCGAGATCCAGCGCGAGATGGTCCAACTGATCGAGACCTCCGGCCGCGCCCTGCAGGACCTGCTCAGCGACATCCTCGACCTGGCCAAGGTCGACGCCGGCCGGCTCTGCATTCGCGACGAACCCTTCGACCTGGGCGAAATGGTCCGCGCCGTCTTCGCCCTGTTCCAGGCCAGCGCCGCCGAAAAGGGCATCGGCTTCCGGCTGGAGATGGACCGCGAGGCCTGCGACCGCTTCCACGGCGATGATCTTCGTATCCGCCAGGTGCTGTCCAACCTGCTCTCCAACGCCGTGAAGTTCACCGCCCGCGGCGAGGTGCGGCTCAAGGTGCTGTCGCGCGGCGTGGCCGGCGACGTCCGCCGCGTGCGCTTCGTGGTCGAGGACACCGGCGTCGGCTTCCCCCAGCAGGTCGCCGACGCGTTGTTCGACCGCTTCGAGCAGGCCGACTCCTCGATCACGCGCGAATTCGGCGGCACCGGCCTTGGCCTGGCGATCTCCCGCTCGCTGGTCGACCTGATGGACGGCGAAATCGTCGCCTCCTCCAGCCCGGGCCAGGGCGCGACCTTCGCCTTCGAGCTGCCCTTGCGGCGCGTCGCCCGCGACCTCGCCCCGCAGGCGCCCGCGCCCGCCTCCTCGCTGCCCCCCGCCGACCGCCCCGTGCGCGTGCTGCTCGCCGAGGACCATCCGACCAACCGCCGGGTGGTCGAGCTCATCCTCGGCGGCCTGCCGGTCGACCTGACCTGCGTCGAGAACGGCCAGCAGGCGGTGCAGGCCGCCGCGGCGGAGACCTACGACCTCATCCTGATGGATATGCAGATGCCGGTCATGGACGGCGTCACCGCCGTCAGCCGCATCCGCGCCGCCCGGCCGCTGCGCCTGGGCCCGCGCATCTGCATGCTGACCGCCAACGCCATGCCCGAGCATCGCGAGGCCAGCCACCGCGCCGGCGCCGACGCCTTCCTGGTCAAGCCCCTCGACGCCGCCGAGCTGATCGCCGAGGTCATGGAAGCCCGCGACGCCGGGGCCCAACCCGGCGCCTGAGCAAGCTTCCCGCTGCTGGCGCCTCACCGTTGATAGCGGCGGCGACCTGTGCGCAAGACTTGGCCCCCGCGCAGCAGGAGCCCGCATGGAATCGGCCGAGACGAGCAGCGCCGCCACGGCCGAGCGCATCCTCGAGGCGGCCCGCGTCCGCCTCGCCGCCGGCGGTTTCCGCGACCTCACCTTGCGGCCGCTGGCCGAGGCCAGCGGTTCGACCGTCGCGGCCCTCACCTATCACTTCGGCTCCAAGGGCGCGCTGATCGAGCGGCTGGTGCGGGCCGAGCGCCAGGCCGACGCCGCCCGCCATGCGGCCTTCCTGGCGCGCTTCGCCGGCCTGCGCGTCCTGGCCCCCGCCGCGCTCGTCGCCCTGCTCGAACACTATCTGGACGAGGCCGCCGGCCGCGAACGCGTGACCAGCCTGATCTGGTGCGAACTGCTGCTGGCGGCGGTGGGCGATCCGGAGGCCCGCGAGCTGGTCGCTCCCTGGATCGCCGAGCGCCGCGCCTTCTGGGACGCCGTGTTCGAGGGCCGCATCGACGATCCCCAGGCCTGGGCCCACGCCTGCCTGGGCTACGTCACCGACGAGACCGCCCACGGCCTGGCCCAGCAGGACAGCCCCGACTACCGGCTGATGCGCTCCATGACCCTGGAACGGCTGGCCTGCCGCGGGGCGAGGCTGGGCCTCTCCGAACCGGCCTTCTTCGAGACGGTCGTTCGCCGGCTCGACCCGGCGCTCGAACTGCCGGGCCCAGCTTCGCAGGCCCCCCACGCCGGGCGCGCCCTGGACATCGCCATGGCCGCCGGCGAGGTGATCGTCGCGCGCGGCGCCGAAGGGGTCACCCACCGCGCGGTCGGCGAGCGGGCCAAGGCGCCGGCCTCCTCCGTCGCCTACCATTTCCGCACCCGCCTCGACCTGCTGCGCGCCGGCCTGACGGTGATCTATCTCGTCGCCCAGGGCCGGCTGGCCCCGCGCCAGGACCAGGCCGAGATCGAGGCCTTCGTCGCCCGCGGCACGGTGTCGGTGGCGCTGGCCGCGGCCCGCGAGAGCGAGCTGCGCCCCTACGCCGTCGACCTGCGCCGCCTGCGCGGCGAGAACCTGCGCCGGCGCGCGGCCGAGCGCCTGGGCCGCGAGCTCGACCTCTGCGCCGCCCAGAGCGCCTCGGTCGCCCGGCTCGGCGCCACCCTGCTGGCCCGCGCCGAGGGCTCGCCGCCGCAAAGCGCCGACCTGGTCGACTGGATGCTCGCCCACGCGACCTGAACATCTGTTCTGCTGAACGCGACCTTCAGTCGAAATCGTCGCAAATATTTCGCACAACTGTTTTCCTGAACGCCGTGCAGACCCCCTAGAAGGCCCGCGTCCGAGCCACAGGGGATCATAAATGCTCAAGACCGCCCATGCCCGCCGCCGTACGCTGCGGGCGCTTCTGGCCATCGGCGCCAGCGCCATCGCAACTGAACAAGCGTTCGCCCAGGCCGCCGCCGCCGACCCTCTGGCGATCGAGGAAGTGGTGGTCACCGCCCAGAAGCGCGAGCAGAAGCTGAAGGACGTGCCGATCTCGATCGCCGCCTTCGGCGCGGCCAATATCGAGCAGCAGAACTTCACCGACTTCGAGCGCCTGTCGACCCGCACCCCGGGCTTCTTCGTGCAGCAGCAGACCGATTCCTCGGCCAGCTTCGTCATGCGCGGCATCGAGGCCGGCAACGCCGGCGCGGTCTCCGAGCCGAGCATCTCGTTCTTCCTCAACGACGTCGACACCAGCCGCTCGCGCGGCATGCTCAAGGAGCTGTTCGACATCGAGCGGGTCGAAGTCGCCAAGGGCCCGCAGGGCACCCTCTACGGCCGCGGCTCGCAGATCGGCGCCGTCGCCGTCGTCACCCGCCGCCCGGACCTGTCGCAGACCGGCTGGTCGCTGGAAGGGCAGTACGGCTCCTACAACCTCTACAGCCTCACCGGCATGGCCAACGTGCCGATCATCGAGGATGAGCTGGGCCTGCGCGTCTCGGTCCGCCGCCGCGAGCGCGAGGGCTACGTCACCAATCTCGGCGGCGCCAAGAAGCTGAACGACGACGACCTGTGGGCGGCCCGCGCCTCGCTGCGCTGGGCGCCGAGCCAGGACCTGACCTTCGATCTGATCCTCGACCACCAGGCCGACAACGACGCGGCCGCCGCCACCAAGGCCATCAACATCGCCTCCCCCGGCGGCGACACCGGCTGGTTCAGCGACGCCGGCCAGAACCGCTACCAGCCGCCGCAGAAGCGCCGCCAGACCGGCGCGACCCTGCTGGCCGACTGGGATCTCGCCGACGGCTGGAACCTCAAGTCGATCAGCGCCTGGCGCGAGGTGGACTTCGCCGAATCCTGGGACGTCGACGGCACCACCTACGAGTTCCTGATCGGCCGCAACAACGCCGACGACCAGACCATCCTCAGCCAGGAATTCCGCCTGGCCTACGACCAGGGCGGCCCGTTCCGCGCCGTCGGCGGGATCAGCTACTACAAGGACAAGACCTTCAATCAGTCGGAGTTCGTGATCAACGAACAGCTGCTGCTGGCCGGCTTCCCCAAGCGCACCACCCCGGTCACCATGTTCCCCGTCCCGGGCACGAGCCTGGTGCTGCCGGTCACCACCGGCAACTCGACCCTCTCCAACACCCGCAACAACCGCCAGAGCTGGTCGGCCTACATCAACGGCGGCTACGACATCACCGATCGCCTGGTGCTGGACGCCGGCGTCCGCTTCACCCACGACGAGGCCACGGTCCGCAACTCGTCCCTGGTCACCACCGTCGACGGCGTGCGCCCGATCGCCCTGCCCAACGGCCTCTCCAACTCGCTCGGCCAGGAATTCTCCAACAGCGCCGACTACGACATGGTCCAGCCGCGGATCGCCCTCACCTACCGGCTGACCGACCAGGTCAACATCTATGCCGGCGCCTCGCGCGGCCTGAAGGCGGGCTATCCGCAGACCACCTTCGCCGCGCCGGTGAACGGTCAGGCCCGGCCGATCTACGGCGAGGTGAAGACCGAGGAGGTCGTCAACTTCGAGGTCGGCGCCAAGGGCACGCTCATGGACCGGCTCTACTTCGACGCCGCCGCCTTCACCTATGACTACAACGACTTCCAGACCCGCGCCGTCGACATCACCGTCGGCGTCGTCAACGCCGGCAAGGCCTCGGCCTGGGGCGTGGAGCTGAACGGCGGGCTCAAGGTCACCCCCGAACTGACCCTGTCGGCCGCCTACGCCTATCTGCACACCCAGTACGACGAGTTCCGCGAGGTGGTCGGCGGCCAGCTGGTCGATCGGTCGGGCAACGTGTTCCGGATGGCCCCGGAACACACCGCCTCGCTCAGCGCCGACTACCGCCGGCCGATGGCCGAGGGCTGGGACGGCTTCGTCAACGCCAACTACGCCTGGCGCTCGAAGTACTTCCTGAACAACGACAACCTCGACACCGAGATGCAGAAGGCCTTCGGCCTCGTCGACCTGCGGATCGGCGCCGAAAGCGCCGACGGCCTGCTGGTCGAGGCCTATGCCGAGAACCTGCTTGACCAGGACTGGGTCCGCGACGTCGGCAACGGCGGCAAGTTCTTCGGGGTGCCCACCTCGGTCCGCGCCAATCCGCGCATGGTCGGCGTCCGCGTCCGCATCGTCCGCTAGCTTCGAGAGATCCGATGAAGACTCTGATGACCAGCCTCGCGGCCCTGGCCTTCGCCTCGGCCGCGGCGGCGGCGCCCGCCCCGAACCTCCAACAGGGTGACGAACTGAAGCTGAACCAGATCCAGGTGGTCGGCACCCACAACAGCTACAGCCAGCCGGCCGACCCGCGGGTGTTCGCGGTGATGAAGCCGCTGATCCAGCCGACCCTGGACGGCATGATGAAGATGATGCCGCCGGCCATGGCCGCGCGCATGGCCGACGAGCATCCCAATCCGCTGGGCGCCGACCTGCAGGCGGGGCTCGAATACGTCCACCCGCCGATCGAGATGCAGTTGCGCGCGGGCCTGCGCAGCCTGGAGTTCGACCTCAATGTCGACCACGAGGGCGGCCGCTTCTCCGATCCCCTCGCCTACCGCCTGCTGCGCGAAAAGGGCGCCAAGGACCTGGCCCCGCTCTATTCCGACGCGCTGAAGGAGCCGGGCCTGAAGACCCTGCACGCCGCCGACATCGACTTCCGCAGCAGCTGCCCGACCTTCCGCCTGTGCCTGCAGCAGCTGCGGTCCTGGTCGGACGCCAATCCCGGCCACTCGCCGGTGTTCGTGCTGCTGGAGCCGAAGTTCAACAGCCTGGCCGGGTTCGCGCCCGGCGCCACCAAGCTGATCCCCTTCGACGCCAAGGCCTTCGCCGAGATGGACGCCTCGATCGGCGAGATCCTCGGCCGCGACAAGGTGGTCGCCCCCGACGACCTGCGCGGCCAGCACGAGACCCTGGAAAAGGCCGCCCTGGCCGGAGCCTGGCCGACCGTCGGCCAGTCCCGCGGCAAGTTCGTGTTCCTGATGATCGTGCCGGGCATGAACCTGACGGCCTTCAAGCCCTATCTCGACGGCCATCCCAACCTCGAAGGCCGGCTGGCCTTCGTCCAGGGCGAGCCCGGCATGGCCCACGCCGCCTTCGTCATGGTCGACAACGCCCTGACCCGCGGCGACGAGATCAAGGACCTGGTGAAGGCCGGCCGCCTTGTCCGCTCGCGCAGCGACATCGACACCTACGAGGCGCGCCAGAACGACGCCACGCGCCGCGACGCGGCCCTGGCCAGCGGCGCCCAGGTCGTCTCCACCGACTACCCCTGGGCCCCGAACATCTTCGGCAACGCCTACGCGGTCAGCCCCTTCGACGGCGGCTTCCGCTGCAACCCGGTGAGCGGCGCCTGCCCCGAGGCGTCCGCCCGCTGAGGAGCGGCCGCTGGTCCTCCCCCCGGGGACCAGCGGCTGCTCACGCCCGCAGGCTCGCCTCAACCAGCTCGCGAACCTCGTGAAGATCGCGGACGACGAGAACGCCGAGCGCGCGAATGTCCTCCGTCGGCTCCATCAGATCGGGCGCCATGACGGTCATCATCCCGGCCGCCGCCGCAGACCGGACCCCGATGTGCGAGTCTTCGAGCGCCAGGCACAGCCGGGGCTCCACGCCCAGCCGCTCGGCCGCTTGGGCAACATCATGTCGCGCTCTTGGCGCGCCACCCAGCGAGCGGCTTCAAGGTGGCGCAGGACGGCCCGCCGTCCTTGTCACGCCCCGGAAGCCGGGCCTCCAGAACGTCGCCGGCGAGCGCTCTCTCCAACAGCCCGGCCGGCAGGTCATGGACATCCACCTTCACGCGACGGCTCCATGGCGAGGCAGGATCGCCCGCCTGGACCCCGACGGCGATGTAGACGAACCGGCGCTCGGGCCCCTCGCGACGGACAAAGTCACCGCGCAGCCTCGCCCCCGGCGCAAGCCTGACCGGCACGTCGAACGAGATCGGGGCCTCGGTGGCGACCAGCGCCCCGACCGGCGCGCTCTTGGCGTCCTGCAAGCTGTAGGCGACTCCGGCGACCGGATCCTCGATGGTCAGTCTCAAGGTGATCGTTTGACCTGCAGCCATGCTCTCGCTCCACCGCCATTGGGGGCTCGGCGAGCATCAGCTTCCGGCCGGCATTTCTCAAGCTCCGCCAAGCCGGCAGCCTCCACTTGCGCCGACCGCCGAGCGCCGAGCATCCTGCGTCAATGGCCCGGCTGAAGGACATCGTCATCGATGCGGACCACCCGGCCGCCCTCGCCCGCTTTTGGGCGGCGGCGCTGGATGGCTACGCGGTCGCGCCATACGACGATGCGGAGATCGCGCGCCTGGCCGCCCTCGGCCTGACGCCGGAAACCGACACCTCGGTCATGGTCGAAGGCCCCGGCCCCCGGTTGTGCTTTCATCTGATGGGCGGGCCACGCCCCGAGCGGAACCGCATTCACCTCGACATCGCCGCCGCAGATCCGGAAGTGGAGATCGTCCGGCTCGTCGCACTCGGCGCCAGCCTCTCTCGGCGCGGCGAAGGCTACACCGTGCTGCGCGATCCCGAGGGAAACCCGTTCTGCGTCGTCCAGGCATGAGCGGACCGACCGGGACCGGCTGACAGCATCGCCCGAGCCCGGCCCCCTTCCCGAGGGGGCGGGACCTATTGGCATGCGCCGGCGCGACACGGGGCGTGACTTCGCAGCACCCGCGGTCCGAGATAGGTGGAAACGGATTCGGGGGAGCTCACGCCTTGTCGATCCAACCATCGAACAGTCCGAGGGTGGGATGCGGCGTCGCCATCCTGCGCGACCGACGCTTGTTGCTGATCCGGCGTGCGCGCGCCCCCGAAGCCGGCTGCTGGAGCCTGCCCGGCGGAAAAGTCGAACTTTGGGAACGGACGGAAGAGGCCGCCCGAAGGGAGGTCGCCGAGGAGATCGGCGTCAGTCTCGGCGCGCTCGTACTGCTCTGCGTCGTCGACTACGTGGCGCCTGACGAGCGCGTTCACTGGGTCTCGCCGGCGTTTCTGGCGACGGAGTTCGAGGGCGAGCCGACCTTGCTCGAACCTGAGAAGCACACCGACCTGGACTGGTTTCCACTCGACGCCCTGCCCAGCCCGCTCGCCCAGTCCGCTCTGGAAGCCGCCGAGGCGCTCAAGTCACGCTAAGCGGCTTCGCGGTTGGCACGGCGTGGAAAGAGGGCGGGCGATAGCCCTAGCCTAGCCTCATCGGAGAAGCAGCCCTCGCCGAGGATCATCCCTAAGTCGGTTAGAGACCGACAAGCGACATCGCGTGATCGATCACGCTCCTGGACCGAGTCTAATGAAAGCTGATCTGCACCAGCCGGACCGCTACCCCCTGACTTCCAAGTACGACGCAGCCTGGCTCCTGTCCCTGGACATGGGGCCCAACCCGCTATGGCTGCTGGAAGACCTCGCGACGGACCTGACCCTGCGGCCGGGGATGCGGGTGCTCGACCTCGGCTCCGGTCGCGGCGCGACATCGGTGTTCCTGGCGCGGGAGTTCGGCGTCGAGGTCGTGGCCGCCGACCTGTGGGTGAACCCGGCGCTGGCCGCAGCGACCTTCGCCGAGGCGGGTCTGAGCGACCAGATCGAGGCGGTGCGGGCTGAGGCGCATGCGCTTCCGTTCGCGGCCGAGTCGTTCGACGCGATCGTCAGCATCGACGCCTACGAGTACTTCGGGACCGCCGACAGCTATCTGGCCTACGTCACCCGCTTCCTGAAGCCGGGCGGCCAACTCGCCATCGCCACGCCCGCCATGCGCCGAGAAGTCCGTGCGATGGGCGAGATCCCGGCCCACATCAAGGCCTGCGTCGGTTGGGAGGCCATCGCCTGGCACACTCCCGAATGGTGGCGCTTCCAATGGAACATCACCGAACTGGTGAGCGTCACCTCAGCGCGCATGCAGGAGCACGGCTGGGCCGATTGGCTGCGTTGGGCGCGCGCCCTGAATCCGGCGGGCGACGACAGCACGATCGCTATGCTCGAGGCCGACCGCGGCGAACTGCTCTCCTTCGCCCTTGTCACAGCCACGAAGTAGCGGCCTGCCGTACCACCCCCATGGCGCCGCGCATACTCTGGACATCGCCGCCAGCGCACCCGACGGTTCGCCCATGACGAAATTGTCCGTGGCGCGGCTTTCGTGGGCTCATCCGGATCGCCGCCGGCTCTATCGCGCGCTCGTGATCCTGACCTCGACGCGACTGTCGCCGGCCCGCGCCGCAGTAGCCAGACACGCCCTGCTGCACGACCTGGAGATCTTTGACGATCCGCGTCAGGGCCAAGGCGACTGGCTGTTCGCCGACGAGGTCGCGCACGTGGAACGATTGGGCGAACTGCTGGCGGCCAGGGGCGACCGCGGCGACCGGGATCGAGAGGTCCAAAGGGCCGCGGCCGTGCTGATCCGGTTGCTGGAGACCAACGGCGCCGGGCGAGCCAAATAGGTTCCGGCGTTCGGCTAGGCTGCCGCCGCCGCGATCTCAGCTCGCACCACCGCCTCATCGGCCTCGGGATGGAGCTCCATGTACCGCTCGACCGCCTCGTCGACGGTATAGCCGACGTCGTGCCACTTGAACGACGCGTAGTACAGACGCGACGGGGTGTAGTCCGCCCCGCTGTTGATGCGTAGTTCTTCAAGTTCGCGGCTCATGTTCTCCCCCTGGAAAATCAAGCAAGGCCAACGCAATTGATCCGGTTGCGCACCGCGCGGCAATTGGAACGGGGAAGTTCGCGACATGAAGCAGGATCATCGCCAAAACTACTCGCCGACCACGCTCTATGTGGCTGGCCTGCGCATGACGAACGACTACACCGTCGACGGCGCCGTCGAAGACTACATGGCCATGCACCCGGACGCCGATGAAGCGGCCGTCCGCGCCGAGATCGAAGCCATCGCGGCGCCCGACTGATTTAGCTGAAGAAAATTGGCGGTGACGCAGGGATTCGAACCCTGGATACGCTTTCACGTATGACGATTTAGCAAACCGTTGCCTTCAGCCACTCGGCCACGTCACCAGCCCGACGGGGCGCGCACGGGGCGCGCTCCAAATCGGGTCGCACTCCATAGCCGAAACCGGGCGCCGGGAGCAACGGGGGCGTCGAAAAGAAAAACGCCCCACTCCACGATCGCGCCCCGCTCGCCGAATTGTGCGGCGCGCCGGCGGGTTCATCGCATATGGTTAAGCGACGGGAGGGGCGCGTGAGCGGTCAACTGCACGAACGACTGGACGCCAAGATCGGCGAGCTGCGGGCCGCCGGCGTGGCGATCACGCGAATCGACGCCAGCCCCGAGGCGATCGCCCAGCTGTTCGTCGGCAAGGGCGAGGCCGCCATCCTGTTCGACGCCGATCCGGCCCGCGACACCGCCTGGTACGGCGACGTCGAGCTGCAGGCCTGCGCCGCGCCGGGCGCGCGGCTTTTGGTGGTCGGCGCCGACGGTCCGCAAAACATCGAGATCTAGACCATCGAGATCTGACGGCACGATGCTTGCTGCGCGGTCCCCAAGTGGAACACTCGCGCACCAAAACGAGCCCATCGTCCCAGTGCGCGCGCCGGCGCCCCACGCGCCGGCAAGGCGGGGGAGCGCGTCATCGCCGGCGCGCTCCCCTAGCCTCCTCCCCCAGCCCGCCCCGGATCAGGAGATGCTCTTGGCGTAGCGGCGGGCGCCGCGGGCCGCGTCCAGGCACTCGGCGTAGGTGTCCAGCAGCCACTTGCGGCTGGCCAGCTTGTCCTTGCCCTCGCGCGACAGGGCCACGCCCTCCAGGTCGGCGACCCGTTCCAGCAACTGAAGGGCGATATACTCGGGCGTGTTCTCCACCGCCCGCGAAACCGGCAGATCGGCCATGGCGTTTTCGGACTTCCTGACAGACATTGTACGCGCGCCCTCGGCCAAGCTTACCCCGCGCCTCAACGCACTGGTCGCGGTACGGTTGCATTACCGTTTCGTCACCCGCAGAGACGCCTTCGGAGACGCCCCGCGACGGGGCCAGACGCCCATGCGCACCTTCCTGCCCGCCCTGCTCGCCCTAGCCCTCGCCGGCCTGACGCCGGCGCCCGCCGCGGCCGATCCCAGCGCCAGCCCGGGCCTGCTGGCGCGCCTGCCCGACGGGCGCAAACTGAACTTCCGCTGCGCCGGCGCCGGCGCGCCGACCGTGCTGCTGGAAGGCGGCTACGGCGCGGACTCGCTCGGCTGGGGCAAGGTCAAGGCCGCGCTCGCCAAGTCCTACCGGGTCTGCAGCTATGACCGCGCCGGGGCCGGCTTTTCGGATCCCGGCCCCCTGCCCCGCGACGGCGCGGCCATCGCCCGCGACCTCGACCGCGGCCTGGCCGCCGCGCGCATTCCCGGCCCCTACATCGTCGTCGGCCACTCCGCCGGCGGCCTCTATGTGCGGCTGTTCTCCAACCGCCGGCCGCAGGATGTGGTCGGCATGGTGCTGGTCGATCCTTCGGTCGAGCACCAGGACCGCCGCTTCGCCGCCCTGTTCGGCGAGGGCGCGGCCGGGCTCGGCCCGTTGCAGGCGCGCGCCGCCCAGTGCCTGGCCGCGGCGCAGGCGCAGGCCCTGCCCTCGGCGCAGCCGCCGCTCGACAAGTGCGTGCCGCCCGCCCGTCCCGGCCAGAGCCCGGCCGCGGCCGCCGCCCGCCGGGCCGAGGCGCTGCGCCCGTCCACCTGGAGCGCCCGGCTCTCCGAACTCGACACCCTCTGGGGCGCCACTTCCGAGGCGCTCGACCACGGCCGCCAGAGCTACGGCGATCTGCCGCTGGTGGTGCTGACCGCCGACGGAACCTACGCCGCTGCGCCGCCCGCCGCGCGCGAGCCGCTGGCCAGCCTCTGGTGGGGCCTGCACCGCGAACTGGCCCGCCGCTCGACCCGCGGGATCAGCCGCCAGGTCGAGGGCAGCTCGCACATGATGATGACCGACCGGCCCGACGCCATCGTCGCCGCGGTTCACGAAGTCGCCTCTCAGGCGAATATGATTAAGCTAAAATGAACAATTCACCCGCAGGTTGTTCGCCCTTTATGAGCATCCTGAAGTGTGAATGACAGTTATCGAGACGCAACCGCGCGCCCGAGATTGCTTCAGTCATCTGTCTGTTCGCACCTAGGGTGTTTTACGGGTGCGAATAGTTTACAGATATCGCTACAGAACGCGCGTACGTTAACTGCTCACACAGAGGCCGTGTGGCAGTGTGTTTCTCCGTTATCGCGACAAACCGGTCCCAGATGTCTCTCGCTGCTCCGTTCAAGCCCAGTTCGTTGGCTGACCGCCGCGCACGGCGCCAAGCCGAAGCCGATGCGACCGCCGCGGCCTGGGCCGATCCCGGCCGCGACCGCCGCGGCCCGCTGCGCCCCGACCGGCTGACCTCGACCCGGCTGCGGATGTCGGGCCGGCTGCTTACCCGTTTCTTCCAGGGCGGCGACGCCATCGCGCTGATCCTCGGCAGCCTGATCGCCGTGGCCCTGACCCATGGCGCCAGCGTGCTGCTGATCTAGGCTCAGGACCCATTGATGTGATGTGCTCGATCTGATTCAGGCTCTGCAAGGAGACTGGATATGAGCGACCTCTATTGGCTTACGGACGAGCAGATGGCGCGGCTGCAGCCGCACTTCCCC